>JAYVGV010000026.1:0-8720 GCA_043771825.1 Candidatus Altimarinota bacterium | reverse complement strand
TTTCACTTGCACTTGAAAGAATGTGAATTTCGGTACAATTATAGAAACTTTGAACTGGCAAAACGGGTAGTTTTTAAAAATTTGCTAGTCTAGACCCATGATTTTTATAAATATAAAGTTTCGTATAAAATATCGATCTCCTCACTCAATCATACATATGCAAAAACTCTTCTCATCTTCTCTTGCTGGTATCAGTGGAAATCTCGTAGAAGTAGAGGTGGATATCGTGACTGGTATGGGTAACTTTACGATCGTATGACTCGGGGATACTGCGGTACAGGAAAGTCGTGAACGAGTACGAAGTGCTCTCAAAAACTCTGGATTTCCCTTTCCTGGAGGGGCTCGTATCACGGTAAATCTCGCCCCAGCAGACCTCAAAAAAAAATGACCTATATATGACCTTCCTATAGCCCTCGGGATACTTTGAAAAGAGTATGACTTCGACGAAGCCATCATAGCATCATCTCTCTTTCTTGGGGAGCTAGCCCTCGACGGGCTCGTGAGATCGATCCAGTGAGCCCTACCTGCCACGATACTCGCACGTGAACTGGGTTATAAGTATATATTCCTTCCTGAAGCAAATGTCCCTGAAGCTTCTGTCATACCAGATATCGATGTCATCGCTGTAAAAACCCTAAAAGATGTAGTCGATATGCTCACAGGTGTGAAGCTCCTCGAAAAAAGTGTGAAGCTCGATATATCGACCATTCCCCGCTCGACTATGACGATCGACTTTTCATCGATCCATGGACAAGAACAAGCAAAAAGAGCACTCATCATATCAGCAGCATGAGGGCATAATATCATCATGCAGTGACCTCCCGGAAGTGGAAAGACCATGCTCGCAAAAGCTCTCGCTGGGATACTCCCTACTATGGAGATCGAGGAGCAGATAGAACTCTCGAAAATATACTCCGTAGCTGGGCTCCTCACAAGAGATATTCCGATGATTACAGAGCGACCATTTCGCATCATCCACCATACTGCGAGTGAAGCTTCGATCATCTGATGAGGAAGAGATGCAAGACCAGGGGAGATCTCTCTTGCACATAAGTGAGTCCTCTTTCTTGATGAATTCCTCGAATTCGATAAATCCCTCTTAGAGACCCTGAGACAGCCGCTCGAAGATGGTGAGATCACGATCAATCGGGTAAATATGAGCTGCAGATATCCATGCCGATTCTCTCTCGTATGAGCCATGAACCCTTGTCCATGTGGATATATGGGTGATTCCGAGAAATCCTGTACCTGCAGTCCTATGGCGATCGAGCGGTATCGATCTCGTCTGTCTGGCCCGATCCTCGATCGTATGGATATATTCATCCAGGTGCCTCGTGTGAAAATCGGTGAACTCGAAAATAAGAAAAACCAGATGACAACAAGAGAGATCATACATATCGTCGAGGTAGCACGACTCACGCAGAAAGAGCGATTCACAGGAACCAAAATCCATAGAAATGCTGAAATGTCGAATGTCGATATCGACACTTTCGCCAATATATCAGAAGAAGCTCGAAAGATCGCCATATCTTCGACAGAGAGACTTCATCTATCGACACGTGTCTACTACCGAATCCTTCGTGTGGCTCGGACTATAGCTGATATAGCATTATCGAGATCGGTCGAAGTTCCTCATATCCTTGAAGCCCTCTCATATCGTTGAAGTTAATGACTGTGATATATCAAGGCTCTGACTTCCCTATTTTTACTCCTCAATACCCCATGATACTGTTCGTCAATCCTGTTTCACCCAATATTTCGATCTTCATCCTCGAAGGAGCTCTCTGCAAAGAGGAGATGATCATAGCTCAGTGAGATGACTTTACGAGCTTTCCTGGAAAGATTGTCGAACTTGTCAAACTTCATAGCATAGAAGAAATATGGTGCATCTGTGGGCCATGAGCATTCACCCGCATGCGAATCGTGACTCTCACGCTGAACACCCTCAAGCTTTCACAATGAATACGACTCAAAGGGTGTCATTTTTTTGAATTGATCGACAGAGAAATACCTATTCTAAAAGCAAATGATAAGGAATATATCACTCGTGTCTGACATGGCGATCCAACTCTGATTCCAAAAGAAGAAATCCCTCAAGGGAACTACAGAGGATACGGAGAAAAAAATGATTTTACAGATACAAAAGTTTTTATACAATATAAGGAAGGTTTTCTCTTCATAGAAACACTATTTCAGAAGCTTCCCCTCTCTTCGGAACTCAGTCCCATATATCTGAAAGATCCTCATATCACATGGTCAAAAAAGAACACATCTCACTCCTAAAAGAAAATGAGCAAATCATGATGACCCTTCATCGTCATTGGATTATCCTTGTGTTTCATTTTCTCTACTTCCTTGCACTCTTCATCACTACATGAATCCTCATAAGCTATAGAATAGCGATCATGGATATCACAGGTGGAGCACTCTACTGGTGAGGGCTCACGATATACTGGATTATGTTTGTGACATTTATATTGATCGACTGGATCAATGACGAGCTTGATATCATCATCATCACTGATTCTCGCGTCATCGGGATCGAGCAGATATCTGCCCTCTCCCGGAATGTGACTGAGTGTAGTCTCGATCGTGTCCAAGAGGTGAATGCACATACCGCAGGAATATTCCAGACGATATTCAAATTCGGTGATGTCCATATACGTACAGCAAGTGAGACTTCGAATATGATCGTGAAATATGCCCCAGACCCAATAGAGAACTCTCGAAGGATCAATAATATCATCCAAGAATATCGTGATAAGCACACGAGTGATATAAAACTCGAATCAAAATCATGAGTATAAATTTGTATTTCGCACTCTTTTTTATATAATGAGATTTATTCTCATTATATTTTTATAAGAATATCTGAATTTTTTTATCACTCTCTCCTTCACTTATGTCTGCTTCAACTATAAAACACGATCTTATCATCATCGGCGCTGGATCTGCTGGACTCCCTGCGGGTATGTATGCGAGTCGATATAAGATCGACAATATCATCATCGGTGAACTCCCTGGTGGTGCGCTTGCGACTTCTCACTGTGTCGAGAACTGGCCAGGAGTACTCTCAGCTCCTGGTGGAGAGATCATGGATAATTTCCTGAAGCATGCTGAGGCTGCTGGATCGACACTCATACAGGATCGTGTCGAAGTTGTGGCGAAAATTGGCGAAGATAGATTCGAGATCACGACTCAGAAATGAGATATCTATGAGGCAAAGCGTATCATCCTCGCCACAGGAAATGAATACAAAAAACTCGGTATCCCCGGGGAAATGGACTACTATGGACAGGGAGTATCCTACTGTGCGACGTGTGATGGAAACTTCTATAAGTGACTCACTGTCGCCGTCATCGGAGCTGGTAATACTGCTATCACCGAAGCACTCTACCTCGCCGATATCTGTGCGCATGTGCATATCCTCGTACGTGGCGAACGCTCACGTGCTGAAGATATCTGGATCGACAAGGCAAATGCAAGAGCAAATATCACTTTCCACTATAGCACCCAAGCGAGCTCTGTGGAAGGAAGCATGATGGGAGTGACAGGTCTCCGTCTCACTACTGGCGAGATACTTCCTATCGATGGAGTATTCGTCGCCATCGGAAGTTCGCCATATACGAAGATCGTCGACGGTATGTCCCCAGAAAAAGATCCTGAAGGATGTCTTGTCGTCGACAAACGCCAAGAGACGACTGTGAAGGGTCTCTATGCTGCAGGAGATGTGACAACCAATAGCAATAAGTTCCGTCAGACCATCATGTCTGCCGCAGAAGGGTGTCTCGCGGCGAATAGTGTACATGAGGATATGTTACGATTGGGACATTAATTTGCGATTTCACCAAAATCAATATACTTTTTATAATCGTATATTGATTTTATTATTACTCGGAAAGTACAAATCCCCAAAATATGGCAAACAGCAATCTCACCAATGCGAAAAAAGCGAAAAATGATGAATTCTATACGCAGTATCAAGACATAGAAAAAGAGATGAATGCCTATATAGAGTATAATCCCGATGTCTTTCGTGGCAAGACAGTATTTCTCCCGTGTGATGATCCAGAATGGAGCAATTTTACCAAATTCTTTGCTCAGAATTTCGAGAGATTCGGACTCAAAAAACTCATAAGCACGAGCTTTGCTAAAGATAGTAAAGAATATAAAGACACCATACAACTGAGTCTTATCGAAGTCAATAGTCCCAAATTTGATAAAACCAAGACTGATTCCAGAGGCAAAATATATACTCTGACAAAGGATAAAACGGGTGATGGCAAGGTAAATTTTGAAGATTTTGACTGGGAGTATCTCAAAGAAGATGGTGACTTTCGCAGTGAAGAAGTACGGAAAATCCGTGATGAAGCAGATATCATTATCACTAATCCTCCATTTTCTCTTTTTCGTGAATTTCTCTCATGGATCATAGATGATGATAAGCAGTTTATTATAATTGGTCACATAAATGCTATTATTTACAAAGAAATATTTCCCTTAATTAAAGAGAATAGAGCTTGGTTAGGTGCTACTGGAAATGGTACTGATATGGTATTTGCTGTTCCAGCAGGAGTAGAGATTGCTGAAAATGATAGACAAAAAGCAGCTCGCCTTGGGTATATCGGAGACTATACGAGACTTGGTAATTCTTGTTGGTTTACCAATTTTGACCATGGTCGGCGTCATCAAATATTGCCGCTAATGACGATGGAAGACAATCTAAAATACAGTAAACATAAAGATATAAAAGGGAAAGAAGGATATGATAAATACGATAACTATAATGCCATAGAAGTACCATTTACGGATGCAATCCCAAGTGATTATAATGGAATAATGGGTGTACCCATTAGCTTTCTCGATAAATATAATCCTGATCAATTCGATCTAGTGGGATCTAATCGAGGTATCAATCAAGATTTAAAAGGAATTTATGGTCGTGGTTCTTATATTAATGGCAAAGAAACATTTAAACGTATTTTTATTAAACATAAGAAAAAATAAAACCCTATGAAAACCACTCTCAAAATCGATATTACTGTCCGTGATATATGCGATGGATTCGTCTACAATGAACTTGAAGGAAAAGGGCTTTTTGGTCTCTCAGGCAAGCTCACTATTCAGCCTGAGTATCAGCGTAATTATATTTATGCAGATGGGAAGCGTGATGTAGCGGTGATCGATTCAGTACTCAAAGGATATCCGCTTGGTCTCATATACTTCAATAAGGTGAGTGAAGATAATCTAGAAGTACTCGATGGACAACAGCGTATCACGAGTATCGGTCGCTATGTGAAGAATAAATTTGCAGTGAAAGATGAGCATGGTATGGAACAGAATTTTGATAGCATTGCAACTGATAAGCAGGCAAAAATACTCGAAACGAAATTACTAATATACGAGTGTGAAGGTACAGAAAGTGAAATCAAGGAGTGGTTTCGTACGATTAATATAGCGGGAGTCCCTTTGAACCAACAAGAGCTTAGAAATGCTATCTATTCAGGACATTTTGTAACAGTTGCAAAAGAAGAATTTAGTAATAGTCAAAATGCAAATATTCAGAAATGGGGTGCGTATATATCAGGAAGTGCGAATAGGCAAGAATACCTCGAATCTGCTCTCGATTGGGTAAGTAAGGGGAATATTGATAGTTATATGAGCCAGCATAGGAACAACACGAATATTAACGAATTAAAAACGTATTTTAATACGGTAATTGAATGGGTTTCTAGTGTATTTACAGATGTCGAGAGTGAGATGAGATGACTTGAGTGGGGACGACTCTATGAGACGTATCACAAAAAGGCATATAATTCTATAAAGGTATCTGAAGAGGTTCGAAAGCTCTATGGGGATAGCTATATCAAAAACCGAAAAGGTATTTTTGAGTATATATTGGGCGGTTCTATAGATACAAAACTCCTTGAAGTTCGTATATTTGATGAAGCAACAAAGAAGATTGTTTATACAAAACAGACTACTGATGCAGAAGGCAAATGAATATCAAATTGCTCGCATTGTGTAATGGGGCATGATGCAAATAAAAACAAGATATGGAAACTCGCAGAAATGGATGCTGACCATGTAAAAGCTTGGAGTAAAGATGGTGCAACTGATATAAGAAACTGTGAAATGCTTTGCAAGACGCACAATCGAGCAAAAGGAAATAGATAATTAATCCCTCCACATTATGTCTTCTCAAATAGATATACTCTCTTCTCGCTTCCTCGCCCACCCTCACCGCCACCCCGATATCACTTGGGAGGCAGTCGAAGCACGACTCCTCACCAACCCAGACAAGCTTGCCATCCTCGAAAACATGGAAGCGACAGGAGGAGAGCCCGATGTCGTATGAGGTGTCGAAGCAACTGGCGAATATGTCTTCATGGACTGCTCACCCGAGAGTCCTGCAGGGCGTCGGAGTCTCTGCTATGACGGGGCAGCTCTCGATGCTCGCAAAGAGAATAAACCAAAAAATAGTGTCGAAATGATAGCGAAGGAAATCGGCATAGAAGTCTTAAATGAAGAGGAATATAGAAATCTTCAGATGCTCGACATCTTCGACACGAAGACTTCATCATGGATCGCCACTCCAGAAAGCGTACGAAAACTCGGAGGAGCACTCTTCGGCGATAGGCGTTATGATCGAGTATTCATTTATCACAATGGTGCTGACTCATACTACGCTGCACGAGGATTTCGTGGGAAAGTGAGAGTATAATATTTACTTCTCTTCTGATTCTTTCTCTCGTCGTATCTTTTGGATATCCTTCGCTGGTGGGAGGTTCTCTGGGGTGATACCGCTTTTTACGAAGAATTCTCGGACTCACTGGTTATTTTTCATATGTTCTTCCGTGATCTTCCCTTCTCACTGGAGGGATTTTTTTCTCGGAGGTTATGGTTGGTCACTTCTGCAGCGAGATTTTTCGCCTTCAGAAGTACCGTCGGGAGGAAGTCAGCAAGGGAACGATCCTCATCGATCCCGAGTTTATGCTTCATCTCTTTGGTGGCATTACCTCCGAAGAGGGTCGCATCCCCTTTGCTTCGGATACGAGCCATCCCCATACCATCGACTCCTCGCTCGAAGGCGAGTCCAGTGAGTTCTTTTTCGGTCTGGGTCAGTTTCTCTCTGACATGGATCCTCTCGAAATCGAGAAGCTTTTTCTCGACAAGTTCTTGCTTACGAGTCTGTACAGCGAAATATGCCTGAGCGAAAGCGATCTCCTGCTTGCGAGGATCTCCATTCTGAGCGATAAGATACGCAGCATAACGAGTAAGATGTATGTCAAATATCTCTCTATCTGCATCAGAACCAAGAGAAACCTTTTTGTTAACGGCGACAAAATGGTCGAATTTACTATTTCCTGCTTTCCGACAAGCTTCCATAGCCTTTTCGAGGACGACTTCGAAATTTTTCCACTCTTTATACATAAGGAGTTTTTGCATATCGCGAGCACTCCAATACTCAGTGTCATATTCATCAAGGTGCTTGATCTCTTCAAAAAATGTAAAGAGCTTGGTAATAAGTGTGGTTTCCATAAGTAGAATTTATATTCCGTCATTGTAGGCAAACGATATTTTTCGCAAAGATATTTTTGAGAAAAATTTCACACTTTTTTAAATAGTCAATATAAAATATCTGAAGTATAGTAAGAATAATTGCAATATTTTTTACTCCATGGTACTCTAAAATAGTAACTTAATCATACAAATATGAAATACTCATTTCTTTCTTTTCACAAAGGCACTAGCCTTGTCACTCTTGTTTCCTTTGTTCTTTGAATGCTATCCCCACTAACAAATATAGCATTTGCGCTATCTCCAACAGTGGAACTTCTCTACTCAGCAAATCCAGCTGGGACAGGAGCACTCACTATTACAGCTATTTACTCAGAACCAGTGGTCTGAACCCCTCTTATTAGTATAGATCAACCGGGTTCTATAGATATTATCGATAGTGCAATGACTGACCTTGGAACAGGATCAATTTTTACTTATGATTACACTGTAAACACTGCCGATGGGGGAAGCTATATAGACGGCGTGGCAAATACATCACTCACATGAGCATATAACGGAAGTGGAGAAATAGCAGATCCACCGATAAATTCAACGTTTACGATTACGACAGCAGATACGACTCCTCCTGTTGTTACTCTTATTGGATCAACACCTGTCACTGTTACTATTTCAGGGAGTTTTATTGATGATGGTGCTAGCTGGACAGATAACGTCGATGGAAGTGGGGTCATATCATGATATAATAGTGGAAGTATTGATCTAAATAACACTTGAAGCTATGTGGTAGAATACCTATATATAGATACATCTGGAAATACTGGAAGTATTGATCGTACTGTGAATGTGGTTGATAGTGATAGCACAGCGCCTGTAGTAACATTATCCGGTAGTTATACTGTCAGTGGTGAGATAGGTATAGCATATATTGATGACTCTGCTAGTTGGACAGATAACGTCGATGGAAGTGGTGAAACACTTACGGGAAGTTATGGATCAATAGGTTCATTTTCATTATCAGGAATTGTCGATTCCAATACTCTGGGGATATACTATTTACAATACCAAAAAGTAGATACATCTGGAAATTCGGCGAATGCGACAAGAACTGTCAACATTGTCGACACAACAGCACCATTTGTATACCTTTCTGGGAGTAGTCCTGTGACGGTAGTTCGGTGACAAAGCTTTGTCGATGC
>JAYVGV010000025.1:0-20034 GCA_043771825.1 Candidatus Altimarinota bacterium | reverse complement strand
TTTCACTTGCACTTGAAAGAATGTGAATTTCGGTACAATTATAGAAACTTTGAACTGGCAAAACGGGTAGTTTTTAAAAATTTGCTAGTCTAGACCCATTATAGTTATTATGAGATTTTTTATGAGCGCTATGCTTTTCCGGGATTTTACATACTTCCAAGTGAGTATAGAGATCATACACCGCATAAAAAAGCATAAGAATTCCGAGAATTTTCAGCTCGATACCATGGTAGGGGAATATCTCCAAAAATCCAATCACTGATGTCATCCCGAAAACAGATATGAGAGTAATACCACAGCAACTTGCCCCTGTGATAAGAAGAGAAAATACTCACCCTATAAGTCAGAAAAACCCTGAAGACCGCTTCACTCATTCTCGTGTACCAAATATCATACTACGATATACTATACCCGTGAGCAAAAGAGGGAAGAGGAGTATAGCGCACCAAGAGAGAAAAGCATCAGAATATGCAAAAAAGTAGCTCTGATAGTTTGCAGCTACATAATCGAGTGCAGAATAGTGATACCAAATAAAAATAGAAGGTATAAGAAACGCTATATAAAGCGTCAATGTATACGAGTTTCTAAGAAGTTTGTGAAGATTTTTTACCATAAAAGGGGTTTTTATATATCTTTCTCGTCTATTCAAGTGCCTGTATCATAATCTCGAAACAAGCAAGTGCAGCCCAAACCATAGCGATAAGTTGATTGTTGGCTATCTGAAAAGTAAAAAGAAGCGCCATCATCAAAAAACCGATAATCAGTAAAATACTCTGCCGAATACTCGCACTCATAGTCGAGAGTGTCACTTCTCATCGATAGTAAATTTTCTTCACAAAGAAGAGAAATATCGAGAGGATACTCGATCCAGCAAGGAAAAGAGCAAAAGCCATGAGAGAGAAAGCAAATTTAGTATCAAGTTCTGGATTGAGATACAATATGAGTAGTACTGCTGAGCTACTACTCGAAAGAAATATAATAAAAAGTATAAAAAAATATGGCTTGAGACTCATAGAGTTTGACAAAAATTGAAAAATAGTATATAATTGAGCTAGAAATTTTATTTATTATATTCATTTTTCATCTGTATGAAAGACTTTTTCTCGCGATATCGTGAGACTCGCAAACATTACTATATTCTTCCTGCTATTTTCGGTATAATCTTTGGATTCGCCATCGTAGTACAAGTCACTGGGACAAAAATCGATCTGAAATCTCTTCAGGCAAATGTCCTTGAAGCAAATACACAAAAAGTCGTATATGATGCTGATCTTATCATGGAGTCATCGACGGGAACACTCTCTTTACGTATGGGTAAATCAGCACAAGATATTGATACAGTGAGTTTTTCCATCATTGGAAATCCAAGCGTATTTATATGATTGACTCCTACAAACGTGTGAACCTCAGTAAAGACGAATGAGCCTGGAATTTTCCTCGTAAAAGTGAAGATACACAACTCCGTAAAAGCAGGCGATATAATCACTACACTTACTCCCCTCTTACAGTGAAAGTCACCACTTACTCTCATAGATGCTGGATTTACCAGTTCATGAATCATCTATAGTCTATCAACCAAAGGGGAATAGATTTTGTCTATTTTTAAAGGGATATCAATGGAGTCAATTTTTTCGTGTTCTTATTTTAAAAAATCATCTAACTCAAAGTGATTCATAGCATCTCTATATCCCAGTTCAAATGCCTGAGTGAGAATACGAGAATTATGGGTTAAAAGACGCGCGGGCAATGCTTGATTTCTCATAAGTAGTATGTCAACGCCATGCTGAGAAAGTGATTCTATCGGCTGATTTTGTTTTCTGGAAGCATCAATTGCAAGGATATGAGTCGCTCCCATCTCGATTGCTTTCTCTACTGTTTTCGAAAATGGAGCTCCAACTCCACCATCGATATAATGCTTTCCTGAGAAAGTTTTTATCCTCCCATAGACAAGAGGAACTGACATAGAAGCCTGTAGAATATCGAATATATCGTCACCTGCTAGTATATCTTCTTGTGTAAAGTATTTTGCCTCCATATTTCTAACGGCAGTTGCGGTAATATACCATTTTGTTTTTGAGTTTACTAATTTTTGTACTTGAAGTGGTTCTTTGAGGCGAAGAGCAATATCTATCGCATAGTCGATACTCATTATTTTCCATAACCGTATAAGATTTATAAAGTCTCGATTGGCAAGGTGATCCGTCCAAATATTTTTCATCTCAGAGAGCTGATCTGTAAGATAATACATAGCTGATCAGGCTCAACCAGAAGTAGCAATCATGAGGTCAGGTTTAAAATTCGGAAACTTTGTCCCGAGACCAGCGAGGAATCCTCACGTATACGAACACCTCATGCCTCATCCAGAGCATACGATTGCTATTTTCTTTTTCATAATCACGATTTAATACGTCAAATTAATTCCAAATCTCATCATACCACTATAATCGCCTGCTGGAGTATTGGCTCCAGGATTGACTCCATATTTCACACGATACACGAAGGTATTTTTTTGACCATTGGAGTTTATATTTTTTGCGACCGAGGCAAGGGACTGACTCGTACCATGAGGAGTGATCGTAGGGGGGAAAGAAGTCCCATTCCACTGGGAATATCCCCAACCTGTACTTCCACTATATACTGAGATGACATCAGAAATATATGTCAGATCTGTCGTGCGAAGCATAGAAAGATTGAATCCAGCACCGACAGTCTCTATTGTGATGATGAGCTCTCCTGAACCGAAGGTACTCGCCCCAAGTGGCGCTGAACCAATAGGATAGAGTGGTGCGCTGATCGTCCATATGACGGCGTCGACGAAATAAGTATAACTTTGAGTGAGGGTATTACCCGCTGTATCAGAAATAAGGATATCGAATCGATACTTTCCGAAAGGTATCCCTCTCACTTGAAGTTGTCCCGTAGAAGTCGTCGTCGTACCCGTGATAGACATATACGATGGAGCGATATTGGTGAGGTTCCACGTCGATCCCGTACTATCCCAGGCATAGATACGACCACTAAAGCTCGAAGTATCGACCGATGATCCCGTATCGCTAAAATTCGTGATAAGAGTAAAGTTCGAACTTGGTATGAGTGTTCCTGATGCGATATTTATAGCGGTGATAGTCGGAGGAGTCGTATCTGTCGGGATAGACTTTGCAAACGTGATATACTGCATATCAGCGATATTGAGAGAGAAATCCCAGTTTGATCCATTGAGTGTGCCAGTATATACAGTCGATTCTGTCGTGAACAGTCCGTCAGAATCAGTGAGAAGTAAGAGTGTGCCAGTAAAACCTGAAGGCACAGAAGCCACTGGATAGGAGAGTATCACTGTACCTACGTCTCCATTTTTCTCCTGAAATTGCCACTCACGTGGGATCCGCTGAAATCCAAATGGAGCATCCGATCCAGTGAAATTGGTGATAAGTGCACCATTGTCTCATCCAATGAGCGCATATCGATTATTTGAGATGAATGCTTTTGCAATAATGATATCTCCAGTATTCGTGACTGACTGCGATCGAATATGATTGAGTGTGCTGGTATCATCTCGTGCTATACCTGAGATATTGTTATTGTATGTGGTTCCTGAGAGGGCATTCCAGACGATGGATCAATTAGAAAGGGTGTAATTTGTCGCCGCAGTCTGATCAAGGGTGATACCATATTTAAGAGCAAGATAGGATTCTACTTGATTTTTTTGTGCCAGTGTGATAGCCGTCGGGAAGATGATCACTTCAGCCACATTCGTGAGGGTGGAATTCGTATTCCCGACTCGACCGATACCAAAATTATTGACCGTGAATACTGTAGCATCCGCACTCGAAAGGAAAGAACGTCAGTTGGTATATCCTGCAGAGGCTCATGCCGCTTGACGGATATTGCTCGTGATTGCGGGGATATTCGTCGTTCTATTATTCGCACCACTATAGAAAATAATATTATTAAACCGCATCCATACATCCTCCGTAGGCGAGGTAGACCACTGACGAGTCTTATTGGTGACTGTCTGAGTTCCCATGAGGAATTGTCCACCTGAAGCGATATTCGTGACAGCAAATATCGAGTTAGCACTGGTAGGAAGACTCAGGGTATTATTGGTATTGAGAGAAGCATTATTGAAGTAGAGTGTCGGATATCCATTGATCTGGTTAGTCGGATCATAGGTGACAGTTCCGAGACCTGTGACAGCATTGGCAGGAGCACCGAGTCATCACTGATTCGCCCAGGTAGTGATAGTACATCCTGTTGTCGTACAGTTGGTTCCTGTGTTTGCATGAAGCCAGAGATTTTCTCCTGTCACTCATCCAGGATCATTCGGAGGAGGTCATCCGACGACAGCATTCATCGCAAATGCGGTATTATTCGTCGTATTCGAATCTCATGGATTCGTGATACGTACATCGAATGTCACGCTCGTTCCACTTGCAGCAAGAGTCGGGATGACGGGGATACGGACAGTATCATCTCAGAGTGGAGTAGTGATATTCGTCGTTTTTGTACAGGTAACTCCTGTTCCCACTTGGGCGCTACAGGACCATTCATTATTCATAAATGCGCTCGTTGGGCCAGTTATACCGGTCGGTATAGTAAGGATAACTGTATGGACTCCGCTCGACGATGCATTTCCCACATTGGTCACGGTGATAGGCATCTCCGATGTGAATGATGTCGTCAGCGGACCTTCTGGTTGACCGATACCAGGGATGAGATCGGGAACATTGGCTACGACATATGGAGCGAGTCTCCATTCGACAGTACCACTATAGGTTCCTGGAGTTGTCCCGAGGTTCCAATTCGCTCCGAATCCCAGATCTCAAGCCGTACCTTGGATCGTATTATTGAAGTCTGTCCCTCACGTGATTCGGGTATTGATATTGCCATATGGTCATGCCTCATATCCAGTCCAGAGTGATCATGAGAGATATCGAAATGCCGATACGATATTTGCAACATTATCATATATACCGAATGTCTGGCCTCAGGTATTCGTAAAATATCAGACATCATTGGCATCTGTTCATGCCACGAAACTATCCATACCATAGTAAAAACGAACATTATTCGTATTCGTCGCTGGGATGACTACCCTCCAGCTCCACGTGAAGTACTTGTTCGGAGCCATATGAGACCAATCGATGATGAGATCATAATTGAGTCATCAGACTGTCGCTCGCATGGTAGAAGTTGCTGTATAGGTATTCCCACTCGTTGATCCTGTCGTCGTAGCCGATGTCCATGCCGTGAAGCCATTTCCATAGGTAGTTCCTCCTATACGCAGAGTAGGTCATGCATTCGGCACACCAGTACAACCAGTAGCTGGAGGATTGCCCGTATAGATCTGTGTGAGATTATTGTAGTAGATCTGTACTTGCGCACAGTCACCGATGATGATACGGAGATCATTAGACCCCGCAGTACCACCAGAAGGATTCATGGTGAAAGATGATGCTCCACACGTATAGAAAGTGACTTTCCCATTTTTCACGATTGCCTGTGACCCTGGGGTACTCGCAGAGCCATCAGAGTTACAGAGAGTGAGAGACGAAACAGAAAGTCCTCCTGTATGAAAATCTCTATCACCCTCGTGAAGTGTGAGAAGATCGACGATATTCCCATCACTCATACTCGGCATATCTATAGTGAGCATGACTGGTTTCGAGAATAGCAGATGTGTCCCGGAAAGACCGAACTCAAATCCTTCTACTTGAGCCTCACTTCGTCATTTTTTCAAGTTCCCTCGGTTCTTCATCTTCTTCTCATATTTTACTTTTGCTTGCTGTTTTTTTGATATGTCGAGTTTTTTTGCATCTATCTTCGACGTATCGATGATATCACCACTTGCAGAAGTGATGATCGTCCCTGATAATACCTCATAGGTGATCATCCCCCTTACTCCAGGAATATGTCTTTTTTGTATTGCCTTTTTTCATACGACTATTTTTCTCCCAATCGCTGGAGAAAGTGATGATTCTTGCTCTTGGAGGAGAGATGTTCCCGTGAGTATTTCTGTATTTCACACAGATCCTGAAGAAAGAAATAGATCCAAAAGCGTTGTATCTTTTGAAAAATCTGTCATGAAAGGATTCGTCAAAAATGTTGGTACTAGCATTTCTTGTTTTTTCTCGAATACTCTCTTCTCAGCAAGAACGGTCATGAAAGAACTATCTAGCTCATCAGTAGCATCGAAGTTTATCGGCGATCGTAGAATATCTGGTATTTCAGAAAGTGTCACTGAAGGATCGAAGCTATCCTCTTCACTCGGTATTTGCATCGTACGATCATCTTCGAGAAGTACCCTCCTTGAATCAAAAGTCTCTGAAGCTCCATAAGGAAGATCTGCAAGGGAATGAAGTGATAGCTCATCATCTGCAAGTACTTCTCCAAGAGTATTTGGAATAAGTGTAAGTATAAGAATCACATATGTAAAAATCTTCCGAAGCATATATCTATATTGCCACATTCCCTATCCCCCCTAGCAAAAAAATCTCTATTTAGAGACTTTTTCTTGTTGACGAATAATGAGAAATATCAATATTAATGTTTCGATTTTTTCCATCCAGATTCGATGATACGTATACAATTGGGGATCATATCTACGATAATTCGTGTGACATAACCAGGAAGTCGATCTTTCGGTGAAAGGAATACGATGTATCCAAAATATTCATTTCCTGAAAGAAGCGGATAGACATGTCCAAATTTACCTGGGGCAAATTCTGGAATCTTATAAGGAACATGCGATCTTCTATTAGGGAGATCGATTTTTTCATTTACTGGACTACTTCCATGAGATTCTCGATACTTCACAGCAAAAACATCCTGAAGTATCTGATGACGCTCAATCCATATCACATCTGACAGAGAAAATGTCTCTTTGAGAATCGTAAGAAGTGTATAGATATTTCCTATGCTATGGGTCTCGAGAGCATCTACAAGAGCATATCCGAGACTACGTTCAGTATTTGCCTCCTGAATTCGCTCATTGGTAACAGCAAGACAAGATCGCATGAGTATCTCGTAGAACCTCGGATTATCTTTAGCTATAACAGCAATAGTTCTTTCTGTAAGAAGGTATACTGTTCCCGGATGCTCTGTCACGACCTTCACTGGCTTTTTAAAAGCTCAGTAGAATATCCCCTCACCCATGACACTTGGTGTATCGACTTCTCAGACTTGATGTATACCACCAAAAACGCTCTCCGACCATACAGTATACCAACCTGAAGAAAATACATAGAGGTTATGATTTGATTCATTATCGATGACGATATCACCTGTATGATAGAGGCGAGACTCTATATGATACTTCTCACAGAGAGACAGTATCGATGTAAATAAGTTCTTTTTTATCATGATACAATATGAGATTATTCAGTAAGCATAGCAAGGCGAGCCTTATCGTGAAGATATTTTTCTATGACAGAGCGAGTCACATACTTACGTTTATAGAGATCGATGATCGCATCGTCCATGAGGATCATCCCATCTTGTTTCGAGATTTCGAGGATAGAGTACATATGATGTGTCTCTCCTCGAATGATAAGATTCCGTATTGAATCATTGTTAAGCATGACTTCTCGAGCCACTACGAGACCCGTACCATCAGCCTTTGGAAGAAGTACCTGAGAGACTATTGCCTTCAGTGCAAGAGAAAATTGCATACGTATCTGTGCTTGCTCATCTGGTGGAAATGATTGGATGATACGATCTACCGTTTGGACAGTATCATTGGTATGAAGTGTGGAGAATACGAGATGGCCTGTCTCAGCGAGAGTCACTGCGGCACGTATCGTATCGAGATCACGCATTTCTCCGACGACGATGACATCTGGATCTTCACGAAGTATGGATCTGATACCATCAGGAAAGTTCTCATACTGTTTTCCGAGTTCTCTCTGATGGATGAGAGATTTTTTATTCTCATAGATGAACTCTACTGGATCTTCTAGAGTGATGATATGTTTTTGAGTGTTTCGATTTATATGTTCGATCATTGCTGCCATCGTCGTCGACTTTCCACTTCCTGTAGGACCCGTGATGAGGACGATCCCCTTTTCTGCGATCGTCAGGTCGAGAAGATGCTTCGGAAGTCAGATAGATTCTGGCTCAGGGATGATCGATGGGATCATTCTCATAGCGATAGTGATACCACCGCTGATGACGCGAGAGATATTCACACGAAACCTGGTACGATTACGTTCATATGAAGTATCGATGGTATGCTCTGTAAAAGGTTTCGGCATACAGTAGCCTATGATATTTGTCATATCTACTTCTGTGACTTTCCCGAAAGCAACTACTGGTGAGATATCACCGACATGATTTCGTATATATGGATACTCTCCTGTTCCAAAGTGGAGGTCAGAGATTCTATTTTTGATAATATCATCGATGAGGGAATTAAAGCGTTCGATCTGCATAATTTAAGAAGGTAAGAATTAGTTTTTGATACAACGAATTGGTAATTTTGTATCTTGCATCTGTATATAGAACCTATCAATGTATTCAGATTTCAGATCTACAGCCTTGGCTAGAGGTCAATTTTCCCTTAAAAAGGCGTATGTGCTTGTCCAATAAATTCCACTACCACTTTGGACTGTCTCTCATAGTGAGTTTTTTACTCATCCACTTGGTATTGTACTTTCTAAGACTAGATATTCATCTTTAAGGGAACGTAGATTTTTCATATCAGAAAAAGTGGGAATATGATATCATGTTGCACATGGTCATTGTAAGATACCACTATTTGAATCTATGATCTCATCCAAACTTCCCCATTGGGTACCGACAATATTCTCTTGAATAATATCAGTATTGTATCCCCATTGAAAATAACTTCCATAACTCTCTACACCCGTCCCAGAAATAGTAGATCCTACATTACACGCTGCCCATACTTGCCCATTTCAGAGTACTATATCTGGAGTATCGCATCACGGATATGATCAGGAAATGAATTGGTTATTAACATCAACCCTCATGAAAGTAGTCTGAAAGTCCTCCATATTTTCTTGAGGAATACTATTATTAGTCTGGCATGCTAGGGATATGTTATTCATATACTGAGTGTAGATACTCAGATCGAGTAAGCCATTTCACTGTATGAGCCACTTAGTGAGGAGACAGCTCCATCCAGTAAGAACTCCATACCCTATGACATTTGATGAAGTAGGGCTCTGAAGAGTCATCTGGGACTCCATCTCTTCCATAGCAAAAACATAACTTATGCTAAGATAAGAAGGAACTATAGCGAGCAATACGAGAAGAAAAGGTTTCATAGAAAATAGTAATATAGCTATACACTACCATATTAAAATAAAAGAAGCAAATTTGAAGAGTATTTTTTCAGAAACCGATTCGACAAATCATGAAAAATAAACTTTCATGATTATTTTGACATTCGGATTTGAACAAATAGACTATCCCTATGAAAGTCATCGTCGGTCTCGGAAATCCTGGAAAAGAATACACGTATACACGACATAATGTCGGTTTTATACTACTAGACATGATTCGAGAAGCGTGGAAGTTCGAAGAGTGGAAGGACTCTAAATTCCAGTGACTTATCAGTGAATGAATGCAAAAATGAGAAAAGATACTTCTCCTTAAGCCTACTACATACATGAATCTTTCTGGTGATAGTATAGCTTCTGTAGTGAACTTCTACAAGCTTGATCCAAAAACTGATATCCTCATCATCTCCGATGATATCGATATGGAATTCGCAAAGGTGCGATATCGAGAAGAGTGAAGTCACGGAGGACAAAATGGACTCAAGGATAGCATACTGAAGCTCGGTACCCATGAAATAAGTCGGATAAAAGTCGGTATAGGACGCGATGAACACTATAGTATGAGTGACTGGGTACTCTCAAATTTTACAAAAGAGGAAAGAGAACCACTAGAAAATGAAGTATTCTCTATCATATGTCAGAAAGTGTGATTTTGGCTCCTGAATCAATAAGTCATTCAAGTTCTTGGACCAATTTTTTGAGATATGTATATCAAAATTCAGCGAGTTTCCTCTGATAATCTCGAACACGCTGCATATCAAGATGAACACCCTCGATACCTGTCTCCCAAAAATCATTTGATTGACGTGCCGCTTCTCTATCGACTGAGATAGTTTCTAAAAATTGTGTTTTAAATTAATAAGATTCTCGTCATTTGATATTTTCCAATATACTTTCTCCTGCAATGACCGCATATAACAAACCATTCTCTTCAGGGTGGAGACACGCTCTATTATAATTCTTATTGGGACAACTCCCTGTCTCGATTCAAGTAGTATTTATATGTCATCATCTTTCGTGTAAGGCACCACAGAAAACTGGGTCAGTTGCTAAAAATTCTTGAAGAAATCAAATAAGTCTCTCTATGCTCCATCAAGGATTTGTAGTGCATCTCTTATAGTAAATATTCCTATCGAGGAAATCTTCCCAGTTTAGTGTTTGTCAGGATGCAACTAAAATATCTCTGATAGCCTGTGGAACTCATAATCTCTGAGTAAGGAACGGAACACTCGTATTTATAGAAATCTGGATGATGCTCTGTACGACATGATGTGATAATGCTGCTCAGTTCATAAATTCTATATACTCATAAAATTATATAAGTCAATATGCGAATCGATCAATATCTAACAACTCGCTATGGTTTTACTCGCAATAAAGCCCAACAACTTATAAAGAATGGGCTTATTTCTATCGATGGGATCATCCGCACAAAAACAGCATTTGAAGTAAGTGATAAAGATACTCTAGAAATAAAACAAGACAAAAGTATTGTTTGGGTCTCTCGGAGTGCTGGGAAGCTCGATGGATTTTTCGAAGCTCTCGATTCCACTAGTAGAGATTATCATATACAAGATGCTCGCTGTCTTGATATCGGATCATCGACTGGAGGATTCACTCAAGTACTCCTCGAATACTGAGCATATCATGTAGATGCAGTCGATATAGGGAGTGATCAGCTTCATGCAAGTATTCGCAATAATAAGAAAGTATCCTCTCATGAAAAGACTGATATTCGGAAATTCCCTGCTCCTGAAGAGCCATATGATATTATTACGGTCGATGTATCATTTATATCCATTGAGGAAATCTTGCCAGAACTCCAAAGATTCTCGGACGAAAATACAGAAATATTTCTCCTCTTTAAACCACAGTTTGAAGTAGGACGAACAAATCTCCGAAAAACTGGAGTCCCAAAATCTGAATGAGTAGTAGAAAAAGCTCTTGTTTCATTTCTCGTCCTTCTCTGAGAGCTTGATTATAGTGTCCTTTTCGGAGAAAAAGCATCCGTCGTTGGTGAGGCAGGAAATCAGGAATATATGTTTTTTATCAAAAAATGAGAAAACACTCTTGACATCTAAATGAAAATGCGTAAATTCCACCGCCTCATACCAATACAAAACAGGAATACCCGTGGCAATTCTCCCGAAAAAACTGATCAAGTATCTCGGCGACCTCCGTCACACTTGGTCAGAAAGAAGGCTCAAGAAGGCGCAGTTGGCACACCAAAAGGCGCATTATCCAGATAATGCTAGTACTTCTGGTGGCCAAGCACCCTGCGAGTACAAGGATCCCGATCATTATGGGGCGTGCTAAACGCTTCCAAATGAACAAAACTTCTGCGTGAAAATCTGCAGAAACTATAAGAAAGTCGCCCTCGTGGCGACTTTTGCATTTTTTTAAGAATCTCTTATATTGCCTATTTTGATTTTTTGCATATATTTTTTCTATACTAAGAATTTCATATATTCTCCTTTCTTATCTTACGGGCTCACTATCCTACTAACCCTTCTACGATTATGTGAAGATGACCTACCGTACAAGCCCAGAAAGAAGCTGGAGCCAAAATAAAATCCAAAGTAAATGCCATCCACGCAAAGCTTGTCGCTTTTGCAGCAGAGCGTGGAGCCGACCCAAAAGAGAATAATACTCTCGCCGAAGCGATCACGGATGCCAAAAAAGCAGGCGTGACGATCGATGTCATCGAGCGAGCAATCAAGCGTGGAGCCTGACTCGATGCGAGTGAAAAGAAAGTGGAAGAAATATTCTATGAATGATACCTCTCTGGTGGTGTCGCCATCATCGTCCGAGCGCTTACAGATAATCGTAACCGTACTGCCCCGAGCATGCGACATATTTTCTCAAGTTTTGGAGGGAGTCTCGGTGAGACTGGATCAGTATCGAACTATCTCTATGATTACAAGGGGCGGCTTATTCTTCAAACTCCCAAAGATTTCGAATCATTCGAACTCGCACTTATGGACACAGAAGCAGAAGACTATGAGAAAAATGGCGAAACCACGACAATCTGGACTGATCGCACGCAACTCGCGAACGTGAAAAAAACTCTTGAATGAGCTGGATACATATTTGAATCGAGTGGATTTGCTTATATGCCGAAGAATTATAGTGAAGTCACGGACTTCGATACTGCTCTGAAAGTCTACTCATTCCTCGAAGCTACAAGCGAAGATGAAGATATAGAAGCCGTCTGGAACAATGCGGAGATATCCGATGATCTTTGGGAAAAATGCAGAGAAAAAGTCGAAGCAAGTAGATTTAGAACATAGGACGAATAAAATCTCTTGAAAATCTAGAAAATGCTCTTATACTAACAATAAATTAACTTTCTTCTTATGGTAGATGACCAAAATCCTCCTGGAGGACAATCCCCAGTAGCTCAAGGATGAGATAGCACAGGAGTACCGATATCTCCTCCTCGACCGAAAACCTCGAATGATGATGTATTCCAGAGATTTCTCGTACATCCTCTTACGACCTTCGAAGAAGCGACATTCCAGAATCTTCTCGAACACTCCCTTTCTCTTTCTACATTCGAGAAGAAGCGTGTCATCGATGCCATACCGACACTTTCTCAATTTCAGATCGATGAGCTCGTGAAGGTATTCGAAGATGAACGTATAGAATTCCGTAAGCTCATGCCGACAGAAGGTGAGATCATCAAGTGACTCGTCGTCAAGGCACAAAATGAATGGGAACAACTCAAAGATATCTATATCGAAGAGGAGAAGGCTCAGATCGTCGCAAATGCTGATGCAGAGAAAGCAGAAGAACTCAAAAAATCACTCGGACTCTAATATATCCATCATGTATCACTCCGCTGAAAAAATAATTCTCTCCCGATTTTATCGGGAGTTTTTATCACTATACTCCTCATATCGACTATTACATCTACGAAAATCATTGATATAGGATCATTCACTCTTGACGGATAATACTTGCGAGTGTGATAGCATACCTGAAAAAAGAAGACTGATCAGATATATATGATCTCCATACTGAGTTCAATCTCTTCAAACTCTGGGGCAAAAAATAGACCTCATTCCTTCCTTTTTTGGTCATTCTCGATATACTCCATACCATGTATATCTCTGTCATACCTCTCCGTCATAGTCTCTCGAAATATCCCTACATCTACTTCGCTCCTGAGATATGGCATGATGCTCTCGGAATCGGACATCTCATCGAGATACCTATCGGCAAACATATAGTCGAGTGAATCGTAGCAAAAATCGATATATCCCCATCAGAGACCATCGATCCATCTGATATAAAGTCTATCATCCGTGTCATTGCTTCTATAGAGATCATCGCACCCTATATGATATCTATGATCGAGGAGATTGCTGATCGCTACTTTCTCCTCATCCATAAGGTCGCTTCGATGTTCCTTCCCGCACCCCTCCTTACAAGACTCGATAAGAAGAACTATATATTCGAGAGTCCTCCCCTAAGAGAATATCCAAGCGAAAAGATTCAAGGGAATACAACAGAAATACACCACTATGTAGACTCTATATTTCAGAAGGAAGATATACACGCATATATAAAACCGAGGACGGCTTTCATCTTCCCTGATGATATACTCCTCTCTCTCTTCGCAGAGAAAAGAGAGGTATATACTGATGAAGATATAGCACTCCTGCCGACGGATCTCACTCCTGCAAGACGAGTCGCTGCTTGGATCGATAGCTATAGTGGAAAATATAGTATTATCTTTTGAACTCGGAGACTTCTTTACTATAATCTTTCCCAATATGAGAATATCATCTATATAGAAGATGCATTTTGCACCGAGCAATATACATACCCGATAAAAATACAAAATCTCGATATCCTCAAAGCACTCGATCATGCTGGAAAGCATACTATCACTCTCGTATCATCGACTCCATCACTCATGACTCTCTCCTACTTCCAAAAAAGTAAAATCATCCCCTATCGAAAATAAACCTTCATGAAACACGCCCTCGAGCACATCATCACCCTCATCTATCATCACTTCCGAAGACTCGATCGCATAGGAATCATCTGGTATATCGGTATTATCTATACCCTATTCCTTCTTGGGATGACCTTCAAATACACAGTAGTGAATGGCGAATTCTATAAAAAAATTGCTTATGATCAGCAGACGATGGTACTCCGAAATCCGGTATCCCGTGGATCGATCTACTCTTCGGAAGAGTCTCTCAGATGAGTACTCAGCGTATCGACGAATCTCTGAAATCTCGCGATCGACCCTTCTCAATGAGGATCAAAAGAGAAGCTTCTGACATTTCTCTCTGATATCGTATTCGACGAATTCTGTACCTATAATAATGCGTGCATAGACTCTATGAGGGGCTATCTCAGGGAAGATCTCAGTATAGAAAATAATATCAGTATCAGTGATCTGAAAGCGAAAATACGAAACTACCTCGAATCTCGCATAGAAGCTTCAGTGGAAAGTATGGAGATCGCTCGAAATATCGATGAAAAAGCGATAGAAGTCATAGGAAGCTGGCAGGATACGAGCTTATTTTTCGTCGTGAATAATCTCTATGTCAATCCGACTAAAGTCACCAACAAAGATCTCCTTGCTTCCAAGCTTGCAGGCCTCCTCGCCCTCGATACAAAAAATATCCTTCCTCGTCTCGAGATTAGAAAAAAACAACACCTAGAAATCATCCGAAAAATGAATGTCAGTACTCGTGATGCTGTACTTAAGCGCATCAATGCTGAGAGAAATGCTATCAAAAATAAAGAACTCTATATCGAAGATTCTATCGTACCTTTTATAAAGATTGAAGACAATCTCGTGAGATTTTATCCTGAGAAAAATATCGTCGGTCAAATCACGGGATTCGTCGATAGTGAATGAGTCGGTAAATATGGGATAGAAGGATATTTCCAGAATTTGCTTCAAGGAGATAGTCCGACACAAAGAGTCATCAAAGATAATGCCAATCGTCCTATCGATGGATATGTCTCTCGTGGTCTCATATCGAGCAAAAACTGAGTCGATATCACGCTCACGATCGATCGAAATATCCAAAAAGAAATATCATCACGCCTTGCGGCTGCAGTAGAAAAATTCCGTGCGAATAAATGAAGTGTCATCGTGATGGATCCTCATACAGGTGCCATAAAAGCTATGGTGAACTATCCAGATTATGATGTGAATAATGCCACACAGATCTACGACATGGAGATGGTGAGCTATGCGAAGTACCGAAATCCTTATTTTGATCTTTTTGGCGTCCCGCTCTATGTCGTAGATACTCTCAGTGGAAGCATCTTCGCCAATATCGAAGGACAGAGACTGAAACTCCGAGAAGCCGAGATTGCTGATATACAAAACTTCAATATCACCAAATATAAATATAAGAATAAATTCTGAGCCTGAGTCTATACCAACGACATCATCTCGGCATTCTATGAGCCTGGATCAGTATTTAAAGGTATCACTACCGCTATCGGTATCGATACGGGAGAGATCGATTCAAGCGATACCTACTATGATAAATGATATGTAGAACTCACCTATGAATGAGGACGATCCTCACGCATATCGAATGTCGCTTCTCAGTGTACTGGTCGCCATACTTATCTCCATGCACTCAACTGGTCATGCAATGTCGGTATGATATCAATCATAGGGAAGATCGGACCTTCACTATTCTTTAAGTATATCCAGGATTTTGGATTCGGTACGAAGACGAATATCACGCTCGATGGAGAAAACTATTCACAGATTTCTCCCTATGAGAAATGGTCTCGTACACAGTTTTTCACGATGTCATTTGGTCAGGGTATCAATGCTACTATCCTCCAAATGGCCGCGGCCTACTCAGTACTCGCAAATGGAGGAGTCTATATGGAACCCCATATCGTCGAGTCTATCACCTATCCCGATGGCAAAAAAATCGATACTATACCTACTCCCATCCGTCGTGTCCTCAAAGAGGAAACTTCGAGGATCATCACCGCTATGCTCGTGGATGGAGTACGAAATGGTTTTGCGAAAAAATGATGAGTCCCCTGATATACGATTGCAGGAAAGACAGGAACATCTCAAATACCCTATAAATGAGGATATGAGAATCGTATCGTCTGACAAGATATCGGACATACGATCACCTCATACGGAGGATATGCTCCTGCGAATAATCCCAAATTCGTCCTCATCCTCTCGATCAATCGTCCACGTACAGATCAGTACTCTGAGAATACTTCCTCAGCACTATTTGCTGATATCGCAAAGTACCTTCTCGAATACTATAAAATCCCAAAAAATGGAAGCGTCTAAAAGAATCGAAAGTACGCTTCTTTAAATGAAAGTTGTGCCGTGATGAAGTTCTCTTTAAATGCGGTATATCCCCTCTGATCACGCGGGCCATTTTTGTTGCGGAGATGATCGAATGAGAGATATCTATATCCTTTTCCATACGAATCAGAGAACCATATATCCATAAGCCCTGTCCCTGCTTGCAGATCATAGGATTTCTGATCTGTGAAAGCTACGAGGTGGACAGAGTGATCTCCGAGAAAATCATGAACTGCGAGACCTCATACCACCTTACCAGAAGAATCATAAGCAAGCCACTGCCTGATCTTTGAAGTATCGAGAGAGACCATACGACTATGGTAGCTGATATATGCAGACTTATACCAGTGTTTTACTTTTGTCGTACGAAATCAGATAGTGAACTCCTCTGAAGATACAAGTTTCACAGTTGCTCCTGAAGCGAGGAATTTTTTGCGTGCTCGACGAGACCGATCATTCCATGAAGCGAGATAAACTGGAGTGGGAAGTTTTGGAAGATTTTTATGGATTGTATCTCCTTCCCCAGAATAGGCTAATTTCGCATATCCCGTCTCTTCAAAGTGATCGGTGAACCAGAGCCTTCTCCAGCTCTTCGGGATGACAGAAAGCCCATAGGGGATCCATACGACAAATGCGTGCTTGAATCCTGTAGCTTTTTTGAGCTCTTCTATATTAGGCTCATAGGCGATACGCTCATTTTTTATCACTCAGAACCAGTTTCCGAAGATCTTCTTCTTCCATGCATACTGAGGAGGATGAGCAATATCGAAAGTCGTGAGTCCACAGGTTTCGAGATAGGCTCGATAGGTCGGTGAAGCAGTACGGTGATAATAGAAGTCTTTGGGATATTGATCTTTAGGGATTGATGTCATGATGAGATACTATCAGAAAATGAGAAAAAAGGCAAGAATAGACTACATGACTTTCTTCGCAAGTGTCACTTTTTTTTCCCAGTCTTTCTTTCGACTCACAGCATTTTCAGCCGCATCTTGTTCTCATTTTTTCTTACTGGATCACTTGCCTTCTCAGAGAGTGGTCTCACCGAGTGAAGCGGATATGACATAGTTTTTATTATGATCGGCTCATTCTTCACTCACGATCATATAGGTCGGGGTGATCCCCCATATCGCCTGAGTATACTCTTGGAGATAGGACTTGGGATCGACATAGAGTCACTGGTCGAGGATACGAGGAAGTGTCGAGTAGACATGCTTCATGATGAAGCCTTTCGCGCGTTCAAATCCCTGATCGAGATATACCGCTCCGACCATCGCTTCGAGGGTATTAGCGAGGATATACGGATTATCATGCCCCTGTGCGAGTGACTCACCACGAGAGAGCTGGATCGCAGGAGAAAATGCGAGCTTACTCGCGATCTCTGCAAGGTTCCGACCCCGTACGAGCGCTGAGCGGATATCAGTAAGCTCTCACTCTGTCTTCTCGCTAAATTCATGAAATAGCACCTCCGTGACGATGAGTTCGAGTACCGCATCTCAGAGGTATTCGAGTCGTTCATTAGAGGACTCATATCCTGTATGAGCTTCATTGAGGACGCTTCGGTGGATACAAGCGAGGATGTAGAGTGAGGGGTCTCTCGGGAGAATCTGGAGAGAAGAGAGGAGTGATCCTACCTTCGCTTCAAACTCTTCACGATCATAACGAAGAGGGGTACGTGGCATGAAGATGTAGAACTATGATATAATATTTTGATTATAGAAGAAACTCCCTAAAAAGAAAATAGAAATATCTCATTACCTTAAGGAGTTTTTCTCTTCTTTCTTGATACGGGATTTCACTTTCGAGATATTCTCTGGAGTTTCCAGATTTTCTGGCATGGTACCACCGATTTCAGAAATAGTCGAGCGGATTTTCTCCCCGACATCGTAGTGTGCTTTACTCGCTTGGGTTTGTCACTTGATTCCATCACGTTTGATCTTTGCTTCTGCTTGGGTCGCTCGGAAGAGATTCGCAGCGAGCTCTTCGCTTCCCATATGATCGAGGATTTTTTCTGTCGGTTTGAGCTTCTTGCGAGCGTGGATATCTCGAGAACGCATACCACCATAGAGTCCCATATATCCATAATCCGTGAATTCTCCGTAGTTCCATACACCTGCACTTTTTGCAGTACTTGCGAGATTTTTATTGTGTTCGGTGAGGTCTTCTCTGAGATCTACTCGCTTCTTATCGTCGAGGAGTCTCTCTGATACTTCTTGCCTATGTGTCTGTATAGCAAAATATGTCTGTGCCTCTGCAATCTCGACTTTTCTAGGATCACCATTTTGAGCGATCAGATAGCAGGCATATCGGGAAAGTTGATATCATGGAAATGCTCTTTGAGTTCATGAGCCTATCTCGACCATCTCGGTGACGTCGGCGAAATGGTCTTTCGGCTTCTGTTTGCTATTTTTACAGGATTCTTTCGCTTTTTCGATGACATTTTCGAAATTTCCAAAATCTCTATACCCGAGTATTTTTGCGAGCTCACGAGCCGACCAATATTCCTGTTCATGCTCATTTATGTGGCGAATAGAATCAAAGAGTGAAGAAGTCATAGAAGAAAATGTTATCTTGATAAAAGATTCTCTGGATCCAATCCTTCTTCGAATTTCTGAATCTTCTTTGGGAGTTTCTTCGTATCTTCTGCTGGTGGGAGATCTTCTGGTACGATCCCTCTTTCGATGAGTGTATCTCTCACGGATTTATTGTTCGTCATATGTTCACGAGAGATACCGAACTCATCTCTCATCCCTTTACTTTTCTCTACATTCATCGCAGTCATCTGATTCGCGAGGGACTGAGCGGTGATGAGGATATCTGGAGCTCTGTCGACTATAGGCTTTTTCGCTGGGATAGCGTATTTCCTGCGCATATCATCAGGAGGAGTCGCATAGAATACCCTCTGTCACTTCGACTTCACACTCGCGATCTCAGGAGAAGTGAGTCACTTATTATAGAGTGCACTGGAGAGGTTTTTATCAGTCTCACTATACTTCTCTCGCTCTTCGAGACGACTCTTATCGGCGAGATATTCTTGCATAAGCTCTTGTTTGCGAGTCTGACTCGCGAAGTACATCTGAGCAAGAGCAATCGGCTCTTTTTTTGTATCACCATTCATCGCTATTTGATAGCACGCTCGACGAGTCAGTCGGATATCTTCTATGGGTCTTTTGGCTCCACTTCCAGTAGAAACCATTTTTACCTCAGGGTAAAAATGGTCATCTGCATTCGTGCCACTCGTGACTATAGCCTCACGAGCACGCAATATCACATCCTGGAATTTGTTCCAGTTCGTATATCCAAGTATCGGATAGAGCTCACGAGCAGACCAATACTCTTGTTCGTGCTCATTGACGTGACGGATAGATTCAAATAGATTGTGGGGCATACATTAATAGTTACGAATTA
>JAYVGV010000024.1:0-8291 GCA_043771825.1 Candidatus Altimarinota bacterium | reverse complement strand
TTTCACTTGCACTTGAAAGAATGTGAATTTCGGTACAATTATAGAAACTTTGAACTGGCAAAACGGGTAGTTTTTAAAAATTTGCTAGTCTAGACCCTATATAATATACTATTAATTTGTCAATTCAATAAATCCTCCTCAAACACCCGTATTCCCTCGAGAGTTTTCGGATATTTCGAAATATCAGGGAAGTCGAGATTTTGGATTTTCGACATTACGGCGATGATGAGCCGCTTCGTCCGCTCGATCTCACCTTGCTGGATATACTCGACCACTCTATGAAACCTGTCTTCATCATGATTTTTCTCGACGAAGAAGAGCTCATATTTCTTGCTCTGGAACATCTTCCAGCGAGGAGAGAGCTCGAAGAGGATCGCATAGAACGAGAGTTGGAGACGATACTTCCACTGCTTGATCTGGGCGTAGTCGGGTCACTTCCCATCGAACGTATCGAATCCTCCACCCGTCTTATAGTCAGTGATGATGAGCGAGTCATCGGCGAGTCGCTCGATGCGGTCGATCTTTCCCGTGAGCTGGATGGCAGAGAGCTCCTTTACAAAGGAACTGGTGCGAAGCGACTGAGGATTTTTTTCTGATTGTTTAGGAGACAAATCTCCCTGTCCTTCGGACATCCCTCTTTGCAAAGAGGGTATCAGAAACACCCCACCATGAGCCGCACGGAAATCATATTCGAGAAAGAGTTCTCCATAGGATTGAGCTGTGATTTCAGAGTAGAGAGCTTCGAGGTTTTCCCTTCCACGAGAGAGGTATGTGGCTTCTGTCTTTGTATCGAAGCCCTCCTTCCTGAGATATTGTTCGAAAGACTCTATGAGTATTTTTTTCTCATATGTTTTCTTCGACATAAAATCACTGAAAAAGTCTTCGAGTGCTTTATGGATGGCAGATCCGTAGGAAGCTGCTATATTTTTCGCTTGTGGGAATCGGAGTAGAGTATTCGAGACGAAGTATTCTGGCCCTGCATCTACGACATTGAGGAAGTTCTGAAGAGCTGTGACATTCATGACGAATATCTTCTCGATACGATCTCTGAGAAAGTCATTCTCTTCACCGAGATAGGGGAGAGCGAAAAGCTCTTTTTTATCGACCTTGAGTGTCTCTGTCATGCTCGTGAGAGGCACGGTCGTGACTTCTTCCCAATCTTCGGATTCGACTTGGATACAAGAAAGGGGTTCGAGAGATTTTTCGCTGATACTTTCACTCGAATATGTCATGGTGAGACTATTTTTTGCTCGAGTGAACGCCGTATAGATAAGCCGCTCGATATCTTCATCATTGTCTTTCTCAGCTTCGAGTGGGAGATTTTTCGGGAGGGGAGATCCACCGAATTTTCCCATACGGTACTCACTCTGAGTCACACACGGGACATAGACATGCGACCATTCGAGTCACTTTGCTTTATAGACCGTTATGAGATTGACTGTATTTTTTTCATCACCGATACTCTGAGCAACTTCGATATCGAGAGCATACTTCTCGATCAGGCTAAGGAGTTCTATCGCATGAGAAAGCGAGAGGAAATTTTTGTTATTTTTATAATTTCGTACTCATTCGATGAAGGTTCTCATATTCGCAAGATGGCGTGTATAGAGTATGGAGATCCCTGAAAAACTTCGAACTTCATCGTTCGAAAAATGTATTTCTCAGTCGCTTACATTCGAGTAAGCTCCTTTCGAAAAAATTTTTCCGCCTTGAACTTCTTGTTTTTGAGGGATCTCAGAACTACGAATATTTGATAAAATATTGTTTGATAATTGTCCGAAATAATAAGAATACAGTGGAGAAACAAAATCCACTCTCTCAGAGAACATATCGATCTGGAGAGGATTCGTGCTTCATCTTTCATCATAGTCATCAGGAAGTGAGAGCTGATTGGCTCCAGTGATGTAGTCGATGATATCTTCGAGTCGCTCAGTATAAGCACGCAGAGAGAGTTCTTTGAAGAAGTTGGCTATATTTCTCAGTGTCTGATTCTCATGGCTCGCAAGTGTCTCGATCCAAGAGCGAGTCGTCTCTTTTCGAGCATGGTAGATCGATTTTGATACTTCCCAGAGAGTGAGTCGATGGATCCTGAAGCAGGGATGTGAGAGTATAGTGATGAGGAGTTCTTTATCTTCATCTTGGTAGGATCATTCGAGAGACGAGAGAAGCTTGAGGATATTGATGATGAGAATGATCAGATCATTATCAAATATTGATTCATTTTTGGACAAATTCACTCAAATTCCTCTTCCTAGGAGTCATTTTGCAATTATTTCAAGAGTTTTATTCTTCTTCGTGATCACAGCGATTTCATTCGGATTGGTTCCATTTTTGATTTTTTCGGAAATATCATCGATGATCCAAGAAATTTCTTCGAGCTCATTCTTGAATTTTTTCTTGGATATATCTCATCATTGTCCACGGATAGATTCAAATTTTTTTACTGCTCATTCGAATATATTGGCTATATTGTTCAATTCTGATTTAATAACTGTACGACTTTGAATGATAATCTCTTCTTTTGACCGATAGTTTTGTTCCAATATGATGAGTCGAGTATCAGTATAGGTATCGTGAAAATCACGGATATTTTTGGTATTGGCTCACTGGAACTTATAGATCGACTGATCATCATCACCGACGGCAAAGATATTGGGATTCTCAGTATTGACTGAGAGGATTCCGTTGATAAGTCGCATTTGTGCTTCGTTGGTATCTTGGAATTCATCGATCATGATAAACTGATACTGCTCTGCAAGACTCATGCGGACGATTTCATTGGATTCTATGAGTCCGATCGCTTCAAGGATCATATCAGAGAAGTCGATCAGTCCTCGTTCTCTCAGTATCTGCTGGTACGCTTCGAAAATACCCGCGAGTGCTTCTTGTTTAGCGAGCTTATTCGTCTCTTTCAATTCCCTGGTTCACTTATAGTTTTTTACAGTCCAGGCATCTCTCCACGATCCGAGGAACTTCGTCGTTCCATCTCACTCGTAGCCTTCCCATGACTCATCGAGACTTCGGATGATGAGTGTCTCAAATCGTTCATAACTCCCGATGTTTTTCTCTAATTCGGACAATTGTCGAACTGTATTTGTAAATTTTTTGAAGAGTGTAATTTTCTTTTCTTTGTCTTCCTTTTTTTGTCCGAGAGCATCGATCTCCTTCCAGTACTCTGCTATCAAGGGATTGATCTTTTCTATTGCATGAGCATTCAGCTCGAGGAGTGTTCGATAATAGGTCGGGGTGACTCCTCATTTTTTGAGATTATCGATGGTTGCTTTCACTTCTTTGATAGTATCACTCGCACGAAATCCTGGTTTATACGGATTATCCCAAGGAAGCTTCTCAAGGAGAATATCGAGGATACGAGAGGATTCTATCGTATCTACAGGTTTCGCATCATTATATTCTTTTGTCAGATAGCGGAATCGATTCAGAACTTCACTTCCAAAGCTGTGAAACGTATGAATAGCGACTCGGTAGGCATCTTGTCCGATCATCGAAGAGAGACGCTCTCGCATATTTTTTGCTGCATTTTCTGTGAAGGTGAGACAGAGGATGTTTGAGGGAAGATAATCTGTCGACTTTAGGATATTCGCTATGCGTGCTGAGAGGAGCTGAGTCTTCCCACTTCCCGGTCACGCGATCACCAGTACTGGTCAGTAGATAGCCTCTACCGCTTCGAGTTGTTTGGGATTGAGAGTTGTGAGTATATCAGAAAAGGATTTTTGCATATGATGATTTTATTAAAAATTTAGAGAAAGTCGAACAGAAAAAATAGAGAGAAGTCGGTTATATTTTTGACAATATATAAGCAGATCATATTATATAATCCTATGTCAGAAATAATCATACTTTCTTCGCATACACCCGAAGAAAAAAAGTGAATAATATCACATATTGCCCAGAGAGTATGAACCCACAATAAAACAAGACAAGCTTTTGATAATCTTTTCGGGACACAGTTGCCGCATGATTCGATAGAAAGACTTGTTCGCATGAATTCACGTGCGCTTACTGATGATTTCAATGCTCGTATTTTTAAGCTTCTCTCTGAGAATTCGAATGATTTTTATGTTGACTCAGATTTTATCGAGATTCATGGTATGCGCCATGCACATGAATGGTTTGATGGAAATATCCTCTCTCGATGGGAGAAGTATACGATTGATCCAAACCCTCATCATATTGTTCCCAAAAGTCGTGACTGAACGAATAATCCGAGAAATTTCTGGAAAGTGGATAGAATCACGCACAACGATTTCCATACGGTTTTTCATAATCTTACGCCGATTGAACAGGTGCTAGTACTGCTCAATTTTTATAAAAAAATACTTTCCCCAGATTTTGTGGCGATGCTCAGAAAAATACTTTTTAAAATAATTTCTGAGCCAGAGTGTTATAGACAATGAATCATCACATGACTCGCAAGAAAAACCGATTGGAGCTAAACAGATACCCTCCTTTTATTTATATTTTGATGATACTCTCTATGAAACTCTCATGACTCACCTGACTTCGCTGATTCGCAGCCCTTACCGTCGTATTCTATCATCTGAATCAATATAGAAATACTCTAGGACTTTCGGAGTTCTCTTGGGACTTCTACCAATTCACCGAACATCTTGTTTTTGTCGTGAGTATATTTTTCGTATTTTCTGGATTTTTCAGATCTCTCTCATACTGGAAGACATGGCATACCGCTATCGAAGTACCGAGATTCTTCCCATCACTTCGTGAAAGATGGCTCCGTATTGCTCCAGTATATTACCTCGTTTTGATACTAACGTTTATTCTTGTGATTTTTTGGGAAGGATTCTCTTGGAGCTGACTCCTTCGTCTTTTTTCTGGATTCACGTTTCTCTCATGGGTATCTCCACGCACATTTTTCCCAGTCGATATAAACTGACCACTCTGGTTCATCGCATATGATATGCTCTGATGGATCGGAGTTTCGATAGCTCTGATGTTTGTTATAAAGCTTAAAAAAATATGGCATATTGTTTGAAGTTTCGTAGGTATCTGAATACTCCTTTTTGGACTTCATTTTCTTTGGATATCTCTCCCTTGGCCGAAAATCTCTTGAATTGCTGGAGAATGGTTCCCGATATACAATCCATTCCTTTTTGGACTTCATTTTCTTATGGGGGCAGTACTTTGAGGGATTATGGAGTGGATGAAACGGAAGAAATTCGAGAAGCATTTTATTTTTGATATTTGAGCGATACTTTCATTTTTTTTTCTTGGATATTTTCTCTGGCAGATTCGTGCGTCATGAGATTGGGAGTACTCATGGCCACATGGACCATATCACTTCCCGATCACGATGCTTGGCATAGCATGACTGATAGTCTCACTTCCGTATTCTCGATATATCGGAAATCTCTTCGATAATGCATTGCTTTCATTTATTGCTCGCATATCGTACTCACTCTATGTTTTTCACGTCCTTATCATCGTCATGCTTCAGGAGTATGTATTCACTGATACTTTGTTCTCGTGATCTCATTGGGTATATTTTTCTCTTTCCGCTCTGATTCTCTCCCTTGTGGTCGCGTATATTATGAATCGATGGATCGAAAATCGAGAATGGGTGAAATAATAAAAGAACTCCAGAATTTATTCTGGAGTTCTTAAGAAGATACATATGAGCTTAATATCTATAGTGATTTGGCTTATAGGGGCCATTCTCAGGCACATTGATATATTTTGACTGTTCACTTGAGAGTACTGTGAGCTCAGCTCCAATACGGTTTAGATGAAGTCGCGCGACTTTCTCATCGAGGTGTTTCGGGAGGATATAGACTCCGATTGGATACTCTGCAGTTTTCGTCCAGAGCTCTATCTGTGCGAGAGTCTGATTTGCAAAGCTCGTCGACATCACAAATGATGGATGACCAGTAGCACAACCGAGATTCACGAGACGACCTTCTGCAAGGAGGATGATCTTATTGCCATTTGGAAGGATGATATGATCGACCTGTGGCTTGATATTCTCCCAAGTATATTTTCTCATCGAGACCAAATCGATCTCAGAATCGAAATGTCCGATATTGCAGACGATTGCCTCATTTCTCATTTTTATCATATGATCATGCGTGATGATGTCTCTATTTCCTGTCGCTGTCACGAATATATCTGCCTTATCACAGACGTTATCCATAGTGATGACGCGATATCCTTCCATAGCAGCTTGAAGTGCACATATAGGGTCGATCTCTGTCACCCATACAGTCGCACCCATACCACGAAATGCAGCAGCACAGCCCTTACCGACATCTCAGTATCCACAGATAACGACGATCTTACCAGCGATCATCACATCAGTCGCCCGCTTGATACCATCGATGATTGACTCACGACACCCATAGAGATTATCGAATTTTGTCTTTGTGACGGAGTCATTCACATTGATAGCCGGGAAGGGAAGCCGTCCTTTCTCCATCATCTGATAGAGTCTATGTACTCCTGTAGTAGTTTCCTCAGAGACTCACTTGATATTTTTCTTGATATTTGAGTAGAATGTAGGATTTATCTCAAGATGTTTTTTGATAGATGCAAAAAGTACTGTCTCTTCTTCGCATGTTGGATTCGAGAGTACGGAAGTATCTTGCTCTGCTTCGCTTCCGAGTATCACGAGAAGAGTCGCATCACCACCATCGTCGAGGATCATATTCGGAGTGCCACCGTCAGACCACTCGAATAGTCTGTGTGTATAGTCCCAATATTCTTCGAGTGACTCACCTTTGTATGCGAATACTGGAGTTCCTGCTTCTACGATCGCTGCAGCAGCATGATCTTGCGTCGAGAATATATTACAGCTCACCCAGCGTATGTCAGCACCAAGTTCTTTGAGCGTCTCTATGAGTACTCCTGTCTGGATTGTCATATGCAGAGATCCTGCGATACGAGCACCAGTGAGAGGCTTCGATGCGCCATATTCTTTGCGAAGAGCCATGAGTCCTGGCATTTCTGTTTCTGCGATCGAGAGCTCTTTCCGTCCCCAAGAGGCGAGACTCATATCAGCGACTTTGTAATCCATAAGTATAAGTTTTGAAAAAATAGAACGTGCAAATTGTATAAAAAAATGAGTTTTAATCAAAGAATTTTTCACCGAACTCCTTTTGTCCAAGAGTATTTATGTGAGTACGATCAAGGATATGGGTTTGTCATCCCATAAATCCGAGCTTTATCCCACCGAGGATATTTCCGAGTTTGATGGATTTTTCTAGAGTCCATCCGTGAGAAAGTCCAAAGAGGAGTCCAGCTCGAAACGCATCGCCACAACCAGTAGCATCGATAATCGTATCGACATATATTGCAGGGATTAGCACTCTGGATCAATTAGAGTATATTTCCGCCCCTCTCTCTGCAAGAGTGATGATAGCAGTATGCCCATTTATTTCTGAAATATCTACAAAATCTATACCCGTCATAGTCTGAAATTGCACTTTTTCAGGTTCATTCATGATCGTGATGTCTGATTTTGCTACCATATCTCTGAGTTCTTCTGCTGTAAAAAGTCCCATTGCTTGTCCGGGATCAAAAATCGTAAAACTCCCCTTTTTGGTGCATTCATTTATTCGTCGAATCATTCACATTTTTGAATCTGGAGCGACGATCACGAAATCAAAATCAATATTTCCATGAGTGAGTTCTCATGATGCACTCATAGCACCAGGATGAAAGGTATTTATCTGTCCATTTCATGCATCACGGATAATATATGCCTGAGGACAATAACTTCCAGGAAGAGTCTGGATAAGCTCAGTATATATTCCCATCTCTTTCATACGGAGTAGATAGTCTGTCGCATCGTCACCGACAGAAGCGATCACATGAGGAGTATTCCCGAGAAGCGCGAGAGAATAGGCGATATTCGCAGCAGTCCCACCATATTCTTTTCGTATAAGTGGCGAAAAGAGCGAGAGATGAAGATCGTGATCGGGAGATGCATCTTGTGAGCGAAAATCTCCAACAGTCTGGATGATCGTATCGAAAGCGACAGATCCAGAAATAAGTATCGACATAAAAATAATGAGTTGGGAATAAAATCATGAAAAAACACGGCGGGAGTATATCAAAAAGATGAATAATGTCGAGCCAATGTCTCTCAATGTGTCCTACAATTTCAGTGATTTATTATTTGTTGCAAATATTTTACAATTAATTACTATTGTAGTATTAATTTTGGGTCTAGACTAGCAAACATTATTTCTTATAATGCTTGCGTATGATTAAATTCAGTAAACTTTCTTCTTACAAGATATGAAAAATTTTTTACTATT
>JAYVGV010000023.1:0-5424 GCA_043771825.1 Candidatus Altimarinota bacterium | reverse complement strand
ATATAAAATATGTTCATCGCAACAATAAAATCATCTTGGCATCATACCTTCACCTCACGGTGTGGTATTATTGCGTAGATATTTTCGTAAAATAATCTTCCAAAATCCTCCGTGAGTATAAAAACTCTTCGGGGGATTTTTCTTTTTGTTATTCCGTAGGAATCTCTTCTAACATCAAGAATTGAAAATGAAGTTATTTGTTTCGCATAAGCACAAGAAAAAGAGATTTCTCACTCCGTTCGAAATGACAAAAGAAAACCGTACTATAACTATCATCAAAACTATGTACCTCTATCTCAAATCCAAGCAAGTTTGGCAAAATATCTGGCATCATTTTTTCTTGCATTGGCGGTAAGGATTTTTCATTCGTCATTCTGAACTTGATTCAGGATCTCTCCATTAAAAAACCATCCGCCAAAAGAGGCGGATTTTTATATTTTTCCTATTTTCCTATATGATTACTGTTCAATGTGATAGGCTCCTTATAAATGATACCAATATGAGTCGGGGTGATATCGAGGATTGCATAGGAAGACGAGACCTCAGTAAATACGGTATAAGTATCATAAATACAAGAGACATTCGTACTGAAATCGAGGAAAGACTTTCTTGTCTTTTATGAAGAGTAGATCGGATAATTTTACCTGGGCGATCATCGTCAATATTTCTGAGTTCTATGGAAGCATCTATTTCTTTGGATCAAAAAGTATTCCTTCCTTCTATCCGTCGCAAACTCGATGGGATGACGCCAAGAGGTATCGAAGTGAGCGAAGATGATATGGCAAGACTTGCTTCTATACAAAAAGAGGAGAGGATTCTTCTTATCGATGATGTTGTCGCTTCTGGTACTACGATAAATGGTATAGCAAAAAGACTCCGACGGCTCGATATCGATACCATAACCCTTGTTTCTCGTGAGCCGACAGAGCTCAAACCAGTCCTAAAGGAGAGACTTTCAGCATGATGTAGAGTGCTTCCAAGAAGTCTTCGGATCCCTGCTATAAATACGCTTTCTAGCTTACAAGAGGCAAATAAAGCAAATATAATCCTAGAAGGATTTCGAAAACTCTATGGACAAATGTTTACTCAGAGAGTTACACAATTATTTCCTAACCCACGTTAAATATGAAAAAATTTCAAATTGCCGTTATCGGTTCCGCAGGTCAAGAAGAGTATCCATTAGGATCACTTGAATTCAAAAAACTTTATGATATGGGCTATGAGGTAGGAAAATTTCTGGCTCACAATAACTGTTTCATCCTTACGGGTGGAAAGAGTGGAATCATGGAGGCAGCCTCAAAGTGAAGCCATGAGGGATGAGGAGTGAACATAGGATTTATAAAGTGATCATCACGCAATGTTGCTAATCCATATGTCGATATAGAAATAGTTACCAATATGGGTCATGGGGGAGATGCATTTCTCATTCCCTATAGTGCCGATGGAGCTATCGTCATCGGATGAGGAGCCTGAACACTCAAAGAAATTGCTGGATTTTATCTCCAAGGTAAACCTATAGTTCTCATGGAAAATTCATGATGATGGGCGAAAAAATTAGGAGAAGAACCTTTCGATGAGAGAAAAATAGTCCCCTTTTTTATAGAGAATACACCCGAATCAGCAGTAAAGAAACTATTATCACTTCTATAGTATGACTTCTTATTTTTTCACATCTTGGTGGAATATTCCTCTTCCTCATTGGCGGATATTTTAGCAATTTTTATTTTTCTAGAATCTGTCAGAGAGGAATCTTTGGTAGATTTTTTTATTCTTTTTTAACTTTTTATACATGAATTACTTACTTTCTCATAATCAGGTTTTGCAGACGCTCTTGCTTCAGAAAGATTCTCATATCAAGCCTCATAGGAACCTCACCCCAGAGACGAGTAAAGATATCGAACAGCTTTCTCGTAAAGTAGGACTCGCACCAACACAATCGAGAATACTTTTTACTACCGGAATCGGACTTTCAGATAGGGGTTTTCCTCTCAGGATAGCAGCTATCATCATCCCGACACTTCGTGTTATAGGACGACTTCAGGCACTTGGAATTCCCAATATTTCTTATCGTATCTATCAGGCGACAGACTTTATCATCGATGAAAATGGTCTTGATCGAGAGAAGGGAATACAGGTTGCACGCATTCTCCAGAACTATATTCATGAATATATACAAAATCATCATAAAGAACTCGAAGATTCTATCGATATGCAGTTCTCGCTTGGTCTCAAAGGTGAGCTTATCGATGATGTTGCCCTCGAACTTTCTCATATGCATCATCCATCGCTCGAAAAACTCGCACACTATGCACAGAGTAAAGGAAAATCTCTCCAATCTGCATATCGTTATGCTGCAGCCAATATCGTATCTAATGGCCACGTATCGGATAGATTTCCTGTAAAAAATCATCCAAGCGATGACCTCATCGTCGTCGGATGAGGGAAGGAGCGACCATTTTTCGAACTCGGGAAATACTATGAAGCGAGTCATGTGCAGAAATCTTCCTGACCGATCCCACTCGTTCAGAGTACGGGAAATATACCAGCATATTACCCTCAAATAGGAGAACCCTATATCGATCATGAGTGAAAACTTCATCATTAGGACTTGACTCAGAAAATCCACCCTGATGCCTGAGTAGATATTCATCTTATTTCCTCCCTTTAATTTTATTTTCTATGAATCATCCTATTATCGGTATTCTCTGAGGTATGTGACCATACGCATCCCTGCGAGCCTATAGGCTCTTCCTCGAAATATCTCATCAATATGCAAATGGTGGGAATCATGATTTTCCTCATCTTCTCATCGATAACATCCCCGTCAGAGAACTCACAGACAATACTGAGTCTCGTGATCTTACTGTCTCTCAAGTGCGTACTGAATACCTTCGTCTCAAATGAGCAGGAGTAAATATCTTCCTCATGGCATGCAATACTATGCATCTCTATCTCGATGAGATATACGATCCGAGTAGTGATACATGTATGTATATCTCGCTTATCGATACCGTTTCTGACCATATCGTATCGAGACAGTATACCCGAGTTGGTATACTTGGTACGATGAATACGATAAAAAGTCATCTCTACGATCAGACTCTCAGTGAAAGATGATTGACTCCTATAGTCCTCAGGGATCAAGCAATACTTCAGAAAATAAATAGTATCATCCAAAAGGGTATCTCAGGAGTTTCATGAGATGTATGAGATAAAGATATCCTTATACAGGCACTTCAGTATCTTGAGCAAGCATGAGCAGAGTGTCTTATACTTGGCTGTACAGAACTCCCTCTTGCTTATGAAGATATCATATCACCACTTCCATTTTTTGATCCACTTCTTCTTTCTATCGAGAAGGTGTGTGCTATTTATTATGAGCGTCTCTCATCGAGAGAACTTATTTCTTCCGAAAAGCTGTAAAACTCAAAATAAAAATAATAACTACGATAGTTGCTCCTATTCAGAAACCGATCCGACAAGAGAGATCTCCTGAGAGGAAGAGCAAATTGGCTCGACATTGCTTTTCTGCTGGATCAAAAGCGATCCAGAGTGGGATGATGCTCATAAGGAGGATGATGCTTTGCATGAGATGATGGTATCGCTCTTTCGTCACTCTGCCATGCAGGAGGATCGCGATTCCCATCACGAAAAATATTGCTAGTGCGATAAGCGTGATATACAGAGGAATTTTCAGTCCTTCAGGCTTGAGATACAGGATATATCCTGTCAGGAGACTTATCGACATCATGGCTATTCCGATCAGATTTTTCTGTTTCTGGCTCAGATCTTCGATTCTGATGTATTTTTGATTTGAAGGTGACATAATTTTGAGTAGTATAGGGAAGTAATTCTTCTTCTATGTTTCCATCTTTACGAACTTTTTGGATCACAAGTGTGATGCTTATCATGGCATCGATCCTACTTGCGGTATATCTCTACTATGATTGCATGGCGAATACGGGTTGTTCGGGAGAGTCGGGTATAGTGTTTGTTCTTTTGGGCCTACCTTGGTCCATGTATCCATCTTTCAGAGTGCTGGGATTTCTCGGATCAGTAGGTGTGTCTATCTTGATCAATATTATTCTTTTAAGTTTTTGTTTCCAGTGTCTCAGTTGGATATATCATTTTTTATATCGGAAAATTAAGTCCTATAAGTCAGTTCCATAAGGATTATCCTTCGTATTCCTTAGAAAGACTTATCATATATTCGTAGATCTCTGCACCACTGGCAGTTTTTATAGAGATGAGATTGATTTGATTATTCACAAAGTTACCGGAACGGAGAGGGCTCATCTCGATTATCCTATCTCATAATAAAGGAATGGCAAATGATGTCGTAAGTGGTGTCTGGTTCTCTGTTCCTATTCGAGTAAATCCGCCACGCAATTCCATATACGGATAACTTCGTGGACCGTTCGGATTCACTATGGCTTTTTCATGGAGAAAAAAATGTATCTTTTGATTTCCTTTGGTTGCTCCTATCTCATCATGAGTGACCAGTACTTTTCGAATGAATTCCTCTTCCATATCGGGTCACCAGTGCATTTTCATCCTGAGAGTATTGATAATCTCATAGTCTCATGCTAAAAGGGAGATCCTTGGAGCTCGGATAGTCCATGTGTGTGACCACTTTGCAGATGCAGTATCAGAAAAATCGAGTATTCCAAGTTTTTGCCCAAGTAATTCTATACTGCTAATAACTCAAAAGAGTTCTGTCTGATTTCGGTTAGTTTCAGCATTTTTTATCAGATAATCTGTATCTTTTATCAGATACGTCAATGTGATTAACTCAGTTCATAGTCATTGAGTTAATATACGGTATTGCGTATATCATCATTCTGATCGAGTAAGCATGATCGCTTCCAGTCAATGAGAAAGGATGATTTCTGCAGGAGTAAATCCTGAGTAGGTCTTTCAAGTATATGCCCTATACCAATCATAGATCACGCCTCAAAATGGCATTACGCTATCTTTTTTTTCGATGAGTAAAGATCAATCATAATCAGCATTCCGAATGAGTACACTCGCTCCTCCTGTAAATGTGATAACGTTATTCATCTTCCAATTTTGCGGATATTGTAACCGTATTCATAGTGTCGGATCTTCCCATGGGCTCATAAGAGTTTCTGTATATTGAGTTGTTCCAGTTCATACCGTTCAAGTTTCAGAGAGTTGGACTCAGGTGACACCCTCTCATACTCATATATGTGGAAGTGGTACAAGTATGTTGGTCCATAGATAGTATATCCCTATAAAAGAACAGATAAGGAAAAGTGGAAGAGCTATGAGAAATATTTTACGCATAAGAAAGAAGATTATTCAGTAGACCTACTTGGCGTTACCCATAGGAGGGCTTATAGGTTCTCTAGTTCTGGTAGGTCAAGACTTTTTCTGAAGGTATATCTTTATAAGCCAAGTGAT
>JAYVGV010000022.1:0-17962 GCA_043771825.1 Candidatus Altimarinota bacterium | reverse complement strand
TTTGTACCGACCATTGTATCATGTGTGTAGCCCTAGGCATAAGGGCCATGCTGATTTGACGTCATCCACACCTTCCTCCTGATTAACTCAGGCAGTCTCATTAGACATAATAACTAATGACATGGGTTGCGCTCGTTGGCCGACTTAACGGTACACCTCAAGGCACGAGCTGACGACAACCATGCAGCACCTGTTTTCAAGTTCCCTTGCGGGCACAAAAACATTTCTGTCTCTTTCTATCAATGTCAAGCCTAGGTGAGGTTTCTCGTTTAGTGTCGAATTAAACCACATGATCCACTGCTTGTGCGGGTCCCCGTCTATTCATTTGAGTTTTAACCTTGCGGCCGTACTCCTCAGGCGGGATGCTTAATGCGTTAGCTTGAAGCACTGAACCGAAGTCCAACACTTAGCATCCATCGTTTAGGGCGTGGACTACAGGGGTATCTAATCCCTTTTGCTCCCCACGCTTTCGTCTCTCAGTGTCAGTAGTGTTCCAGCAAGCTGCCTTCGCTTTTGGTATTCTTGTATGTATCAACGGATTGCACCCCTACTCATACAGTTCTGCTTGCCTCTCCCACACTCAAGTTCGATAGTTTTCCAAGCAAGTACAGGGTTGAGCCCTGACCTTTCACTTGAAACTTTCCGAACCACCTACAGACGCTTTACGCCCAGTAATTCCGGATAACGCTTGGGGCCTTCGTATTACCGCGGCTGCTGGCACGAAGTTTGCCGCCCCTTATTCCTCTAGTACCGTCATTATCTTCCTAGAGAAAAGAAGTTTACACCAACAAAGGCTTCATCCTTCACGCGGTGTCGCTCCATCAGGCTTTCGCCCATTGTGGAAGATTCCTCACTGCTGCCTCCCGTAGGAGTATGGACCGTGTCTCAGTTCCATTGTGGCTGGTCGTCCTCTCAGACCAGCTACCCGTCATCGCCTTGGTGGGCTATTACCCCGCCAACTAGCTGATAGGCCGCAGACTCTTCCCGAAGCGAATTGCTCCTTTACCCTTACGGGACCATCCGGTATTACTCTAGATTTCTCTAGGCTATCCCTGACTTCGGGGGAGATATCAACGTGTTACGCACCCGTTTGCCGCTAGATTACATGTGACACAGAATGTAGAAATAAATCTCTACTCTGTGTCACAAATAAACCCGCTCGACTTGCATGTGTTAGGCGCACCGCTAGCGTTCATCCTGAGCTATGATCAAACTCTTTGAAACGTTAGCTGCCTAGATCACCGAAGTGAAATAGGACTTTTTTTATTTTTTTGTTTATCTAGAAATTACAGTTTGGATTGCTCCAAATTGTCTTCTGGTATATGAGATGTTAAGGTGCAACTGCGGTGAAGCAGTGCGACAAGTTATATGGAAAAGGGTCTTGAAGTCAAAACTTTTTTCGACTTATTTTATAAAAAGCCTATAAACCGCATCCAGATGCGGTTATTTCTTTTATAGAATTGTGAGGTTTTTGCGAAGATTTGCTTGTTTTCTAGCCTATTGCCTCGAAGACCAATTTTTGTGAACAGCAAACCTGCAAAAATACCCAGAATTATCTCGTCTTTTGTATCACTTTTGTTCACTCTATGCTCCCTCATATTCCAAAAAGGCGATCCTGGCTTCCAATCCACACTCTCTATATAAGAGATATCTCTCCACTATTCTCATCTCTCTATACTATAGAGAACAAAAAAACTCCCCCTATTTCTAGCGAGAGCTTTCTGTATATAGGATATATATGGTGGCGACTGCTCGAGGAAGTCAGAACCGCACTTATGAGTCAGGAAAGTATTCCATACATTCCGAAATTGATATAAATATCTACTATTTTGTATGTTTTACATTTCTTGTTTCATATAGACTTGTATTTTTATAAAGTCATCAAGGATGCCTTTTTCAATACTTACTGGGTAATGAAAAATGTCATAATCTTGTTTCTAATCTTATCTGTAATTTCATATCAGAAATCTTGCGTATTTGTTTTGTTATATAATTCTGCTTACTGTTTGTCATTGAATGTTTATTCTTCTCGATAAGATCCCAAATCTTTTGAAATAAAATACATTCTGAATCAAGAGTAGCACTATTAATATTTTCTCAAGTCAGTCTTCCGTAGTTCGGATCAACATTAAATTTTCAGTAAGTATCTTTATATTCTAATAGACCATCCTTACAATCTGAAATAATATTTCTGGCAATAATTTCACTGTTACTACTATTTAATCTGTAAATAATTTCTTCTGCCTCTTGAAATGCTCATTGTGATGAAAGTTGTCGTATTATATTCAAACGAGAATTATCCTGGTGATCTGCTTCCCATTTATCAGGAATCTTAGACTCTTGTTCCAGTAAATGTCTAATGAGCATAGGGAGATAGAGTTACATTATATATAGAGTATATAGAGACTCCTGGAATTCTCAACAAAAAAATCTCCCTCTATTTCTAGAGAGAGATTTTCGCATATAGAGTATATATGGTGGGCCCACCTGGACTTGAACCAGGGACCAATCGGTTATGCGTACTGCTATAGCTTTCGCTACCTCTTTCGAGTTTGGAGTCTGGACTATCCCTTCATCCCGAGTACTCGGGATGTCTGCCATCTAGTCTCTACACCTTTCCTTTTTCACATAAAGTTATAAAGGACTTGGCTCGGGATTGCCATATCTCAGATGAGATGAAAGTTTCCCCGAATTTGACAGATAAACATTATGAGATTACTCTCATAACCGCCCTTGCGATTTCTTCATATCAATCACTTGAGTTAGAAAAACTCGGTTAAGCCGACTGCTCTAACCACTGAGCTATAGGCCCAAAAAACTGAAACATGGCGGTGGATGAGGGATTCGGTCACTCCTCTGGCCGTGACCCGCCTCTCCTCGTTATAGGTATATGCTTGTCATAGCATATACCGAGCATAACTCGGATTCTCACCCTATCAACCTCTGGAACAAAAAACATGGCGGTGGATGAGGGATTCGAACCCTCGCGGCGCCTTGCGGCACCCTACAGGTTTAGCAAACCCGCCTCTTCAGCCACTTGAGTAACCCACCAGAGTTATATGGACGAGCGGATTATAAAAAAAAGGTAAGAAAATGCAAATCGATTCTTCAGGTTTTATGGGGAAAAGAGAAGGATAATAATTGACAGAAATATTTATTATGCTAATATATTTATATTACTTCTTAATCATTCCCTATATGTCATGAGGACACGATGACCATGGAGATCATGGTACAAAAAAATCAGGTGGAAAAAGTATGGATTTCGGTATAACTTCTATGATCGGATGATTCTTCGGTGCTGCGAGCGGTGCTGGAGCGATACAAACCTTCAAAGAAGGAAATGGTGGCGGATGAAACGATCATCACTAGAAAACATTCTAAAAATCTCTCGAATATTCGAGAGATTTTTAGTATATTCTTACTGCACGATTACTACGACTTTTGGCTCTTTCGCAATCTCGTGGAGACAGATATCACAGACCTTCCGTTCGACATGGGTGATGAAGCTTTCAGCATCTTTGAAGCGAGCAACATCTCGAAGGATTTCTTTGATAGCAATATCGAGAGATTTCTCGAGAGTCGGGAGATTCTCGACAGCAGGCAGTCCGACAGTCTGATACTTGATCGCAAATCCTGAAGATTTCTTCACGATACCGACTACGAGGACTCACTGAGAAGATATTTGGAACCGATCATGGAGCTCTCTCTCAGCAGTATATCAGACCATACGACCGTCTACCGTGATAAGCTTCTTCGAGACGTACTCTTCGGTCTCTCGGACACTCTCTTCTGAAAATTCGAGTATTTTCCCATTTTTCATCACGATGACCTTATCTTTACTATATCCGAGGTCATAGGCATTTCGTGTATTTCATCGAAGCATATGCGTATATCCATAGATGGGTATATAGTACTCAGGCTGGAGGAGTGTGATCATTTTTTTGGTATCCTCTTCTTTGGCATGTCCTCCCGCGTGGATCTCTGACTCCTTATAGTGATGGATTTTCGGACCTTGCTGAGTGATGAGATCAAATAGTCACTGTACTGCTCGCTCATTTCCTGGGATGACTGAAGAGGAGAATATAATCGTATCATCTGACTTCAGGGTCGTCTCACGAGACTCCCCTGTCACGATACGCATGAGAGCAGCATAGCGCTCACCCTGAGCTCCAGTACAGCAGATCGTCACCTGATTATCTGGGAGATTCGCTGCATCTTCCATAGAAATGATTGTTCCTGGTTTTGGCCTGACATATCCGAGTTTGATAGCGATATCGATATAGTTGTTCATGGAGCGACCGAGAAGGACGATCTTACGGTTATATTTCTCAGCAGTGGAAATAATCAACATTACACGATCGATGATCGAAGAAAATGTCGCCGTGATGACTCGACCCGATGCTTTCTCGAAAATATCTTCCATTGAGTGGACAACCGCTGATTCTGATATAGAAGACCCGAGAAGGTGGGCATTCGTCGAATCAGAGAACAGGGCTCGTACTCCTCTTTTTCCGAGATTTTCGAGGTATTCATAGTTCGTAGAGGGACGATTCGGGAGGGGAGATTTATCGAATTTCCAGTCACCCGTATGGACGAATCTTCCTACGGGAGTCTCGATAAGAAGTCACACTGAATCAGGAATCGAGTGATCTACGACGAATGGAGTAATCTGGAAGTACTTCCCTATCTGTATCGGCTCATATCGGGTATATTCTCGGATATTCGGGAGTACCGCGCCCATATCTGCTTGTTTGAGCTTGATAAGCTCAAACGCCATCGGCGTAGCATATATAGGAGTACTCCGTCCGAGTTGTTCCATAAGATAGTAGACTCATCCGATATGATCGATATGCCCATGAGTGATACAAGTTCAGACGACTTTTTTCCCACGACAGTAGGATAGATCTGGTATAGAAGAGTTGATACCGTATTGGTACTGGTCAGGGAATTGTATCCCCATATCGACGATGATCATCTCATCTTCATACTCGAACCCCATGCAGTTGAGTCCGACCTGTTCCATACCTCCAAAAGGTATGACACGAAGGATTGCTTTAGCGAGAGGCTTTACTTTCTCTTCTTTCTCTCAGAGAAATTTTTTGAGTGCCTGAGTCGGTGTGAGAAATGGATAGGATCTCTTCGGTCTGAAGGAATCTTCGAAAAGGAATGAATCTCAGGGACGAAGATTGGATTGGAATTTTTTTCCTGAGTCAAAGAAATTCCTTGGTGCTCATGAAGAGCCAGGACTATTGCCGGTATTGGATTGGAAACGTTTGTTACGCATAAAAATGAATTAAGAAGAAAAAGTTAAAAGTAGAAAGTCTCATAGTAATTATTTTACCTTAGACTTTGTACTTTGTACGGACGTTTTAGCGTTCGATGATGATAGGCATGACGACTGGGGTACGCCCTGTTATAAGGTAGCAATATTTCGTAAGCTCACGTCTGAGGTTTTGCACAAGCTCTCCTCGTTCTATTCGAGGATTCTGCATGATTGCTCATTCGTATATATGGCGAATACCCCTCAGGATTTGCTTATGTACACTCATCATCTCATATGCATGGACAAATCATCGTGAATCGATGAATATATGTCATACTATAGCCCTTGCATGAGAATCTTCTTCAAGAACGAAGGTAAGAACTCCGTTTTCAGCAAGCTCCTGACGATCTTTAAGAGCGTATCCAGCTACGATACCGATAGACTGTTCATCACGATAAAAGGTATCAAATGTAAATTTAAGTGGATTTTTTATGATTTTTGCAGGGGTGATATCGATGATCTCTCCAGAGAGGAATGACGATATTTCAGAAGAAAAACTATATCCTGAGGCATTTTTCATCAGTACAGGGAAGCTCGAAGTCGAGAGAGCTGTGGCATCTATCATGTGTACTGTATCGACGAATCCCTTACCATTGACTCAGAGAGAAAGGCCTCTGTCAGTATTTTTGAGTGTGAAATCAGCGATCTTACGATCATCTCCACTAGGAGAAAAAAGCTCAAAAAACCGACATTTATCGAGAAATTCTATGTCTTTTACTGTATCGCGAATATATGCGATAACATCACGTGTACCATATACAAAAGGGAATCCGAGCATATCGAGCATCATCTGAAATGAAGTACCATCGAATCATGGCTCAAGAAGTACCCATCAAGCAAGATGATCTTTCTCACTCTGTATGAGCCGCATATCGGGGAAGGTTGGATAGGTTTTTCCTGCATTCTCTACGGAAGAAAATCCTGTACCAATAATAAGGGTAGCATCTCCTGTCCTCGTAAGTATAAGAGGATCTCCGACTCCATGGGGAGAGAGCACTACTACGCGAAGAAGATCAGAAGAAAGAGCAGGGAGGTAGGTCGACTTCATAGAAGCGATGAGACTTCTGAGGCTCGTAGCGAGAGAAGTTTCTCCTGGGGGGCTTATAGGAGTCATGGGCTTCTGCGGAGGACGTGGTGTCCTCTCGCGTACTGGACTCATGATCCGAGGACGATCTCCATGACTCGGTCACGTATTTTGCGATGGACGGGGAGATCTGAGAGTCGCTTGGACAGGTCGAGGATCTTGGGATGGGGTACGAGGAGTATTTGACTCACTCCCAAAAGTGATATCATCAGTATCACCAAAAATATTTCACATAGAAAATAGGGGGGAAGAGGATGGGAATCCTCGAAAATTAAGAATTTTTACGAACAAACGAGTATATATAGACTCTGAGGGTTTGATCGGCAAATTTCTAAGAATAGATATTTCTCAGAAAGCTAACGACCAATAACTTAACATCCATTATATAGATTAGTTTAAGAAATACAAATATTTTTTTACAGAAACAGGGACTTTCGTCGTGTCCCAGATGTAGTTCGGAACTTTCCCTATGCCAAAATCCGTATCGAGAAATGTCCCCCCTACAAAAACATACTCACTAAAAAAGAGATATTTTTTTCGGAGAGATTCATTTTTTAGAGCACGTTCTGCGAATTCAGCATTATGGAAGACATAGAAGGTAAAGGATTCTGCAAAATCTTCCCACTGATTCGTGGTAGCATATCATGAGATAAAATTTGTGATCGTTTCATTTGGTTTTTTCGTTCTTGATCCTTCCCAGCTAATTTCATAAAAGTGAGAAGAGGGATCAGGATTTTTGCCGAGAGCGATAAGACTATAAATATCTATATAGTGAGCTATCTCATGGACTAGAAGTTGGACGAACTCTGACTCTTTCACTACATTCGGAGAAAGACGTATAGATCTTCCGGTCATCTGTCATCTGGGTTCGATCAATTTCGTATCCAGTATGATAGAGAGTGCCCTATAGCTGAAGTGCATCTGGTCACTCGAGAGGACCTCTTCGATCAATCTCTTTCTGGGTTCGACGTTTTTCGAAATTCCGATCGACTCTATGATGAAGCCTTCCCCTGCCGAAAATATCGGAAGTGAAGAAAGAAAAAGAACGATGAGGAGAAAACCACGAAACATATATATTTTTGTATGATAAACCTTTTTCCAAATTACCCTGCCGAGACTTTGTAGATGAAATTGATGAAGATATCGATAAGCCCGAATGAAGCCATGAGAAGTATAAGTCCGATAAACGCATATATGGCTGTCGTCTTTGCTTTCTTCAGTTTTTCATCTTCTCCGTAAGCTTTCGTATACTGTATACCTGACCAGACGATCGCTCCGACTGCGAGCAAGGCTCAGAGAGAAATAGCAACCGAAGCTATACTTTCGATACGAATGCGAACACCATCTTTATCATTTGATTCATCCAGTGTATTGACTCATATCGTTCCTGCACCACATGCAACGAGTATCTGGGAAGCACTTCGAGGATCATTTTTGAGGATCATGCAAGTACTAGGAATAGCAAATACACTTGGTATAACCAGTAAGAGAGAGAGTGCTAAAAAGAAATATTTTTTCATAGAAAGATTAGATAGAAAGATTAGATAGAAAGCCGCGAAACAAGGGATATAATCGCGTATCCAAAAGCAATACATATAGATCCTATAGCACCATAAGTGAGAGATTTCCATGCTTTTTTGACCTTCTCTTCATTTCATTCAGCAAGGAATAATTCATAAGCAACATAGAGTGCTGAGCCTATGATAACAAGGGGGAGAGCTACTTTAAGAAGGAATTCTTCAACGAGAGAGAGAACTTCTACAAGTCCCCATCCATTACCTCATTTTGCAATGAGAGAATTTTTGGGCTCGATACCCGTACTCAACTGTTCAGCAAAAAGAGTCTCGATAGACAGAAAAACTGAGAGAAAAAAGAAGAATATACGTTTCATAAATTTATAATTTGAGATTACCGATAAGATTCACTATAGAATAAGCAAGCCCGGCTACAACGACTCACACAATAGAATAAATGACAATATATCTTCATTTTTTGAGCTTCTCATCCTCTCCGACTGAGAGGATCATCTGTATCCCTCACCAAGTGATACCGATGACACCGAGTATCGCTGCGATACCAATAGCATAAGTGATAATATTACCTATAAGCACGACTGGAGTAGTCGTGATAACTCCCGAGGGCACATTGATAGATCAGCCGACGGCAGCGAAAGACGAATCTCAGAAAAAAATGATGAATCCTAAAGCTATAAAAAAATAACGAGTCATAGTAAAATTATGTTATAGAACCTCCGAGAAAGCCAGCAGCTAGCGAGATAATAGTATAGGAAAATAACGCTACCAGAATAGCAACAAGATTCCACTTAATAATCGTCTTGGCTTGAGTCGCTTTCTCACTATCTCCACTTGAGAGTATATAGTAGTACCCTGCAATAATCATCGATATTCCTCCTATTATCGGTATGATGAATAAGAGGAGGCTTGCTATCCTTCAGAGAAGGCTGGTCGCAGCAGCAGTACCTCCAGTTATACTATTTCCGGTACCAACAGGATCAATATCTTTGAGGTTAATTTTAAATCATGGGCATGTAATGTCATCTGTGCCCGCACCAGCACAACGGTCTGCAGCAAATGATGATGCACACAAAAACCAGGCTCCAAAAAATAAAAAAGCAAAACTAACAAAAAATGATCTCATAAAAAGTAATAAATATACGTCTATGATAGCAGATTCTCTGAAAAAATCCAAAAATTTGCTAAAACTATATTTTTTTATATAATCTGTTCGATTTCATGCTTTATTTTGCAATTCTCTGTTATGTCATTTCTCCACATTGGACTCATCATACTCTCACTTATAATTATAGCCATCACTATGCTTCAAGCAAAGTGAACTGGACTTTCTATCGTACCAGGATCTGACGACTTTGGAAAGTTCGAACGTCGAGGACCTGAAAAGATTCTTCATACCATTACGATTATCCTCGTAGCAGTCTTCGTAGCTTTCGCGCTTATCTCATACTTTATATCATAGCTCAATTTTTTGGAGATTTTATTTTTCCCTCATGAATCTGAGCCGATTTCGTCTTCCTGTCATCTGGACCGCTGGAACCATATCTCTCCTCACTCTGCTACATCTTATAGGGGTATATATCTACGAATGATGATCCGTGATAGGTATCCCTGGATGAAGCATCAATATATGACTCGTAGGACCAAGTCCTGATATACCAAATCCCATGCAATATTCTCAGAATAAAGAACATGATCTTATACTGAGTTTTCTTTTTCGATCTTTAATACGCTATAATCCCGAAGCCTGAATATATGAGGGAGACTTAGCAAACTGCGACCTAACTGATCTCTCAAAAGTGACATGTATCCTGAGTGGATCTGGTACATGGTCGGATAGTACTCAGATAAAAATAGATGATATCATAGCGACATATCAAGCATTTAAAGATAACCCTCCGAGTGATAAGATGCGGGCATTTCTCGGGAAAGTCGCAATTGTATCGAAAGATGCGAAAACCATAGAGCTCACCTCTGATGAGAAAAACTCTCTCATGCTCGACCTTCTCGGATCACCCATACTCAGATCGGATATGATCGAGCGGATCCGTACAGGAAGACTCTGAAAAGATGGATATGTCACGTCAGGGGCCTATATATTTCTTGAAAAGGAAAAAAATACCCAATATGGTTACGACCGTATCACTATAGGAAAAAATGTGAAAAATAATGCTACTGGATGGCTCGACAAATATAATTTCCTCTTCTTCCCCGATGAAGCATCTCTCGAACGAAGTGCAGATATACTCAGTGTGATCGTTCCTACTCCTCTTTGAGGCAAGATGCTTCTCGGTCCAAGATTTGTCCCCTATGAGTACGCCATGTATGAATACATATGACTCTTCCTCAATACTGATACTATCAGCAATACTGTAAGAAAATATGTACTTCTTCAATCCACATCATGACTCTCTGGATCCGTAGTCAAAAACGAACGTCCTATTGCAGAACTTTTCCCACAAAGTACGAAAACTCCTGTAAAGCTCGAAAAAAATCTCTCAGATATCCTTCGGGATGCTGGATATAGAAAAGTCGAGGATCGTACTTCTCTTCTCGAACAAGACAATGGCATGCTTACTGGTTCCAGTATCAACTATGGAACAAATATCTACTTCGATACTCCATCAAAATCTAAAATTATATTTAGCGAGGTAGCATGAGGTGAGATCACTCTCGCAGGAAATGTACCCATAGGTATACAAGCTGTTGTGATCAATGGATATTCTCTGAAAGAATATATCCTAGGAGATGGTCGATTCACCTATAAGGTCAGCATAGAAGATAAGACTATGGTCGAAGGGAAAAATACCTATACCATTGAATTCGAGTCTCTTGCAGGAAGCAAAACTACACGCGACACCCTCACCCTCTACTACTCGCGTGATGGTGGGAAAATCTCAGAACTCAAAAAAGAAGTAGATGCTACCCACTTAACAAAACTCAATACTCCTGAACTCGTACAAGAACGACTAAAAAAAATAACAGACGAAAAAATAAAACTTCAAGCCCTCAACCCACGGTATTACTATAATAATAAATATGCTCCTTATGAGCTCAATCTCATCTATTTGAGTGATCCAGCATCACTCGAAACATACGCAAAAAACATATCCAATACCCTCCTCAATATTGGAATAAAAGTCAATACTACTGCTATGAGCAGCAAAGATTTCTCTGCGATGATGCAAAAATGAGAAAAAAATTATGACCTCATCATAATAGGGTTTGAGGCAACGTGAAGATTCTCTCGAATAGGACAAATATTTTTATCAACAGAGGCAAAAAACGGTATAAACTTTGCAAAGATTGAAAGTAAAAACCTCGATGCACTCTTTGCCGCACTTCGTATATCCTATATAAAAACAAAGACTGATGAAATCATCGGAAAAATTGGTGATATTATTCATAGTGAAGCATTCTTCCTCCCTATATCAAGCCCCCTTCATACATTCTACATCGATCGAAATCTGAAAGGTATACGCACCATAGCGACTTTTCAGGATATTACGACTCTCTATAGAGTGGTACAAAAAACCAGCATAAAAGAAGAGTATCTTCTCAACCTTGAAGGAAAATGAGTCATCGGATTTTTCTCTTGGTTTTGGTGAAAAATTAGCCTATAAAATCCCATGAAAGAACATATAGCATTACAAGCTTGGGAGATGATTACTCGTTTTTCCTCTCTCAAAAAACTCAATTTCATTCCTTCTCTCATAGGAATGATCTGGCTTTTTTTGGTTCTCACATACCAGATCACATTCACCTATATCGTGGTTTTTAAACAAAAAGATGAATTCCTTCAGCTTCTTTCGAACTTTATCCATAAAGACTATTTTATAGAAGTATTGATAAGCTTAACGATATTATTTATACTCTATATTTTTGTAACTCCTCTCGCTGAATGAGCGATCGTAGAAATGATACACTCCTATAGGCGATCCGAAGGGAAAAAAGTCCATCGTACGTTCCAAGGAGTATTCGATGGTTTTCGACATTTTCTTCCTCTTTTCGAAGCACATAATGTGATTGCTGTATTTAAGCCTCTTACAATTATCACATTCTATATACTACTCTTGCGTATATTCTGAAAACAATTTTTTGTGCCGATTACTTATATAATGGGAGGATACTTAATATTTGCATTTTTTCTGAATATGTGTTTTTCGTATGCGAAATTTTTTATTATTTTCGAGAACCGTTGAGTCATAGAGTCTCTCTCGCTCTCGACAGGAATGGCAGTACGCCATATCGGTATCACTATGCAGCTCTACTATACTATGATCCTCCTCTATCTTCGTACGATCATAGTAGCTATCATATTTCTTGTGCTCCCCTTTGTGATATCGAGTATTGTGACGTTCTTCACGATCGTAAGTGTACAGATAGTATTGCTTATAATATTTTGAATTCTTAGTTTTGTCCTCTTCATTTTTATCGTTCACTTAAATTCTACACTCGAAATATTCGTCGAAGCAACATGGTATGAAGCATATCAGCTCTGTAAAAAAGAAGATAAAGAATATGATGGTGAGCATGGGCTTAATCATAGTGATGCCCATAGCGATGGGCATAATGATACTGAGCACCCATGACACGAGGAGTCCCACAACAAAGATCACTAAAAAGATCACTAAAAAGATTTTTTCATCTTTCGAGAGAATATATAAAATAATACTCACCATAGCCCCCCTTCATGGATACCAATGTACTGATCATCGAATACTCCAAAAACCCTGGGAATAAATACATCATGGAAGATGCGACGATACGATATCGTGAGCACAATCGCATCTGTGCAGATGTCATAGAGGTATTTCTGAAAATCAAAAATAATACCCTCATCGACTATTCATTCGATGGATATATGTCGATCGTCGCTACCGCCTGTGCCTCTATCACGGGAGAATCTCTGATCGAGCAAGATATAAATATTATCCTCGGTTATGATGAGTGCTATATACAAGAAATCATCGGTGATGGGATCTCTCCACGCAGGAAAAATGCCTCACTCATAGGACTCCTCGCCGTGAAAAATGCTATCCATGAATATAAACAGGATGGAACGAAGGAAGATTTTAGTGATATTATTCTCGGGTAATTCACTGAAGTTCATGAAAAAATATATCTATATCCTCCTTAGTATTATAGATATAGAGGCTCATGCGGAGGGTCGCCTGGAGTCCGAAATACTGATGGAGTGGCTCAGTACAGTGATGTCAGACACGGACACATATTCCCTTCTCGGCAAGGACATCTGCCACATCACCCGGATGTCGATTCGAGAAGGCAAAAGAGAATACCCCGAGACGGTCTTCTGGGTCTTTTGGACCGATAAGTCGTATCTCATGAGGAAGCATAGCGATCTTCGACAGAGCATATTCGACAAGATCTTTTTCGTATAGCTCTATAGCAGGATATCCACCGATACTTTCGATATATTCGAGGGCTGCAAGCAATGAGACTGCTCCTGCGATGTGCGGTGTCCCAGGTTCATGGCGATATGGGAGTCCTGCTGCTTCATATCCTACTTGTGTGACCGAGTTAATGGCCCCACCTCCAGAGAAAGCTGGCTCCATTTTTTGAAGGAGAGACTTCTTCCCATAGAGAATACCGATCCCCGTGTCAGACATGACCTTATGTCCTGTGGCGATGAAGAAATCGATGTCGAGATCGACCACATCGACAGCAAAGTGAGGGAAAGCCTGACTTCCATCGATTACCAAAATTCTCTTGGAATCATCTTTTTTTACTATATCGCGTATTTTCGCAATATCTGTGATTGCCCCAGTGACATTCGATGCGGCCGTTACGCTTATGAGCCTTGATCCTGAGATTTTCGATTCGAGATCTGAAAGGTCGAGTCTTCACTCGGGCGTGACCGCTATCCAATCGATAATAATTCCATATTCTTCTGCGATAATCTGCCAAGGAACGATATTCGCATGATGATCAAGCACTGAAAGAAGGATACGATCTCACTTTACTAGCATTCCTGATTTTACGAAAGAACGAGCAAGAAGATTGAAGGCATAAGTAGCATTGTAAGTATAGATGATCTCGTGTTTTGAGTTTGCTCCAAGAAATAGTCGCACTTTCTCCTTAGAAGCCTCATAGAGGATTTCTGCTTTTTCTGAAAGATCGTAGGCTCCACGATGGATATTGGCATATGAATGAGTAAATATCTCTGAGAGTGCTTCTATGACGACTTTCGGTTTTTGTGCGGTAGAAGCCGAATCGAGATAGATGGTATCAGGATGATGTTGGAAGAGGGGAAAATCTTTACGATACATAGATTAATACTATTATTGGATAGGCTCTAGACGCATACGAGCAATACGTGATTCTTCGACGATATCGGGCCAGTCGGTAAGGAGGATGAGTTCTTTGAAGAGTTTTTTCGCACTATCGGTATCACCCAAATCTAAGAATATGATCGCTTTTTCGAGAAGATAATTCGGGTTTTCTACCATCGCTTCTTCCGATGTATTTTGTATGACAGCTGAAGCATTATCGATCTGACCCTGAAGACGCAGAGATCGAATATAGAGAGGTGTGATATGGTGTGATTCTTTGAATCTTCGTAATCCATCTTGTGCCCAAGACTGTGCACGAGGATATTGCCCCTCTCTGAGTGCTGCAGAAATCCCGACTGCGAAGTCATCCTCAGTGGCATCACTTTCTTGGAGAAGATAGTTGAGGACTTTCATCATGCCTACGGTATCATCAAGCATAGAGTAGTTATAAGCAAGTCGCCTTTCGAGGTTTGTTTTCGGGGTATATCCTGCTATGATAGCATTATTGAGATAGAGATTTGATGATACAAAATCAGAAAGATGGAAAAATATCTCTCAAAGTCGTATGATGGAATCGAGATCTCTTGGGCTTGAGCTGAGGTAGTCGAGTATATATTTCTTCGACTCCTCATATTTTCCGAGCTCAAAAAGAGCAAATCAGAGGATTTTTTTTACTTCGAGATAGTCAGGACGTTCGAGGAGCATCTCACGAGCAAATTTCTCTGTCAATCTATATGATCCTTGTTCATAGAATTTAGCAGCGACGAGGAGATTTCGGTATTGGTAATCAGGAGAGATTTTTTCTGATTTTTTTATCTGAGACTGCAGATCACTGATACGAGTTTCTGAACCAGAGTATGCTTCGAGGTTCACGATACAGTTGTGAATCCCACTATAACATATATCTATCATTTCGTAGTACTCCGTAGATCCTGTCGAGAGGGAGAGTTTCTGTATTTCTCCGAGTCGATCAAAAATATTTTCATCAAAAAAGAGCGCATTCAAGAGTTGTTTTTTTTCTGGTTCTATAAGCTCACTCAAAGGAACTTTGATATATTCTTCATAAGCACGTGACCAATTTTTAAGAAGGTAGTAGACGTTCGCTGTTTTTTTTCGTACTACTTGATCATTGGGAAGCTTCTCTTGAACACTAAGATAGTATGATAGGGCTTCTTCCGGGGCATTCCGCAGAGAATAGAAATCTCCTTTGCGAATACCTGTTATATAGGATTTACGTTTCTTAGCAAGCTCTATACGCTCATCAGCGGTGATCGAAGCGACATATACTTGAGGAGCGATAGTTTTTCCTGTTCCCGTAGAAAGCGTCTTCTCAGTGAAAGAGCACGAAGAAAGGAGAAAACAGATGCTAATAAGAAAAATACGATAATTCATACTCATACTATAGAGAAATACCCCGAAAGGTAAAATAAAAGGGAGAAGAAAATATTGGCAAGATGATTCTTTACAGTATACTTCCATCTAAAGAGAATTTTTTGTCTCTGTATTTATAGAGGGTCTAGACTAGCAAACATTATTTCTTATAATGCTTGCGTATGATTAAATTCAGTAAACTTTCTTCTTACAAGATATGAAAAATTTTTTACTATTTCTTCGAGGATTTTACAGCGACTCAGACAGCAAGAATTATGGGTGTAAATCGTAATACTGTAAACCTTTGGTACAATCGGTTTCGTGAAGCTATTGTACGACTCTCAATTGAAGAATCAAAACATTTTAAAGCAAGTTACGAGTTTGGCTCTGAGTTCGAGTTGGATGAATCTTATTTTGGTGCTCGTCGAGTCAGAGGAAAACGAGGAAGATGAGCTGCAGGAAAAACGCCAGTATTTGGACTTCTTAAGAGAGATGGAAGGGTGTTTGTGAGTATAGTAGAGAATTGTTCCAGAAGTGAACTCATGCCTATTATTCAAGGAAAGATATTAGAATGATCTACTATCTACACAGATGGATGGAAAGCATATGATTCACTCGTTCTTAATGGATATGACCATTACCGCGTGTTTCATAGTAAGAATGAATTTGCTAGAGGAAAAAATCATGTGAATGGAATAGAATCTTTCTGGAGTTTCTGTAAGAGAAGAATGGCAAAGTTTAACGGTATTGATTCAGATAAATTTCACTTGCACTTGAAAGAATGTGAATTTCGGTACAATTATAGAAACTTTGAACTGGCAAAACGGGTAGTTTTTAAAAATTTGCTAGTCTAGACCCTTATAGATTACCGTTTATATAACTTTTCTCATGTACGCACGATCTGATTACGAGTATACTCTTCCCCCTGAGCTTATAGCACAAGAAGCGATACATCCTCACCATGATGCTCGACTTATGGTTATAGATCGAGAAAGTGGTAGGATTAGTGATGAGTCTACTTTTTGGAACCTCGATCGCTATATTCCCAGTGATAGAGTGATTTTTTTCAATAATTCTCGTGTTCTTAGAGCACGTATCCGCCTCAAAGATATACGGATCGAGTGACCTGATGGGCGCGGCGAATACATAAAAAATGGGGAAATCCTTTTTTGTCAAAAACAAGTCGATGGAGGCTTCGAAGCACTCGTCCGACCAGGGAATAGATTCAAAGTTGGGACAAAAATCTTCCTCGGTAAAGGATACCTCAAAGTCACAGGACTATCAGAAAGTGGAAGATATATGCGTGCTTATGAGGAGACGATAGAGTCTCTCATGGAAACCTACGGTGAGCTTCCACTCCCTCCTTATATAGAGTATAGAGCTTCGAAAGAGGAAGACTATCAAACGACTTTTGCTGAGAAAGATGGATCTGTAGCAGCTCCGACAGCATCACTTCATTTTACATGAGATCTTCTTGAGAAACTCCCTTACCAGAAAGAGTACATCACCCTTCATGTCGGACTCTGAACATTTAAGGGGATAGATACTCCCGATATTCGGGATTATCATATCCACAGTGAGAGGATCGAGATACCCTTAGAAGTATTCGAGAAAATAGCAAAGCTCAAAACAGCATGAAAAAAAATACTTGCCGTCGGAACTACTGTATGTCGAACCCTCGAATCTCTTCCTTATGTTTGGACGGAATTACAAAAAGAAAAGCTTGGAGCTTTTACCAAGGAAACGATACTATATTGGGAGAATATTACTGGCGATAAAGCAAGCGAATCTTATATTTCTTGTCTTTCTCTCGAGAAGAAAAGCATGTCGATATTTTTCTCAACTGAAATCTACATCTACCCAGGGACGGACTTTCTCATCGTCGATGACCTCATCACGAATTTTCACCTTCCAGAATCCTCTCTTCTCGTGCTTGTGGGGAGTTTCATGTGATACGATACCATGTTAGAGGCATATCAGAAGGCAATAGCAGGAAGATATCGCTTTTTTAGTTTTTGAGATGGTATGTACATCCGCAGTAAAAATTAAAAATAATTTTGACAAAATACTCTCTCACTATATACTGCCCCTACCACACATCTGGAGGGATGGCAGAGTGGTTGATTGCAGCAGTCTTGAAAACTGCCGTGCCGCAAGGTACCCAGAGTTCGAATCTCTGTCCCTCCGCCATTTGATACCAAAAAATCCCATAACTATATGGGATTTTTACTGTACACATCTATTGGCTATATGCTACTATCGAGAGATAACATACCCTGTAAAAGTACCAGTCTTCGCAAAGCTTGTGATATCTGTAATACTTGTAGCGATTGCTCCTTGAAGCGTAGCTATCGAA
>JAYVGV010000021.1:0-23456 GCA_043771825.1 Candidatus Altimarinota bacterium | reverse complement strand
AACTCTCAAGTCCTCATTTCTTGTTCTTTACTTCCCATTTCAAGACCCTTCTAGGGTCTTTTTGCTAAAGCCACCCCCTTTGGGGGTGGATATTTACTTGATTAATAGAGTGATGAAATATTGCTGAGCTATTATGACTTTCATACGTATTCTGAGTATTTGCAACCGAAGCAAATACTCAGAATACCAAGACGAAATATCTTGCTCTGCAAAATTATTTAGATCTCACTATATGAGTCATTCGTTCTCGTAGAGCAGGAACTCAAAATCTATCAAATTTTGTAGTTCCAAGAATAAATGGAGAACTTTTGAGTAGATTGCCAAACTAGACATACTATCAAATCCCCTACCGTGATGGTAGGGGATTTCACTTACTTCATACTTTCGAGTTCTTTCTCGATCTTCTCGATATCTGTTTTTGCGTCGAGATCATCAGGATTCTCTTCGAGATAATCCCTCAGATATGCGATCGTACTTTCGAGCGATTGTTTTTTGAGAAGCTTCTCTGTCTCAGATTGTCGTTTTTCGAGGCGGCGTTTCTCATATTTTGCGAGGTCGACACCCTCTGGAAGGTGACGAGTATCTGCTGGAAACGATGGGGTTTCCTGATAGTCTGGCAAGAGAGGATTCCAGTCTCTCCATGGACTCCACCAGTCTCCAAGGTAGGCTCTGGGAAGATAATCAGGATTTTGCTCGAGAAATATCTTATAATCATCATAGTCATCGAAGTCTTTCTGAAAGGTATGTACTTTCCCGTTTATATTCGAACGGGAGACGATGCGTCATTTGAACATAGTATAAAGGGTTAGAGAGTAAAGTATGCTTCCTTAGAAGAGATTCTTATATGAGGTAGTGTATGTTCTCGAAGAATCAGAGTTTCTAAATTAGCACTTATATTATATACGTGCTAAAAAATAATGCAAGAGAATTTGTAATAAATGATGTATTACATTTTCCTATATGGTCATAATTAGCATCCCAATAGCACTTCTCATAAATATTAAACAAGGGATAATTTCCTTGTATTTTCAATTATTATTACTAATATATAAAATATTATTTCATAATTTATGAATTTATGACACCACTAGATGCAGATGGAGATGGAGATATCAATCCGATTTCTCGCGATGATGTTCTAGGAGTTCATGAGGCAGATGTAGTCGATGCACTTAAGGTTAGAGATACTCACCTTGCGGCAAGCCTTGTAGCTTTAGGGAATAGAGTAAATGCAGAAGAAGCATAGCCCTCTTCTATAAAATATACTTTGACTTTCTCACCATTTTTTCCATAATGGTGAAGATTTTTGAATAGAAAAAATATTATGCATTTCACACTCCGTGTCACCTGAGCTGCTTGACTCGGGATCAACTCATTAGCCGATATCATCGGAAATATGGTCACTCATCTTGGGTATCATGTTTTCTGAGATCTCGAGTACGAATCTCGTATCAAGTGAGGGACGAACTGGTTCGATCTCAATATTTCTGATGATAGGCCGACGATCCGAAATACGATCGACATACTTATAGCATTTGATCTTGCAGGAATCAGAAAAAGCATCCAAAGTGTCCGCGCTGGAGGATATATTATCACGAATGCAAAACATACAGGGAAATTCACTCCTGAAATACAAGAGATAGTATCGTCAAAATGAATTAAGCTTCTTACTCTCGAGATCGCAGATAAATATGAGAATACGTATCTTCTCGGTATCCTCGTCAAGCTTCTCGGTATTGACCCTACACTTGTGGAAGCAGAGATCCGTGAGGTATTCCGAAAAAAAGGAGAAGAAATCATTATGAAAAATGTGGATATTGTAAAAGGAATACTCGATACATTTGTCCTTCCTGACGAGAGTCCATGGAGACTCACGAAGATCGAAGGTCCGAAGAGGGACTTCACCTATGGGAATAAGCTGATCGCGCTTGGTGCTATAGATTCTGGACTCGAGTACTACTCTGCATACCCCATGACACCAGCAAGCACAGTGCTCACAGAGATCATCGCAAGTGGTCGAGTGACGTATCTCCAAGCAGAAGATGAGATCGCCGTGATCAATAGTGCTCTCGGTGCAGCATTCACAGGTGCTCGTGCTATGGTCGGGACGAGTGGTGGAGGATTCGCACTCATGACAGAAGCTCTGTCATTCGCAGCTCAAGCAGAGTTCCCGATCACTGTCATTCTCTCTCAGCGAGCTGGTCCATCGACGGGGACTCCGACATTCCATGAGCAATGAGATATCAGTTTTGCTCTTACTCCCACATTCGGAGAGTTCGGACATGTCGTACTCTGTCCTTCGAGCCATGAAGAGGCGTATCTCTTCGCGGGACTCGCACAGAATATCGCATCGAAATACCAGACCATCGTCATCCTCCTCACGGATAAGCAATTCTCCGAACTTCATCGTTCGTATGATCCACTCCCTCCTCCGACTCCGATCAATCGTGGGAAGCTTCTCGAGACTCCTCCGAAAGACTATAAGCGCTACGCACTCACCGATGATCATGTCTCTCCCTATGTCCGAGTCGGGACAGAGGACGGTGATTTCATAGCGACGAGCTATGAGCATGATGAATATGGTGCGACGAGCGAGGATCCAGAGATGAAAGGGAAGATGACTATCAAGCGCGCACATAAGCTCGATAACTTCTTCGAAAAAGAAGGAATAAAGTGATATGAAGTCATCAATCCTATGGCAAAGAAGATGATCATCACGCTCTCTTGCAATCGCTTCGTAGTAGAAGACTTCATCATGGACCGTCCTGAGTATGGACTCATGATCGTGAAGTTCTTGCTTCCAGTCGATCCATGTATTCGAACAGAAATAGAAGGGAAGCAAGAAATCATCTTCATGGAGAATAACTATACATGACAACTCGAGAATCATCTCGTGCGATCCCTCGAACTGCGAAATATCCCAGGACTCACTATAGCGAATTTTCGCAAATATACTCTCTATCCATTTTATAGGGAAGATCTTGATAAAAGATTTAATAAGTAAAACTACATATATGTACAAAATCATAATCTTGATACTTACTCTAGCCATACTATATTCTTGTTCAAAGGCTGATGTATTGCAAACACCAGATCTAGCCCCCAGAGGGGGGACTAATACAGCCAGTATAGATAATCTCGAACTGAAAGATGCGCAAAAAAATGAACAAAACTTTTGAAGTGGTATAATTCTTATATCTGATATACAGGGATCAATCCTTTATGATAAAGATAAAGTTATAAAAAATTGGGATCAGAATGTAAAAATTCGAGTAGAATCTTTTGACGCTCGTTTCTATAAAATTTATCGAGATCTCGATAATGATTTTCAAATCTGGGTATATGATACTCTATCAGGGAATGTTCATGAATTTGGCAATGGTAATATGGGCGATATTATTGAGAAGATTCGAGTTACTGAAAATGCAATAAACATCAATACAAAATACTCTACTTCGAAGATTCATCTGAATGAGAATCCATACAATTTTCCACTTGATAAAATAGTATGAATGTACCTAACTTTTTCCCCAGATTTCTCCAAATTGTTATCTTGGCAATATCAAGATTATTATAGAAAAATTTCTCTTGAGCCAGATAAAGAAATTATTATTGACTTTCTCAAAAAGAAAGGGAAATCTGCATTTACGATAGAAAAATTTCAATTAAATTGAACATATTTTAAGAATGCTGCATATGTAGGATGAATAAATTCTGGATGTTTTCAGGATTGAAACGATCAAATTTGTATGGTTCCAAGGTTTTTAGGGATTATTGATAATAACTGAGAAGTTGTTTATTTCGAAGAAACAAACGGAGATTATGAATGTAAAGATATAGAAAAATCTTTATCTGGAAAAGTTTTAGATGCAGTTTGAGAAAAATATTGTCCACAGTTTCCAAAGCTCATCTATGATAGTATAGATGATATCACTTCACCTCAAGGAGAAAAGATAGCGAAAATTTTACAAAGGTATATCTGAGAATGGCCTAAGATACAGACAATTGAACGATCTCTTTCCTACTCTGGTTTCACTATTTTTTCTGGAACCTCAGCCAGCTACTGCAAGGAGGATCAAAAAAAATGCCCAGATTCAAATTTTTTTTCCATTTTTGATCAGGAATATAGCCAGATATATTATGAAGGAATTACTTCAAAAGAGTATTTTGAGTGATCAGGAATTGAGTTTGCTTGTGAAAATATAAATACTCAAACATGAATAATAAATTTTTTAAGAGAAAAATACTGTCAATAACACCTAATTTATGTGTTCAGGACTTATAAACATCTAAAATAACAAAAAAACCCACTCGAAAGTGAATCTTAATTGTAAGAAAGAAAACGATTTTAGCTCTCTTTCTCGATATGAACAATTATGGTATATCTTTTTTTCTTAGAAAATCAAATAATTTTACACTTATGCGCTCAGGTCTTACAAACATCCCGTCGTGAAAGCGAAGCTATGTTTTTATCGATAGCCAAAATGTGAATCTGGCTATCAGAGATCAGGGATGGGCACTTGATTGGGAGAAGCTTTTTAAACATCTTGTAAAAAAATATCACGCAGAAAGAGCGTATCTCTTCATCGGGTATATCCCGATGAATCAAGTCCTCTATACCAATCTTCAGAATTTCTGATATACTCTTGTTTTTAAACCAGTTCTCACCCTCTGATCTGGAAAGACAAAATGAAATGTCGATGCAGAGCTCGTACTCCAGGCGATGATAGACTTCGAAAAATATGAGAAAGCTATACTGATAACTGGAGATGGTGACTTTGCTTGTCTCGTCCGTCATCTTAGGGAACAATGAAAACTCTGACTCCTCATCGTCCCAAATCAAAATAAATACTCGAGCTTTCTTCGTATCGAGGCAAAATGATACATCGATTCACTCACGAATAAGCGATCAAAACTAGAATACGTAAAAAAAAGCACCACCTAGAGTGCAATACTCCAGACAATGCTTTTCGATCGTGATACATGGATATCATATCAGAAAAACTTCTAAAATCAAATAATTTTACATTTATGCGTTCTTGACTTACAAACATCCAGTGGTGTCCCGGTTGCGGGGACTTCCTCATCATCATGGCGATCAAAAATGCCTTCAAAGAACTCGGTATCCCTTCTCATAAGCGAGTCGTAGTTTCTGGTGTAGGATGTTCAGGGAAGGCCTCTCAGTATATCGACGGATATGCAGCTGAGACCCTTCATGGCCGTACACTTCCATTCGCGACTTGAGTCAAAATGGTGGATCCATCGCTCACAGTCGTCGCCGTCTGAGGTGATGGAGATGGATATGGTATAGGTATGGGTCACTTTATCCACTCATGTCGCCGAGATCTCGATATCACGTATATAGTATTTAATAATGAGAACTACGCACTCACCACAGGACAAGCCTCTCCGACGACTCCTATCGGTGCGGTCACGAAGACGACCCCCGCAGGAAATACGACTCTTCCATTCGATCCTATAGAACTCGCGAAGCATGCTGGGTGCACATTTGCTACCCATGCCATCGATACGAAATTCGCTGATCTGAAAGAGACGATTAAGGAAGCTATCCAACATAAATGATTCTCTCTCATCGATGTCAGCCAGGCGTGCCCAAGCTATAAGAGGTGGTAAAAAAGTGCACAGTGCAGAGTAACAGTGCATACAGTAGTATTTTTGTCATTTCGAGCGAATCCCGAGTACTCGGGAGAAGTCGAGAAATCTTCGATTTATTTTTTTGGATTACTTTGTACTTTGCGAGTGAAGAAACACTCGCAAAACTTGCTTCTCACTTTTTTGTCACAAAAAACATAGATCTCCGTCTTGTTTATGTAAAGATAGAGGATTTTCTCGAAATTCTATAGAATTTCTTCCTACCACGTATCTCTATGTATTATTTTCTCACTATCTTCTTCCTATGACCCAAAATCTTCTTGCCTCAATAATCCTCGCAGTAGCACTTCTAGCTTGAGGATATATCGTCTCGACTCGTACTTCGACGATCTCTATAGCTCCAGCAGTAAAAATACTTCAAGTGAGTGCTGAAGGAAAAGTAAAAGTCGTTCCAGATACTATCGTGATTTCTGCATGAGTCGAACTTCATGGTCGTACGTCACAAGAAGTTGCCTACACTGATATGAATACGAGTATCAATGCAGTAAAAATGATCCTCAAGGATGCGTGAATCGAAGAAAAAAATGTACAGACTTCCTGACTTTTTGTTGGTCCAGAATATAGCTATATTGAGGGTAAACAAAAACAAGAAGGATATCAAGCAAATACCAATCTCACGATTCGCGTAGAAAAAAAAGATCCAAAAGTGACAAATAATATCCTCGATGTTATAGCGAAAGTCCAAAATATCCGTATGAATGGAGTCGACTACGATCTTGCCGATAAGGAGAAAGCCTATAGTGAAGCTCGAAAGATGGCACTCGAAAAAGCTCGCCAAAAAGCAGATGAAATGGCACAAGCAACGAATGTCCGCATCGTCTCTGTGCAGAGTATCTCTGAGAATATGAATGGTGGAGTCATCCCAATGTATCAAAATATGCGAAGTCTCGATCTTGCAGCAGTATGAGCAGAAAAATCAACTACAGATATATCTCTCGGTCAAGTAGAGTATAGTGTTACAGTAAATGTCTCCTACGAAATTCAATAGATCATTTCTTGAGATCTTTTCCAAAAATAGCTTTAATAGATCTTCCTTTGGTCAGAAGGGGGATTTTTTCTTTGTTTTTCATCCATTTTTTCATACACTCACCTTCATGAATCAAGATGAGGTATTCGACATACTTGCTATGGGGCAAAATGTATTCCTGACGGGTGCGGCGGGGAGTGGGAAGACATTCCTGATCAATCGTTTTATCAAGCACTGTCATGAACATGGTATCGGTATAGCGATCACCGCTTCGACTGGGATCGCAGCGACGCATATCGGTGGGATGACGATACACTCTTGGAGTGGATTAGGAATTCGAGAAGTACTGAGTGATGAAGATATCGATACCATCATCTCTCGGGAATATATCGCCAAACGATTTGCGAAAACTTCGGTTCTCGTGATCGACGAAATATCGATGATGAGCGGAGGATTTCTCTCGAATCTTGATCGACTCCTGAAGTCAGCACGGGTATCGATGGATCCATTTGGTGGTATACAGATTATATTGGTTTGAGATTTTTTCCAGCTTCCTCCTGTCTCTCGGGGTTCAGATATGGTCGAATTTGCATTCGAACATCCCATATGGAGAGAGATGAAGCTCATCTCTTGTGTCCTCACGACGCAGTATAGGCAAGTGATGAAGAGTATAGAATCGAGAATTCAGAATGAAGAATCAGAAGATCCTCTTCTCACTATTTTGAATGAAATCCGTGCATGACAGGTGACCACACGATCTCTCTCTCTTCTCGAATCTCGCAATATCCCGGTCGAGACAGAAGATCATACAGAGCTTTTCACCCGAAATATATCGGTCGATGCCTATAATACTGAGAGACTCAATGCTATCTCTGGTGATATATTTATCTTCGATATGCACTCGAAGGGATCTCTCCCACTTGTCGAAGCCCTCAAAAAATGATGTCTCGCTCCTGAAAGTCTCGTCCTCAAAATCGGGGCTCGAGTCATGTTTGTCAAGAATAATTTTGAAGCCTGATATGCAAATGGCTCTATCGGTCATATCACAGGAAGATATGAGTGACTTCCTATCGTCGAACTCCATGATGGAACGAAGATCATCGCTGACTACGCTGAGTGGTCGGTCGAAGAATGAGGGAAGGTGAAGGCGGCTATCGCACAGATCCCTCTACGTCTTGCGTGGGCGATCACGGTGCATAAGTCTCAAGGTATGACTCTTGAATCTGCAGTCATGGATCTTTCTGATGCATTTGTCGCAGGGCAATGATATGTCGCTCTCTCTCGTGTCCGATCTCTTGAGGGACTCATCCTGAAGGGGATCAATCGCCGTGCCCTCGAGATTGATCCAAGAGTACGAGAATACGATGAGCTACTGCGTATAGCATCTATACGAGCTTCGGAGAGACTCTCTCTCATACCTATCTGAGAAAAAAAAGATAAAACCGAGAGTGCGATCCTCCGTCTCTGAGGAGCCCTTGAGGTACTCAAGCTCACAGAAAAATCCAAAAAAACGTCTAAAACGGCGACCCACGAAGAGACCTATGTCCTCTTCCAGATAGGACTTTCACTCGAAGAAATCGCGGTCGAGCGATCACTCAAGGTGTCGACGATCTACGCTCATATAGAGAAGCTCATCGAAGAAGGGAAGAAGGTCGATCTCGAAAAAATCCGCCCTCTCGATGAAGAGCGACTCGCTCGTATTTTAAATGGATTTAGAGTACTCTCGACAGAAGCCCTCTCCCCCGTCCGAGAATATCTCTATGATACCTATGGAGATGAGTATGACTATGATGAGGTGAGGCTCGCGAGACTGTTTCTGTAAAAAGCTTTACTTTAACCCATTTTTCTATATACTCATTTTACTTTAAATTTTAAACTAAAAATATGTTCTACGAATCAACAGTCACTTTTCCACTTACTCGACTTCGTGGACTCATCGTGCTCCTCGAGAAGATCGAGTCACAGGCAAATGAAAAAAATATGACTGATGCAGATGTGCTCGGGCTTCGTATCGCTCCAGATATGTTCCCCTTTGCAAAACAGATCCAAATAGTGACGGATAATGCGAAAGGTATGGCATCTCGTATGGCTCGAAAAGAAGCTCCAAAATATGAAGATGATGAATCAACTCTTGCAGAACTCAAAGAACGACTCGGTAAGACCATCTCTTATCTAGAGACATTTACTCCTCTAGACTTTGCAGATGCTGATACGGCAGAAGCTCGATTCCCATATTTTCCTGGGATGAAGATGGTCGGAAAAGGATATGTATTCACGTATGGTATCCCAAATTTTATGTTCCATGTCGTGACAGTATATAGTATCCTCAGAAATGCAGGATTCGAAGTCGGAAAGGCGGACTTCATGGGGGGGCAGGCAGAAATGTTGCCAGATGGAGAGTAGTTTATAAAAAAGCAAAGCCCCACCTTCTATGGGTGGGGTCTTCGTAGGGGGGATTCCCTATCTGATTGGTGGAGAGTTTTCATCTTGGAAGATGATCTCATACCACGTCTTATTGTTTTCCATGAAGTGTCTCCCAGAGACTATGCCATGACATTCTCTTGTGTGCTGTAATCTAATCCCAGCCGCTTCCAAGAGTAGCATGGCTCTACAGTAGCGATCTTCCTCTTTTTTGATATCTGCCTTTTTTGATTCAAGGTCTCTCTTGCAGTTTGCAAGGTTTTCCTTCAAATCACTTCCTCGTTTCCAGAGGAAGAAACAGATCACGCAGAGGATGAAGATAACCATGATTGTCATGCCGAGAGCTTCATAGGGGTAAAGCGTGATTTGGATATTTTCCATGACCAATCCTTTAAAAATAATCCCCGTCTCACCATGTGAGTAGGGAAGGTTTACAAAAGTAAAACTCCGTACCCGTCAAGACGAGATAAATATAGAATAACATTATTATTATATATTGTCAAAAAATCTTCTTTGCATATTTGCGTATGCTCTCTATAATCAGAATCTATGCAATCAAAATTCGCACTAAAAATATCGTGACTCACGAAAGTCTATCCAAGCGGACTCAAGGCATTAGATAACGTCGATTTTTCTATCCCACTCGGAGGATTCGTCGCACTCCTCGGAGAGAATGGAGCAGGGAAATCTACTCTTATCAATATCCTTTCTGGGCTCATCCCGAAGACAGAAGGGAGTATTGAGGTATTTGGACAAGATGTCGACTCGTACCGCGAAGAGACGAAGCTCTCGATCGGGATTATGCCTCAGGAGATCAATCTCTCAATTTTTGAGAAGTGTATCGATATTGTCACGACGGTATGAGGATTCTATGGTGTACCCTATAGTGTAGCACGACCACGGGCCGAGAAAATCCTGACTGAGCTCGGTCTCGGAGATAAGCTGGAATCTACTGCTCGTGTCCTCTCTTGAGGCATGAAGAGGCGACTCATGCTTGCACGGGCTCTCATCCATGAGCCGAAACTATTGATACTCGATGAGCCGACAGCATGAGTCGATGTAGCACTTCGGCGTGGGATGTGGGAATACCTCCAGAAACTTCAGAAAGATACTGGCATGACGATCCTCCTCACGACGCACTATCTCGAAGAAGTGGAAGCTCTCTGTGAATATGTGACGATCCTCGATCACGGTGTCGTCGTGACTTCTGATACGGTGAAAAATACTCTGAAAAAACTCGAACGAGAGACCTATCTCATCGAAGTCGATGGAGATGTATCATCTGATTTTCCAGGATTTGTCTCCCTTGAAGATGGGAATCTCACAGTCGTGATCGATCAGAAAAATCCGCTTCCGAACGTATTCGCGAAACTCGCAGAGATGGGAGTGATTATATGATCTGTCCGACCGAAAGAGAATCGCCTCGAAGCATTTTTCCTCAGTAAAGGAAAATAATTTGATTTCTAAAAGAATATGATATAATGATCATGTCTTCAAAACAGACAGAGATGAATCTCCCTTTGAAAAATCCCCGCGTTAACGGGGATTTTTCTTTATCGTGACGAGCGTGATGGCTTCACGAGACGCTTATAGAGAGCGGATATTTCTATCCGTACCAAGCGATGCTTCCAATAGGGAAGATCAAAACAGAGTCTTTTCATAAAAATGAAAAGGTGAGAGGATAAACCTCCCTACTCCCCTTGGAAGTAGGGAGCAATCAGAGTATATAAAAACACTTTCGAATTGCAAAATGAACAATTAAAATAAAACTCCCTTCAAGCTTGCGGAGATGGGAATCACTATTGTTTCTGTACGTCCAAAGGAGAATCGACTTGATGCATTTTTCCTCGGAAATAGAAATAGCTAGATTTTAATCCTATAGCTGCATCTTAACCTTCTCGATATTCTCGATATGAGAAGAAAGACGACTGGAAGCAAGAAGATATATTTCCTCATCTTTCGAGAGGAGTTCACTTTTTTGATATGCAGAAAGTTCAGCCTTATGTACTTCGATCCAAGTAGAAAGTGTTTCTCGAAATGCTCTTATATAGTCACTTAGCCAACTTACTTCTATGGAGATAAATCTTTCGAGTACATTTCTTGCTTTATCGGGAATATAGATTCAGACATTGCGAAATTTTATCAGCGGTCAAGCAATTATCTTTACAAGCGAAGTTATATTCTTCATTTGCTGTGTTATGTGTGCTATATCTAGAGACTTTAGTCAGTGAGTAAAGATATCTTTATTGACTGACTTTTTAAATTCTTCTAGAAAGGGTATAAGAGAAGATTTAAGATGAAAGAATTTTAGCAATTCACCAAATAATAAACTTTTCTTCAATTCTCATAAAAGTAATTTCGCCATCAATCATAATACTATAGTAGGAACTACAAGCATTATGAAGGTAAAAAAAGAAAAATTATATATTACCCAAAGTATTGAAGACACTATTACTCAGAAAATAAAAACAATCCCTATTGTACTACAAATAATACTTTCTTTTACAAAGGTAGGTTTATTTATATAGCGATATACTTGGGGCTCAATTTTTTGAGAATAACCAAACACGTAATATAAAAAATACTCTTTTACTTCCTCAATATTATAACTTCCTTTTTGCATGTAAGTATTTTATCATTTCTTACTCAAAACTGCAAAACTAGAGCTTTACTTCTTCCCCTCTAGTCTCTTCCATGAATTCTGCGGTCGATCATTCTACTTTCGTGGAGCACTCTCTCTTGGTTCTCGATGTGGTCTCTCATTTTGCTGTCATTTCCTATGCTCGACTTTTGGCTTCGAGAAGGCGGGTTTCGGAGCACCGAATCGAGATCGACCTTGTGGCTTGGGTGGTGCTTTCGCGACGTCATGATTCATGAGTGGATAGGCATGTCCCTCTACGACTGGGATCTTCTTCACGATGAGCTTCTCGATGTCTCGGAGATACTCTTTTTCTTCTGCATCACAGAAGGCGATCGCGATACCGCTTGCCCCCGCTCGACCAGTACGACCGATACGGTGCACATAGGATTCAGAGATATTCGGGAGTTCGAAATTGATAACATGTGTGAGTTCATCGATGTCGATCCCACGAGCGGCGATATCAGTCGCGACGAGTACACGTATTTCTTTATTCTTAAATCCCGTGAGGGCAGCTTGGCGATTGTTCTGGGATTTATTCCCGTGGATTGCCTTCGCAGGGATACGAGCAAGATCGAGATCTTTCACGACTTTATCGGCTCCGTGTTTTGTTCGAGTAAATACTAGAACCCGTTCGATTTTCTTATCCTTGAGAATATCTTTGAGTAACTCCTTTTTATTATGTTTATCGACGAAGTAGACACTCTGATTGATCATGTGAGCCGTACTTGCTGGGGGAGTCACTTCGACTTTCGCAGGGTTCGTGAGTATTTTATTCGAGAGTTCGACAATCGCAGGAGGCATAGTAGCTGAGAAAAATAGTGACTGTCGTTTCTGTGGGAGCTTCGTGATGACCTTCTTCACATCATGGACGAATCCCATATCGAGCATACGGTCGGCTTCATCGAGGACGAAGAACTCGATATGCCGAAGATCGACGAATCACTGCTGCATGAGATCGAGGAGGCGACCTGGAGTTGCTATGAGGATATCGACTCACTTCGAGAGGGCATCGACCTGACCATGCTGTCCGACTCATCAGAATATTACCTTCGACCTGAGATTCGCATAGCGACCATAGTTCGCGAAGCTCTCCTCGATCTGGATCGCGAGTTCGCGAGTAGGCGTGAGGACGAGAGTCCTGATCGGTCGTTTTCCGACGACTTTCCTATCTTTCTCGTACATGTGCTGGATGATCGGAAGAGCAAAAGATGCAGTTTTTCCCGTACCTGTCTGTGCGACTCCGAGAAGATCCCTCCCTGCAAGGATGAGTGGGATGGATTTCTCCTGTATCGGAGTCGGGGAAGTATAGCCTTCTTCGGTGAGTGCTTTCAGAATAGGATCGATCAGATGGAGTTCGGAAAAGAGCATGAGAGTGTGAGGAAAGAAAAAATAGAAATGAGGGCGGGATGCCCTCATATATTGACGTGAAGAGTATACTTGAGATTGAAGAGAAACCTAATTCAATTTATTCAATCATAAAGCTATATTTTTTCTGCTATGATGAGATCGTTTGATCCAGCTACTTTTTTCACGACTCTGACTTGAAGTCCTGTTTCTCTGAATTTTTTCTGTATCTCTTCTAAAACTACTACTGGCATAGTATTTCTGAGGGTATTATAGATAAGCTTTCCTCATTGATGCAGATGCCGAGATACTTCTTCGATAAATATTTTTTGGGTAAAGATAACCGGAATGGTATCGATAATGAAGATGTCTACGATGATACAATCGAAGTGATCACTCGATTTCTGTAAGTAATCCAGAGCGTCACTCTCGATCATCTTTATATTCTCAAATCTCTCTATATGAAATACATCTTTTGCTATAGAGAGTATAAGAGGATCGATATCGACGAGTGTGATAGGAGCCAGGATATGAAAGTCCTCTCGTATCGTCTCTACGATACCACCACCACCAAGCCCAAGTACCAGTATAGACTCGACTCTAGAGTCGAGTCCGATTTCAGTCAGTCCTCTCTGGAGGATTTTTTGGAGTGAGCCATATGAATAGTTGCTTTTCTCAGTATTGAGCACCTTCTTGCCATTTACGAGATCTATAGAGAGTACTCCATGAAGATATGAAGGATACTTCTTAAGATGGATTGGAAATAAGTAACTCAGGATTTTTTTTATGAACATAAGAAATCAGTAAACAATTATTCTGGAGCTATCATCTTCTCGAGCTTATCGAGTACTTCTCCGTCGATCGTCTCATCGAACTTTCGAGCAAAAAATGCATCACTTGCAAAAAGAAAAGGAAGATCTTCGATCGTGAGGGTTTTGGGTCGAAGTTTGAGATCACTACCTTTGAAAGTTTCTCTTACTTCTGAATAACTATTTATAATCCCCTAATACCATTAATTTAGTGTATTGTCCCTACAGCGGTCGCTGTTTCATGTACTACCTTATGATGACGAAGGTGAAACTCTGAACTAGATATTCCACCCATTTTTAGTAGATCATCTTCTGTAAGTGAATGCGTATCTCTCAGCAAAATTTCAGCTTCAGTCACTGCTTTTTCGAGCCAATCTCCAGGATCGCCTTCTTCACCGAGAGTTTCTCGGAGGTATCCTGCGAGTCGAAGAAGATAAAATGAAGTCAGTATCGATAACTGCGAATGTGCAGAGTTTCCCCTCTTATATAACTTGATACTCTCACGGAATAATTCTTCTATTGATCATCGATTATCTATGGAACATGTAAAAATATCTTCCGCTTCTCTTTCTGCAGCACCATCTGTATCCCTCAAGAGACTAGGCTCTATTATTGTAGATATGACAGTTCACGGGGATACATTACTGGTAGATGTCTTCATAGATGAAGTATAATATTTTTTCCCTTAAATAAAAGATACGTATTTTAATCATTATATCAAGCTCTTCTTAGTTCTTCTCGCCTCTTTTTAGATTTAATGATTCGCGTCCATTTTAGTAAGCTTTGCCTATTTTGATGTTCTTGTGGCATTTGCCTATCATCTCAATCTCCTGTTACTTTGTCATGTCTTTGATCACGAGTGAGAAATATATCTACATTACTGAGATCTGTGAGAAGTCATTTTTCTTGTAAACTTTCTTGAACAAGAGGGATGGCATTTTCTGTGATCCATGCCAACATCGTATCTAATCATGCTTTTCATTCACGAGCAAGAGAATGTACTTCGAGAACATCCCTTGATCATTCTTTATATATGGAAAATTGGCATTCAAGTTGCTGTCATTCAAATTGCATGTGTATAAGAAATTGTTTTTGCGTATCATTATTTGGATCAGATATATCGTATATTTTTCCTCCATTTTTTTGGAGGATGAGAGAGTCTCGCATTCCATCTAGTACACCAGTTTGATCATGAAGAAATCATATCTTATCCGCGATTTTTCAGAGTTGGATTTTATATATTTTTTTCGGATCTTCTTGTTCTTTCTCTGAAGATCATGGTATATCTTCAGGTGGAGCGATTTTCGATATGGGTTCTTGAAGTTGGATATTTCCATTTTTACCCCGACGGAATACAGCAAGTCAATTATATATTGGACGCTGGCTTCAGAGTTCTACAATTCCAAAACGTACCGTATAAATCTCAGACCCATCAGAAAGAGTAGAGGTATGAATGATAGAAGCATGAGTCTCTCATCTTTCAAATTCTATAAAAAGAAATTTATTTTTTGCATCTTGGGCTTTCGAATGACTGAGTTCAGATATGAGTGTTTTATAAAGAGATTCTTTCTCAATAATATCACTTACTCCTCATGCTGTATCTGTTCTGAGTACTCGAGTATCTCACCAGGTTGGAGTAACTGAAGGATGAGTGACCGCTGTCATACTTCTATCTGTATCGTATATGATCTTTGGTTTCCATTGTTTCATAGGATGATTATATCATAAGTTATTTTTTTTGCAAAATTCAGAAATAATCACCCCACTCTGACTTTATGGTGTCTCGTATTTTCTCTCTCCTATCTTTTTTGGATAGAAGAGTCTGAGCAAAAATACTTTCTTGATATATTCTATTCATCTTGTCAAAAATATTTTCTAGAAGTTCCGTTGTGAAAAAACAAAAACTTTATATACTAAACTAGTAATTAAACAATGCCTTTTCTTATGTCTATTCAATTCATAGCTTTCTATACTATCGTCCGAAAAGAGCTCATCCGCATAGTGCGGATCTGGCCACAGACCATCCTCCCACCTGTCATCACCCAGACACTCTACTTTGTCATCTTCGGAGGATTCATCGGATCTCGTATCGGAGAAGTCGGAGGAGGGGACTATATCGCATTTCTCATCCCTGGTATCATCCTCATGGCAGTCATCACGAATGCCTATGCGAATGTATCATCCTCATTTTTCTGAGCAAAATTCCAAAAATCTATAGAGGAGCTCCTCGTCGCCCCTGTGCATCCTGCTACCATCATAGCAGGATATACGCTCGGAGGAGTTATCAGAGGATTCATGATCGCGCTTATCATCTATATCGTCTCACTGTTTTTCTTCCCACGGATGTTCGAGCATACCTGAATTGCGATTTTTATCCTCTTTCTTGTGGCTCTTTTCTTCTCACTGCTTGGGCTTATCAATGCGCTCTATGCGAAGAATTTCGATCAGGTAAATATCATCCCGACATTTTTCCTCACCCCACTCACGTATCTCGGAGGAGTATTTTATCCACTGGCAGCTCTCCCAGGCATATGGTATACCCTCTCACTCTGGAATCCTCTTGCATGGATGATAGATTCATTTCGCTATAGCTATATAGGAAAAGGTGATCTGGCTCCGATAGGTACGGTAGCTATACTTGCCATCCTTTGTCTTATTGCTTTTGGTATAGCGATGTGGCTCTTTCGAGCGAAGAAGATCGTAGAATAATTATTCGAAAATAGATTTCCATCCCTTCAGATACCAGCGTCGGAAAAATACCATAAAAAAGAAGATCGTCGAATAATCTAGATAAATATACTCTCGAAGTCCCCATCCTCTGTCGCGAGGATATACTTCCCTCACTTTCCTGGTCTGACGGCGTGGATGAGCCCCTTCGGTACTATGGAGAAATCCCCTTTCTGATATATCGTCACCTCTTTGTCGATATCGAGAAGGAGCTCCCCATCAAGCATATAGATATAGTCATCAATCTTATGGAAGTGATATCCGAGCTCGAATCCTGGCTGATCTCGAAACACGACCGCTCAGTCGAATCCGAGCTCTTCCACAAAATAATCGATACACTTTCCTATATCGAAATTGTAGGAATTGAGTGTTTCGCGGATGATTTCTTTGGATGGAATAGTAGACATAACTTATTCCTTTTTTAGTCTTTTATTCTTCAATTGAGAACCTTTTCGAGGAATCTCATATAAGCTGTCAAATACATGCTCAAGAACTTCAATAGCAAGACTTAGTTCTTCCTTACTTGGTATTGAAAGGTCATGCATAGCAGTATTTCAAAGAAATCTATGTTCGTGAAGAATCTCAGCATTCTCTTTTGTTAGGCGTCCTTTCTCATAAAGACCATTAATTTTTCATTGTAAGGTATCACTCCTTCTTTTTAAAGCCTTTCCTTCTTTATCTGTAGTTTCTATTTCACCATCCATAATTCAATTTTCCAAACATAATCCTTCAACTAAAGCACGGACTCAGGCACCACATAGAGTGTAGCTTTCATTATTAAAACAATCGATAGTTTCTCTATAAATTCTTTTTAAGTTCTGAGGAATATTGTAGAAATTTTTTATTGGGAGAGAATATTGAGTTCGTTTTGGATAGAGCATTTCAGTAATAGTATGTTCCATAGTTCCCTTATTGTCGATGTAATCCCAATCTTCAGAATTAGAACTTTCAGACCTAAAAGAGATATTCTCACATCACTGACATTCTATTATTTGATAATCACTATTCCAATAATATGTATCTTCTCAAGTTCACATTGGTTCATTTCATGTAACTTTGATAGAGGAAATAATCTTATGTCGATTGCTACGACTACAAACAGAACAAAATACCTGAATAATTTTATTCTTAGATGTGTTTAATGTTATTTCTTGCATTTTTCAAGACTAATTTTATTTACTCCTTACATAGATAAGCTTATACCTACTCTTTCCTCCATCATTTCGCTCGACGATCTCGAAGAGCTCAGTGGAAGCGAGGAGGGGAGTGAGCTTATTGAATCCGTAGTTTCGTGGATCGAAGTTCGGCTGCTTTTTCTGCAGGAGTCCACCGACATCCCCGAGGAATGCCCACCCATCATCATCAGCGAGATCAGAGACCGTATCTCGGATGAGCGTGATGACCTCAGGAGTGACCGTATCGAGGATAGGAGATGACTCTGGGGCGAGCTCAGAAAAGGGGATGATCTTCTCTCATTTTTTTGCTTTTTTCTCGGCCGTATTCACGGATTTTACTGGCTGCTTCTTGAGGATCTCGATATAGATGAACTTATCACATGCGACTATGAATGGCTTCGGAGTCTTCTTCTCTCCCATGCCGTATACTGCCATACCCGCTTCACGTAGTCGTGTCGCAAGACGAGTGAAGTCGGAGTCACTCGATACGATACAAAATCCATCGACTCGTGCCGAGTAGAGGATATCCATCGCATCGATGATCATCGCACTATCAGTTGCATTTTTGCCGATAGTATAGCCATACTGCTGTATCGGTTGTATAGCATGTTCCAGGAGGATGTCTTTCCACTTCGTGAGCCCTGGGCGTGTCCAGTCTCAGTAGATGCGCTTAATAGTAGGATTACCATATTTGGCGATTTCCTCCATCATTTCTTTTACATACGCACTTGGGATATTATCCCCGTCAATGAGGATAGCGAGTTTTTTATCTATTGTTTCCATGAGAGGAGGGTGTTACTATAATAGCTTGATTGTAGGAGTTTTTGTAGTGATTGCAAGAGATGCTTGTATTTATGAGATATTCATAGGAGATAATTCCATCTCATAACAAATATCCTTACTCTTCTCATTTCCAGCTTGCTTTCCAGAGAATCCCATCTTTCTCATAGAGTGCATTTTGGTCGGCGAGTGCCAGGATATTTCCATCGATAAGCCACTCAATAGTCGTACTATTGTGATAGAGAAAGAGAAGTGTAGATTTCGATTTAAAAAATATATTTCCATCTTGCTTCACTATGCGTACTTCAGTGAGGGCGATATTCGGGAATGATATGAGTTCTTTGAATTTCTCTCTCAGGGGGTCGTACAGTGTCATGAATTTTTCAGTTCACTTCTTCCCTATGAGTATCATATTTCAGTCGATCCATGCTATATATTCGAGGGAGTCGAGAGAGCTTTGTATCGAATATGCTTCTTTCTTCCCACTCATTCAGAGAGGCACGAGGCTTCCTCCGCTCTCAGTATACCAAGTAGCATCTTTTTCTATGAAGAGATGATTCTTTATAGCTCTCCCTGTGCCAAATACTATTTTTTTCGTGAATCCATCACCGACAAGGAGTGAATCTTTTTTTTCGATATAGTTTTCTCCGACTGAGAGTACTCCAGTGAATGTTTTTCATTTTTCTGTGAGGAGTTTCTTATTTTTTCTACACCAGAGATTTCAGGTTTTTATCGATACATCACTCCCACATTCACGGATAAAAATACTACTTCCGCTCCAGATCTTCTTTTCCCAGCCTATATCCTGACTTATATAGCTCACTATAGTAACTCATGAGAGGAAATATCATTCACCAATATGAGTCAATAGTCTTGATGAGATCAAGGTTGAGCCAGAAAAGTGCTCACCGTAAAGTATCATACCGCTTGCAGTATGTGCAGTCCACTCATTTTCACGAATATTCGCGATATGAGATATTCCACTCCCGAACGGAGTATAGATAGGATTTGGGAGAAGGGTGAGGAGGTCGATATAATAGGGAGTCTCTTTTCCTATAGTAAGTTCACTCTCATAGGATAAGAATCACGCATGATTCATCAGAAGACTATACGTACCATAGTTAGTCATCCGCTTCTCATCGTTATTATAACTGCTACCTGATAGGAGTATAGTAGCATTATCGGGTTTTACAGAGACATTCACTATTCCAAAAGAACGTATAAGATCACGAGGCTCTGTCATATGTTCTCCTGTCGATGTGAGACTTCGGATCGAGAGATCGATCGAAGGGTAGTATCCCTGAAAGAAAAAATAGAGAAATCACGCAAAGAGAAAAACGATCATCCAAAATATTTTGGATGCTCTTTTTTTACGGATGATTTCATGTTGGTAGGTTTCGAGCATGGTAGTAGGTTAGCATGATAGCAGGTTAGCATGGTAGTAGATTAGATGATCGGAGCTAGTTATCGAAACTATCATACTAATTTGCTACCCTAATAATACACTACTTTCTCTTCATCTTCTGAGTTGTATCGAATGTATCGATCCTCTTACCAAAGAAGAGTCGTATCTGACTCTCGATCGCAGGTATAGAAAAAAGTGTGAGAGTGAGTATGGGTACGAATACCCACTGCAGGATATTCCATATATAGTCATGCCAACGAAATTGCGTATATCGTCTCATGATGTGTATGGAGAGAGCGCTCGGGAAGACGATCGTCGCAAATAATACCGTGAATATGATAGAGGTCGCTATAGGGACGGTGAAGGCTGCAAGAGAGTGATCGATCCCACGAAATAGTCCTGGTACATACCCGATAAAAAAGAGCATAAATGGTCCCCCTGCCCAAAAGAGGTGATTGTAGATGAGGTATATCGTCTTACGTATGCGCTCAATCTTTGGTATTGTTTTTGATTTGTGGAATTCTGGTATCACATACTCAAGGTCAGTACACCCCCATGACCATCGCCTGAGCTGCTTATACTGAGATCTCACTGTACGATAAAGAGTCATCTCATCGACGAGATCCATCTCACATATTGCTGGAGTATTCACTATACGGAATTCGCCATCCCATCAGAAGTAGCTCCTCCAATACTGGAGTCCATCTTCGACGATAGAAGTGAGTGACCAATAGTTTGCCTTTTGGAGACAGAGAAGTGACTGTCCATAGACAGCAAAATTGCGATAGAATTCAGGATTTTGGCTCTCGAATAGCTGCCACATCGTCGTCCCGGTACCGATGAGTCGAGCAAAAAATGCTCCTTCTCTCCAGTTGTTCGAATATACCGGAGTATACTGATAGATCGCACGATCTCGCTCGTCTGTCTCAAGGAAAGTCGAAGTCACGATAGTAAAGAATCTTTTTTCTACTTTTGTATCCGTATCGATCGTCGAGACGAATGTATGAATCGGATCAAGATCTACCATTTTCTCATATGTTTTTATGGCGTGGGTGATATTTGATCATTTTACTTTTCACTCTCAGGGAATGTTCAGGGGATGTACGATATTGATGATATTTACATCATTTTTTCCATAGGTCTCTATGATTCTTTCGGCATGTGATCTGGCATCAGGCGCGCGTGCTTCAGTCGCAAGCAAGATCGTGATATTCTCCATGTACATGTAGTCATTAGCGATGATCGAGAGGATATTCTCTTCTATGACCGTATAGGGCTCAGTATATATAGGTATGATGATGATATGTTTGAGTTTTTTTCATCATGCCCTCAGTCTCTCATCATTCGAGAAATCTTTTTTCTCCATCGCAAGAAGTTTCAGATATGACCGCAGTACATAGTAGTACGACTCGAATACCTTCACACTCCAGTACGATATGTAGAGGGCGATAAAAAATAATCCTGTCTGATAGTGTACCTCCATGAGTACAAGAGGAAGCGCGAAAATCCCGATAAGCGAGAGAAGTGGAATTTTCGGTATCCAGTATGAGGGGGCTATATACTTGCGCATTGTTTGGTATTATAGATATTTATATATATTTGCAAATACTTTCATTTGCATTCTCCCCTCGAATCTCTATTATCCAGGATATGAATCAAGATATTTTTCTTTTGCATCATTTCCACCTTTCCCATTCAGAAATTCCCCTTTTTGAGAAGTTCCTCACGCTCTTCAGGGAGTATAACCAGCATACCAATCTCTCTGCTATTCGGGATGAAGAAGGAATTCTAGAGAAGCACTTTGTCGACTCACTGTATGGAGCAGAGATAATCCAAAATATACATTCCCGTCATCGCGAGGAACGAAGCGATCCAGAAAATAATAAAAAAATCTCTCATAGTGACTCGATCGCTTCGCAGACTCGCAATGACGGAGCAATACGACTCCTTGATATTGGTTCTGGATGAGGATTTCCTGGTATTCCTTTGAAGATCGTCATGCCAGAGCTCCGAGTCACACTTCTTGACTCAGTGGGAAAGAAGGTAAAAGCGATGAATCATTTTGTATCTGAGCTTTGACTACAGGGTATCATAGCGATTCAAGAAAGAGCAGAAGTGCTCGCCAAAGATCCAGAACACAGGGAGAAATATGATTTCGTCGTCTCTCGCGCCACAGCATATATCACTGATATTCTTCCCTGGTCATTGCCATTCGTAAAAGAATCAGGGAAGATCATCCTCTATAAGATGCTGTCAGATGACGAGATACAAGATCGTGAAAAAATCATGAAGAAGCTCTGACTCATATTAGAATGAGAGCTAAAATATGAACTTGCAGGAAAGCAGAGAGTGGTATTGGTGTTTTCAAAAAAATAGCCTCCACGTTTCCGCAGAGGCAAAATCATATGCGACTTTTAGTACAACGGGATAATTGCTTACCCTTTGTACCTATAAGTTAGTATTTTCTCGTATCTGTTGGGCTTTGGAAAGCCCAGTGCTGATAAAGATAATGCAGCCAATCAAGATTCCCGGCATGATGCAGATCAGGATGGGTATCCAGATCGGCAAGTCGTCATAGCTTGCGCTTCGAGAGAGCCGACTAGCCATGCTGATGATGAAAAAAATACCCCGATCGCCCCGAGGATTACAAATGCAATCCATGCATTCTGAGTGCCACTCTTTGAACGGACCCAAAAAGGAGGCTTTTTTTGATTCCCTTGCTTCATGCGATACTCCGTTTTCTGTTATTGGATAAAATTATTATAGCTTAATTTATAAAATGTCAAAAATAAATTTGCATTACTTAAAATATTGTGCTAAAATATATTTACATTAATTCTTTAATCATATACAAATATGAAACAGCAAATACAGGCTTTCCACGCAAAGCACAATGTCCGTCCATATACAGTCCTCCTTCTCGGACTTCTCGCAGTCACGAATAACGCTCTTGCAGCAGCGAGTATGCTACCAATCTAGTATATGATACCCAAATCTCTCACAAGTTGTGAGAGATTTTTCGTCTGTAAATGAGACAATTCTCTATATTTGCAATTATATTAATCTTATGATAGTGTACATTTACTTTATTCTTTTTTTAACCATCATTTTTTATGAAACAACTCAAAAAGTTTCAGAAGAAGCACAATGTAGGACTTCTGACAATATCACTTTTGGCATTGTTTGCATTACAAAATAATGTCCTCGATGCTATGTCTATCTATCCTGGAGTATAAGTTTTATACCCCATTCCTCTTGAAAATCTTCATATTTCATGGAGATTTTTTTATATCTCGAGGGTATTTCTTATTTCTGGTAATATGAAATCTCGATCGTACGAGAGTATATCCATAAGAAACTGGTATTTCTTTACAGTATATCGTTCACCTTACCATACTTTATTATTATAAATTACTTAATCCTCATGTCTAAGTCCACCCCCTTTGGGGGTGGACCCACAGTGGTTCTACCAAAGTAATAGTTGTACAGAAAAAAGGTTATGATATTCTAGACT
>JAYVGV010000020.1:0-67870 GCA_043771825.1 Candidatus Altimarinota bacterium | reverse complement strand
AACAAAATATTCTGGCTGGTCTCAGCGGAATGATATAAAGGCAGAACTCAAAGTGGATCTTATCCTAATTCTTGCAGAAAATGACTATCCACCAGTTACAAAGGATGAAGTGTTTAAAGAGATCTTTGAACAAGCAGAGAATTTTAAGAAGTATAGTAATGAGTAGATCACTTTGCTGGTCTTGACAAACCAATCTATACTAGACACAACCAGGACTACCCCTTGCATGTATATTATTATATACAAAGTATACAAAAATAAATACACTCTGCAATGGTTTTTTCTTGGTGATGATAGAGTTTCGGATATAATATCTGGGTTATAATCTTTCTCCTTATGACTTCTTCTCTCTTCGACTCCATCTGCCATGTGAATGAGCATGATGCAGAGTACTGGTCTGCTCGTGAGCTCGCAAAAGCGCTTTGATATACAGCCTGGAGAAATTTCGAAATTGTGATAGAAAAAGCGATCGTATCAGCTAAGAATACCTGACAGAAGCCAAAAGATCACTTTGCCGACGTCGACAAGCCAATCGTGAGCGGAAAGGGATGAACGCAAATGGTCCAAGACTACCACCTCTCACGATATGCCTGCTATCTCATAGCTCAGAATGGTGATCCTCGGAAATCAGAGATTGCTCAGGCACAGTCATACTTCGCTATACAGACACATAGGCAAGAAATATCTGAAAATCTCCTCGCTGATAAGAAACGACTAGATCTCAGACAAGACCTCACTGAGCATAATAAGAAGCTCGCGAGTACCGCGAAGAGTGCATGAGTATGGAACTATGGAGAATTCACAGATTATGGATATATGGGACTCTATGGTGGCATGAAGTCGAGAGATATCCATGCTCGGAAGAAGCTCAAACCGACAGAGAAGATCCTCGATCATATGGGAAGTGAAGAGCTCGCAGCCAATCTCTTCCGTGCGACCCAGGCAGAAGCGAAGATCAAGCGAGAAGGGATCCAGTGACAAGTCGGAGCGAGCCAGGCACACTACGTGGTCGGAAAGAAGATCCGCACGACGATCCATGAGATCGGTGGGACGATGCCAGAGCATCTCGAGATACCAGAAAATATCTCGAAAGTGAAGTCTCGTATCAAAAAAGAAGAGAAGAAGCTCCTATAAAAAATCTAACATGTATCATCCGTGATACATAATACTATAACATGTATCAAAAACACCATAAAATGATACATATGAAAATAACATGTATCAAAAGTCTCAGAAAATGACACATATAAGTATTATTTATCAGATTTATCAATATCCTCCTATAGTCCTATGTCCTCCTGGCTCATGAAATCTGAACCCTCCGAATACTCGATAGATCATTTAAAAAAAGATGGATCGTCGAGCTGGTATGGTGTACGCAACTACCTCGCTCGCAACTATATGCGAGACTATATGCAGGTAGGGGATAGAGTCCTCTTCTACCACTCATCGTGTGCGGAAGTTGGTATCGCATGACTCGCACGAGTATGCTCAGAAGCTCATCCCGATGAGACACAATTCGTCGTGTGAGACAAGCACTATGACACGAAGTCGACGCGCGAGAAGCCGATATGGATGTGTGTAGATGTCGAGTATGTCGAGAAATTCGCTCGTGTCATATCTATAGCAGAGCTACGAAATACTCCTTGACTCGAAGGGATGAAGATCCTCGAAAAGGGGAATCGACTCTCGATCACCCTCGTAACAGAATGAGAGTATGATACGATCATGAATCTTCTCGTATAAAAAATGACACGAATATTGTGTCACTTTTTATATAGACGAGGTATTATTTCTTTGGTTCTTCTTTTTGAGCTTCCTGTTTTGTCTTTGGCTGTCTTCGAAGGACGAACCAAGCGATAAGAGGGAAGAGGATGATCACTATGATATACTGAAGCATACTCGTATTCTCAGAACTACTTGATGACCCGAAAGATAGTGCGTTACTCGAAGATGATGATCAGAGTTTGAGTCCGTCAGTATATCCTGCGTTATTGAAGGTCTGTGAAGATTTTGAAGTTCATATACTCATACTCTGAAGACCCATCATACGATCATCCATCATCTGTCTTCTATCAAATATAGGTGAAGGAGATTCACTCGTGAAGTTCTCATACTTCGTATCATATTTATCTTCTTGCTCGGAATATCTTTCGAGATCTCTTCTCTGCTCTTCAGTTTCGAGGGCGATGAGGCTCATAGATTGATTCACTATATGAGCAGTTTGACTAATATTATGCTGTATTGCAGAATTTGTAACTTTTTCAACAAATACTTTCCAATGAGATGTAAGAGGTAGGGGGTTTCACCAAAAAATCTGGTAGTTTACGTTTACAGAAAAGCTCGATAAGATTTCATTATCTGTTTGTGAAAAAGGAGCAAAATCAATAATATATATTACTCTTCCGACATATTTTTTTAATCGGTTGATCTTATACTTTACTAAATCCTCCTCATTATTAAATAGTAAAGTCTTTTCGTTATCTAGGACAAGAATCGGTAATCATACAATATTACGTATTATTATAGTTTCAGAGTCTTTTGTCGTGTCATTAAGCAAAGGGCTCTCATTTTTTAAAGGACTTGACTGGAGAAGTTGTTGAATTGTTGAATTTCTTAGTCATCAAGAAAAGATACTCTCACTGTGAATCACTCTTAAAAGCTCTTCGTTTGATATGTCTTCGCCCATTAGCATTTTCCCTTCCCTATTTCCCTGAAGTGCCCCGAGCACTGGAAGTGATGAACCAAAGTATGATTCACACTTCTCTCGAGTCTTTTTCGGTGCGAAGAGAGTCTTCATTCATTCTTCGATAGAACCATCATTCGAGAGACTCATGACTTCTCATTCGGATGCGAGGATCGACTTCGTGACCTCAGTTTTGAGCGTACGGATTTTTGTTCCTATCTGGATGAGAGAGATACGGTTGGATTTAAGCCTCTTATAATCTATAGACTTATTTTCCGCGAGTACGAGTTCATAGGAGCTATCATCCGTGAGGATGACGATATTGGCACTCTCTAGGGCATTCTTTGTGATATAGGCGATGACGCTTGCCATATCGGTCGTCCCCCAGAAGTCGACATCCGAGATATCGTATCCCGCTGAAGTGACGGCAGTATTGAATGTATAGATATCCAGAGCAACACCATTATTTTTCCAAGCATTGATGAGTTCCTGATAGCGAACTTTTATTTTTTTATCCTCTCAGGCACTCTTCGAGATATCGAGAAATACTATATTTTTCGTCAGTTTTTTCTCTAAAGTTCCAAACTTCGACATATCGATATTTGGATAGGTATTCACACTACAAAACGATCCTACATCTTTGCTCATATTTGTATCGAGTTTTGCTCTCTTACCAGTATTCAGGGTTTCTATATCATCAGTCTTTTCTGACTCTTGCATGAGAACCTTGGCTCATTCGGTGACTCGAGTCATGATCTCAGAGTTATCTGTGAGTTTGAGATTCAGGATATCTGTCTTTGGCATCAGAGTGATCCTCTCACTCATATGAAGAGGAGCAACATACTTGAACTGTACACGTTGTCGTCACTGAGTTTTTGTGTCATTTTTTGAGAGTACAGGAAAGACACGGAGACGATAGGCCGTCGGTCCTGTCTGTTCGAGAAGGGCAGGGTCGATATTACGTCTTAGGGAGTCCTCATAGACTTGGAGAGCTGCACCACGTGGTGCGAGTGTCCCCGTGAGCTCGAGATTCAGGCCCAGTCGGAGGTCTGTCATGGCAGATTCAGTATTTGGAAGCTCTATGGAGTAGATGACTTCTTGGTTCTCTATATCCGTATTTTGGAACTCATAGGTCACGGTTGTCTCGACCGCTCCGATATCTCTGAGTATCTCTGTGTCGTGTTTTGCGAAGTTCAGTGTTACTTTTGCATTCTCCCCGCGAGCTATCTGGGTCGTCGCATTCGAGTTTCGAGCCTTGAATTTATCAGCATCTACCTCATCATCGATCACGCTTTCTATAGATGCATCAAAAATCTTTGCATAAAGCTCAGCACTTCCATATCACTTTCTACTTTGGTATTGTTCTATGAGTGCCCATTTGAGGAGTGAGGTATCTGCAGCTTTTTGGAGTCACACTTTTCATTCACCTTCTTTTTGGAGGATCGACTGTGCTTTTTGTATACGATTTTCTACAAGGAGAGTCTTCCAGTTCGGAGAGAGCCATATGATGAGAAATATAAATGCCAGCGCGACTCCTCCTCGCAGGATATTTCTCCAACTTGTTTCTGATACTTCATCGAGCTCCATCCAAGCATAAGTGAGGATAAACCATATCCCGAGACCATATCCACAGAGAGAAAAGAATGATACAATAATGATCTCACCAAGCCTACTATGGCGAAGCTCATCGAAAATCTCACCAAGAAAAAAAAGTGGGAAGAATATCGTAAGTCAGATCAGAAAGGCGATAATGTATTTTTTATATACCCCAAAGAACCGTGAGAGAATAGGGAGAGATTTTCTCGCAAATCCTTCTATGAAGAGTATAAATGGAGAAAGTGCATAGAGTCCACCAAAAAGGTAGATATACCATCTCATCATACTGAGTTCAGTTGTATGAAGAGCAATAAGGAAAATCCCAACAGTAAGGGGGAGTACGCTATTCATGATGATACGTACTATTGAGAAATCTTTCGTCGTGATTTTTTTATAAATTCCGTAGATATAGCTTCCGATGATAGCAAAGAGAAAGAGGATTGTAAAAGAAAAAATGAAGAGATCAGCGGTGATACGTTCATCAAAAGTGAATATACTCGAAGGACGAGGATAGCCATACATATAAGAATAGCTTCTTCAGAAGATCGTCTCCTTGAGGATCATATGGACGGCTGATATACTCATCAGTGTGAAGGCAAAAGAGAAAAGGAAGTCAAACCATTTTTTAGGCTTCTCACTCGACTCGATCCACTGGAGAAATGCTATAAGTTTCGCGATCATAAAGAAAGGATAAGAAATAATAAGTATATGTTATATATGACTATACTTTATATCTTTTGTGACAAATTTGCAAAGAATCAAGTTATTTCTTTGTGAATATCTGAAAATCATGTGTTCATGCCTGTATCTGAGCATTTACTGCTATATAAGGGCTCCCATCTTCTGATATCCATTTTTTGTGTATTGGTCGGACAGAGAGCTCGAGTCCATATTTTTCTCTGAAAAATTCTTGGACATATTTGCGGGTATCACGTGTGAGCGATGGCGGAAGGGCGAAGGGGGAGTATTCGTCTAAAATTCAAGGCTCAAAATTCAAAGCAAGTAAAACTTCAGGCTTTAAGCTTTGGATGGGATATTTTTCACTATAGTATACCTTATGGTCTTTGTGGAGTACGACGATAAGAGTAGCATCAGGAATAGGAAATCTCTGTGATTTTTTGACCTCTCTAGGTTCGAGAGATCCAAGAGTCTCATAAAATTTTCCTGATTGTATGGGATAGTTACTCCAGTCTACCGCATCAGTGTTTTTCATATCGACTGTAGCAGCGAAGTCCATGAGAGCATTATTGATTGCTCTTATTAGGGTTGGTTTTCAATCTACAAATTTTTGGAAGTTTTTTTCTATTCTCTCTTTTTCTTCATCACTTAATTTATCCAGTCTCGATCCATGATAGTATCGAGCAAATACTTTCTCGAGATTCGTATCCCAGGCGAGATAGCTCTCACTGAAGGCGAATGCGAGGATCGCAGAGCTCGTATATCATCATACCCCTGGGAGTTTCTGGAGGAGAGACTTCTCTCGTGGGAATACTCAGGCATATTCGTCTGATATGATCCGAGCAGTCGCGAGGAGATTGCGAGCACGAGAGTAGTAGCCCATACCCTGATAGTATGGGAAGAACTCATCATAGCTTGCTCATGCTAGGTCATGGATACTTGGATACACTTCGAGGATACGAGTGAAGTATCCTCGAACTCGCTCGACCTGTGTCTGCTGGAGGAATATCTCAGAAAGCCAGACGCGATATACTCGAGTATCATCTTCCATGCTATAGTCTCGCCATTCGAGGTCGTGTCGACCATGTTCTCTATACCAGTCGAGGAGCTCTGTCCAAGGAAATGTGAGAAAAGTATCTTTCATGAAATGAATATAGTGAAAACTATTTTTTTCGCAAAGAGATCTTCAGAGAAATACTCTTGAAAATATCGATAAAACACTCTATTTTGTGTTGCAAAGACCTATCGAACTACTATAATATAAAATATATCATTTCTTTTTTATGAATACTCTCTCTCGTGTCATCGTGACACTGCTCGCACTGGTCTCTGTCGGGGCACTTGGATACTATGCATATACACTTTCGAGTCGTACCTTGACATTTCCATTCTCGGGATCAGAAGTACAGTATGGTGACACTCTCTCGCTCGCCGTCTCACTTCCTTCGTTGCGTCTGGGTCAGAACTCCGATATTCTCATCGATATCACTGCAGTCAAATCTTCACTTATAAAAAGTGGTGTAACTCTCTCGAAGGATACTCTTTCCTGAGAGTATACCATAGAGTCAGGTCCAGCATTCGTGCGTATCCGTGATACATCACCAGAGAAGGCTGACATAGCTCCTCTCATACTTTCTGCTGATCTCTATAATGAGAATAAAGCAACTCCATACCGCCTTCCGAAAGATATCGTCCTGCATCCTTCCGACACTCCGAAGGCTCTGTCATTTGATCCAGAAGGAGATCCCCGTGACCAAAAGTACAACATCACTCTCTACGGGCTCGGTGATTATACTCCAGATGAGATACGATATTATGTCCACTATGAGCCGTCTGCTGACTGTGATATTGCTTCTTGGTGATCGCCGAATCCGTATCAGCCATACTATCTGGACTATAAGTGAATGCCGACTGTCTCAGGTGAGATAGGCTCGTCACTCCCTCTTCCATCGTCACCATGGATATATAAGGAGATCAAACCCCTCGTCACGACCCCTGCATCCAAGGACTGACAAAAGTGGATCAGCCAAATTCAGCTTCCCTATGACCTCTCACAATCTCGTGTCTGTATCGTCGCATGAGTCGCATGAGAATATCGTATACTCGATAACCGTATGAATGGCTCATTCACCGTCACGGGATGACTCCTCCAAGCCCTCTCCCCAGAGTATGATATGAAAAGTCAGGTAGAATTCCGATTTTCCTATGATATCTATAGTGATATCGGGACACTCTATAGCCCGGAGTATATCAGTCATAGACATGATGCGAAGATTGCTTTTCTGAAAGCGCTCAATATCACACCTGCGATCACTATAAATCCAGAAGATCTCATGCTGACCCCTGAGAGAGCCATACTCACGCTCCCGCTGAAGGAGGGAGAGAAGTATACATTCTCCCTGCAAAATATCACAGATATATATGGGCGGAAGTGATCTTTTGAGTATAGTACTACTCTCAAGAGTGAGCCATTTCTCTCTCTAAAGCTCACAGATCATAAGCAGATATACACTCCGACTGAGACGATACAGGCGAAGCTCTATACGCTCCTCCCTCCCAAAAACACCTATCCCCTGAAACTCTGTCGAGTCAATCTCGAAGTCTATGCTCGACTCGAACGTATGCTCTCTGAGACGAGTCGCCTCGATAATACTCCCATACCGAAACTCCTCTCCTCTAAGGAAGTATCTGACTGTCGAGAGAAAGATATCGTACTCACTTCATGAGGATATATATCACCATTTACGATCAATGACTTCCTCCCTGCAGATGCAAAAAAAACAGGACTCTATGTCCTCTCTTTCGCAAACAGCGAAGATACAGAGAAGTTCCAGAAGTTTATAGCGCCGATCATATTCTCTATAGTCGATACGCATATCACTCTGAAAGTCGATGCGAGTGGAAAAATGATGGTACTCGTGACAGATATAGCTACGGGTAAGCCAGTACCAGGGCAAGAGATCAAACTTCTTCGTAATGTCTCACGAACACATACAGAAAAATGGGATCCGAATACAGGCAAGATAGATAAGATATACCTTCCACTTACGACAGAGTCTTTCGCTACGGGTATTATCATCGGTCGTACGGATGCACAGGGATATGTAGATACGAAAATCGATACCCTCTCAGGCATAGACTGATATGACTCAAGTCCATATGGACTATCGTTCGATAGCTGGTGGGACTATGAAGGACGATATGATAGCTTTCTTGTAGAGTCACGCTCTTCTGATCGTCTGGGGTACCTAGTAAGTACTTGGAATGATGGAATCACTTGATACAATTTTGGGATCAAAGACTCTGACTATTCATGGAGTAGTCGTCCAGAGTTTACGAGTTATCTTCATACAGATAGGCGACTCTACCTTCCTGGAGAAAAAGTCTATATTCACGTTATACTCAGAAAAAATAGTGCATCACTTCTCATTCCTGAAGATGATATATTCGATATAGCGATCAGTGATCCTCTCGGTCGAGAAGTGAAACGCGCGACCCTCAAGCCCAATGAATTTGGATCAATATCTCTCGAATATGAAATCCCGAAAGAGTGAGCCCTAGGTTCCTATACTTTCACTGTCGTATCGAATAACTCTCTCGAACATATCGAGAATGGGTGGTCAAACTTTCAGGTCGAAGTATTCAAAAATCCTACATTTACTGCGAGTGTCGATCTCAAGAGTCCTGATCTCGAAAATGATGTAATAAAAGATCTCAGAAAAACCAGTAATACAGATCCCTACAACCCTTGGTATAGTGATATCTATAAGGGGAATTTCACGATCGAAGGTATCATAAAAGCAAAATACTATAATGGCTCTGAGATAAAAAATACTCCATTTACTTATCGGGTATATCGCAGTGATTATTACCCTTCGGATTATTGGGGCGATTGTTTTTGGGGATGTTATTATGAGCCAGCACTCGAACAGTATACTGATGGAAGTGGGTCTATCGATAGTGAGGGATATGGCATCATCAGGATACCAGTAGAGTTCACATCCTACTATAGCGACTATAAGTACACGGTCGAAGTCACGATACGCGATGCTCTGACAGGAGAAGAGGTCACGACGCCAGCTTCACTCATCGTGAAGCTTCCAGAAGCGTATAAATCTTTCTCTCCTAATAATCCTCTCATTTTCAGTCCGAAGAAGAAGATCCTCTCACCTTGAGAAGGACTCAGCGGAGAGGTGAAGCCGACTTATGGAAAGTGGGATACGAGTCTCGTAGGGAAGTATCGATATGAGATCCAAGAGCGAGAGTATAGTGAAGCACTCATCGATGATATTCGGGCAGGGACTATGCGTATCACTACACCTATAGATCGTGTCGTCGCAAGCGGAAGTATCACGAAAAAAGATATTTCTGAGAAGATGATCGGGATGAAGTCCTGAGAGTATCATCTTCGTATCATTCCGGTGACTGTCTGAGAAGATCCTCCAGAATCAAGTATTTCAGACACTATATTCTATGTCTCATGAGACTTCTCGACACTCAGAGATTCGACACTCAGAGTTGTTCCAGAGCGTACGATATATAAGGCATGAGAGATGGCACGAGTCATGATACAAGTACCATTTACGGGGTCATACCTTCTCATCACGAAAGAGAAATGATGAGTCATCGATCGTGAGTATACCTATCTCACAGGCAATACTCTCATCCGAGAGTATGCTATAGATGATACTATACGACCCAATGCCTATATCGGTGTCGTCGCACTCCATCCAGGACAAAAAGACCAAAAAGCTCGCACCTATGCTGTAGGGTATGGTGAGATCGTCACGGATATTGCTGATAAGAAGGGGATACTCACGATCACACCTGATAAGACAACCTATAAAAATCGAGAAGATGTGACAGTCGATGTCATACTGACTGATCGATCCGGAAATCCTCTGCAAGGCGAAGTGACGGTGATGGTCGTGGATGAGAGTTTGATACGACTCCTTGGAAATATCGATCTTGATATCATCCCGAAGTTCTATCAGAAATATCCATTTACTGTGAAGACAGCACTCTCCGCTATCGGTATAGAGAGAGACAGATTCCTCTCACGAAAGTGATCGAATGGAGGATGAGGCAATAAGTGAGGAGAGTGAGTACAGATATCCTCACGTACGCTCTTCCAGAATACCGCATACTATAATCCGAGTCTCCGCACAGATCTCTGAGGGAAAGCGAAGATCATATTCCCACTACCAGATAATATCACAGACTATCGTATCATCATGGTCGCTGGAACTCGTGACTCGAAGTTCGCGGTTGCGGAGAAGACGATAGAAGTGCGTAAAGATTATATCCTCGAAGTTGCAGCGCCGATGATCTTGAGATCGGGAGATACATTTACCCTTACAGCTTCAGCGTTTAATAATACCAAGCGTATCACTCCTGTCGATGTGGTACTGACGATGGGAACAGGTGCGATGAAGATCGAGAAAAAATGATCTCTTTCACTCAATGTACTCGATCGGAAGGCGATAGATTTTTCTATCGAAGTCCCATCTTCATGGAAAGACAGTGTCTCATATGTTATTGAACTTCGAGAGAAAGATAAAATCCTCGATAGTATCACTCGTTCAATTACCCTTCCATCTCTTCCTATTATCACACAGAAGATTCGGTCTATAGAGGTATTCTCTGGTGCGACATTTACCTATACTTTGCCGAAGTCTAACCTTTCTGATATTGATATAAGTCTCTCGACAGTCGATATCACGGTATCTCCAACCTATGTGACACAGATAGCACAGGGTATCGCCTCACTTCTCCAGTATCCATATGGTTGTATCGAACAGACGATATCTTCTACACTTCCGAACCGTATAGCTCTCTCTCTTGCTGATACACTGAAGCTTCCTCTCGATATGAGTCGAGCCCAAGAATATACGAAGAAGTGACTCCAAAAAATACTTCGTATGCAACATTTTAGCGGATGATGGGTCTACTGGGAAGGTGCAGATGAGCCCAATGCTCATATCACTCCGTATGTCCTTCGTGCACTTCTGAAGTTCCAAGAACTCGGTGAGGATATTCCACAAGATGTCTTTACCAATGGACTCAATTATATCGTGAACAACCAAGCTGAATACGCAAAGGATCAGGATGACCTTGCAGAAGCTGTCTGGACACTCGCACTTCTAAAAGATACCCACGCACTCATGTGGTGGAGCCAGATAGACACTGCTCGTCTTTCTCGACATGGCTATGTCGCGTATGCGTACGCTGCTCACAAACTTGGAAAATATACTCCAGAAATAGAAAAAAAGATGTTGTCTTGAATCAACCAAAATGATGACTCATGGTATTGGAGTCAACATGCCGATACAGCACTTATCGCACAATTATTTCTCGATCGACAAGATACATCGAAAGCGATCTCACTCATTGATCCACTCGTGCGAGCTCTCGATATGACATCTTACTATGTATCGACTCAAGAGAAGATCCAGACACTTCTGGCACTTATTTCTATCTCAAAAATACAGTCAAAAATCACAACTCCTCTGGGTATTGCCCTCCGATCAGAGAAGCTGATATCGGATCTCTCTCTGACATGAGTGAAGCCGACGAGCTCACTCACCTCGAGTCGTGAGAAGATCGGAGTATCCTATACGCTGAAGCGTGATAATATGAAGATCCCTCTCTATATCACGACGAATATATCTGATCGTCCAAAAAATATGACGAATATGAGCCCCTATGCTACATGAGGTATCACGATCAGTCGAATATTCGAGCTGATCGACGAGTCAAAATGAACTGATGAGGAATGAGAATTTATTGTCCGATCAGCTGTCTCTTCTCAGACATTCCAAAAAGGAAGACTCTATAAAGTGACACTAAAGACAAATGTTCCATCAGGCTCTACGCGCAATCTCTCTCTTGAAGACTTCTTCCCGGGAGGATGGAGACCGATAAATGGAATATTTAAAACAGAGAAAAGTGTGGAGCAGAGTACGAGTTCTTCATGGTGGAGCTACGTAGAGTCACGTGAAGATAGACTGCTCGCACATCGTGAGTACCTCTATGGTGATGATCGAACACTCGAGTACTCATACTATATACGTCCAGAATCTCTCTGAGAATACCTCCTACCACCAGCGACAGCGTACCTCATGTATCGTCCTGAGATCCATGCTTACACCAAGTACGAACGAGTGAAAGTGGTAGAATAATGCTTCGAGTATCACTTCTACCATCTCCTACTTCCGTATTTTTTTAGAAAGAATATACGTATTATTTCTTTACTCCACTTGATCTATGAGACTTACAGTCTCTTAATTCTTCATTCCGCTCGAAAATTCGAGCAAGCTCTATTTTCTCACTCCATTCGAATTAGGATAACTCTGTTCTCTTAGATCTGCGTTCCATTCGCAGATAAAAATAAACTTTTATCTTCTCACTCCACTTGATCTATGAAATGTCCAAAATGTAAAAATCTCGATACGAAAGTCATAGACTCTCGAAGTACAGAAGACGGTAAGGCGATACGTCGTCGTCGTGAGTGTGAAAAGTGTGGAGCAAGATTTACGAGCTTCGAACGTCTCGAGTTCGTCTCATTTCTCGTGACGAAGTCCTCAGGAGAGAGTGAGCCCTATGATCGTACGAAAGTCGTGAATTCTATGATGAAGGCTCTCACGAAGCGAAGTGTGAATCCAGATAAACTCGAAGATATCATCAATACTCTCGAAAACGAGTGGGCACAAAATAAGCAAGGTATCACCTCGAAGCGTATAGGGAAGGATATATTGCGGAAGCTTCGAGACCTCGATGAAGTCGCATTTCTTCGGTATGCCTCGATCTACCATAATCATGAGAATGTCAAAGGATTCGTGAAGTTTATCGAAGATGAACTCGGATAATTTTTCTTCATGAAATCTCACACTGCATCTACTATCACGCTTGTTCCACTCGGGACGACATTTCTCCATAGATCCCTCATATCTCATGAACTCATGGAGCTTCTTCATCATGCCAAACAAGCATGAGAAAAAATACTGATTCTCTACAATCGTCGTGGATCAGGTCGTGCTTGGATCTGCCAGGATTGTGGGGATTTTCCTACGTGTCCACAGTGTGACATCGCTTTGGCATACCATACGAGTCCGAAGAAGCAGCTGATCTGCCATCAGTGCAGCTATACCACGTATATTCTGGCGGAGTGTCCGAAGTGTAGTGGACAGAGATTCCAGCCAGTCGGTATCGGTATACAGAGGATATCGGATGACCTCCAGTTGCTCATACCTGAGTCGCATATTCTCCGTATTGACTCAGATGCCGGTATACAGAAGTCGAAGATCACCACACATATGCGGGATATCGACGTCATTATCGGTACACATGCTCATCTATCACTCCTGCATCACTATGAGATTGCTCATGTCGTCTTTCTCCTTTTTGAGTCAGATCTCACACTTCCAGATTATCGCATGGAAGAAGAGACATATCATACCCTAGAGTATGTGAAGAAATCAGGAAAAAATCTCTTTATCCAGACTTATACTCCTGAGCATCCACTCCTTTCTTTAGTTATAGATGGCAATTATCGTGATTTTCTTCGAGAGATGTGCCGTGAGAGAGAGCTATTCCACTACCCACCATATCGTCAATTTGCACTCATACGTATCCGAGACCCTCAGAAAGAGAAAGTCCAAGATATCATGGTGAAACTCATCAATAAGATCTCCCAAATACAGGGAGATGATATTTTCGTCGCATCGGATCATGACATATGGGAACGCTACGCAGGTGAGTGGGTCCAAAAGATCATCCTGAAGTGAGAAAATCTTGGATCACTCCTCTCACATCTTGAAGTAGAGATTGTCAAGAATCGTGCAGTGATACTCGAGTGGAGATAAATCTTAGAGGATGATTTTATCTTTTTTGGATATACTCCATACGAGGGCTCAGAGTATCACGATACCAAAGATGAGGAAGAATCCACCATATCCGAGTATCTCTAGCATCAGTCATCCAAATACCAGGCCTATGACATTCGCAGCATTTTGGAGTATTTTCATTGGTCCTGCAGATGCATTGGAGTCGATTTCTTTGAGATTGAGCGTTTTTGCATAGATACTATTATAGGTATCAAGAAATTGGTTTTGCCCAAGAGACATCCCACATGAGTAGCCGAGGCTATTGACGAGTGCGAGCGCGAGAAATATGATGGTAGTCGTCCCAGAGAATGTCCCTCCAGCAACCAATGCCATAATACCCATACCGATTAGAGATACCCCTGAGAGTCCAAGTCCGATGAATGCTACAGTTTTGATACCGACTTTTCCAGCAACTTTTCCAGCAACTTCCTGAAGTCCGAGTGCAGGGATAGCGATACAAGCGAGCAGGATATAGCTCCATCCAGGTTTTATATCATCGAGAAAGCTTACCAAAAATGTCGAAGCAAATGTGTCCCAAAAACCAAATATCAATACCAGAGTCATCGTCCAGTAGATGACGATATATATAGGTACATGACTCATGATTTGCCATATAGTTTTTGCTGTGCGTATTGTTTCTCTTCCGAATTCTCCCCATTCTATAGTGCTTGTTTGTTTTTGTTTGGGCTTCAGAAAGACATATTTTGCAGTCGATAGGACTTTTTCGAGATCCACAGCAGATATTTTTTCTGTGATATATTCTTTTACATTTTCGGCATTCACCTTTCGTATTCCGACAGTAAATGAGGTGACATCTGAAAGAGTGAGACTTTCACTCGAATTATCGAAAAATCGTATCGTAAAAACGAGAAATATTGCTATAGCAGCACCGAGAAATATGATCGCAATAGTAGGATTGGTCGAAAGGATAAAACCAGATATGACGAGTCCGACGAGCGATCCAAGACCATAGGTGATATTATTTCGAGCGAGGATTGTCCCATACTCACTTGGGTGTGCGTGTGAGAGGATATAGCCGAATGTGGATATATCATTGATCTCCTTTGTCAGAGCATAGCACACCGATGCTACGATAATGAGTACCCAGTTTAGAGCACTACTGAAGAACCATGAAATAATTCAAGAGAATCCCTCAGGCACGATCATCTTACTGACATCTCCTGCTACGGAGAATACGCCATAGATAAAATTGAAAAATATTGCTACCGCAATAAGCTGGGATATAGCGGCAATAATAAAGAGTTTTTTGGTAGAATAATATCTCTGAAGGATACCTACAGGAATATCGAGGAGCACGGCTATGAAGTTCGCAATACCGAGAAATATACCTACCAGAGCGACACTCTGAAGCTGAAATGTAAAGAAGAATACTACTGAAAAGTGGAATACCATCCATACAAATCACTGTAAACTATTCGTCATATAGAAATTTTTCAGTCTATAGCCATCGAGGGCGGTATTGGCGGATATAATGACTGTATCATCACTGATTCCTGTTCCTGTGTTATTTTGTGTAGTGAGTACCGTATTCTCTAGATTCTGACGAGAAGATGGTGAATCTACGAAACGAGCATCATCTGAAGGCGGAAGGATATCGATTTCAGACATAGAAAGAAAAATAAAATAAGGCCGTAAGTCGGCCTTATACATGTATGGGTCACTCCTTTACAGATAGAACCTGTGGCATAGGTATTCCCGACCGAGGAATATATCTATGCTATAGTATTTTTCCTTTTTTTCCCATTTTCTTCTCGGGTAAAGACATATTTTTCCTTTACAACTCTTATATTTTTTTTCTAATCAGGTATTTGTGCAATACTTCGTATGAGATTGAGCTTGCCTACTTGATGGTATTTATGGACGCTGTCAAGTTCAAGACGAGTCTGCTTCTGCTTTTTGAATTTTTCAAGGAGCATTTCTGCTTCTTGTGCATTTTTTGCATCTTTGAGGGTGTCTATCATCTCTATTGCTTCTTCGAGGAGAGCTCTATTTGCACCGTTGATTTCTTTTCGTACCATGACCATCTCGACGATATAGATATCCCAATTCTCGAGTATATGGTGCTGCTTGTCAGAAGTGAGCGCGGCAAAAATCACCGCGATATTATGGCGATCTTCGGCTGACAGAGGTGATCTTGCTAAGAGTGTCTGGAGACGGACATTGCCCATGGCGGTGAGATCGTGAAGAGAAAAGACGAGAAAAAAGAAACCAATACTATTATTGTATTGGTTTCTAGGGATTTGCAAATATTTTCTTTTAAGCAGCTTTAAGAAAGCCTCCTTTACCCATAGTATGGTATTGTCCATCATTACTGGCGATACGCACTGCATAGTATCACTTTACTGCATGAGCCATGACTCATTCTACGCTTGCATCGAATTGTGGGAAATCATGCATTTCAAGGAGTTTCATCGATTCTGATCAAAAAACTTCCGTAAGAGCTACTGTTATAGGAGTCTTCTCGAATGGTGGAGTATTTTCAGAGTATGATGTTGGTCAATTTCTAGTCATGTGTTGATTTTACCAGTTATTCTGGATAATTGCAATTTTTTATACTGATTTTCGTATAAAAAGCAAGTTATTTTTGAAGTGAGCGGATTATCATCTTTTTCTTCTAAAAAGCAAGGAGAAATATGTACTTTTTTGTTCATTTATATCTGATACCGTATTGCTTCGAGCATTGGTTTGAGATTTTCTGGTATTTCTTTTGGCATTTTCGCATCGACTATCACATACATATCACCAGTTTTTCCATCCATACTTCTTCATTTTCCAGATATTTTAAATTTTGTTCCTGGTTTTGTGCCGGCTTTTACTTTTAGTGTGAGATTCTTCCCGTAGACAGTACGGATAGGTACAGATGTATCGTAGAGGAATTCTAGAAATGGTATCTCTACTGTTTCTATAACATCGAGATTTGGTTGTATTTCCTCTTTTTTCTTATCTTCCTCATGTATATCTCTTCATTTTTGTCCCTGACTTCCCATATTTCCGAAGAGATCTCCGATATCGAAGTCGATGTTTCCACTTTGTTTTCACCTTCATCCTCATCCAAACTGTGAGAATATATCTTCGAATCCTGCGGACTGACTCTGTCTTGACTGTGTTCTTCATGTTCATCTGAAAGGATCCCCTCACCCAGTAAAAGGATTGGCTTCTGCAGAACCAAATTGGTCATAATCTGCCTTCTTAGTTTTATCTCCGATGATTTGGTAGGCTTCATTGATTTCCTTGAATTTTGTTTCCGCTTTTTTATCTCAGGCGTTCTTATCGGGATGATACTGCATTGCTTTTTTCTTGTATGCTTTTTTGATCTCTGCTTCACTTGCAGATTTGGATACGCCGAGGATGTCATAGTAGTTTTTTGCCATGTAATCATTTTATCCAAAAAATAGCACCTGTCAAAATAAGGTGCTATTTTTTCGAATCGCAGATTTGACTCACCCTTTGAGTGATTTTTTCACATAAATCTCGAAGGTTATCTATCTCGAGTAAATCAAGAGTTCCTATCCATTCACTAGTAAATGTTTCATTAAGAATTTCTTCAGATTTAGTCCTTGTCTTATGATATGCCTTGAGGTGTCATAGGAATCAGAGTTTTATCGCATTCTTGATATATCTATTCCAATAGTTTACAAAATATCCACAAATACTTGGATCATAGCTGGCTATTCAAAGATCTACTAAGAGTTGATTGATACCAGGTATATGTGAGATAGGAAACTCGATGTTATATAGCAATTTCTTACCATGCTTTTCCCATTCCTGGAGTTTTTTATATTCATCTTCATATTCATCATTTCTTTGAGAGTAATACTCTAACAATTCTCAAGGACTGAGATCAGTTTTTATAGTCTGCATAAATATTAATTTAACAAATATTAGCTATAAGTCAAATATTTGCCATTTTTACTCATCTCTATAGAATGGGAGAGTGAAAAAAGAACAGAAAGCACAGATACAAAAATCCTCAGTCGCTATTGCGACAGCTCCTTTGCAAAAGGAGCTAACACATCTCGAAAAAATCCTCAAAAATCTTACTTCCACCCCTTGAGTCTACCAGATGAGAGACAAGTGAGGGAAGGTCATATATGTCGGGAAAAGTGTGAATCTGAAATCACGAGTCTCTTCCTACTTTCGAGATGCAGGGAGTCTCAACCTCGCGAAGAAACAAATGGTAGTGAAGATAGAAGACATTGAGATTATCCTCTGTCAGACTGAAGTCGAAGCCCTCGTACTTGAAACGAATCTGATCAAGCATCTTACCCCGAAGTACAATATCCTCATGAAGGATGATAAGAATCTTGCATATATAAAAATCACGAAAAATCCTATTCCAGAAATATTTCGTACGCGACAGAAGATAAAAGATAGTGCTACATACTTCGGTCCATATACTCAAGGCTCCAATGTCTATGAATCAATACGAGAACTCAAAAGAATATTTAAAGTACGAAATTGTAAGATGAAGTTCGCAGAAAAATCATCTCAATCAAAAGAAGTAATAATTACTGATAAGGCAGGAAAGATCCCTCCATGTATGGATTATTATATATGACTCTGTCCAGCTCCATGTCTTCTCGAAGAGTCAAAAATATGAGAACATACTGATAATGTCGAGAGGATGAAAAGATTTCTCCAAGGGGAGCAATCATGACTACTTGATGAGATGCGGGAAAAAATGCAAAATCATGCAAAGAAGCTCGAATTCGAAGAAGCTCAGAAAATAAAAATCCTGATAGAATCTATAGGAGTTCTCGCAGAAAAACAAATAGCCCGGGATGTCATACCATGAAATCATGATATTTTCATAGTGTTAGAAAAGTATGAAAAGTATCATGTAGGTATTATGCAGATAAGGAATAGTCAGATTATTGGAGTATTTCGACATACTATAATATCGCCTATAGAAACAAGAGATGAAGTAGTTTCGCAATTTCTCGCTCGACAATATATAGCAGATTCTTGAATTGAATCTTGAGAACTCCTCGAATTTCCAGATTCGCTTATAACTATCGAAGAAATTAGTGATCCAATACTTTCAGATTTCCTCCGAGAACAAAAGATAGAGATTATACATCCGACTATAGGAAGTCGGAAGGAGCTTCTTGATTTTACTTTGAACCAAGTCCGAGAATATGCCTATAAGACGGAGCTCGCTACTCTAGAACAAAATACTCTCACGCGTACCCACATGGCACATGTCCTCGAAAGACTCGGATATGAGGTTCCTAAAAAGTGAGAGATTATCTTTGAGTGTTATGACATATCTCATACGCATGGTCAGTTCACCTATGCTTCTCGTGTCCTCATCTCGAATGGAAAACCTGATACGAGTAGATATAAGAAATATAAGATCAAATCACTCCAATTTGGTGAGATCGATGACTATGCATCTCATAAAGAAGTCATGATGCGACGTATGATGGAGTGAATCGAGCTCTCTAATCTTCCTCATCTCATCATCATAGACGGAGGAAAGGGGCAGCTCTCTTCGGCTCTCTCGGGTATAAAGGAAGGAAAGTGGAAATATGAAAATAATCTTCTAGATGTATCATCGGGAATGAAATGAAGTGAGACGGAGTGAAGTGTGGCGATTCACTTACCTGAAATATCAGAGCATGGATTGCTTCATACTTCGCAATGACAAAAAAAAGAATTGCCGGTACAAATTTGTTCGATCGCAAAGAGAGAAGAAGAAATATTCATCCCTTGAGACAAGCAATCTATATTATTCGAGAAAGGATCTCCTGAGCTTATGATCCTCCAGAAAGCTCGGGATGAAGCACATAGATTTTCTATCACAGCGAATCGATCTGCACGTATGAAAAGTATGAAAAAAAATATCCTCGAAGAACTTCCAGGATTCGGTCCTGTAACACGCAAGAAGCTTCTGAAACTTGCAGGAAATATCGAAGAAATAAAAAATCTCTCTCTTCGCGATCTTGACTCTGTATGTACTAAATCTCAGATAGAGACACTGAAAGATCACGGTGTGATATAGTGACTCTTGTTTTTCTCGATCATTTCAGTAGGATCTACCTTATCCTTCATCTTCTAGTATTTACTGTGTATATCCTTGCTTTCGAGACATCCTGTGACGATACATCAGTCGCTATCATGCGAGATGACATATGCATCGCTCTGTCTACGCGCACACAGCTGGAACATAGCGTGACTGGTGGTGTCGTTCCAGAGGTCGCTGCTCGGAGTCATGCGAATGCTATATTCCCTTGTATCGAAGATGTACTCAGAGAAGCAGGCATCATCCTGAAAGATATCGATATGATCGCCTGTACCGAGAAGCCAGGACTTCTGCCATCACTTCTCACGGGCATGACGGTCGCAAGTACTCTCGCCCTTAGTCTCGATAAGCCCGTAGTCTGGATCGACCATATAGAGTCACATATATTCGCAAACTATCTCGATCGCTCTGAGGCTGATATCGTATTTCCTGCGGTTGTTCTCACGGTCTCAGGATGACATACAGAGATATATCACTGGAAGAGTATTTCTGAACTTGATCTGATCGGGCAGACACGTGATGATGCTGCAGGTGAGGCATTCGATAAAGTATCGAAGATGATGTGACTCGGATTTCCTGGTGGAGCGATCATCTCGAAGCGTGCTCGATCCTATGAAGATGAGATGAGAGAGAAGTGAGAGTTGATCCTATCAAAACGTCTCTTCCCAGAAGTCCTTCTCGAAAAAGAATCTCTCGACTTCTCATTCTCAGGGATCAAGACAGCAGTCAAAAGAGAGATTGACAAGAGGATAGCTAAATCTTCGGTCTTATCAGAACAAGATAGAGGTGAGATCGCCTATGAATTCGAAGAAGTCGTCACGACCATCCTTGCGAAAAAACTCCTGCGAGCACTCGACCATACAGATGCCAAAATGATGCTCCTCGCCTGAGGTGTGAGTGCGAATTCGAAGCTCAAATCGAAGCTTGAATCTCTGGCACAAGTAATAGGAATTCCCCTTTTTGCACCTATGAAGAATACCTATTCCATGGATAATGCAGCGATGATAGGGATTCGTGCTTACTTTATCTATAAATACTCCCGATAGTCATTATTTCTTCCTAAAACCATGACTCTTTTGAGAGTCAACCATTTTATATTGATTCAAAGGAACTTTTTTATATACTTATATTACTTTTATATTAATCATTTTTTATGGTAACAAAAACTCCCGTTAGCTCTCTAGTTGCTTCATCAGATAGGTCAAATGCTACTCAAGGAACAGTGATCGTGCTCCTGATAGCATCACTCCTTCTCAATACTCTATGTCTTTATTTCCTTCTTGGATACTCATTCGATCTCAAATCTCTCTCAAGAGGCGACACTTCAGGCTTAGATTCTTCTGTAGGTATACGAAAGGTCCTTCTTGGTCTCGAATATGAAAAAGTCGGTGGAAAGGAGAACTACGATCTCCTCCAGAAATATACACAGATGCAGATAAAGGAGCAGATACCTCAGATCAAAAAAACAGTAGAATGAGGAGTCATGCCATCAGCTCAGCAACCTACAGAATCACCAGTAGCTCAGGGAACTATCAGTCCTGATGATGTGAAGAAGATCCTCGCAGATGCGAGTATAGAATGAAATAAAGATGCTACTATAGTTGCTATAGAATATTCTGATATGGAGTGTCCATTCTGTATGAGACAATACCATGATACGAAGCTCTTCTCAACACTTCTTTCTCAATACGGGGATAAAGTCGCAGTAGCATTCAAAAATAACCGCTGAGTGAATCATAAAGGAACAGAAGCAAAAGCTCTCGGTGCTCTCTGTGCACAGAAAGTAGGATGAGATGCAGCATATCAGAAATTCTATAAGGGAGTAATGGATAAATCTACAGATAACAATAATATATTTCCTGTCTCTGGACTCGCAGATCTTTCTAAAAATATAGGTGTAGATGTCACAAAATGGCAGACATGTCTCGATACAAAAGAAACTCTCGCTCGCTTCACAGGACAGACAAATGAAGCTCAGAAATATGGTCTTGGAGGAACACCAGGAACTCTCCTTCTGAATGTGAAAACAGGAAAATATGCTACCATAGAGGGTGCGTATCCGTATGCTACATTTACCGCGAAGATCGATGAACTCATGAAATAAATAGATATCAAAAAATCCCTTCACAGTTTGGAGGGATTTTTTTATTTCCTTCGCCAATCATAGGGGAAGCTATTGGAAATGATAGAATCAGAGACAGATTCTCAGGATATGACGACTCATTCGTAGCATATAAGTACTGAGCAATCCTGAAGCATACATTGGAGAAGCTCTCCTCGAAGATACCGATCCAGCTCATGTTCATCTCGTATATCATATCTCTCTGTACTATGCAGAGTGATATATCGATGAGCAAAAGGATCGAGAGTGATAGATCATCCCTCTATAGAAGCTATCTTCTCTCAGAAACGCATAAAGTAGAACTGCTTTCTCAGATTTTCGAGCTCTTTCTGTTTTTTCAGAGCAAGGATCTTTCCACTATGTTCATAGAGGACTATGCCATCTCTGATCGAAGCGCTATGGAGATGTCACTTGTATGTTTTTATCTCTTCGTTGATATGTATAGCACGAGGCTTCTCTTCTACATATATGGAGGCTATCTTTCGGAGTTTTGCTACGAAAAATCATCCAGTATGATCGATATGTGGCCAGAAATGTTTCTGATAGGTGATCTCAAATGAGTTTGGATATTTTTGCTTAATACTCTCGAGGACTCATTCATTCTCGATGAGATTCATGCTGCACGTTGAGTATACCATCTCACCTCCTACTTTGAGTGCTATTATTGCTGCGGCGATGAGTTTTTCTTGGAGGCGACTTATAGTTTTGATATTTTTGATATGCCAGTGATTCGTGGCATTAGTCCCCTTATATAATGTCCCTTCTCCACTACAAGGTGCATCGAGAAGGATGCGATCAAATACTTCTGGAGTCGTGCGAAAGTACTGTCCAGGATAGAGAGTCACTCAAATATTCGCACTTCCCATACGATCGAGGTTTTGGAGAAGCTGAGGTATACGTTCACGAGTGGGCTCATTCGCGATGATGAAGCTACTTGGGTAGTGCTCAGCAAGTTGAGTCGTCTTGCCTCACGGACTTGCTGCCATATCGAGTATTACCCATTCATCATGGTGAATCTGTCAGTCAGAGAGTATATGTACTGATGTAGTTGCTGCGAGCTCTTGTATATAGAAATTCCCAACGAGATGATCGAGACTATATCAGATCCGTCTCTCGAGGGGATCAAAATTATCTGATCGATGTAAAGTGAATACGTTCGGTATGTATGTATTCACGAGAAGAAATCCATACTTTTCCAGACGTTCTTTCACTGCAGTTTCTTCTCCTGGTTTTATCCTGATTGTACGAGGGATTCACCGTCCTAGTGCTTCGAGAAATAACTCTAGTTCTTCAGGCTTCTCATGAAAAAAGGTATCTCTGAAGTATTCGATGAAACGAGGATTGATGGACATTATTTAAAGTTTAAATTTTCTAGCTATTTCACGATCAAGGTCACGAGATTTTATACTTTCTTTCTTTTGCCATGTTTTCTTGCCCTTTGCAAGAGCAATACGAAGCTTTATCAGATTCCCTTTGCTATATATTTGCATAGGGATGAGGGTCGCTCACATTTCTTTCACTTTGATTTCGAGTCTCTGTATTTCACTTTTTTTGAGAAGGAGTGCTCTCTCACGTTTTGGCTCGAATATACGGATCCCTCACTTATAGTCTCCTATGTGTATTCCAGTGGCGTAGGGATATCATTTTTGTATGAGTACGTATGATCATTTGAGGTTGATGCTTCAGTTTCTGATACTTTTCACTTCTTCGCCATAGAGCTTGATACCTGCCTCATACTCTTCGATGATCTCGTAGTCGAAGTGTGCTTTTTTATTCTCTGCGAAGATGACTTTTGCTTTTTCTTGGGAGTTCATGCGGAGATTATAGATAAATGCAGGAAAATGCAACTTGCATTTCCATAAATATATGATAAAATATTAAAAATAATAAAAGTCAAATACCAGTATCCTATGCGATATTTCTTACTCATCTGTATTGGGTTCTTATCCACCCTCTCGGTGGTGACTTATGCAAGTGAGTCAAAGTCTGAGTCTACGAGTCCAGTCCAGCATACTCCACATCCACCGCATGACCATCCAAACAATGATCATCTCAAAAAACTCGATGAAGGGATGAATAGGAGGAGAAAAAATGAAAGTGATTAGATTCACTCTAATATGTGAGAGATCGCCCCCGATATTCCTATTCTTACTTGAAAAACCGCATTCCTTTTCTCAAGGAATGCCTTGTACTCTTTAAAAAAAAGAAAGTATGATATTTTTCGTAAAGTATTTTGTAGAGTGGTAAGCGATTCAGTAGAAAAATTATACTCGCTTAAAGTAAAACTTTCTCATATCTGGAACTTTGGAATCTCCTCTTCGTTTAGGAGTTCTATAACAGATTTCAGCCATTGAATGACAACATCTTTATTATTATGTTCACCCACATTTAATCTTCTCCTAATCCGTCTACTAAACCGTTTATGTTTTAATTCAGGCTTGTTAGTTAGTATCTCTAAAAATCTGAGACTTGTCTCAGTATCGATATCCTTTGATCATGAAAGTATAGAAATGAGCTCATCTACATTTCATTCTAATCTTTGAATATCTGGTCCAGTTTCTCTATTGCCAGTCATTGGTCGATAAAATAAGGTGATGTTGCTATAGTAACACATCTCACTTTTGGGAGCAAATTTCGGATACATTTCAGTTTCTTCTCCTCGTCGATAAAATCCATTTCCGGCGCAAAGAAATCGAGATCAAGATTCAGTACACTATTCTTATGGGGAATATACCGCATATATGTATCGAGTTCATACTCATTTTCTATACGGATCATACTTCCTACTATACCAGCATCTACTGCTGGCTGGATATAGTTCCCGACATTACAGGAGAGATTCGTGAATTCCCATGCGTATACTTCACTTTGTATAGCTTTTTCTTTATCTATCCTATTTTCATTATCCCAAAGATCGGAGTGTTCGTCTATATGTATGAGCTCGAATCCAGGTTTTATGATGCCATTTCTTATCGCTTCGAGCCAGAAGTAGAGAGCGTGGTTGTGGTTATCGAAAATGGTGATCGGTCAGATGCTAGGATAGGATCATGGCATGAGATGAATGAAGTGTTCGAGTCATTTGCAAGATTTCAGTATACCGTTTTCCATCTCTTCGAAGACTATACTGTCACCTATTTTTACATTAGCGAGCATTCACTCTATGAGAGAGGGGATAGTGAGAGTTTTAATTTTTCGAATATCATAGGAAAATGCATTATTTCATTTTTTTTCGCTGAGTATATAAGGGATCGTATAGGACATGAGAAGATTATTTTTGACAAATTATAAATAATAATTATATTGTGATTATTATGGCATTTATTGATTTCGATACTTACTATACTCCTGGTGATCGGAGATGGAATCCAGAAGATGGTCCAAGCTCTAGCATAGGCACTACGCAATTATTTTTTCGTAAAGCATTATACTACCTAGAGAGATCTTATGAAGGTACTGCTCTCTTATTAGAGTCAGAGGAGGACTATAAAAAAGGAGTGTAGTTATCTCAGTACGTCCCGTACTGTCCCTTTCACATTATAGGATACATCTTTGTGTCCTATTTTTTTTCATATCTCAGGGTCTTGTATATCTTCACTAGATTTCTCTGGTACTTGTGTGGAGCTCATATGATCTGCAGGAAGTGATGGTGCTATAGGGATGAGAGGCTCTTCGGTAGCTTCGCGATTCAGCATACTCTGTATGAGTCGACCAGTTTCATTTGGAGCCGTGACATAGTGCATCGGCATAGTTCCAGTCATGGTGAGGCTATCTCCTTCAGTCATGATCTCTACTGTTCCGAAGTTAAAAAAACTTCCTATCCAGCCAGAATATTTAGCACTCACAGTTTTTACTTTATCTCCTTCGACCGTATTTACACTTGAGAGCATTCCTGACTGGTTCACGAACATGATCTTACCGGGGATCACGATATTATAGTCCATTTCGAGATCCATCATATTTTTTCTGTATCTTCCGAGGAGGAGCCACTGTAGGAAGAGCAGTATGACATCTACCCATATCATCATGCTCCATGCTTCCCGTATATGTCAGATATAGGATAGAGCACTCCATATCATGAGTCCTATGAGAATAAGCTGATTGAGTACTGTCTGATCGAAAAAGCGTATAAAATATCGATCTCCAGATTCGAGCTCTCAAAGAAGAGTGTCGAAATCAGTACGTACGGTCGGTGTCTTATATATCTGCCTAAAGTGTATAATATAATTCCATACAGAAAAGATGAAGAGAAGTACAGAAAATCATACTCCAATGATGAGAGAATATTGGGTGATAGTATCTTCATGGTAGGTCAGTGCAGTGAAGATATTTGCTACAGCAATAAGGAGTATGAGGATAGGAGTGATGATGAGCGCAAGGGCATATATCCATGATCTCTTGATGATAAGCACACGGCTTACACCATCACTTATGAGATTTTTTATAGTATTTGTCTCGCTCTGAAGGTCAAAAGATTTGAAGATGAGGGAATAGAGTTTGTGAAAAGGAATCATTCGGATAGAAGTTGAGAAAATAGGATGAGACTTATTATTTTTGCATTTTTTGTACTACTTCATTGAAAACTTCATCAGGAGACTTTCCGCTAGTATCTACGACGATATCATAAAGATCCATATCGTATATGTGGACACCATAGTACTTCATATATCGCTCATTCTCACTGTCTCTTCGTATTTCTATATTTTTCGATGCTTCTTCTATATTAAAATGTGTTTCTACACCTGATCGAGATTCATCGTGAAATATCCTTTTTGCTGCTTCATGACTTTCCACTTGGAGAAATATTTTGAGTGCATGGGGAATGAAGTGAAAGGCAAGACGTCCATCGATGATAAAATCATCATCTTCTTTTCCAAGATTTTTCTGCCTATTATCGAGGATATGGTCAATAGTTCATCCATCGGATTCAGCTTCACGTCAGAGATCAATGAGAGAAATACCTCTTTCAGTCGCCATTTCTCGCATAAATCATCCAGTAGAATATGGTTTATATCAAAATTTTTCTGAAAGCCGCCTTCAAAGAGTACTTTTTCCAGCACCATGATGTCCACCAAGCGTTATAATCATAGGATATGATTATATGTAAATAGGATGAAAGTCAATTATTGGATTTTCCATTTTTCTATTTCTTCGAGAGTCATATCGGTCACAAAATCTTCTTTATAATACAGATTACTGATAGGGCGACTTTTTCTTGTCGATCCATTTCTTGTAAAGGTTGCTTGTTTTTGTAGGCATCTACTATCCATACAAAGAAAAGAGGAAATGATACCTCTAGGCATAGATAGATCTCTCGGAGTGATATACCCACGACGTATCATATCTTCAGCGATAGCATGATATATCGGTCATGCACCAGTCACTCACGAGATATCATCCATACTTTCATTATTCGTATTTCCTACCCATACACCGATGATGATATCTTTGCTATATCAGATCACCCAGTTGTCTCGAAAATCCGTACTCGTACCAGTTTTTACAGCAAGAGGGAGTGATGTACTGAGGATACTAGAGATACCAAAAGTGCGAGCACGATTGCTCGCATCTGAAAGCATGTCGAATAGGAGGAATTTCTCAGTATTACTTGCATCTAAGAGCGTCCTATATCCTGCGACAATATTTTCGAGTGAGAGTTCCACTGTTCAGAGAGATATGCCATATCCATAATATCCGACTTCGTGATCAAGATCAAATCATACTCTACGAAATCGCTCGTATATCTTTCCAATTCCTATCTTTTCAGAGAGACGTACCGTCGCACTATTGAGACTATTTCAGAGGGCTTCACGAAGAGAGATCGGTCCATATGCTTTCGGTACATAGTTTTCTGGCACATAGGAAGTACTCTCCTCTGCGGTCTCGTATACTCGGGTATCATCTAGTATCAGGCTATCAGGATTCCATCATTGCTCAAGAGCAAGTTCATAGATAAAAGGCTTGAGCACTGATCAGACCGAACGTTTTCTCGTGATCATATCTATAGCATTTTCTCTTGTATTAATACGATTTCCTATATAGGTTAGGATTTTCTTTTCTTTTTCTGACCAGATATAGATGCTGCCATTGTGGACATTTTTTGTTTCGAGAGGATAGAGCATACCTTCGAGGAGATTCCCCACATATACACTGAGTCACATATCGATACTCGTGACGAGAGAGAGATCATTTTTTTTACAGAGATCTTTAGGTATACGTATAATATAGTTTTCGAGTGTATTATCACTCCCTTGGCAGTAGAGAGATATTTCAGACTGGATACGATCAGTCAGAAAAGGAAATAAATCTCTGTATTCTGGTTTTTCTCTTTTTGGAATATTATCAGCAAGTAGTGCAATTCCGAGTTTTTCGCTGAGACGATTTCTATATTCTGTGCTTCTTTCTGTAGTATTTGGGTATTTTATTCGTGTTATGATTTCTATGAGGGAAGCATCAGATAGAGTGGAGATTTGTTCATTCGGGAAGTATATATACAGAGCTCCTTGCACACCGTAGATACCATTTCCCATATAGACGGAGTCGAGGTATTTTCTGAGTATTTCTTCTTTATTATATTTCATTTCTCAGACGATTGCCCAGAGACTTTCAGTGAATTTCTGAGAGAGGGTACGAGGTACACCGGGGAAATAGGTATTTTTTATATATTGTTCGGTGATAGTAGATCCACCACGCACCGTCTTTCCTGCAGCGTAGTTCTCACGGAGAGCTCAGAGCTTTCCTATGATGTCTACACCATAATGTGAGAAAAATCTCTGATCTTCTATCTCTACGATAGAAGAGATAAGCCGAGAGTCGAAGCTTCACTCATAGTGTACGCTATATCCTCATGACTTCGGTAGATCAGCGAGTATCTCACCGTTTCTATCATAGAGCCTGAGTCTTCCGAGTCAAACCAAAGGTGAATCCAGAAGTATCGAGATATTCATGGCTTCATAGGTCATTCACGAAGTGATAAAGAGGAGAAGTATGAGAAATATTTTTTTCATAGGGCAGATGAAGTATAAGAAAAAATGAGAAAGAAAAAAATTTTAATTTGACTTTGCCCTATTTCCTATATAATCCATCTACTCTATCGTAGACCGTAGGAGAGCAATGGCTCATAAAAACCTACCGAGATGGACATTCCAGATATAAGATATAAGATATAAGATTAGGCAACTGAACTCATAACTCATAACTCTTCTCTCGATTTGTTCGTACGATCTAGTGCGGATTTTTTTTGCACTTTCGTCAGAGAAATTCATCATTTCATATATCGAAGCACTGAATTATTACTCCTAACTATTCCCTTAATATGGCTGTTACTAAAGCACGAAAAAGTGAACAACTCACTGCTCTCGAAGCTCATCTTAAAGAAGCAAAAAGTGTCGCCTTCACTTCTAATACAAAGGTCACCGTTCTTGAAGTTTCTGCTCTCAAAAAAGATCTTCGTACACAAAATGCGCTGTATCTCACGGTCAAAAAAACACTTATACGTATAGCATTTAAGAATGTCTACTCCGTCGATCTCGATCTCGCTACTCTTCCTGGTCAAGTAGCAATCGTCATCGCAAAAGGGGATGCTGTCTCTCCATTTGGAGTGACAAATAAATATGTCAACGAATGGAGAAAAGAAGAAAAAATGATATTCGTCGGTGGATATATGGAAGGACGTCTCATGGACGCGACAGAGACGAAAAAACTCGCCACTCTCCCTTCTCGTGAAGTCCTCCTTGCGAAACTCCTCGGTTCTATGATGTCTCCACTTTCTGGTCTTGCTCGATTCTTCGATGCAGCAAAGAAAGATCTCGAAGAAAAATCACTCGCAAAAGTCGGTGATCTCATCGGCTCTCTTCCTGCAGCACCCAAAGTAGAGAAAAAAGAAGAGCTAGCTGCAGTCGTTGAGGCTCCAAAATTCGAAGAATCTGTAGTCTCTGAAGTTTCAGAAGAGCCAGTTGCTCAAGTCATATCTGAAGAAGTCGCTGTCACTCCAGAAGTGAAACCTCAAGAAGAACCTCCAGTTGCATAGTTTTTCCTTTCACATCCTATTTCTCCTTTTAGGTGAGATAGGTGCGAGATGAAAATCTCGGTCAAATATATTTATTTTTTTATTTTTTATACTATGGCTGAACTCTCTAAAAATGCTGAGAAGGTACTCGAACTCGTCGAGACACTCACAATCGTAGAACTTGCTGATCTCGTTTCCGCTATGGAAGAGAAATTCGGAGTTTCTGCTGCTGCTCCAGTCGCTGTTATGGCTGCTGGTTCTGGTGCTACTGATGATGAGGAGAAGTCTACATTCGATGTGGTTATGACTTCTGCTGGTGCTGCGAAGATCGCTGTGATCAAGGTCATCCGTGAGATCACTGGTCTTGGACTTGGTGAAGCAAAGGCTCTTGCTGATAACGGTGGTGATATCAAGAAGGGTATCAAGAAGGATGAAGCTGAAAAAATCAAGGCTCAGCTTACAGAAGCTGGTGCTACAGTCGAGCTTAAGTAATTCATTTTCTCTAGATAAAAAGTCCTCTCGAGAAATCGAGAGGACTATTATATTATTTTTTGAAAAATCAAAGGAACTCTTCAAGGAATTGTTTTTTATATTCATGAAATTCAGTATTATCTTTATAAATATTATTTACATCTCATTGGTTTAAGAAATATATGGTTATGGATGTGTTCCTATCTTTATCGAATATTATAACATGTGACTTTACTCCTGAACTGCCCTCTTTCATTGTTATTTCTTGATATGGATATTGTGAAAGAATTATTCAAGTTGAATATTCAATCATACTTGATATTCATTTTTTCTTACTTCCTTCATTTTCCCATACAATAAGATCAGTAAGATTAGATTTATCTTGTTCAAATGTGCCACTACTACTTTTTTCAATATGGATATTAGCAAATGGGTACTCTAACTTATTTTCAGGTGCATAGTAGATGTTTACTCATTCCTCCATATTTACAAATTTTCCATTTGGAAGACCTCTTCTTGTACCACTTTTAACATTTTTTTCTTTTACATATGTTAAAACAAATTTTCATACCTTTTCTGGATATTGAATAGAATTACTATGACCAGATTCATTTACAGCATCGAGTCAGCTCGATGGATTTGTAATAGTAGGACCATAAAAACTAAAAGCAATGCTAATTGTTGATATTACTGAGACTAAAGAAAAAAGAGTTATTCGAACCGACTTGGTATCCTTATTACACAAAATGAAGACAGTATAAATCCATGAAAATAGTATAACGAATAATCCTATTTCCAAAATCTTCCCTACTATAAGAACTCCAAAATAAGTAAAAGTAAAACTACTCACTAGAAATCCGACTGTAAAGAAAATAACTAATTCTATTAGAATGGGATAAAAGAAATATTTTTTTGCTTTGCTTTTTCTTTTCATTTTTTCTTCTCATCAAGCTATTTCTGATCTATTAGAAAAAGCTTTTTCAGATTTATCAGACATATAATACTTGTTTAAGAATCAAACTACTATTATAATATCATATATTCTTATATATTGCAAATATTAGAAAGTCAAGGTCAGGAAGTATTATCTCTTAAACTTCAAAAACTTCAGTAGTGCCTCACGTGTCGCCATGATACTCTCCAGCAGATACATACTTTCTTACTTTCTCTTCGAGGATTTTTTTGCTCTTTTCCCAGGTGTATCGCGTATCGATGATCCTGATCGGAGCAGGAGTCACGTCGTCGAAGTAGACGAGGGACTTCAGTAGGAGTGACTCAGATATGATATCTCCGTATTTCTCACGAAATACAGCACATAGATCAGCTATAGACAGGGTATCAGTGATATGAGCGAGATCGATATAGTCCTTCTCTGTAGCTCTTCACTGGATCGCTGCCATCTTCATAGCAGCGATATCGCGAAGCGATGCCATATCGAAATATTCAGTCTCTATGAGAGGTGATATGAGAGGTCTCTTCAGAGTAAAGAAACTCAGTTTTATGCCATCGATAGATATCCAGAGGGTATTCTCTGCGATGAGTGTCTGTACGATCGACCTTCATGCCAGATGATCTCTACAGAACTCAAAAAGCACATATGGATCGAAGTCATTTCCCGTGAAGAAATCAAAATCCTCACTTTCCCTATGTCCATAGATGAGTGCGAGTGCCGTCCCTCATGCGAGATAGAATCCTCGATCTCGAAAGATAGCCAGAGAAGGGAGTATGGTGAGTCTCGCACTATCTAAAATCTCTTCGAGATGTAGGTGAGTTGATTTGCTCATAGAGAGATGGTGTAGTATTGACTATCTTTTTCCCTGATATCACTTCCCAGAATCTATGACTTTTTTTATCGAGAGTTGTATTGTTCGTCGTAAAAAATGTCTTTAGCCTCTCGAGTCATATATAGGCTATATCAGCTCGATCACCGAGTGAAAGTACCCTTTCTGACACGATAGGATGATCAGGATCGATAGTATCAATATCATATTCCCAGAGGATTTCTTTCAGATGTTTCGGGGGATTTTTCATAGAGGTATTATACTGATTTCCTCTATTTTACAACTCTATCTCTTAAACTTTAGGAGTTTCATGAGTGCTTCACGAGTTGCCATGATATCACCCTTCGCTGTATGAGCTTTATAGTCAGTGATATGGAGGGTATCTGCGAGTCATCCAGGTTTTGAGAGACTTGTAGATTTGAACGGAAGTGGAGTTTTATTGTACCGAGCTATTGCGTTTGCTTGATTGGCGATGGATTTCGTATCGATGATATCATTTCAGAGTTTTTCATAGAGATTCGGACGTCTCGCATTCGCGAAGACACTTGCGAGAAATGCTATATCAGCTGTCACGAACTGTCCTACGAGTATTGGTTTTCTATCACCAGGGAAGTGTGTCTCCATGAATCCGTCCCAGTATTCAGCAAATTCTTCATAGGATTTCCCCATGGCGATACGGTCGAGTGTGAATCCATTGTATTCAAGAGCCTTAGGATCGATAATAATATTATCAGGAGGGATAAGATCCATAAAAAACTCTCCTACCATATCGAATGTTTCATTCATGACAACAGCTCATACCTCTATCACCCCATGCTGAAAGGGGTTGAGTCCGGTCATTTCGAGATCGAGGATGAGATAGGTGCCTGGTGGGGTATCTGCCATAGAAAATAACTTGCTTTTTTTATCGTACGCTCTATTCTCTAGCTACGAATACGATAGATTATCGTATCTATCTCCAAAGAAAAGTCAAAAAATAATCTTTACATTATGACAAAGCCATTTATCGTGCGTGACCCCTATTTTGAGAAAGCGAAGCAACTCGGCTATCGTGCGAGGAGTGCTTTTAAACTTATCGAAATTCAGGAAAAATACAACTTGATCCAGTCAGGAATGTGTGTCCTCGATGTCGCGAGTGCTCCAGGGAGTTTCATCCAAGTAATCTCGAAGCTTATCGGAGAATCAGGACGGATCATCGGTGTGGATACTCAGTCTATTAAGTCATTTGGTCAGAAAAATATATCTTTTCTAAAGGCAAGTATCTTTGATTACGAAGTCATCCATGCTTTTATCCGTGAGCGTGGTATCGAAAAATTCGATGTTATCACCTCTGATATCGCTCCCAATACAACAGGAATCACTGGAGTCGATCAATATAGATCTATCGAACTCAATATTGCTATCCTCGATGTAGCAGATGAATTCCTCGTGAAGTGAGGTACGGTCATCCTGAAGGTCTTTGTCGGAGAAGATATCGAGGATCTTATCGCCCCAGTCAAGAGAAAATATTCTAAACTTTCACGATTTAAGCCGCAAGCATGTCGAGATCGAAGTTTTGAGGAATATTTTATCTGCCAGTGAAAAAAATAATTATCCAATTTCTCTTTTTCTTTGGCACTTTTTTATTCAGAATTCTTGGAGTATATTTTTTTAGGGAGGATCATAGGTAGGAGGGGTATAGGTACATTGTTTGTCAATATATTTGTATTTGCTCGCATGGATAAAAATTGTATACTCATACGTGCTTACTTATAAATCTTTTTTTATGGAAAATACTTCTCCTAAGGTATGAATTTCTATTGATATGATCATATCGAAATTCATACCAATTGTTTGAGTGACCCTTTTCGTTATAGGGCTCTGATATTTGATCTATAACAGTATTTGGGTGGATCTTCCCATGGAGGCAAAATTAGGACTCTGATTTTTCCTCTCACTTGTGATGATAGGGGGTGCATTTTCCTTTTCGGATAAGCTTCGTTACTTCGCTGATGTAGTGATGGGTGGTGGTATACTCCTTCTCTATGGTACGCTTATATATGGCTCACGTGCGACTGAAACAGGGAATGCAGCTATTCCAGAAATAGCGACACTTTTTTCTGCTGGTATTTTTACTCTCGTGTCAGCATATTTTGCAAAACTCAGACATTCGAAAGTCATATTGGCACTTGGTATTATTGGTGCTTATTTGACGCCATTTGTCATCGGGAATGGTGGATGGGATAATCCTGGGATATCTTTTAATGCTTATCTTATATATTTTGCTGCAGTGAATATGATCGTATTTCTCATGGGAAGAGAGATCGCTATCCATGATCTTATACCATTGAATATGCTTGGGCTTTTTTTCGGAACTTCGACACTCTATCACCTCTCTTACTTGGATAATGTCGGTATATCTACTGGATTCTTCTCTGGATCAATATTTACATCCATCCTGATTGTAGTACTTCTTGGCTTTTGTATACTTGCGATATCACAGTCGGCAAGTAAATTTGATCCAAAAGATGAATCTCAGCTTACTATAGGATATTTCTTCCCTCTTGCTTGGGCTATACTCAACATAGAAAGACTTACATGACTTTCGCCACTGTCTACTATGTGAGCATATCTTGCTGTAGCTGTATTCTATTTTCTGGCATGGTACTACGTACGGAATCTTGCATCTACACGTACTCTCCACCTCGGCACATATGCAAGCGGTATTATAGCTCTCATACTTGCCGTTACTTCATATTTTCCAGAATTTACTGTTTATTCAAGCATCCTTGTTGCTTATATAGCACTGATATTTCTCGCAATATATATTTTTGATAATGCCAAATGGGAGAGACTTTTTGCTGCTATGATATTTGGAGGATTTGGAGGATTTCTCTCATTATATCATATATATATTACCTCATGAGCAGGACCAGATTATCCGACTATCATGGCTATTATAGCACTCATCCCAGCCATACTCGTGTATCCAGTTTCACATTTTTCCTCTGGTACAAAGTCGAGTTTTCGTGTGCTGACACTCCCATACTCTCTTATTGCAAGTATACTCACTCTAGTCATCCTTGTAGGCAAGCTTCTTTCATCATTTGATTTTATGTTTGTCATATTCCTCATACCAGCATGTATCGCTATAGTCTATGCATACTTCTGTGATCTTGAGGCGCAGAGAAAGTCATTTATATTGAGATTTGGTCTTGTATGGTGAGCATTTGCTGCGATACTTCCGTTCCTCTATCTGATATCTAATCTCGCACCAGGGGTAGCAGATGGTGAGACATTTCTTAAGGCGTGAGGTATATTTGCCAATCAAGATTTTATCAAGGCATTTATCTATATGATCATGCTTTTTCTCGGACTAGGCATAAGTCGCTATCTTCAGAAAAAAACATGAAGTGATCGCCCTTCATTTATTCTTGTTATTTTTGCATATTCCTTCCTCCTTCTTATTGTCAATTTTTGTATTATCACTCTTTGTAATGATCTTGGTGTAGAGTTTACGACATGAGGACCTCGTGCTATTGGTACGACCATTTGGTGGATTGTTCTTGCATTATTCATGCTTATGACCGGTATACGCTATGGTCGTATATATCGAAGTGAGAAGCTCCTCTGACTTATCCTCCTTGCTCTTACGATCGGAAAGATAGGACTCTATGATATGGCAGCTATGGATACAGATAAGAAAATTATTGTATTTATGGTAGTAGGATGAGCGCTCATGATGTTTTCATATTTTCTTCAGGCAAAGTGATACCTCCGAGAAAGTTCCGAGAAATAGTTTATTTACTTTCCTCAATATATATGCGACGTCGTGGTATTAATACTCCTGAGGTTCCCCAAGGTCCATCTCTCTGGAAAAAAATATGGAACTCTCTGTTTTGTTATTTTTGTGTAGTATGGAAATTCATACTTTTCTTATGGTACTGGGTACAGAGGATATTCCTTATAGTATTCCTTATCATACTGACGGTATGACTCGCTTGGTGGATCTCACAGAAACCCTCGAATCTTCGAGATTGGAATCTTGCAGAATCTACCCTTCCAAATATCTCATTTTCCGGAAGAGAGGTTACTATACAAAATGTGCGTAACCATAAGTGGATTACGGATAAAGATTTCGTACCAGGGTATTATGATGAGGTATATGACCTCGACAAGATAGAGTCACTCTATTATATGATAGTTCCATTCTCGAATTTTGATGGTCCTGCGCATACTATGCTTTCTTTTGGTTTTTCTGATGGGAAGAAACTGGTCATATCTGCTGAAGTTCGTAAAGAGAGAGGTGAGTCATTTGCTGCTCTTGCATGATTGTTTAATCAATTTGAGATAATGTATGTTCTCGGAAGTGAAGAGGATATTATCAAACTTCGTACAAACTATAGAAAAAATAGTGTATATATGTATCCTATAGCTACACCGAAAGAGAAGATACGAGATCTCTTCCAGAGTATGCTTATACGTGCAGATAAGCTTGCTAAAGAGCCAGAATTCTATAATACTCTCTGGAATAATTGTACGACGAGCATCCTCATGCATGCAAATGCTTTACGAAATGATAAAATTTCATGGACTCTCGAAGCACTCCTACCGGCACATTCGGATGATATCATCTATAATCTTGGACTTATCGATACAAAGCTCGCACTGAGCGAAGCCCGTCAATACTATAAGATAGATGAGCTAGCTCGGGAGAGTACGGCTTCAGGCTTGATTTTTTCAGATGTTATTAGAAAGGTTAGAAAATAATTTTTATTACCCCCTTTGTTATTATGAGAAAGATATTTGCTGCGTGAGTAATTTTTTGTGTACTTTTTTCTTATGTTCTCCCATTTTCTGAGGCAGTATCTCTTAGGAACTCTCAAGTAGAAGAGAGTGGATATACGTCTATTGAGTATCCAAGTGGGGGAAGTTTTGAAAAACTGAAGACAATCATCGACTCGACTTTTACTCTTCAGACGAAAAAATCTTATTGAAACTGTATATCCTCAGGTTGGCTCTGCCCGAATTATAAGTATACAAGCTTGAGCGAGAAAGCTATCAAATATATTGTACTGGATACATATGAGGGGAATGAGGATTTTTATAAAAAGCTACTTTCCTCTTATTCAAATTATGAGTATGATGCGGATTCTGGTGGAATGACATGAACAAGAACAACTAGCATAGAAATCCTGAGACGGGTTCCAAAAGGTACAGCAGTACTCGGATGAGTAATCTCTCTCTTTCCTACATCACAAGGCAATATTGCTTCTGAGCTTATGGATGCGAGTTTTGGTCTCGACTTCACAGAGAATGCTTCGAGCAATAGTATGCTCGGTGCTATAGAACAAAAAATAAAAGATCTCAAAGTACAAAATTGTCGTAAGGCAAACCTAGGTAAAAGCACGGCTAGTGGTTTTGGATATTGTGCATTTAATCAAGAAATATCAAATCGTTATCTTCCGACAGAAGAAGAATTGTATAAGGAAACTATTTATTTTAATAGAGGATCTGTGAAAATAGAGAGTTTAAAAGATGAGTTTGAATATGTAATAAATCAATCTAAAAATGAATTACATATTCGAGAGTATCCACAAGCTGATTGAGTCAACCAAAAAATACAAGATATTCGTGATGAATTCACGAATAAAAAATCCCCTTATGATATGAAATACGCAGGAGCATTCAGTATACAAGAGTTTGAGAATTTATATTTTGCTCCACTACTCGAAATTAGAAAAAATCCTACAGAAGATTCTATTTCTTCCCTGAAATCCTATATCCAAGATCGATCAATTCGGTCAGCTAAAGAGCAATCATATTACTATTTTAATGGTACACAGATTTCATTTTTCAATGAAACACTGAAGGAGCTAGACTTTTATTGAATGGAGTTTAATGGTAATGATACAAGCACTTATTCGCTCCGCTATAAAAAAAATACCTTTACTCTAGAAGAAGCAAAAGCAAAACTAGAGAAGTGAGGGGGATATATCTATAATAATAATTCAGGCTTTTCGAACGGGCTCCCATGTCTATCAGGCTGAAATCAAATCACTCGTTCTCAGTGTGCTACTGCATCAGCGAATATGAATACTGTTATGACAGCTCTTAGCGCATATTACTCTGATAAAGAAGTATACCCAGAGAGTATAGATTCACTTGATAAGAATTATATTTCTCAGGAGTCAGTACTTCAAGATTTCAAAAAGAATTTTGAATATAGATCATTTTCATGATCATCACCAAATTTTGAAATCAAGTATATTGGAAATATTGGTGAATGAGCAAGTATTCCTATTACAGATAAGAAAGATTATGTTGCTCTTATGTCTGGGGCTACTATTCCCGAGATACCTGCTATCTTCTCTCATGTTCCGAAGGATAGTATGGTGCTGTATATAAAAAATCCACAGGATTTATTCGATCTTCTTTCCATAAAATCCAATACTACCACTCGTATATCAGGAATCGATGTTTCAGATACGGTGAAAAAAACTCTCCAAAACTTCTTCGAACTTAAAGATTTTACTACACTTGAGCAAAACCTCAAACATGAACTTGCTCTCGTCATCGATAATCTCGATATGACGACTCCAGATATCACTATGATCCTCTCCGAAGCCGATAGAGCTGCCTTATCCCCGACAGCAAAAGCGCGAGTAGTCGGATCAAAAGATGGATTTATATATATTGCGAGCTCGAAGACCAATATTGACCGCATGATGAATCTCGAGAAGAAAAATTCTCTCGCCGATGCTCCAGATTTTCACTATGTCTGGTGGAAAAAATCTTCTCTTATACGGGATGCATTTTTCTTTGTTGGGGATGCATTTTTCGAGAAGATGCTTTCATTCGAGACATACATCGCACATTATCGTAAGATTCACGATGTCGAGAAACTCTCTATGTTTCAGGAACTTTCCTGGGCATATGAGGATGTGTACGGGAAAAATCCAGAGAATCTCGAAGAGCTCATAAAAAACTTCCAAGACTCAAGAATTATAAAAGATGATCTTGCGGGATACACTATAGTTGATGGTAATATCTCAGATCCTCGTATAGGAAGTATAAAATCTCTCAAAACTCTTTCTGAAGTGAATTATGATCTCTCAAAAATTACCCGTGCTGAGATCGAGGATTATAAGATAAATATCTTGAAGTACCGTGATACTTGGCGAGCAAGTCTCGATCCTATGGGGATAATACTCAATCGTTATGGTGATGGCATGGAAGTAGACTTTTTCATGACGCCAATACCAAATCTCTCTAGTAGTGAACTTTCCCAAGCACAATCATTGTTTGAATGAGTTACGAAAGATTCTCTCTCATTTCTTACGAATCCGCATATTCGTATGGGACTTCTCTCATTTGTGATAGGATTGGATCCGAAAAAACTGGAACAAAAAATTAATGCAAATGAAGAAATCGGAAAAGAATTTACTGAGTTTAGCAGAGAGGTACTCGATGGGAAAGATATATTTGATTATTTGTGAGGTGAATGAGCGTTCTCTCTTGGGAATTTTCCTTCTGATATTCTCGATGGATGGAACATCGAAAAAATAGATGCATACTTCTCTATTCAAGTGATGAATGAAGAAAAATGAAAGGAGCTTATCGATATTCTTCGAAAGAAGATCATGGATGAACTCGGGGATTCAAAGTCATCGGGATTCGGTGACATACGAAGTTTTCTTACGAAGCCACTTATTGAAGATTATGCGAATAAGAAGATTTATTATGTAGAGGCTATTCCTGTACCATTTGTCGGAAAGATAGGATTTGCTTATACTTTTGTGGATGATTTCTTCTTCCTTGCTCCCAATCGTACTACCATTCGTCGGATTATCGATACAGCTGCTCATGGAGATAAGAGAAAGGAGGCTCTTATCGATAAGGATACTGCACAAAAAGGATCATTTTTTCTCACACTTTTTGATGGTGAATCAGCTTCGAATGATCTCAGATGACTCTATGAGAAAAATAAATCCTCTATTCCGAGGTATGCCTCATATATCGATGATACAGCATATGGCTCTGATAGTATTACTCCAATCATTTCGAAATACTATACTTCTTCGATACGAAATAAGCGCCTCGGTAGAAGTCAGACTTCGTTTTCTTATATATTGGGAGGATTGCATATTCAAAATAAAGGAGATACTCTTCAAATTTCTCTCGATGAGAAAGCTCATGTAACTCTCTCATGAACGACTCTTCAAATGTGGAATAACCTTATTTCTGAGGAGAAATTTCCGAAAGAAATATTTTCTGAAAGTGGCATTACCCTTGAGAAATTCATGGCGAATGATAAAAAAGGAGATATTCTTGCTGTCGAACTGATTATGCATCTTGATAGTGCTTTTGCATCATCAGAGTCACTTTTTCGAAATCTGACGTTTTCTCTCAGTATGGGGGATAATGAAATAGGATTCAATACGCACGTATTCCGTCAAAAAGATCTCGCACAGAGTACAACTACATGAAATTCTCCACGATCAAAAGATATTTTTGTGATTCTATGAGTTGTGCTTTTTCTTCTTGTGCTTTCTGGAGTGGTAGTAGTTCTTCTAAAGAAAAAGAAGTCTTCTCTCCCTATTTCCCCTATAGTCACTCCTCTCGGTGCTATAGATGACCACCCGATAGTGAATTCTTGAGTGGCAATTGCCGAACCCTCCAAGGAGCCAAGAATGGGATGAATGGTCGAGTCAAGCATCCCTCCAAGTATGGGAGGATCCCTAACTGAGGGAGTTCCCCCATTGCAAGTTGTTGTTTCGAGCGAGAACATCACTTTATCTACAGTAGAAAAAAATATAAGCAAAACGAGTATTTCTGATACTCAGACTGATACCACATCTTGAAACCAATAGATTATTCATGAAACATAAAATAGTAAGATCATCATATGAGATTATGTGTACAGGTATTACGCTTTTTTATGGATCAAGGAAGATATTCTCCCTTCCAGAATTTCATGTAGATGCTCATAAAAAAATCCTTCTTCAGTGACCATCAGGTTCAGGGAAGTCGTCTTTTCTCTCTTTGCTCGCAGGTCTGATATATCCTTCAGAATGATCATTAAAATATAGTAGTAGAGGAGTAGTGGCTACTCCAAGTTCTTCGGATTTTCTTAATTTTCGAAGAACGAATATCAGTATTACCTTTTCGGATCCACTCTTCTTTGATGACTTAAATGTCGAAGAAAATATCCTCTTCCCACATATGTTCGCAGGTCTATCATATGATCAAAATTGGAAAGAATATCTCATAGAAGAAATGGAGATTGGACACATTCTCCGTTCCTCTATCACCAATCTCTCAAGCGGAGAGAAAGATCGTATCAACCTCGTCAGAGCCCTTCTCTATAGACAATCAATCTTACTTCTCGATGAGCCATGATCTCATATGGATAGTGCACTTTTTCAGAAATTTCTCACTCTTCTTTCTTCTTATCTTGAAGAAGTAAGGCCAACACTTATTCTCGTTTCTCACTCAGAAAAATATATACCTCTTGTTGATCATGTGTATATTTGTGAAAAGTGAGTATTTTCACATTGATAAAATCCTATGCTTCTCTTCTTTCTTCATCATCTCTCCTCCTTAAAAATTCGTAGTTTTGGTATTATTTTTATAGCCATTACTTTTTCTTGCCTCTTTTTTGCATTTCTTCTCATATATAAGAATACAGTTTCGGCTATTAGTTATTATATTCCAAATAATATTGACCCAAGACGGGTGACATTTACTGATGAGACAAGCGTTTTTGAGATTTTTGCGAAAAATGCATGAGGTATTCCTCAGAATCTAGTTTCTGAAATCCAAAAAGATGATTTTTTTTCTCGTACACGAACATTTTCTTTTGTAGAGACCAATGTTCTTGGATGATTTGATATTTTTGTATTTCACCTTGATACAGATATTCCAGTATTTGGACTTGTAGATTCTCATACTGAGCTTGCAGGATTTGGTATCTCTCCATCTATGCTTCATTATTATAATCTCGAGCTTGCAGGATCTCATCCGATGTTTCCGATTCTTGATGCAGATTTTTTAAAGGGCAAGCGAGTATCTCTCACATTCTGAGCTTCTAAGTTATTCCCAGTGAATACACCCGCAACATCTCCACTCGTGGGTGATATAGTGAGTATTGACTGAGATTATCCAGGATTTTGAGTCGTCGTTCCACAAAGACTGGTAAATGAGAAATTGAAAGAGCTCGGTATCAATGAGCGCCAACCTTATAAGATCGTTGCGTATATGAAAGACATTTTTTCTCGTAATCAGGTAGTACAGAAATATAAATGACTCAACCTTACTTTCGATCAAGATCGTATAGAAAAAATTGATCGTCAATTTCGCGCTCTTCTTGTTTTTCTCATCGGTCTTTCCAGTTTTTTTTGAGGCATTATCCTCCTTCTTCTTATCCTCCTTTTTCTTTGATATTTTCGTGAGAGGAATTATATGATGAGACTTGTAGAGGTCTATGGTATATGATCATACTATAGACATTTTTTACTCTACGGAGAGGTATATATATTCTTAGTTCTTTGAATTATTGGTTCCTATATATGTATTTTTTTATTTCAGCACTTTCCACTCCTCTCTCTTATGAGATTTTTTCGTGAGCATGGGGTGCTATTTCCACTTATTGCTCTTTCTCCTCTCGAAATCTTCCTTCTCATAGGGTTCTCTACCATCATCCTTATGTGAGTCATTTTCTTTACTTCTAGAAAAAGATAGAGTATCGTTATTTTTCTCTTCTGGTCCAGAGCCTAAAATATTACAAATATGTGATGATTCTATAAGTGTTTTCGGATTCCATGAGAAAATCTATAAAATCAGAACCATAAAATCACCCCCTTTTATACTTTCCTATATCTATCCATAAGATGCTGAAATTTCTTCTTCCCATTATTTTTATAGGAATCATTGCTTATATTTTGCTGTGTATTTTTATGTATCTTATGCAAGGAAGGCTCTTATTTTTTCCACCCAAACCATATCCTCAACACTATGAAAAACTTGCTCAAAATATCACTTTAGAAAATATCCAAATAGAGACAAAAAATGGAAATACGCTCGATGGATGGAAACAGAGAGATCCAAATAAAAAGTATATTCTGCTTTATTTCGGATGAAATGGAGAAGAGACTTCATACTTCGTAGAGAAATATCAGTACAAGAGTGCGAATATCATTAGCTTTAACTATAGATCATATGGTCGAAGTACAGGGAAAGCTTCGGAGAAAGTTCTGTTCTCCGATGCTCTAGAAATATATGATACTCTCGTAGAAGACTATCATATCGATCCGAAGAACATCATCCTTATGGGAAGAAGTCTTGGTGCGGGTGTTGCTACATACCTCTCCAGCCAAAGATCAGTGAAGGAAGTCATCCTCGTGACCCCCTATGATTCTATCGAATCTCTTGCAAAGGCGTGATATCCACTTATCCCTGTATCACTGCTTCTCAGAAATAAGTTTGATTCACGCTTTTATGCAGTTATAAGATCCAATCGACTTCTCTGTATCTCTGGCGGTAAAGATACTATTATCCCAAACCATCATACAGAAAATCTTCTCAAATACTGGAGTGGAAGTATACAGAAAATCTTCATCCCTGAGGCGACCCATGAAGACATCCTCGATAAAACGGAGCTTATAGAGGGGATCGACCAATTTATATCACCAGATTAGATACTGTTTACAAATTAAAGCCTCTTTAATCTAGATATTCCCCGTTAGCTTGCTGCGGGGATAGCAAATCTTAGCTTATCTTTTTATCGAGTGGATTTTTTCTCTTATTTCTCTATAATCAGATCAAAATTCTCCAGTTCTAATTTCTAATTTCTCACTATCTATGATCCTCGCTTCTGAAATCCGCGCAAAGTATCTCGACTTTTTTCGCTCGAAAAATCACGCTATCATCCCATCGGCACCACTCGTACCAGAGAATGATCCATCAGTACTGTTTAATACGGCTGGTATGCAACCGTTGGTTCCTTATTTACTATGAGAGCCTCATCCACTCGGGAAGCGCCTTGCTGATGTCCAGAAATGTGTCCGCACAGGGGATATCGACGATGTCGGAGATGATACACATCTCACGTTTTTCGAGATGCTCGGGAATTGGTCACTTGGGGATTATTTTAAGCGGGAGTCTATCGAGATGAGTTGGGAGTTTTTAACCAGTAAAGAATGGCTCGCACTCGATCCTGAGATGCTCTCTGTCACTGTGTTCGAGTGAGATGCCAATGCTCCTCTCGATACAGAGTCTATCGAGATATGGAAAGATGTTTGGAAGCAAAATTGACTTGATTTTGGTGATGAGCGAATCGCAAAACTTCCTGCAGAGGATAACTGGTGGGCGGCAGGTCCAATAGGTCCATGTGGTCCTGATACTGAGATATTTTACTACATGGGCGAGTGAAAACCTCCAGCAGGTTCGAATAAGTGAACCGATAGTGCGAACTGGATGGAAATCTGGAACAATGTCTTCATGCAGTACAATCGTGAAAGATTGGATAAAGTAATTCTACTTGATGGTATGTACTGTCTTTTTGATGAGAATTTTGTTGTGGATGAAGCTGTACTCACAAAAATTCGTTTATTCAATGCAAGAATTATTATTGTAACAAATGCCCCAACTGAAAAAATAACCTCTATTATAGAACAAACAGGTTTTGAATTTGTAACATATGAGAAAAACCCTATTAAAACCGATAGTGTATACTTTACAAAGATGCTAGTTGAGAAGGGATTGAAATCTGAGGATTGTATATATCTTGATCACGACAATCTAAATCTTGCAAGTGCAAAACAAGTAGAAATTGAGGGTGAATTATTTGAAAATATCTATTCTATTGATAAACTAAATAAATATTTTTATCACCTTTTGAATCTCCCAGCACAGTGTGTAGATACTGGTATGGGTATAGAGAGATGTACCGTGACTCTCAATGGCATGAAGAGTGTCTATGAGACGGATTGTTTCGCTCCAGTACTGGAAAAAATAAAGGAAATTGTCGGAATATCCAATTATATTGAACGTTCAGCTCGCATTATCGCGGATCACTTGCGTACAGCGACTCATATGATCGCAGATGGAGTCACTCCAAAAAATGTCGATCAAGGGTATATTCTTCGCCGTCTTATCCGACGGGCTATCCGTGAATCATACAAGATGTGATATGAGAAGCCATTTGCGAAGGATATAGCCAGTATGTATATCGAGCAATTTTCACCAATTTATGAAAGTGTAAAAACAAATGCAGATAAAATAAAATTGGAACTTGAAATAGAAGAAAGTAAGTTTGCCAGAACAATTAAACAATGACTCAAAGAGTTAGAAAAATTGGTTCAGAAGAAGAAACTGAGTCCTATTCGTAAGTTTGCATGAAGAGTAACAGAGGAAATGGAGGAACAAGAACGTTTTCCATCTACGCAATGTTATAATATTATTTCCGGTAAAGATGCTTTTGATATATTTCAGACGTATTGATTTCCACTAGAAATGATTCAAGAGGAATTAGGTCAAGATGGAATGCTGGTACACGAGGAAGAATTTAAAAATACCTTTGATGAAGAATTCAAGAAGCATCAAGAGCTCTCTCGTACTGCCGCAGCAGGGAAGTTCAAGTGAGGACTCGCCGATGATGGAATCGAGACGACCGCACTCCACTCTGCGTGTCACCTCATGCTCGAGGGTCTCCGCCAGATCCTCGGGACACACGTCCACCAAGCAGGATCCAATATCACGGCTGAACGCCTCCGCTTCGACTTCACACATCCTGAGAAGATGACCCCTGAGCAAATCACGAAGGTAGAAGACTTCGTAAATAAGTGAATATCATCGAATCTCAAAGTCACTATCACCAATATGGACAAGAATGAAGCGCAAGCTGCATGAGTATCAGGATCATTCTGGGAGAAGTATCCTGATATCGTGAAGGTCTACTCTATGGTCGGTGCTGATGGAGTCGTCTACTCGCGTGAACTCTGTGGTGGTCCACATGTCGAACATTCGAAAGATATGGGAAGATTTAAAATCATAAAAGAAGAATCCAGTAGTGCCGGGGTGAGGAGGATTAAGGCTGTACTTGAGAAATAATTTTTATGAAAAAAAATATATCAAATTGAGTGATGAAACTTTACTCGGTGAAAGATTATTTTTTGTTGTTATTTTCATTTATATTTTCTTATACTATTATTTGGATTGCAATTATCATATTGCTATGATGAATGAGTACATATATATCAAAATCATCAAAGTTATATGGTATTTTTGATATATTGGGGGGTGTGTCATATTTTTCAATATATCTCCTTCTTCCAATGGTTTGGTTTTATATTACTTATATCTATTTCAAATATGAATATATTAAAATAGATAAAGATGAAAAAGTGAAATTATGAAATTTGGACTATAGCTCACTTCCAAAGATTCCTGCTTATATTTATTTGTATAACTCCAGGTTATCATGGCTAGCCATTGAGTTTAAGGAAATTATTCATGTTGACTGGATTACTTGAATGGATTATTCGACAGCCATGAGAGCTGAAAGGTCAGCACACTGGGTAAGCAGCATTATAATAGTATGGACTATTTTAATTTTAGTTTGATGAATAATCGGAATTTTCTTTTTCTTGGGTATGGTATTGAAATATTTATGTAATTTTTTCTTAAAAAGTAACGAAGAGCTAACTAATGAATATTTATGAAAAAAATAATTCCTCCTGCCAATCACTCGCACTGGCGCCACTATAAATCTACGGGATGAGATGAGCATACCTATGTAGTCATCGGCATAGCTGTGCACTCTGAGACAGAAGAAGCGATGGTCATGTATCGTCCACTTTACTCGGTTTGACCTGAGTCTTGGGCTTATGGATATGACTCGGTCGTGCGGCCACTCTCCCTCTGGTATGATATCGTCGAGTACGAGTGAGATAAGATACGGAGATTTACTGAGATTGAGAAATAGTTTTTTCTCTTCCAAAAGACGAGTATTTCTCTATACTGTTCACATGTCCTATAATCCCTACCTCACTGAGGAGATATTTTTCGTGGCAGTGAAGTGCTGTCTCAGATATGAGGATGAGATCCTCGTCGTCTCTGAAGCTCGTCCAGGAAAGCCTTTTTGGAGAGAGCTTCCAGGAGGTAAGATCAGCAAAGATGATAGAGATATCTCTCCACTTCTCTCACTTGCACGTGAGATAGAAGAAGAGCTCGGACTCACCATCACTCTCACCGAAGACAATACTCGACTCTTCTCTGTGGAGAAATCCTATGAAGAGACGACATTTGCTCCTCTGCCTGTACCATTTGTCTTTCTCTGCTATATCCATGACCTGAGTGAGAAGCCGAGGGTAGTGCTCAGTCATGAACATACTTCCTATGACTGGATTCATGAGTCTGAGATCGAGAGCTTCTCTGATTGGAGAAGGTGATTCGATACTATCGTCCAGAAAGCCTTCCATATTCCCCCCAAAAACTATTAACTTCTTCCTAAATAATTCTTATGTCCTACCCTACCTCTTGGAATCTCGCTCGCTATTTTTACTCGGGACTCGATGATGCGAAGCTCACAGCTGATATTGCAGAGATCATGCCTCTTACGGTAGCATTTGCAGAGAAATACGCTTCGAAATTCGCAAAGTTCACGACACCTGAAGAGCTCCTCGAATTCTATGCTGACTATACGAAGCTCTCGCATGATATGGCATCACCGAGCTACTATCTCTTCTACCGCAGCTCGCTCGATACGCAGGATCTCGAAGTCACGAAGAAGATGGGAGCCATCGACTATATCTATACTGAGGCGTCGAATCTTATGCTCTTCGTCGCTCAGGGATGGAAGGATATCGGATATGATCGTATCATGGAGTGGTCACGTTCGCCTAAGATGGCGAGGTATAAAAATGACCTCGTCTCTACAGCAGATGGGATCAAGTATATCCTCAGTGAGAAGGAAGAAAAAGTCCTCAATATCAAATCTCGTCCCCTCGGACTGGCATGAGCTCTGCATGATGAGCTCACTGGCTCTTACGAATTCATTATGAATATCCATGGCGAAGAGAAGAAATTCACTGAAGAAGAAGTAAGAAGCCATCGTCAGCATACAGATAGGAGTATACGGGAAGAAGCATATCGCTCACTCCGACGAGTCTATAACTCCAAGCAAAACCAGATATCACTCGGGAATATCTATACCTCTATCGTGAAAGACTGGACAAGTGAGATCAAGATGCGATGATACGGGGACAATGTCATGGCTCAGCGAAATCTCTCAGAAGAGATGGACGATGAAGTCATCGATATGCTCCTCTCGGAAGTAGAAAGTGCTTATCCGATCTATACGAGATTCCTCAGAGCGAAGGCAAAGATGCTCGGGCTCGAATCTGATTTCTCTGTATGGGATGTCTGAGCGCCTCTGGGTAAGTCGGATAAGGATTTCACTTTCGAAGAGGCGTACGATCTCCACCTCTCAGTGATGCAGGATTTTGATGCGGATTTCTATGAGTATTCGAAAGCAATGATTGAAGAAGAGCGTATCGATGTCTTCCCGAAGGCAGGAAAGCGAGGATGAGCGTTCGCGAGCTACCGCAAGGGAGAGGAGAGCTTCGTCCTCCTGAACTTCACGGGCAAGCTTCGTGACGTTTCGACGATCTCGCATGAGCTCGGACATGCGATCCATGGGCACCTCTCACAAGTGCAGGAAGTTCCCGTCTACGACTCACCACTCTCGATGGCAGAGACTGCTTCGATATTCTCAGAGATGCTCCTCGGTGAGAAGGTGAAGTCTCTTGTCAGCAAAGAAGAGTACAAAGATTATCTGAATGAACGTCTCGGAGATATCTTCGCCACGATCTACCGCCAGGTGCAGTATGTCGCATTCGAGCGCACGGTCCATACGCAGATCCATGCTGGAGAAGAGCTTTCGTATCGAGACCTCAATACTCTCTGGAGAGTCGAGCAAGAGAAGCTCTATAGAGGAGTCATCCGATATGATGTAGCAGGAGAAGAGGAGAGCGGCTGGTCGATGATCCCACATATCTATCATTCGCCATTCTACTGCTATGCGTATGCCTTCGGGAATCTTCTCACGTTCGCACTCTATCACAAGGTACATGTCGAGAAATCCCTCTCGGTAGAGGACTATAAGGATATCCTGCGTGCAGGTGGGAGTGAGCGTCCACGAGATCTTCTCGGTCGATATGGGATCGATATCGCCTCTCCAGAGTTCTACCGTGCAGGACTTGCAGAAGTAGAGCATATGGTGGAGGAGTTTGAGAGATTGATTTAGGATTGATTTTTCAGATCTCATCGGTATAATCACAGTATGACACAGCTACAAAATATAACATCGAAGTTCGCATCTAGTGATCTCCAGAAGAAACTTTCTCTCTATGGTATCTCACATTTTGCAATATTTGGTTCTTATGCACGATCTGAAGCTCATAAAGAGAGTGATCTGGATGTAGTACTGGATCTCCTTCCACAAAATAATATTACCCTCTGAACCCTAGAAGAGATAGAAAATCTTCTCAAAGAAGAACTATCTATTCCAAGTGTAGATTTTGTCATGAGACGATCTATGAACCCCAGACTGAAGCCCTATATAGAGAAGGATATAATAACTATTTTTTAGCATGCAAAAAGATCCTCACATCTTCGAGTGAGAAATTCTTGATTCTATAGAAAAAGTAAATCAGTATGTAGGAATGATGAATTTCGAGCAATTTCGAGCTGACGAGAAGACTTTTGATGCTTGCTGTATGAAGCTCCAGCATATTGGAGAGTGTGGTATCAAACTCCAATCTCTCGTATGAAAGCAGTATAAAAATATTCCATTTGAGGTGATGAGTGGTTTTCGTAATCGTATATCTCACGATTGTGCCGGTATTGATAATGATATCGTATGGAAGATTATTAAAGACTCACTTCCAGAATTGAAGAAAGCCATTTTGGGTAAAGAGAAGATGGTGGGGGAGTTTGAGAATTTAGTATAAAAATATATGAATGGCGAAGAAAGAATCATTAAAATGCTAGGCTATACCCAGAAACCGAGTGAGTATATGATTGAGATTTTTAGAAATAATATTCATTCTAGAAATGAATTTAATATTCAGTATAGATGATTTTGTCAATATTTTGAGCATTCCATTGAGCTTATACAATTACTTCTAATAGATATAGAAATTAATAAAATTTCTACTGATATTCAATCCAAATTGCAATTAAGCTTTATGTCAGAGATTTTAGAATTATTTCTAAGCTCTTATATTGATTTAATGGATAAACGATACAGCTGTTCTTTTATTATTGATCGCTCAATATTTGAATCTATTGTTAGATCTATTTGGATATCATATAATCCAAACGACTATATGTGAGTTCTTCCTAATTTAGAAGCAGATAAAGATAAAAAAATAAAAAGATTCAACTTTTCTAAGTTTCTTGAGGATCAAAATATTGATACTAATCTTATATTTAGATATTTGAGCTTCCATGTTCATTGAAACACTATCAATACCAGTCTTAAATGGTGAAAGGATATTTGATACACTAATCCACTGAGACCAGAAAATTTAAATCAAATGCATATTGAATGAAGTATAAATATGATCCAATTTCTTACATTTTTAACACTATACTTTATCTGAAAAACTTTGTACAAAAAATGAATCCATAAAAGTAACTTGAATACTACTCTAGATGTTTTTGAAAATATACTTATTAAATGAGGTTGTTGAGTGAATCCAGAAAATCCATTTTCTGAAAATATCCAACAGTTCAAAAAATTAATAACTATGGGAAACATTTCCTAACTAATTTTCTATGCCCACACCCCTCCAATCCCCTTACGCGAATGTCCTCCCATTTATAGAGACCATAAAGCCGAAATACTGGAAACAGGGGATCCTTCCAGGTGGTGCGATACTCGTGACAGGAAGTCCGTCGGTCGATATGGAGTATCTCTTCATGATGACACATAGTCCGACCCCAGGGACAGTGAGCTATACAGGAACTAGTCTCTATCCACAGTTCTCAGAGGTCTCTATGGGAGCTCAGTATCGAGGGCAGTGTGCCGCATTCGCGAAGGTAGTATCGGAGAAGCGGTCACTTCCGACCGATAAGTGGATACGAGGGCAATCACTTCTCGACTTCTCTACTACTATGGAAAGTCATCTCCCTTCGGATTTCCAGGGTCTCGTGATCGCCTGTTTCGATGGGAAGGCGAACTATGCTCTCGCTGATGCTTCGAAGAAGCATGTCGCTATACTTCTCGATATCATCCGTGATACGAAAGGTATCACGAAGAGTATCGTCGTCGTGGATCAGAATTATTATTCCTATGCGCCGTATACTCAGTACAAGTGAAAGATAGCAAAGCATACGATCCCCTGGGGGACAGCCACGCAGAAGTGAGTCGCATATGCGAGGAGCTATAATATCGTGAACGTGTAGTTTCGTCTTGGTGAAATAATGAATTTCTCTATACTCTCAAAATATAACTTTCACTTATGGACTACTCTATCCTCCCTCGTTCGTATGATCTTCGTGGTATCTATGGTATAGATATAGATGATGATTTTTTCTATCGTCTTGGTTTTGCCTTCGCAAAGATAACCGGAAAAAATCGTATAGCACTCGGATACGATGCTCGTAACTCTTCCTATGCTCTTATGTCAGCGTTTATCTCATGAGCAAACCGTGCAGGGGCTACTATTATAAATATTGGGAGATGTTCTTCCGATATGCTTTCCTTCGCTACATGTCACTATGATGATATCGAAGCAGGAGTGATGATCACAGCAAGTCATAATCCAAAAGACTACAATGGCATGAAGTCACTTGCTCACTCAGGTGAACCATATAATCTGAAAAAATATGGTCCTGCTATGGTGGAGATTATGCAGAATATGTGAGAAGGAAAAGAGGAGATGAGAGGCGAGACAGAGTATCGCGATATCCTCGATGATTGGGTAGTGCAGATACTAAAGCTTACTTCTTCCAGTACGGATTTTTCGAAATACACGGTTGTCGCAGATGGTGGGAATGGTGTCGCATGAGTCTTCATGTCAGCACTTGCCGAGAAAGCAGGATTCAAGCTTATCCCACTTTTTCTCGAACCAGATGGAGACTTCCCGAATCATCATCCGAATCCTATGCTTGAGAAAAATCGAGAAGATGCAAGACAAGCTCTCCTCCAAAATCAAGCAGATACCGCACTGATATTCGATGGTGATGCCGATCGTGTCATCCTCCTCGATGAGAGAGGTGAACAGGTCAACTCTGCTATCATATCTGCGATAATTTCTGAGAGTATCCTCTCGAAAAATCCCGAAGCCAAATTCATCGGAAATACGGTGACTTCTCATAACTTTCGTGATTTTATTCAAGAAAGGTGAGGTACCTATATTCGAGAAAAGGTCGGACATGTCTATATCCGTGAGAATATGATGTCAGATCCATTGATTGCTTTTGCAGGAGAGCACTCAGCCCATTATTTCTTCAGAAAGAACTATTTCATGGATAGTGGTATCGTCGCTGCTATGGTATTTCTCGACCTTCTTGCACTATCAGGTAAGAAGGTGAGTGAATTTATAGAGTCTTATAAGAAATATATCACCCTCGAAGAGACCAATTTCGAAGTGGCTGATCCGAAGTGAGCGATCGTGAGACTATGACAGCTCTATGTTCATGAGCAACATGATTTCCTCGATGGTATCACTGTCGAGTATGAGGATGGAAGCTGGTGGAATTTCCGTCCAAGTTCCAATGAACCACTCCTAAGATTCAATATGGAAGCTCTTACGCAAGAGAGATTTGATGCTCTCTATAGTGAGATTATGAGGCATATTGCGACATTTGGAAAGGGAAGTGAAGTATAATTTTTTCTCTTCACATTCATGAGGAATTGTGATATAATTCTCGCATGTCTAGTCGTACCGATCTCATCCGAGAAAATACCGAGCTTCATGCACGCCTTGCTCTTGCAGAGAAATGGATGAGAAGGGAAGTACAGAGTGCTATAGCATGAGTCAAACGCGCATGAGTGAGAAGAGATACTCGTCGACACTTTCAGAATACTTTCGAAGAAGATGGTATAGAGATGATCACCCAGAGGATTATGAGTATATTCGGTGACTCACTTTCCCATGCGCCGAAGTATACCCTTGAACGACTCATCGATGCTGAGATATACTGGGAGACATTACAGAAATACCCGCATATGGATGCTCTTCCTGTAGTCCTTGCGTATCAGAAGATTTTGGATGCTTGGATCGAAAAGAGTCTTATAGAGGGATTTCGACATATTTCTCATGGGCAATATGTCGCTACGACCCAAGATGCCAAACTCGAGAAGGATATCGAGAATATTTTTATGAAAAACTATACTCTTTCAATTGGGAGATTGTATCAGATTTTGGATATGTCCCGAAAAGGTCAGGAGCAGAGTTTGATGATATCAGAACTTATAGATTACTGGAGATCCCATATTCCAAATTATTATAAAATTGTCAGCTCTGATAGTTTTTTCCTACCACTTTCTGAGCTTATGCAGGATGAAATATTCTCGAAGAAACGACATGAGAAAAAAGTATCCTTTCGTGATGCACAAAACACGAGAGAAATACTGACAGGACCTACTTGATTATTATATAAGATATTTTCCTTCTAAAAAACTTGATTATTTAGCGTATTCAGTATGCTGAAACTATGATAATCCTCGGTATCGATCCTGGGCTCGCGACAGTCGGATTTGCTCTTCTGGAAAAAGAAGGAAAGACTATACGTGTCATAGAATATGGAGTGATCGAGACGAAGCCAGGTATGGTCTTCTCAGAGAGACTCGTCCAGATAGGAAGTGATCTGAGAGAGCTTATCGATACCTATAGTCCGACCATCTGCGGGATTGAGCGCCTTTTTTTCCTTCGCAATGTTACCAATGGTATCGATGTCGCACAAGCACGAGGAGTCATCGTGCATACCCTTGCGAGTGCAGGGATATCGATCGTCGAATTCACTCCACTTCAGGTGAAACAAGGTATAGCTGGGAATGGATTCGCGAAAAAACCTCAGGTTCAGAAGTCTCTCCAGATGCTTCTCAAACTCAGAGAAATACCGAAGCCAGATGATGCTGCGGATGCTCTCGCTATAGCATATTTGACGAGCCTAAAGATAAAAAACTTTCCAGAGAAATAAGAACAGAAAAATCCTCTTGCCATATACACATGAATCTATACAATAATTCTCAATTGATATACTCTTTTTTATGCCGATTTTTGCTTCTCTTGCAGAGACATTCCAGGTCACACAGTTTGATATCGTTGTAGGGATGACCATCCTGATATCTAGCATGATACTCTACTATTTTATCTCACTTCATCGTATATTTGAAGCAGCTTTCGGTGCGATCATCGGTCTTGGTATTTATGTCCTTCTTTCCGTCCTCCTTATCGGGAATCCTCCTCTTGGTACGGAGTGATGACTCTTCCCACTCGGATTTTCAGTATTCCTTGTGAGTATCTCAGTCTATCTTATATTTGCTCTTGCTATCTTATTTCCACTTCATGGTGGACTCATCATCACTGAGTCTACTCAGCCCACTCTCTATACGCTCTTATATTTTTTCGTGAGTTTTTTTCTCCTTTTTGCTCTTGGTGCTATAGTAGTCTACATGATTGAGCAGAGTTATGTCTTTCGTGTTGGAAATCTTTTCACTTGGGTGCGAGATACAGGAATGTATACAGCGCTCAAGAGTTCCTGGTTTTATGCATATACGATGAGTCATCAGTATTTGATCATTCCTCTCTGAGTCGTACTTATGCTCTATAAGCTTCTCCTCTCGAATCTTATCAATGCAGCACTCCTCTCTATCTGGTATAATCTTGCGAATATCGGATTCTATAGATCAAAAGATGAATCGAGCTATCGTGTAGAATTCCATGAAGTCGGAGGTCATGGTGGATGAGCATGACATGGGGATGCTCATGACAGTGGATATGGTGTGTCATGAGCAGTACATGATGATCAGGGGAAGCGAGGGCATCATTAACCTCATGTATATTATCGAATAATAACTTAACTTTCTCCTTATGGCTGATATGCGCTTCGAAGAAAAAATCCTCTATAAATGCCGACAACACTGGATCATACCAGCTATCCACTCACTGAAACTTCTCCTTATCGTTATAGTTCCACTTACTATTATACTTTGGTTTATCACGAACTATTCACTCTGGATGACTATAGTATGATTTTTCATACTTGGTATACTTATACTTGGGTATGAATATTATCTCTGGCATCACTCATGGCTCTTTATCTGAAATCAGAAAGTCACTCTTGCTGTGAGAAATGGTATATTCTCCCAATATGCGATGAATATCCGATATAGAAATATCCGAGATAGTGCTGTAAGTAAGAATAGTATGATCTGATTTCTTTTGAAATATGGAACACTCTTTATCCGCTCTACGAACTCTGAGTGAGACTTCATAGCGAAATACGTTCCTAAAGTAGGGAAGATATATGCTCTTATCAATGCGCTCTCTCGATATAGTGATGATGAGAGGGCACATATAGATAGTATTGAAAAACTCCATGCCCACCATACAAAAAAAGAGTTTACTCCCTTAGATACAAATCTTTCTATGACTATCGATAGTGCTATAGAGAGACTCAAAAATATTCCCTGAGTCGTCGATGTAATCGAGCTCTCTCGGGATTCTCGTGAGTATATACAAATCCATGAAGAATCTATAAATCATGGTATGCAAGAAGCACTTCATCGAAGAAATAGTATTTGTCTCATCCATAACAGTGAATGGAGAGATCCACTTGAGCTACTTGTATCGAAAGATCACTCTGGTCAAATGATATTTCCTGGTATTTCATTTCCAGAAATTATCGGAAAATGAGTCATATCCGCGTCACCTTCGAAAAAAATCCATGAGTATCTCTTACAATTTTTTCCCTATGCGTCTCATGACGATGCTACGATCATCGTAGGATGGGATATATAAAATATGTGCATGAGAATTTTTCTCTTCATCTTCTCTCTATTTTTTCTTGTAGGATGTACAGGAGAGTATAATCAGCATATACAGAGAGAGCATACTCCGATTGTTTCATCATCTGATCTTAGAGATTCCCTTTCAGGGAGGCTACTTTCCTTACCGGATTTCCGTATTTTAGAAGATCTCATCCTCTCTATCGATCAGGCGAAGACTCGTATATGGATCGAGACCTATACCTGGACAGAGAAGGAGACACTTGAGGCAATCGTTCGCGCAAAAAAGAGAGGAGTCGATATTCGAGTGGTTCTTGAGGGGAGTGTCTATCGTACCCCCTGGATCAATAATGATGCTATCAAAAAGCTCAGGGCAGCAGATATAACTTTCTCTTATGCCGATAACCATCGTTATACCTTCACACATATAAAAACGTGGATTATCGATTCCGAGTGGTGTGTGAGTACTGGAAACTGGTCTTATACGAGTTTTATGAAAAATAGAGAATTTATCTATTGTAGTAGAGATAATTCTCTCATGAGAGATCTTGAGGAGATTATACAGTCAGATTTTCATCATGTACGCCCATACTTTCCAGACTGACTTGATCCTCATATCTGACTTTCCCCTGAGAATGTACGCCCATGGCTTACTGCGCATATACAAAATGCCAAAAAAAATATTATCGTCTACAACCAGAGTATTACTGATAATATAATACTCAAACAGCTTCAAGAAAAAGCAGATGAGTGAGTCACTATAGAACTCTGCCAAGCTTATCGAGATGATGTTTATCGAGATGCCTTTTCTGGAATGTTACTCAAAAATATCGATATAAAATACAGTAAGAAGCCCTATCTTCATGCGAAAGTATTCCTTCTTGACGGAGAGAGAGTGATACTATGAAGTGCCAATATGACGCAAAATGCCCTTGATAATAATCGTGAAATCCTCATTGATCTTGGGAAAAATAAGAAATCATACGATATGATTTTTTCTTTCTACTACAAAGACTGCCATTCGTCATCTGGAAAGTAAAAAAATGGGGAGCATTATTTGCAAAAAGAGCGATTTTCTGATATTATTATTTCTATGAATCACATATTCTATAATACTCTTATATTCATCTGCGCACTTTTTGTTGGTGGAGTAGTAGTAGTTTTTTCTATACGACCGAATTCCTGAGAGACGAAGGTTCAGGTATGATCCAATGAAAAAGTCTGGAGTGAGATCACCCTCTCCTCCCCACAGCCCAATATCTATAAAATAACAGAGGAAGTAGTAGATATAAATACCGTAAAAGTCTCTCAGAATACCCCGATGTTGATAGACTTTGGTCGACTCAGTTCTTTTCTCTATCTTGCACCTATAGGCTCTCATGAGTCAGTACTCACGCAGAGTGGTACTACGGGTATTATCCTCTGAGATGCTCCTGGTATAGTATCTCTCTATGATCTCTTCTTATCTTATACAATCTATAATGGAAAGAACGATTTTCGTATTGAACAAATCACAAATGGAAGTTTTTATATAGGAAAAGAACCTGATGGAAAAGTCGCTATCTATGCTATCGATGGAGTCATACGTCTTACTCTACTCAATCAAGAAAAGGATATGACGAATCTCATACTATTCCCGGGTTCATATATTCGATTTGATCCTTCACGTAATCGTTCTTTGAATAATGCTGATCTTTTTCGCACTATCCTTTCACTTAAGGATACAGACTGAGAGGTATTCGAGTTTGTCAATCCACGAGTAAATATCGGCGATGAGCAAGATACATTCTTTAACTATCGACTCCCAAACTCCTCTATCAGACTCTTTCGTGCTCTTTCGGCAAAATTCAAGCAAAAGGTAGATGTAAAAAATAATCTTCGTGAAAAATATTCGGCATATACGTATGGTGATATGGCTGAAAGCAAATGGCTCATAAATCCAAGCAAGAAAAATCATAATATGCTCGTCGAGCTTGGTTCTCTCCTTTCAAAAGCACTAAATAATAGTACGAACTCGGATGTCATCATAGGAAAAATCTGAAAACTCTATGCCGAAGCGACAGCACTCAATATGCAGGATTCGACAGCAAAATCTCTTGTCGAACAATTTCTCTTGGATGGAAGATTTGCTCAGTATGGATGATCAGTCAATACAAAATATCAACAAATATATGAAGGTATCGCATGAATTATAGGAGTAAAACGTACGGACGCTCGATGAGAACTATTCCAAAATCTTGCAGATATCTATTCACGTAATCTCTTCAATCAAAAAAGTACAGACTTCGGAAGATCTAGAGACACCTATGGCCCTACAGCAAATGAACTCGTGAAGACTCTCGATAGGAATGAGATACCACAAAAAGACTATTTCGACATTGCTATCTATGCCTTTAATATCCTTAAAAAAATGGAAGAGAAGAGTCAAGTTCTCTCACAAGATACTATGCAGGAAGTATCGACATATACGTATTTTACGACATTTTTCCGTGCATCAAATAAGTATATCGAGTCTATCACAGATTCTAAGAAAAGAGAAGATACGATTACGAGTTTTTCTCGTCAATTTTATGATTCGATACTTACTCTTTTAGTGAACTCTCTCTATAATGCTTATGTGATAGCAGAAGATGGAGGACTCTTCCTCGATCCAAACTATAGAGAAATATCGAAAGTCAAAATCCCTGAAGAAGTCATAGAGGGGATAAAAAATCTTAATGCTACCGTGGAAGCCATCACACCATCGATCCAATCTGTCTGGTCAAACTCATGACAGACTGATGTTGATGCTTATAGTCGTATCAATACCAATATAGTACGCCTTAAGGCATTCGTCACTATGATTGATCCAGAATGATACAAGGACTATATAAAGACGCCATATAAGATCAATTCAGAATCTGGAGAAATACAATTTCCTCTTATTGATTCTGATACAAATCTCATCGTCCGACTTGACTCTAAGACCGTCGAGAAAATAAAAAATACGAAAACTCTCGCTATAGATCCAAGAATCCAAGAACTCAAGAAAATATGGCCAGCCTCTGATGCATCATCCCTTTCTATAGAAGGAGATAATATCCGTATAGAAAAAGCTCCATACAAGATCGGTCGATCTGGACAAGGTATATCGAGTATAGAGATGTCAGCACTTTACAAAGAAAAGACCCTTACAGATAATGTCATATACTATGATAACTATATCATACGTATAGTTACTGAGGCAAATAAGCCTCTATCTATTTCAGAGTATAAAGGGCTACTCGTTGATCTCGATTCATATCTTGATTTTATCGATATTGAAGTCACAGCCCAGAATCGTGAAGTCGGTGAGATGCGTATATTTCCGACGAAACAACGTATGAATATCGGGGATAGTATTTATCCAGTTTCTATAAAGAGTCGCTAGTCTCTTGTATGATCCATCTTCCATGATTGTATCTTCTTCTGGTCTCAGCTTAAGAGTATAGCTGGTACAGATATTCATTCGAAATTTTCTGGACGAGAGTATTGTGGATATTCTTTTTTTCATGCGAGTCCAGAAGAAAAAGACTCTTCCTTGAGTGACTCTTCTGAGAGGACTCATGGGAGGAGTCTCACGACGCTATCTATCCATACGAGAGAAGCGAGCTCCCCACTTGAGAGTACATATGCTCCTATAGATATTTCTTGGATAGAAAAAAGATCGAATATACGCTCGTCTATCCCTTCATAGTGGCCACATAGTATACAGTATTGTGAATCAGAGAGGGCATATGCCGCTATCGTATCTTGACTCAGAATCTTTCCTCGTGGTGAGAGGTAGATGATATGCATCTCACCATACTCTTTTATGAGCTCTTTTAGGGCGATGGTGAGGGGTTCTATGGTAAGTATAGTTCCAGCTCATCCTCCATAGGGTCTATCATCCACACGTCTTGTATTCCGTACTGTCCAGTCAGTAAGATTATGGATTATATAATGAAAGAGCCCCTTTTCTTGGGCTCTCTTCATTATACTACTTTCGAGATATCATTTCATACTCTCAGGGAAGAGAGAGAGGATATGTACACGCATATTACTTTATATCGAGGATTTCTACTTCAAAATAGAGCTTCTTTCCAGCAAGAGGGTGAGTATTGGGTACATCGATATCTACAGTTTCACCACTGATAGCGAGTATCTTGATATTTCCAGGTGATGGTTGTCCATTGAGTGCTGGGATTGGAGCAGTAGCACCTACGACGAATGGCTTTCCAGAAAATGGACTCTCTCCGTTATTAATCAATATCGTGATAGTTTTATCAGTGAGGGCTTTGATAATGAAGGAGATTTTATCTTTTTTTGCTACTGCACCGATTTCGAGCTTCTTTCCATAAAAAGGATTTTCTTTATTATCGATCATCAGAGTGACATTTTCCCCTTCTATCTTTGTGACTTTTGCTATGACATTTGCCCCACCAGTGAGAGTTTGTCATACTAAGAGCGATTTTCCTTGTTCTCCGAGAAGATTCTTTTGTACTGTCTGGATAGATGTATCTTCGAACTGAGCTCTATCTGTAGTGATGGTGAATTCTGGAGCAACTTCACTTTCTTTGACAGTTCTTCTCATGCTAGACTCACCGTATCCATCTATAGGAAGTACTTCGATCATTTTCTTCTCGCCTTTCTTCATACTTGCGATACCTCGCTCGAATCCAGGTATGACACTATTGGTTCCGAGAGTGACTTCGAATGGCACATAGGTAGTACCAGTTTTATAGAGATTATTTGCCATGGCGACATCTTCTCTCGTAGTTTCGAGTATTTTCCCATCAGGAGCTGATTCTCTGAGGGTATAGTTGAGTGATACAGTCGGATTCTTCATCATCTGAGGCTCGAGGACTGATGCGGTATTCGTAGGAGTAGGAGAAGGTGCGACATCAGGAGTAGGAGGAGTCGTCTTACCAAGTGTACAAGAGCCAAGGACGACAAGGGAAAGAATCAGGATATACTTATGCATAATGGTTTAAATAAAAAATACCATATCAGTATATAAAAAATCCTATTTTTTCAATCCCATAATTGCTAGCTCTATGTCAAATATAAGTCATAATTCAGGATCTTTTCTTCACTTTCCGCTTCTGTATGCGGTATTTAGTCATAGTATTTTTTCATAAAAATCGAAGAGATCTCTATATTCAATACGAGATTCATATGATTTTTGTATCACATAAGGATGTGCTGTGACGAGAGTCGCTATCTCACTTTGAGTCTTTCAGAGGCTTTTATAGTACTTTATATATATGCTTGTACGCATGAGTCACATGAAGCTTGCGAGAAATGCATGGATATTCATACTTTCGAGAAGGAGATGGAAGATTCTGAGTGCTCGAGAAGCATCAGCACGCATGATCGCATCAGAGAAGTCATACATTTTTCCTGTTGATTCGAGGAAGAGAGACTCCTCATAGTCAGAAGGAGTCAATAAGCGACTTTCTCGTATAAGAGCGAGTTTTTCGAGGGATTGACTTATAGCATACGATATGGGTATTTCAGATTCACCTATTCCATCTTCTGATTGTTTATACTTTGTGATGATCACCTTCACTTCCTCGTTATCGAGTATACTATATCGACTTTGCCATGAAGCTATATCCCATAAGGTATCATAGGTTCTTATATCTGCATTATCTTTGAGCCAGAGAGCGAGAGGAGATTTCGTATCCATCGTCACTCATGAAAATATGAGAAACGTGTCATCAGTGATACTTTCACATATTCATAGAAGCATTTTTTCTGCTTCAGAATTTTTTTTCTCTGCTTTTGAGGGTTCTCCATTTCGAGAGAGTTCCTTTCGAAGATTTCCAGAGAATACGAAGAGTCTTTTTTCTACGAATATGCCCATCGTCTGCATATTTTGGGTGACCTCTCGCCAATCCCTGATCTCATCTATCCTATAAGTATCAATATTATTGGCATCTTGGCGAAGCCTGAATGCATCGACGAATCGACGTGTCTCAACATCTATTCCATAGCTATCCCTTCACGTGATATAGATGATATTTTTCTTCTTGTCCATGAGCGAGAGTATAGGAAAAAAGTTTAAAGTTTAAAGTAGAAAATGAGAGAAATCATTATGAGATGATGATATTTCTTCTAAAAGTCCTTTACTTCGGAGGACTTTTAGAAGAAAATGATGTTAGGAAAGCTACGCTTTACGATTCTTCTTGAGAAGATCACGGATCTCACCGAGAAGCTCGTTATCACTTGGTCCACTAGCTGGAGCGTCAGGTTTTTTTGGGAGAGCTTTATTCATCATCTTGACAACGATAAATATACAAAATGCTATGATGATGAAGTCTACTACTGACTGGATGAATGCACCATACTTCACGACAGCACCTCCTACGGTATGCTCCAGACCCTTGAAGTCGATACCACCAGTGATGACTCATACGAGAGGCATGATCACATCACCGACGACAGATGATACTATTTTTCCGAATGCAGTACCGATCACGACTCATACAGCCAGATCTATCACGTTCCCTTTCATGGCGAATTCTTTGAATTCCTTAAGTACACTCATAGTAAAAGATTAAAAATAAAGTAAGATTATTGTATATATAATAACTAATCTTTCCACTTTACAGATATCGGCATTTTCTCTATAGTATACATAAGTATGAAATATATCTCTTTCTTCCTCCTTATTCCTCTCAGTCTTCTCTCAGGATGTATGACTCCTACGAGTGATGATCCGAGACATCGTATCATCGATATCTCAGATAGAGATGGATATAGTATATGACGAGGAGTTCTCATCGATGATGGCGCTCTCATGACAGCGACTCATGTATGGCGTGAATGCCAGAAGATCGTATGTCGATATACCACATCTCTCTGATCTCTCTCTCTCATCGATGATCATCTTCCTGATATTCGTGGAGATAGACTGACTCTCTGACGTATAGGAGGCTCCGGCTTCTCAGATAGAGTCCGATATGAGATCCCTCTTTCTGGTATGAGTATATACGCTCTGGTCTCTCGATCTGGCTCATGGTCTCGCATCGATGGGAAGATCATCACACTTGATACTACATATATCTGATATGATACGACACTCTCAGGTACCCTCTTCACAGGAGCTATAGAGACAGATATAGTCCTAGAGAGATGAGAAAGTGGCACACCGATATGGTCTCTGTCTGGATGACTTATCTGAGTCATGAGCGCTATCGATAGAGAAGGGAAGAGATCATGGATCGTACGATAAAAAATCCCGCAATTGCGGGATTTTACTTATGGTGCCGGTGCCTTGGGGGTAGCTGGATTCGGAGCTACTGGAGGTGGGGCTTCAGTCGCTTTACTCGGATCTTTAAACTTTCATGCCATATCTTTTATTATTTTATCCGTTATTGTAGATGAGACTCATGCTGACTTTTTTCGGAATTCTTCTTCTGTGAGTCATGATATCATTTTCACAAGGTTATCTTTATCTTTATCACTATAACTACCATCTTTTATGCTGAATTGTATATTTTGATCATTGAAGTTAATTCGAATTTTACTATCATCTCATACCACTTTATCCGCAGTAAATGTATTTCATGTATTTCATCCATTTGAAGTAGACTTTGACTTATCTTTCATCCATTTTTCAGCATCGGTGGAAGTGAGTGAATATGCTTGATTTCCTGAAAGTCTTGCATCAAATATTTTTCTATCACTATCACTCAATGGGCCTTTCTTTGCCATTTCATAAAGCTCCTTTCATATTTTATCACCATATTTTGATTGAAGATCTTCCATTTTGATTTTATCATCTTTGATCTTTTCAGCGAATCTATCGGTAAATTTACGCATTTCACTATCGGTAAACATTTTTTCACCACTTCCAGCTGCATGGATACTTTCTCGAGCCATCTTAGTAGCTTCTACTCAAGCACGCCCATCGAGATGATCTGCCTCACGAAGTTTTGCTACATCGGCAGATGATCCTCATCCTGCCCACTCACGCTTGAGTCTTCCTCAGAACGATCCATCGAATTTGTCGTCACTTCGTTTTCTAAATCCATCTTCTAATAAGCCAGGGATTTTCTGCATACTCCCCATACTCACCCCAGTACCAGGAATAGGTGTATACTTCGGTATAGATGCAGCGAGGCTTCCCATCTTGTTGCCGATCTCCTCGAATGGTGCGAATGCTGCAGCAGCGACCTTGCTCACTCCTTTAGCCCCCATGAATGCTACCCAGATAAATATAAGGGCGATGATATCGACGATGATAGTACCGATGATCCCTCATGCCATATTGAGCGCACTCATGACATTTCCTGTCGTACCTCATGAGGTGACATCACCTATGAAGGTATAGCTCGCACCTCCTATGGTTGCTTTTGTCTCCATTTTTTCTCATGCTTTTTTCGTCACGATAGAGTTCTCAGGATTTCCGAAGAGTATGATCTTACAGTCGGTATCCGTACATCATGGTGTCACAGTCGGTGATGGCTTCAGCATGACAGAGACGATGATAAGTCCAAATGAGAGAGCGAGACCTACTATAGCTGGAACGAAGGCAAGTCCGATGAATTCTTTGATCTCGAATGAGTCATTTTTGTCCTTGAACATACTCTCTCAGAGCACGAACTTCAGCGTCATAAAGGGAGAGAATATTGCGTAAAACCAGAGCTTGATCGCTCGTACCATCAGCATGAATATCAGTGCGAGCACGAGAAGTCCATATACGATGAACATGACGGCTCCGATGAGTCACTGATTGATGATCTGTCAGATCGACGTGACTTTATCGGTCTTATTATTGAGGACTTTCACATCTTGGAACTTGAATACCGCGAAGCTATAGATCATGAGAGAGCTATACATACCTCAGCTTTTCTTTATGAATGCTTCTGGTGATATACAATCTTGTTCATTGGGTCATGGTGGTCCAGCAAGTGGGGCACATCACTTTGCTGGTGTTTTCGTACTATTATCGAATACTGTCTCTGTCGGTATGCTGGGAGTCGTCCACCAGCTTGAGGCATTTCCTTTGTTATAGTTCATCACTACCTCTGATGGTATACTGATGACTGATGCAGTGATGAGTGATGAAAGGGATATGATGAACTGTATGAACCACCACGAGAGGGGAACCATGATGATACCGATTGCGAGCTTGGGGAGGAGCTGCTTGTATCCATATTTATCTGAGTTGAATATCGTCGCCATCGCGATAAATATAAGCAGTATCGCGTATATAAAGTATGTGACATTGGATACGACGATCCAGAGCTCATGGATCATCGGACGTATCTGGAAGAGATCTCCACTCGTCCAGTCAGGCGACATGAGCCAGCTCGCGAGGATGATCGCTGGAGTCACGACGATCGTGAGGATATCGAGAATGATATTGAGTCCTGCGACCAGTGACTGGAGCATTTCTTGCATTTTTGCGTCTTGCGTTCCAGTATTTGCACAAATGATTGGTGGATTTGGTCAAGCACAATCATCGGCAGCATAGGTATTTATGACTCATCACTCTATAGTACCATAATTCGTAATATTTACTCAAAAAATTCCTATAAGTCCGGAAAGGACGATACATATATATGTGGCAGATTTTTTGAACATAGCTATTTATATTTTCTATTAGATCATATCTTCTTCTTTTTTGCAAATAAATGATTGGTATTTCCTGCCCTCTTTTTTTTATTGAGACCTACTTATTCCCCTGATTTTGCTTTCTTATAGTCGGATTCTGTGATTATGAGATTCATTTTTTTCAAAAGATCGGATCCAGAGTCGGGGATGATGATAGCTGTTTTATTGATCAGAGCCGTACGATTATTGATGATAGTGTCGAGGATTTTTTTGTTTTGACCCTGAAGTATACCATATCCACGCTGGAATCTCTCTATATATGCGAGATAGACTCGTGCACGGTTTTCTTCATTTTTCGCGGTCACATAGTCATTGATGACACTGTCTACTCCTTCATATTCAAAGGCTTTATATTTCTCTTCCATAGCTTTTTTCGCGGCTTCTGTCGTCTGTGATGCAGCTGCGAGGATGACTCCAAGATCACGAGATTGCTCAGCGAGGAGATTCGTACGCTCACTCGTACGTATATAGTAGGACTTCAAAATATCTATATGTTCATCGAGAGCACGAGTACGATCATCGGTTTCATCGAGAAGTACGATGATATCGACTTTTAGGACATTGAGATATGACTGCATTGACAACATATTGCTTCCAATGAATCTCCGCTCTCCGTCTTTTGGGTTTGCGAGGATTTCACTTATAGATATCGTATCATCCATGAAGTTACTAGCTCATGAAATTACGGGTTTCGACTTTTGGCCTATATTCAGAGAGAATGCTGTCGCTACATTTCCTATATAACTCATATCTGCTTGGGTGAAGTTTCCATCATTATCTGCTCGTGCTCCCTGACCGAGATATGGTCCGATATACCCCCATCCGAGATGGATGATGAGCGTGAAGAAAAGAGTAAATATGAGTGTATTTTTGGTGAATTCCTTGATTTCAGGTCGGAAAAACATATAGTTTTTGAGTTACTAATAGATTGATTTTACACATTTTCTCTTATTTTGGCAAATAAATGCGATACTTTCTTCTCATTTTCATATTTTTTCTCTGATGATGTGCTTTCTCCTGGTTTTCATCTGATCACGATGATGGATCTGGGATTTTTGAATCCTCACTTTCTGGTCTTGTTTCAGGGATTTCTTCAGGATGACTTGCTCGTATCGATGCGGTCGTCGACTTCGATTCTCCGAGAACAGCCTTCTACTTCTCGTTCCCTCGGGAGACAGCCCTCGATCAGACAGGAATAACTATTATCTGGCACACTGAATCAGGAGATATCAAACGCTCTCTCGATCTCGATGGTCTCGATATGCATGGTATCGATACACGGATATTCTCGATCCCTTGGATTACTACTGGAAAGAGATCAGTGAGCTATAGTATCATATCTGATCATCCTCTCGATACGAGTACCATGAGTCTCATTACTTCTTATAGTGAATCAGATGTTCGTAGAGATATCTCGACTGTCCATGCATCGAGTCGTATCATCTCTCGAGCTGAGTGGTGAGCTGATGAGAGTTATCGCTATGCAGACTCGCCCTATCAGAAGAAATCCTTTCAGGAATATCTGAACTATCGCCAATCTCCAAAAACACAGGCACAATTAGACACTATTGCATCAGGAAGTCTCAGAAGTTGAGAGATCGAAAGACTCTTTCCGACGACGAAGAAGACTATTTTCCTCGAGCGAAATGATGAGGGACATAGGCTCGTCTGGTCGATGGAGAGAACAGAGGCGGTCGATCGTATCGTGATCCATCATACCGCTGAGAATATAGAGGCGATAGAGGCAAGCGATGCAGTCTATCTCCGTGATATCTATAAATACCATGCGATCACCAGGGGGTGGGGAGATATCGGATACAATTACATTATCTGACAGCGATGAGCTCTCTACGAGTGACGAGCGGGAGGGGATTATGTCGTCGGGGGTCATACACCTGGGAATAATGAATGAAGTGTCGGCATTGCTCTCATCGGGAATTTCGAAAATATCCATCTTAATAGAGATCAGCGA
>JAYVGV010000019.1:0-47934 GCA_043771825.1 Candidatus Altimarinota bacterium | reverse complement strand
GTAGACCTACTTGGCGTTACCCATAGGAGGGCTTATAGGTTCTCTAGTTCTGGTAGGTCAAGACTTTTTCTGAAGGTATATCTTTATAAGCCAAGTGATCAACATAATGAGGAGTATCGGCAGGAGTATCATGAGATCGAGTCGGATATTGCAGTCTCCGCTACAGTTTTGCATGATCCAGATATTGTAGAACGGGAAGGTCCCGACTATGAGGGCTATCATCCATCCGAGGATCTTCACGGGGAGGAGTACCAGCATGAGGATGATAAGGCCGACGGGTATGATAAGAATGAGAAGACTCATAAAGAAAAAGAAAGTAAGTAAGACCAGTATATCGGTCTCAGATTCTTTTTCCAGTTATTTTTCTCTTGATTTCCTCGAAAGTTGAAATCTTGGAGAACTTCGCTATAGTAGAAGCATTATCATGAGGTATATCTCGAAATTCTCTCTTCCTCGAAAATTCGAGCAAGCTTTATTTTCTCTCTCCATTTGAATTATGAAAAAAATCATCACCGGTATCAAATCTACAGGATCATCGCTCCACCTCGGGAATCTCATGTGAGCAGTGCTTCCATTCGCAGAAGTAGCGAAAGGCAATGATGCTGCGATCTTCATAGCAGATCTCCACTCGCTCACGAGTGTGAAAGATGGCAAAACTCTCAGAGAGCAGACTCTAGAAATCGCGACGGAGTATCTCGCCATTTACGGAGTTGATACTCCATTTACTATCTTCCGCCAGTCGGATATCCACGATATCACGAAGCTCATGTGGATCCTCTCGAATGTGACACCGTATTCACTCATGCTTCGGGCGCATAGTTATAAGGATGCAGAAAATAAAACTAATGCTATGATTGAAGGATTAAAAATTGAAGAAGAAAATCTTATTAAGAAACACTGAGCTGAATTTGAATTATCCGATTATGTAAAGAATATAAAAGAGAATATTTCTTTCGTTCAAGAGTGAGTCAACATTAACATGTGAGTCTTCAATTATCCTATTCTCATGGCGGCAGATATCATCGGCTATGATATCGATGCAGTGCCAGTCGGAGAAGATCAGATCCAGCACCTCGAGATGACACGAGATATCGTCCGCGCGTTCAATAAAACGTATGGAAAGGAAGTATTCAAGGAGCCAGAAGCGATAGTCCCGAAGAGTCTCGGGAAACTCCCCGGTATCGATGGACGCAAGATGAGCAAGAGCTACGATAACTTCATCGGAGTATTCGACGATGACAAACTACTCAAAAAGCGTGTGATGTCGATCGTGACAGATTCCCTCGGAATGGACGAAATTAAGAATCCTGATACGTGCAATGTTTTCGCTCTCTATCGGGTATTCGCAAGTGCTGAGCAAACCGCGACTCTGAGACAAAAGTATCTCACTCCAAATGGAGGATTCGGATACGGATATGCAAAAACAGAGCTCTTAAATGTACTTATCGAATATCTCCGACCGTATCGTGAAGCCCGAACGAAGCTTCTCGAACATCCAGAGATCGTTGAGGCAAAACTCGCAGAAGGAGCACGCATCATGAATGCAAGACTGGATGAGAAGATGCGAGTCGTGAAGGAAGTAGTGGGGGTGAATTAATATCTTATAGTTTACCATATGAAAGTCCAATTACCAGGCGATACGGGTTTTGAAATTTGATCAGAAGATTATAATGCTCTTAGTAGATTTGTGGACTTTATAATACCATGAATTCTAGACAAAAAATGAATTGAGCAAGATAATGCAAAGTATGAGCGATGGAAGAATATGCAGCATCTTCTCTTAGAAGCAAAGAGCTTAACAGAAGGTAGTAAAATATTTCAGCCTCCTTTAAAAATTGCTGAGCCACTTTTGGAGTATGCAAGCCTTGAATCTGAAATTGATCTACAAACAAAGTGGGCACAATTGTTGTCCAACGCTTTGCTTTGAAAAGACATAGCTACTGCATATATAGAAATATTAAAAGAGTTGTCAGCACTAGAAGTTAAAATATTAGATAAGATGTATGAAGATATACAATGAGAAATTACAAGAAATTGAGGAAATTTTACTGATATGCAAATTGAATCAAATTCTATAATCCAATTATTTAGGATTGATAAAGTTAAAATGTTTGAAATTATTGATAATCTCAAGAGACTTAATCTTATAGAATCTCCTGCGGTTCAGTGAATAGCAATGTGATGATTTTCACCAACAGGACATACTAGAGATGTTTTTCAAATTACATTCTTGGGGCTTGCTTTCATAAAGGCGTGTAGAAAATAATAATAGCCATGCTCAAATACCTCCTTCCATTCCTCATTTTCCTCCTCTCTGCGTGTTCTACGGTGACTCAGCCTATCTTGACTTTACCACCCTGAGATGATCTGATCACGATTGAGGCTCCTCATGGATTTGAGATATTTTTTGACTCGGGAGCGACACATACAGCACGAGATCTCTATGTATCTGGGAGTATAGTACTCAATGGATCATATTTCTGAGTGACAGATTCCTGAGTCTACTATCCTGCAGGACTATGGAGAAGCGGGATTATTGAATTATCACCAGCGATCTTCGATGATCCAAATATTACCCATGTAGTGCGTATCTCACACACTGAGCCACAAAATGTGACGATATTTCCGAACAAGAATCTTCTCTATATGAAGTGGGGGAGTGGGGATGATGCATTCCAGGCTGGACCTCTCGTTCTTTCGGGGAATCTTTTGCAAGATTTTTGAGATTCTTGGCATGCGAGATGAGAATATGAGCGTACACTGATAGGAAAAACAGAAAGCGGAAAGGTATATTTTTTCGTCTCTCGCAAGAGACTCTCTCTGACAGAGGTAGGCGAACAGATACGCATCGATCCACGATTCCAACATGATCCGATCACAGTACTTAACCTTGATGGTTGACCGTCGACTGTCTATTTTGATGGTGTTCTCGGGTTTCGCGAAGATAAAAAACTCCCGATATTTTTTCGTATCAATCCATAATACTTTCACCTAAAATTAACACTTTTAAAAAAGACTCCACTTGTGGAGTCTTTTTTAAAACAGATATATATCAACTTGGGTTATCCTCAATTATACTTCTTCGTTATCGAGTTTTTCTTTGGCTTCTTCATGCGTCACAGGACGACCCATAGAGATGAGCTTCACGATACCCAGACCGATGAGCCAGTACATGAATATCGCGAGAAGTGTACTCCACTCGAAGACGCTTCATTCGACTACAGGAGTAGGAAATACAAGGCGAAATGGCTCTATGAAAACACTCGTGAGCTTATAGATCATCTGTGTGAAACCTGCTCCAGCATTTGCCTGGAGGAGCTTCAGGACAAATCTGAGTACCAGGAGTATCTCGAGTATAGAGACGAAGAACCATATTGCACGTGTGACGCGAAATATCTGTTTTTCTCGTGTGCCAGATTGAGTATATGTATCCATGAAAAGAAGGGTAAGAAACTGAAACATTCGAATGAGTATTTTACTCTTTAAGTTCGGATAAGCAATAAATTCGTGCGCATCATCCCCACCTTTCTTATATAAAAACTCTGAGCATAGCTTGCATCGGAGAGAAAATGAGTATAGTTATTGTATATCTATCATAAATCTACACAAGTCATTGCTTCACCTCACTTTCCCCCACATCTCCCACAAGTCTCGCTATCTCGATATGATAGAAGAGTGGAAGAGCTATCCTGATCCAAGAAGAAATCCTGGGAGACTTTTCGTGTGAGAAAATTATGAAGATTTTCTCGAGATAATAAAAAAAGATCTCACAAATAATGAAAGGGGAATCAATGGAATACTCTTTTTTTTCATGGATAACGAGGATATCCTCGGTGCGATACAAGTGCGACACAGTATCGATCATCCAAACTGCTCACTCGAATGATGATGTGGAGGTCATATCGGTTATGGACTCCGTCCAAGTGAGAGAGGGAAGTGATTGGCGAAGGCGATGCTTCTTCTCTGACTCACGGAAGCAAAAAAACTCGGTATCGAAAAAGTACTCATATCTGCCCATACAGATAATCCTGCTTCATGGAAAGTGATCGAGTTATGTGGAGGCGAATTCATAAAAGAGATTGACGATAAAGGGAAAAAACTGAAAGTATATGAGATACGCATATTTAAGAAATCTTCTCGGAAAGAACTCCGATCCAAAATCCGAGCCGATAAGATGAAAGAGAAAATCGATCGAAAGGCAATATTTCGAAGGAAAACAGAGAAGAAGCTTGCTGAAAAAGCAGAGCGAAAAATCACTCATAAGAAATCGAATGCTCAGAAAAAACTCCAATTAAAACTGGAAAAAAGGAAAATATCCACTAAAACATAGATCATGTCATCTATATCACTTCTCTTTGTCTCTTTTTCACTTGCTATGGACGCTTTCGCTGTATCTCTTTCAGCAGGTTTTAGTGCGAAAAAGATTCATTTCCGACAAGCACTCTTTCTTGCACTGACTTTCGGAATATTTCAGGCGGTCATGCCACTTATCGGGTGGCTATGATGACTGAGCATTCAGAGTTGGATCGAGCCTATTGATCACTGGATCGCATTTTTTCTCCTTGGGGGAATCGGGATAAATATGATCAAAGAAGCATTTTCAGGAGATGAAGAAGAAAAAAGGGATTATTTTTCATTTCGTTCTCTCATGACACTCGGTATTGCTACGAGTATCGATGCTCTCGCTATCGGTATTTCTTTTGCACTCCTTCCAGTCGATATCGTTCTCGCAATAGGACTTATCGGTATCGTGACAGCAATTCTTTGTCTTCTCTGAGTATATATCTGAAAAAAATTCGGGCATATCTTCTGAAGTAAAGCGGAGATCATCGGAGGAATTATACTTATGGGTATCGGAACGAAGATTCTCATAGAGCATATTTCTCCATAATATATATTCAAATTTTGATTAAAGTATGAAAACGATAATTATAGATGTCGCTCCGCCAAAACTTTCTCCAGAAGAGCTCGGTCACCGTATGGATGAGCTCGAATCTCTCGTCTCTACGTACTGAGGAGTGACTATCGTGAAACGAGTGCAGAAGAGGACAACACCTGATTATCGTACCTTTATCGGATCAGGGAAGCTCGATGAGCTTATCATTCTCTGAGAGCAGCTCGATGCAGAGCTCCTCATCATCGGGAATATCATGAAGCCTTCCCAGATCTATAATGTGAATGAGTACCTACGGAAAGCAAAATCTAAAGTACAAGCATGGGATCGAGTCGATCTTATATTGAAGATATTTGCCCTTCATGCCGTCTCACCTGAATCAAAGCTCCAAATCGAGCTCGCCGCGATTAAGCATATGTGACCACGCATCTATGGAATGGGTATGGAGCTCTCTCGTCAAGGTGGTGGATCGAAGAATGCCAAAGGTCAATGAGAGACGAATACTGAAATCATGAAACGCCATCTTCGGAATCAAGAGATTACTATCAATACAAAACTGAAAACTTATGAGAAGACTCGCGCTCTTCACCGAGAAAACCGTAAAAGAAAAAAATTTCCTACCGTAGGGATCGTCGGATATACCAATGCAGGGAAGTCATCGCTCTTTAATACGCTGACAAAAAAATGAGTACTTGCTGAAGATAAGCTTTTTGCGACTCTCGGAACCTCAGTATGAAAAGTATGGATTGATTCGAGTATCTGAGATAGAGCATCTTTAGAGAAGGTATTATGAAAAAAAATACTTCTAAATGATACTATAGGATTTATCCGAGATCTTCCTCCAGATCTTATCGCAGCATTCGGATCGACTCTCGAGGATTCCATAGAGTCAGATCTTATATTCCATGTCGTCGATGCTGCAGATTCATGCATAGTAGAGAAGATCCAGATCGTCGATGATACACTCAAACTCATAGGTGCTACGCAAGAAAGGTACTATATCTTCAATAAAATAGATAGCATCTCCTCCGATGATCGGGAAATACTTGAACATAAGTTTGCCTCCCTTCATCCTTTCTTCCTCTCGGCTCACTCGTATCAAGGTATAGATATATTGAAAGCATCACTTCTCTCTTATTTTGGAGAGAGATCAGAGACAAGCTCTTAGTAATTTTTTATTGTCCTTTTATTTCTGTGATTTTTCCAGTCCGTCTATCGAGTGTGAGCTTTCGGCGTGCCTGACCATATCATACGCGTATTTCGAAGAGAGTATAGCCACTCCCTGTGACATTTGCTCCACTGAAAGTGATACCACTTGGGGCTATGATGATCTCTCCTGTTCAAAAATATGGTGCATATCACAGACTACTCCCACTCCATATAACATTTTTTATATCGTACTGGAGATCGTTATCAAAAAATGGTCGACTGAAGCTCTGCGATCCGAGAGCGTTCGTCGATACGATACCTGTAAAATACTGAGCGATCATCCCTCATGTTCCTATAGTAATCTTACTCACAGTAGTCACTTCACCATCTCTCTTTGGCATGCGTCCTATCGATATATTCTGCATTTCTTCCCTCAGTAATCCAGATATACGTACGATCATGCGGTCAGTTTTTTCGATATCTGTCTGAGGTTTGAGATCGAATGCTCCTGTAGCAGCAATAAATATTCCTATAATTGTTATGACGACTAGGATTTCAAATATTGTAAAGCCATATTGTGTCCTCAATGGTTGCCTTTTCATAACATTTTTTTATTATAATATAAGTGAGTCTATCTATTTTTCTTATTTACTCAAGTTATGCTTCGAATTTTTTCCCTTATCCCTCTTTTCTTATTCATAGCTTGATTTACTTTTTCTGTACATGCAGTAGAAAGTGATACCACTACAGAACTCAGCCTCAAATCAGTAAGTGTCCTCGATAGCAAAAAAGTCCGTATTACTTTTTCAGATGGTATAGATATGACGAGCATAGTCCTCAAAATATCTAAGCAGTCTGATAATAGTAGCATCGTCATCAGTGATATGGCACTCGTGAAAAATATACCAGAATCTGTCGACCTCATCCTTTCAGAGGATCTCGAAGAATGAAGCTCATATACCCTTACAGTTCAAGCTGCTATAGGAACATCGGGTTCTACTATCATCGATGGTGCAGGTGCGCTCAAGGAGTTCGTCACGCCGAGCCCCCTCAAGAAAGCCAATCCAGTTCTCAATGCTCCAGCCAATCCAGGAGCAGTACTCTCCGATAATGAGACGAAAGTCACTCCAGATCCAGTCACTTCTGATGGAGAAAATTCTACGATAGTGCCAGAAGAGGAAGTCCCCGTTCCTACAGAAGAGCTTCCTCTTACTGGCATGAATCCCCTGATCTTCCTCGTCCTTATTTTACCATTCGCGTATATCTTTCTTAGAAAGAAAAATTTTTAACAAAAAGAAAAAATACCGAGTATGATCGGTATTTTTTCTCTCAAATCATGTATAAAAAAACCATAGATCCATATCTTGTTTTTATCGTAATAGCGCTCGTGATATTTGGAGTCGTGATGATCAGTTCTGTAAGTGTTTATCCATCTTTTAAATATACTTCACAGCTTGCTGCAAAATGAATACTCACAGAGGCGAATAATTCATATTTTCTTATGAAGACATTTTTTAATCTTTTTGTATCTTTAGCAGTACTCGTTTTTTTTACGAAGTTTTCTTATTCTATTCTTGAGAAATATTACCGAGTGATATTTGTGGGGATTTTTGGTATCATGATATTTGTCCTTTTTTTTGGAGAAGAATTCAATGGTGCACGCTGATGGATAACTCTTCCATGAACCTCTACTGTGATACAGCCAGTAGAATTTGCGAAGATAGGGATCATCCTCTTTCTTGCATCATTCATGAAAAAAAAACGTGCACTCCTCTCCCAGTTTGCTGACGGAGCAGTACCATATTTTATCATTGTGTGATCTTTATTTTTTCTTCTTGCACTGCAGCCAGACTTTGGATCTATACTTATCTTGGCTCCAGTACTCATATCCCTCTATTTTGTAGGAGGAGGGAATAGTCGTTATATAATAGTTTTATTTATTATCTGAGGAGTATTTGCCTCAAGTGTCTACTGACTTGGGAAGCTCTGAACATCAGAGGGTGCTACACGAAGTAAGCTCTCTTATATTTCAGAGCGCATAGATAGTTTCTTTCAAGATAATGAAACACTCTTTTCTAAAAAAGAATCGGATTGAAAGGATTATCAGATCAAACAATGACTTACGGCTATAGGAAGTGGATGATTTGGGGGTCTCGGCTTTGGAAAGTCGATCCAAAAATTTGGATATCTTCCAGAAGTACAGTGAGATTTTATCTTTTCTGTGATTGTGGAAGAGCTCTGATTTGTCTGAGCACTTTGCCTCCTCTCTATCTATCTGACTATCGTCTACCGAGGTTATATGATAGCGAGAGGAATCAAAGATCCCTTCTGAAAGTATACAGCATTTGGACTTTCTACACTTATCCTCGTACAAGTATTTATCAATATTTGAGTCAATCTCAATGTGATACCCCTTACGGGTGTGACTCTTCCTTTTGTGAGTTATGGAGGATCATCACTCATCGCACTGATGATGAGTATCGGCATACTTCTCAATATTTCTCGTTATATGGAACATCAAACTCCCGCATCTAATTATAGTTTTTCGAAAAAAAGGAGAGTCTACTAATATATAAAAAAAACATACTCCATGCTGATGGGGTATGTTTTTTTCAGAGGGCAGTTAGATAATATCTTGGTGTTCGACTATCCCTTGAGTATAGTTTCCACTTGCATCAGCTGGCTGCCAACTGATCGCATCTACTGGACAAGCAGCGATAGAGTCATCTACATCGTGTCATTCATAAGTTTCACACATTTTTACGCGTGAGAGTCACTGATCATCGAGCTCGAATATATCTCCAGATATTGCAGTACAGGCACTGCATCATATACAGGTACTATTGACATGAGGTTTTCTCATGCGAGATTGCAAGTTTTCGAGAGCAGAAGTATTATAAGTCATATGTATTGGATAATAAGAACTTGCGTATTATAGAGAAATGTCTATTATTATCAAGTAATTTTTCGCTATGGTTCACCTTTCACGATATACATTTGACTATCCTTTTCGAGCACTTCTCGTCATACTTCCTTTTATGACAGTTCTTTCTATTTTTACGAAGGAACGACTTGGGATACCAGGATTTTCCTTCATAAAAGAACTTCTTCTTATATCACTTCTTTTGACGATTGCATACTATCATATTCGTGGAATCCAAAAATTGGAATGGACAAAATATGATATAGCTATATTCCTCTACATAGGAGTCATGATAGGAGTATCTTTTTTTACTACAGGTATTGTAGGAATCTTGTATGGGTGAAAATATGATTTTTCATTCCTTATAGCATTTTTCGTCATCTATCATGGATATAGCTTTCTCGGAAAGTCACCATCTTATTATATACGGTTGTTTCTTATTGCATGAGGAATTATGATTTTTATCAGCATGCTCCTTAAGTGGCCACTTTCTGAGGACCTTCTTCTCTACCTTGGATACTCAGGAAATCCTTCGAATTGGCAATTTGGATCATCAGTCCCTATATTCCATGGAGTCGATGGTGCAAATGTAAGAAGATTTCAGGGTCTTCTGGATGGTCCAAATACTATGGGGGCGTATCTGCTTCTCTATATGGGTATACTCGTATATTATTTCCGATCAAAAAAGAATTGGCATTTTATCCTTGGGTGTACGGCCATGCTCTGAGTAGTACTCATTCTCTATACATATTCTCGAAGCGCCGTACTATGAATTTTATGATGAGTATGAATTATCATACTTTTCTCACTTAAAGATATTTATAAAAAATACCGTATTCAATTCATCAGTCTTATTCTTGTATTTATTCTTGTACTGGGAGGTATTTTTATTCAGTATGCTGGGAATATGCAGGCAATCATAGAAAGATGATGATCGACTAATGGTCATAAAGAACGAATGAAAACATGAATAGAAAGATTTCTCACACATCCCCTTGGTCAGTGACTTGCGAGTGCCGGTCCAGCGTATAGATACATACAAAACCTCGAGAATAAAGATCGAAAGGAAATTGAAGAGAGCGATCGGTATTATATACCAGAAAGTTGGTATATCCAACAAATGATCGAAGGAGGAATACTAGGGATCCTCACATTTCTTTTCACTCTCTCACTTATAGTATATCGTCTTTTTCGCATTCATATAGTTCTGGGGGGCATGTTTTTAAGTATTTGTATTATGAATTTCTTTCTTCACACATTTGAATCTTCTGTCGTTTCACTGAGTCTTTTTCTCATTGTATGACTTCTTATAGCTCATTTTGAACGTACTCATGAGCGAAAATAATACCCTTCATATTCTTTTTGCCTCTCGACTTGTCTATGAGAAGTGAGCTGATATTTTGATGGAATCTATAGATCAATATTTCTCTTGAGCTTTTCCTTATCAAATCATATGGCATATATGTTCAGACTGACCCTATAAAGATGAGATCCTCGATAGAGTAAAAAAATTTCCTTCCTGAGTTATCTATCATGGAATCCTCGATCAAGCCCATCTCGCAACTCTCTGTAGAGAAGTCGACTTTCTTTTTATGCCTTCGCGATTTCTTGAGACTTTTGGTCTTACTGCCCTTGAATCACTTGCTTGTAATACTCCTGTAATCGCATTCTCGAAAGGATGACTGATTCCATTTGTCCCACCTGAGTATTCCCTCGATGTTGAGAGTCCAGTTGAGTCATTCTTTGCTATTCTCTCTCAGTGATATACTCCTTCGAGAAAGCGAAGAGATCTTTCTCAGTATTCTTCTGCGTATTGGGAAAAACGATTGGATCACTTTTTCCCCCATAATACATCAGTCATACTCCTCCATGACTATAGCGAAAAAATTGGATGAGCAGAGTACTACGTCTCCCATGTAGAAGTATCACTTTGAAAGTCATGACATAGTGTAACTCGCTATGGATATACAGGGAAGACGACACCATGGAAGCGGAGATGGATGTTTATATTTTCCCTTTTTGCTTTCTGGAGAGGGGCTTCAGTATCGAATCTCCTTAAGAGAGTGCATCCAGAGGCTATCTGGATGCACTCTATACAGCGTTATATAGGATTCTGGTGAGTCTATGCTGCTATGAAGTATGCCAGAAATACGGGAGCGAAAGTCTATCTCTCGCATCATGATGTTGGTCTTATGGCGCCATTTCCTCAGGATGTCACAGAGGAGGCTGATATGCCCTCAAATCGATCACTTTGCTCTTTTATTGGTTGAGTTTGATTCTTCAGAAAAATTCTTGCCATGGGGAAATACTTCTATATTTATCTTCTTCGCTCTAATTTTCCGAAACATATAGAACATATCATTTTTGCCCCATTCCTCGAGAGGCATATACATTCTCACTTTCCATGAGATACTATCTCCCTATTCCCACACTCATTTGATGAGGATATTTTTTATCCTCAGGATGAGTCAGAATCACATCACCATACTGCCATAGTACTCTCGGGATTATAAGAAGATATTTTCTTTTTGAGGAGATCAGCATGCACGAAACGTATACTATCGAGGACTTTTGCTATATCTTCTACTGATTCTACATGTACGAGCTCTGAGCGGTAATCTTTCACCCCAGGAAATCCGTGAAGATACTGGACGAGATGTTTGCGAGCTTCCATCATACCCTTTCGTTCTTTCCATTTCCAGAGGAGTTCGCCATGTACTTGCATAGTATCGAGTATCTCAGAAAAACTCGGCTCATAGTTATCGTCAAGAAAACACCATGGATTCCCAAATGATGCCCGACCAATCATGAATCCATCCAGATTTCTTTTATCATTCATTGTCAGAGTATCTATCGTTTCTCATGTTTGGAGTTTTTGAGTATCATCGAGCACACTCCTATAGAGACTTCTTCGATTATTCGGATGGATGATTTTTCTTGCACCATCTGCATAGTTCATGATATCTCCATTACATATGACAGGAATTTTGAGATGCTGTTTGAGCTCGTAGATACCATCGAAGTTTGCTTTTCCTGTGAATGCCTGTTTGTAAGTACGACCATGTACACTGATAAGGTCTGCTCCTGCATTTTCGAGTCATTTACAAAATTCTACCAGAAGTGAGTGATCTTCCCAACCGAGTCGCGTTTTTACGGATATAGGTATAGGTACGGCTTTGCTCATCTCTTCCACGATACGAAATGCTGTATCGCGATTGATCATGAGAGACGACCCATGCCCGCTTTTCACCACTTTTTTAGCAGGACATCCCATATTGATATCGATTCCAGTGATTCCATATCCTTCGATGATTTTTGCAGCTTCTGCAAACTTCTCTGGATCTTTCCCAAATATCTGAATGATCAAAGGATACTCGCTGACTTCATGTGTAAGAGCTTTTTTTTGGAGATCTTTCGAGTGTACAAGACCATCGGCACTATAAAATTCAGAAAATACAACTGTCTTAGGAGCAATATTTTTTACGATCTGACGATAGGGGCTATCACAGTAGCCATCCATAGGAGCTAATGCTGCTATGGGTCAGTGTGAGGCGAGGTCTTTCCAAAAGGATTTGTTCATAGTATTTCTTCTCTAAGAGAGAAGTATGTCCGTCTCATGTAAGAGGGATAGGTGGTAAAAAGGAGCGTACTTTATATCCAGAAAACTCGAAAAATCCAACTTTTCTCTACAGTAAAAAGTATCACCTTCTGGTCGTCAAGTATGTTTTTTCGCTTTTTTTCTGAAGTTATGGTATGCTCAATCTAGATATCTTACAATAAATACAAATAATTTTTTCTTATGCCTCTCAAAAAATCCTTTCAGAAAGATGATATTCGATCAAAAATCCTCCGCCAACATAATTTTGGATTTAAATCGAGGGCTCTTATACTTCTCGATATCTCCGATAGAGAGATTCATGATTTTCTTCTTGAAGCTTGAAAACTCCTCGATATCGTCTGTATCACTTCAACAGGTAGACCAGAAGAGAAAGTCGAATATGCCGGATTTGATGCATGTATTTCTGATGGAATATCTCGAAATCTTGATATAGTTGCCCTCGTCCAGGCTGGAGTCGTGCCTATACTTCCTATAGAAAATGCTTTTCCAAAGATATTTATCGAGTTTGATCCTATGAAATTCGAAGGAAATGCATTCCTCTACAGCTCGATCAATAAGTATCTCATATTTGAGAAACTGATACGCTATTTGGAAAATATCCGCTATGCGGGAGATAAGAGAACTCTCCTCAACAATTTAGGAAAGACATTTTAATAAAAAGATACTCGGAGAGAGTATCTTTTTATTCTTTAAGTATTATTTCGAGAAATTAAGTACTCTTGCCTATGAAAAGTACTTCTATGCGGTCTATGAAGAGGATTCCATCTAGATGATCTATCTCATGCTGTATGATTCGAGCAGCAAGATCAGTGAGTTTCATGGTATAGGCTACTCATTTATGATCCATAAATCTTACTTTGACCCAAGACCAACGTTCTACATCACCACTTTCTCAAGGGACAGAAAGACATCCCTCTCTATCACTACAACGTTCAGGAGAGTGTTCTATGATTTCTGGATTTACTAGGGCAATAGTCTTAAAATTTTCATCTTCGTAATCTCGCATCAGAGATACGATGATTATACGCTTGTTTATACCTACCTGAGGAGCTGCAAGTCCTACTCATCCATTATCACTATTGCGTATATGTTTGAGCATATTTTGGATGAGGTTTCCATAAGATGAAAGTTCTCCTTTTAATACGGAAGTACTGATGGCTCGTAGGGTAGTATTGGAAGTCCCTGTTTCGATTTTGAGTTTTGCCATGATTTTGTCGAGAGGAAAGAGAAAATACACTTGGAGAATAGTGATTTTTCTATAAAATTCAAGTATTCTGAAGCTCTATTTTTCTACAGCGTATTCCTATGCTTACATTTCTTAAGAAACTTGTTCCCCTCGACTCACCCTTTCGAATTACATACCACTATTTTTGCTGAGTGTTAGCCTTCTTCTTATCAGGAAATCCTGCTAAAGATATGATCGTGATCGGTATAACATGAACAAAGGGAAAAACTACCACATCTAACCTTGTAGCGCGATGACTGATCGCGAATGGAAAGAAAGTGGCGATGTTCACTACAGTAAATATGATCATCTGAGATAATGAGGAAGAGAATGTACTCAAAATGACGACGCCATCTCCTTTTGCTGTATGGGACTTTATCACTCGTGCTCGTGATGCAGGATGTGAGTATCTCGTCATGGAGACATCGAGCCATGCTCTCTTTTATCACCGAGTCCATGGACTTCGCTATGATGTAGCAGTCATGACCAATATCTCCCAAGACCATCTCGATCTTCATCATACGATGGATAACTATGTCGAGACAAAGCTCCTTCTCTTTAAAAACCTCTATAAATATGGTATCCGTAAAGAAATACGAAAAGTCGGTGTGGTAAATATCGATAATGAGTATGCTTCACGATTTCTCTCGAAAGACATTGTCGTCGATGCGATGCATACTTTCGGTTTTTCTACGAATGCAAGCTTGAGAGCAGATAACGTCATAAGTAAGGGTTCTGGTATCGAGTTTGATGTGCGTATGCCATCGAATATCTTCCATATCAAATCAAAACTTCAAGGAGAATTTAATATCATGAATATCCTTGCGGCTACTGCAGTTCTCATATCCCAAAAAGTGAGCATAGAAGTGATCATCGATACAATGGCAAAGGTTCAAGGCGTACCATGAAGACTCGAAGAAGTTCCGAATATGAGAAAGGCAAAAATATTCGTCGATTATGCTCATACAGAAGATTCTCTCAAAAATGTACTCGAAACGCTCAGGAAGATAGAAAAAACAAAAAGAATTATTACACTTTTTGGTGCTACAGGAGATAGAGATAAGACGAAACGTCCGAAGATGTGACGTATTGTGCACCTCCTTTCAGATGTAATCATACTCACTGATGATGATACGTATACAGAAGATTCTCTTGGCATTATCAGGGATGTCACTGAAGGTATAGCGAGAAGAGAGTGAGAGAACTTCTGGATCGTCCCTGATCGTGAAGATGCTATCCGTACAGCTCTCCTCATGCTTCAGCCATGAGATATCCTACTCGCAGCAGGGAAGTGAGCTGAGACTGTACAGGTGACGCAGAAATGATCGATCCCATGGAATGATCGAAAGGTTATCGAGCGAATACTTATGGAGATAGAGAGTCAGGTTATGGTTTAAAGGTTTTTCTCCTCTCAGAAAAGGATATTCATCTTTTCTGCTAAGAGTATATCCTTTTGTGTAATAGTATTCCCTGTATCGTGTGTTGTCAGGGTTACATAGAGGGTAGTATAGAGATTTCTCCAGTCTGGGTGGTGACCTATTTCTTCACAAATGATACTTATCTTATTCATAAAATTTATAGTGCTCATGAAATCACGAAAGATAAATTTTCTATTGAGCGTATTGTTTTCTGCTTTCCATCAATTAGGTAGAGAGGGGAGCATATGAAATAGTTAAGAAATGATATCACCAAGTGTATCTGCTTTCCTGAGTATTTCAAGAAGGGGGGTATCCAATATTTGATAGAGCTCATCGAAATCTTTGAGTATAAAGTATTTCGATTGCATAATGTCGTATCGGTACGGAGTTCGAGCACACTTCAATATATTAAAGAGGATTCTTTCTACATTTGGATCTTCAAGTGCACGTATGGTCTCACTGTGTGATGGGAGTATCCCAGCTCCATAGATTCTGAGTCATTGGTTAGTCTCTATGAGTCAGAATTCTACTGTGAACCAGAAAATGCGAGCGAGATAACATCTGAATCTTGGTTCTATAGAGATCATACATTTTCAGAATTTTTGGAGAAAATTAGTATATTTTCTATCAGTAAGGAGTGAGATATGTCAGAAAAATTCATGAAAAATATCTGGCTGCTCAAGATAATCAAATTCTTCAGGAATACGTATGTCCCATAATGGTAAAATAAGAAATAATGAACTTCCTCTGAAGAAGGAGTTCATTATTTCTTATCTTGTTAGATAAAATACGAAAAACCCATCCTCCAGTGAAGGAATGGGTAATAATATGTTGATATTTTTATTCAGGATAACATATTTATTTACTAGGGGTTAATGACAATAGTCTCCAGACTCACAATTTGGTACTTCCTGCTATGAGTTCACCATGATTTCCAGTTATAGTGAGTCACATTCCGTGAACTATTTCTACTTCATCATGAGTTCATATTCTATTACTATGAGTCCCTCATTCCTCTATTCATTCTTTATTGAGAGCTTCTAGTAGAATTTTATCAGCATGAGTTATGGTTCAACGCTGAAGAATTCTTATTCTGAGAATGCTATATGCTCGTATAAGCTCATAGGGAGACCAAGTTTTTATAAGTTCTCGGCGTTCACGAAGTCATGTATGAGAATATATGTTCACTCTTTCTAATTCCTGAATGAGTTCATCTCAGGTTTTCTCTCTCACGACAGGGATCGTACTCCTAATAGTAACTTCATTACTCACAATTCAATCAGCACCAGTTTTATCTCTATATAAAAACATACAATTTAGAGTTATAAATTTAAAAAACTCCTCCAGTTTTCACTGAAGGAGAGGTACATGATTTCTTGGAATAGTTCTAAAACTCCATAAATCCCTCCTTCAGTGTTTCCTGAAAGTAGAAATAAAAATAGAAAAATGTAGAACTATGTTTTTTTTGCATATTTTACGATATATGTTGATAATATTTTTTCTCAAAGTTTTGTCAATAGTTTTTTATATTCTTTCTTTTGTCATCTTTTTTGAAAGGGGTTTATTGCCTATGACTTCCTTTTTCATCGATACTCTTCTTGGCCTTGTCTTTATAGGGCTCGATGAGTTTTTTTTATCCTGATATTCGGTATATATGACTTTTGCTACTCAGGCTATAGGAACTGCTAATATGATCCCAAGTATGCCACCAAGACTGGCTCAAGCTATCATGATGATAAATACAAAAAGAGGGGATATATCGAGAGCTTTGCTCATCACATACGGGACAAGAAAGTCATTCTCTATACGTTGTATTATAAGGTAGAGTATAGTGATAGCAAGGGCAACCTCCCATCATATACCAAGACCGATGATTGCTGCAGGTACGAGGGCAATAAGTGGTCCAATATAGGGTATGAACTCCATGATACCACCTATAAGTGCGAGAGAGAATTTATTCTCTATCTGGAAAGGTTCTATATTAAGGAGGTTTTGGAGAAAATCTGTATTGAGCATGAACTCTAGGAGAGAGAGTCAGAGATATGTCACGACAAATATACTTACAGAAAGTATGAGAGTCGCTTTGATCCAAGAATTACATACATTTTGTACGGATCGATAGTGATTTTTTAGATAGATATCGAAGTGGGCTGGAGCAAGACTCAAGAGAAGATTACTTATTTTACGTCTTTCGAGTACCATGAAGAATGTCATGATGGCGATAAATGCCCAATTTGCCACGACTCCACCGACAGCACTTACGATAGAAATACTTCCACTTGTCAGAGAGGATATTTGATTTGTGATCATTGATTGTATATTTCCAGCATTTTGTTTGATGATATTGAGAGTATGTTCTATGTTTGCTTCTCAGAAGACGAGACGTATAGTCCTTTCTATATACGGATGAAAATGGAAACCTGAAAGCCCTTCACGAGTATATACAGATTGTGCGGTATTCACCCAGTTAGTAATTATAGTTACAGTATTTGTGACATAGTCTATGATTATAGGTATCAGTGTTCCGATGACTATACTTCAAAGAAAAAATATAACAATATATACTCCTATGACGCTCATCCATGCAGGAATATTGTATCTCTCACCTTTTTCTGCAAGAGGATTGATAAGGATCGTGATAAATCCGGCAATTACGATAATCAACACTAAAGATGAGAGAGTATAGAGGATATAGAGAATCCCTATAATAAAGAGGAGGATAAATATTTTCTTTATCCAAGTAATGATCTCAGCATTCATACTATAAATAGTTAGAGAATTTCATTATAAGAAGATTCTCCATTTTTCAATGGAAAATCTTAGCTCAATTCTTCTATTTTTTTATCGAGGAGGTCAATCATATGAGCTAAGAACTCCTTAAGTATGAGTTTTTTTGTTTCACTCATTTTGAGTTTACCTGTTTTTTCGAGACGGATCTCGAAAGACATGCGTATTTTCTTATATGCTTCTTGACGATCATTTTTCTCTGGAAGAGATTTTGAAAGTTTTATACTTAAATCTTTTATAATTTTGGTTCATCGCGCTTTAGACCACTCTATGATATATGTATTGATATCTTGCTTAAGTTTTTGTTCTTCTTGTTCTTTTTCTGCTGTTTTCACAAATTCTCCATCAAGACTTCCATTTTTTGATTCAGATTTGTTCTCAGTATTACCTTTAGTAGTTTTTCCTGATGATTCTACTTCAGATGGTATCTGAGAGAGTATAGATCATGTCTCATCAAGTATTTTCCCACTCGATGAGAGGGCGTATATACTTTGAAAACTGGAAAATATACCCCATAAAATGAGGATGATTCTTCATAGGGATATGTATATATTTAAGTGCATTTCAGATGAAGGATATCCATAATAGACTCTATTGCAAGTTCGCTGTGTAAAGATTTAGTGAAGATATATAAATATAGGTTATACATCATTTCTTATGATAGTGGCTATAGATTTATGTAACTGACAGAGAGATACATAGTTCCCATCTGAATACTTCAAGAAAATAAGAGTATCTCTTTTCTCTATCTCTGCTCAGGAGAGATCGAGATTCTTCCCAAGGTAGATCTCTCAGTATTGTGTGCCATCAATTTCTAAAGTAGGAATAGTATGAAATAACTTACTGTAACTTATAGATATAGGGTGATCCATAGAGGTAGCATTCTCTATAGCGAGTACACCATATTCTGTAAATATTTTTGTACGTCTTAGGCTCGAAATATATCCCCCATCGATTCAAAAAAATCCTCCTATTATTGGAGCAAATGATCGTACATAACCCCCAGAAGAAAGGATAATCCTGAGAGTTATATAGTTTACTGCCATTTCAATAATTTCTGCATCCTCTACCTCAATAGATCTTTCGGGGAGGCTAAAATTCTCTCACTTTCTTGCAAGATCATATGCACGCTCTCCTTTTATATGAAGAGCGCTATATGATGGAGGTACTTGCTTTGTTTGAGATAGGATAAAACTTTTGAGTTCTTGAGCAGTCCTTTCTTTTTTATTTCGTATATCTAGAGGATATACAGGTGTTCCAGAATCGAGTGAATCACTCTTTCCGTCAAGATGGACCGTAAAAATATATTCTTTCTTTGCTTTTTCAAGAAGCGGAAGGAGTTTTGTGCTCTTCTCGGTGGCTATGAGGAGGCATCCTGTCGCAAGAGGATCAAGAGTGCCAGAATGCCCCATTTTTTTTATGCTAAAAATCTTGCGTACTCAGCGAATGACATCAAAACTGGATATACCGAGAGGTTTATCTATGAGAAAAAACATATGAGACAACTTTTTTGAGGAGTATTATTCACCAAGCTCGGGGTATTTCGCAGATCGAGGATGGTCGAGAAAACGCGGAGGATACGTCCATGACCATTTCTTCCCATCGAGTACTCAGCCAGTACTAAATATATTGTAATAGCCAAGATTTATCAGGACTTTTCCGATAATATCCTTTCTTTTTATAAAATGGGCACTCACACTTTCCCCTATACAAGTTCGAAAACATGATCTAGAGTCTGCTGAATTATTTCTATTATCTCCCATGACCCAATAGTATCATTCTGGTATCAAAAATTGATTTGTTTTTACATTTTCTGGAAGACGAGTTTGTCCTATATTTACACTCGAAAGATAGGATTCAGTGATCTTGATGAATTTATCAGATCATGTTTTTTTTATCGATACGTCACCTTCTTCAAAAAGGAGAGTATCCCCAGGAAGACCGAGGATACGTTTTATATAATACTCCTTTTGTCTGTCGACATGGGGTGTGATAACTACTACATCTCAGCGTAAAGGATCACCTATGTGGAGGGGGATATTTTTAAGGAGAGTAGATGAAACGGTATTCCAAGTTGTCGGAGTCGATGGGACTTCAGAAAAACTCACAGGAAGATTCAGGTAGGAGAATTTATCGACGATAATATATTCCTTATCATGGTAGCTCATTTCCATAGAGCTACCATTGATTCTAAAAGGAGTAACCACAAAACTCCGAATAACTATAACAATAATAAATATTATTACTATATCTCGCATAAACCCAATAAACTCACGAAGAGTACTATTGGTTTCTGATATTTCTTCCGTTTGAAATGTTTCACTCGTAGGTTGCATGAAGAAAAATTATTAATAAAGCTCTATATCTTGTCTGATTCTATTTTCAGTGACAATTTTTGTACTTTTTTCCACTTTCACAAGGACAAGGATCATTTCTACCGATTCATGTGTAAAGTTTTTTTGAAGTATCGTTTGCCTGGATAGTGTGTATGGTATTATCATTTATAAGAAGCTCTTCTCTATAATCAGTATGACTCATATGGCTTGCTGTGATAACGGCATTGGTATCGAATCCTGTATTGGCACTCTCAGTATATTTCGAGAGAAGTGTTTCTCCGAGGTTCACTTCGTCTATCGATTCACGTGGTTTTGCTGTGAGTAGTCATTTTACTACTCTCAGTCACACAGTATTTATGAGTATAACGAACTTATCATAGGCACGCTCTTTATAAATGATGAGAGGATTTTTCTGAGCATATCACTCAAAGGCAACCTCTTCACGCAGATGAGCCATACTATCTATATGATTCATCCAGAGTTCATCTATAGCAGCGAGAGTAAGACGTCTTTCGAATTCTGCAAATTCTTCTTCTGTTCCCGTATCACGCAGTGACTCAATTTTTCCTGACAAAAGAGAGACAACGCGGCTCTTCGCTTCATTATAGTCATCTACATTTGTAAGGTTGTCGAGTATAATTATTGGAGACTCTGAAAACTCATTGATCGCTTCAATAATACGTATTTTCTCATCTGAGTCAAAAGACACTTCATCTCATGTAGTCAGGTCAACTATACGCTCGACTTCTCATTTGAGCATTTCTAGGACTTCTCCGTGTATATCGGCTCATGAGAGTATTTTTGCTCGTCGTGAGTATATAGCAAGGCGATGATGATTGAGAACATCATCATATTCGAGGATATGCTTACGTATATCGAAGTTTCGACCTTCTACTTGCTTCTGGATAGTAGTGATATTCTTCATGAGCATCTTGCTCTCTACAAGAGGATCTCATTCTGGATGTGATTCGAAGCTTGCAAGTATACTGAAAAGTTTATTTCCTCAAAATATACGCATGATATCGTCTTGAGGAGAAAGCATAAACTGAGAGAGTCCAGGATCTCACTGACGACCAGAACGACCACGAAGCTGATTATCTATGCGACGTGTTTCATGTTTTTCTGTTCCGAGTACGTAGAGTCATCAGAGGGGGTATTCTTGTACTCAGGCAGTACCTTGGAGTTTTACTGTTCCTGTAAGTGTGCGTACTCGCTCATCGATCTTGATATCAGTACCACGTCCTGCCATATTTGTCGCGATAGTCACAGCACCATATTGTCCTGCTCCTGTGATGATTTCTGCTTCTCGTGAATCTTGCTTTGCATTGAGTACCTGATGAGGGATTCACTCTTTTTCAAGAAGCTCAGAGAGGTATTCACTTTTCGCCACTGATACAGTACCCACGAGTATGGGCTGACCTTTCTCATGGAGTACTGCGATCAGTCGTACGAGATAGGCGAATTTCCCTTTCTCACTTCGAAAAAGGACATCCCCACGATCGATACGTTTGAGTGGTTTATTTGTCGGTATAGAGATAACCTCAAGGTGATATATCTTATAAAACTCTTCTTCTTCCGTTTTTGCTGTACCAGTCATACCAGCAAGTTTCGGATAGAGTCGGAAGTAGTTCTGGAATGTGATAGAGGCAAGTGTACGCGATTCTTGCTGGATCGTCACTGATTCCTTCGCTTCTATAGCTTGATGAAGTCAGTCAGAATATCTTCGACCAGGAAGTACGCGACCAGTATGCTCATCGATGATGAGGATCTCATCATTTCTAACAAGATAGTCTATATCTCTTTTGTATACTGCTGATGCCTTGAGAGAGTTTTCTACATGATGGAGGTCATTGAAGTGTTGGCTGACATAGATATTTTCTACGCCAAGGTAGGATTCGAGTTTTTTGATACCGTGTTCTGTGAGGGTAGCAGCCTTCTGTTTTTCATCGATTTTGTAGTCAGTATGCTCATCGAGAGATCGTGCAAATGCTGCAAATCGTACATACTTTGTCGTCGGTTCACTATCAGGAGCTGATATGATAAGAGGAGTGCGTGCTTCATCTATGAGTATAGAGTCGACCTCATCGACGATAGCGAGCCATTTTTTCCCCATAGTTTGACGCTCACTTCGGATAGCCATATTATCTCTGAGGTAGTCAAATCCTAGTTCATTATTTGTCGCATAGACGATATCACAGGCATAGGCATTTTTTTTCTGCTCGAAGTCTTGTCCATGAGTGATAACTCCTGTAGTGAGTCCGAGAGCACTATAGATAATCCTCATTTCAGCGGCATCACGACGAGCAAGGTAGTCATTCACCGTCACGATGTGGACGCTTGCTGGTACGAGAGAGTTCAGATAGGCAGCTATCGTCGCGACGAGCGTCTTTCCTTCTCAGGTACGCATTTCAGCGATATTGCCTTCATGCAGAGTCATTGCTCCGATGATCTGTACGTCATAAGGGATCATAGTCCATTCGACCATATTCCCATTTCCTATATCGAAGCTTTGTCCATATATCAGCTCACATGCACGACGATGGAGAGCAAAAGCTTCATATTTTATCGATTCGAGAATCTCCTTTGCCTTCTTACGATCATCATTCTCATCCATGTTGATTCCTTCAAAAAGAGACTGAAATTGGTGAGTCTTTGCCTGTACCTGTTCTATTGTAGATATCTCATCTCGAAGACGGGCTTCTATAGATTTTATTTTTTCGAGCTCTTTTTGGTAGGATTTAAGCTTCTTGGTACTCGGGTCTCAAAATATAAGGGAGATAAGGTTCATATGAATTGAATGATTCAAAATTAAAGGTTCAAAATTTTTGCAAAAATACTGGTAAAGTATAGGGAAATACGAGTTTTTTCCAAATCGGTGAGGTGAAAAAATGGTGAATGATATTGACTAATAATAAATTTAGTGAAAAATGTTTTGACAAAACAGACAGAGAAAGTATTATCAGAAACGAATTAGTTATTAAATACTCTCTATGACATATCAGAATTACCGAGAAGCATCACCAAAAGAAAAAATTCCGCCATCACCTGCGATACAGTTAGAAAATACTATTGAAGTGATAGCTTGATTATTTAGAACCTGAAAAATCCCATCAGATTTTCAGAAGACGTTTGATGCAATTAATAAAGCTCAAAGAAACTCATGGCTAGATATTGTAGATGCTGATTTTAGATCTGTATTACAAGGATTTTCTCGCTGGGTACAGAGTCTTCAGTGAAATACACCAAAAGGAGCTACATGGGGAAAAAAATATCAAGAGATTGCAGATGCATTAGCTCAAGCTCTTCGAGGAAGTAGTCATTCCTGAGTTTCAGTGACATATATACAAGCTCAAGTGACAGGGAATCCTACTATAAAAACTACACCAAAAACTTCAACATTGGATAGATGATCACAGAAAATACTTGATGATCATGCTGAGCGCATTATAAAGTATCTGAAGGAAAATTGAAGAAGTCTGGGATATGATCCTGGAAAGAAGGTCACTTTGTACGTATTCGGCAAGTATTTACAATCAATAGATTTTCCGACAACCCTTTCCTATGAAAATGGTATAATAGGTGATATTACGAGCGATATTAGACATCCCTTCTGGACGGCACTCTGAGAAAAACTGAGAAATTCAGGATATTCATTGAAATTATCGCCATCAAGAGAAGGTATGTGTATTATTGTACAGAGGATTTCTCAGAATAAAAGTGAGCCACTAAAGTCTTCGCAACCCCCTCCTGTAGAGAGTAATTTTATTAGTAAGCTTCAGTCGGAAGTCTTATGAGAATCTAGTGCTCTAGAGATAATCCAAAAATATGATCTCGTTTTAGTAGTCCAGCGACTCCATGATAATGGGGTAAGCTCAACCAAATTTTGGGATTTGCTGACAGGTGTGAGTGATATGAATATAAGAACACTTATTTCACCACCTAAGAATAGGGCATTATTCATAGGAATACTCAACGAGATATGTAAGAGAGAGATATGACTATATTGTTGACAATTCTTAGGGTCATATTGAAAAGAGGATATTAAGTTCTACAAAGCTTAGATTCAATTATAAGCTTTTGTTAAAAAAATACTTCCAAAATTTTGGAAGTATTTTTTATGACTCTGGCGGTTGGCTATTCTTTACTTCTTTATTCGAAAAACTCATCTACGATCTTACGATAGGCAAGTCGATTTTTGATATCTTCGTAGTAGGTATCTCATGCGACGAGTTTTGCTCTGAGACGCTCTACTACCTCAGCACTTCCATAGGTAGAGATGATTTTTTCTACCTCTATTTTTATTGCTTCATCTGTCGGCTCAGTTCCCTTCATCTCACGGATTTTTCGAAGGAGGAGCTCAGCTTTAAGTCGACGCTCAGCTTCTGGCTTGACCACTTCATCTTTGTAGATCTCTTCGGACTTCTTCACGTGATCGAGATACTGCTTCATGTCGTATCCTTGCTGTTCTAGATTGCTCGCATGTTCACGGTAGACTTGTTCGACTTCATTTTTGATGAGTTCTGGTCCCACTTCGAATGTTGCTATTTCCATTATCTGTTTCATAAGAGTATCTTCGTCTTTTGCACGAGCTTCAGATTCTTTTTTATTTTTCAGTTCTTCTTCTAGGATGAGCTTCAATCCTGCTATATCTGTACGCTTTCCTCGAAGCTTCTCTATAAAGTCTTCATCGAATTCTGGAGTATGAGGTTTTTCGATTTTTTCTATGTTTGCGATGAAGTGTACTTTCCGACCCTTGAAGTCGTCAGAGTGATAATCCTTCGGAAATGTGATATCGAATGCTACTTCATCACCGACTTTTGCTCCGATAAGATGCTCTTCGAATCCTGGGATAAATGAATTGGATCCGATAACGAGCGGATAATTTGGGACATGAGTCTCGGCGATAGCGTCACCTCACTTTTTATCATATCATTGTGCTGATATCGTCGCACGGTCACCACTTTCGATAGTGAGATTCGATGTATCTGCACCGTCATCGGTATGGTGACCAGCTTCGTGGAAGTGAGTGAATCGTTTTCTGATCTCTACAAGTTCCATCTCGACCTCATCTTCTTCTACAGAAACAGTGGTTTTCTTTACTCGAATTTTATCCATCTTCTTCTCATCGATCACGATCTCAGGAAATACTTCGACTTCGAGCGTGAGCTCGATAGGATTAGTACTTTTCACTTCTGTGATCTGTGCTGGTGCTACGGGAATGATATTCTCTTTTTTGAGGATTTTTGGATAGATTTTTCCGATGATAACATCGAGTGCTTGTTGTTCGATCATCTGTTCTCCGTATTCGCGGATGATGACATGATCAGGAATATTGGACCCTTGTTTGAATCCTTTGACTTTTCCTTTTGTGCGGATCTCTTCGATGACATGTTTCTTTGCTTTTTCGAGTTCTACTCCAGATTCCTTAATAAGGATCGAGAGGGTATAGCTATTTTTGCGAGTGACGGTACTTTGCATGAAATGATAAATTAGAATTTAGAGAGAATAGTTTGAAAGGTATAAAAAATCCCGAATAAAACGGGAAAATTATATAGAAAAATGATGAAAAGGCAAAAGAAAGTCAATATTTATTTTCTAAAAAAATTCTATATACTAATTTCCATGAATCAATCTGCACTCTTCTCACTTACTCGCGACTTTCTTTCGAGACTTCATAATCTGAAAGAATCAGATATTCTTCCACTTCGTGAAGTAGTCCGTGAGCATAATGCTCTCTATTACCAAAATGAAGCACCGATTATATCAGATACAGAATATGATAAGCTTTTTCATGGACTTGCTCGTCTCGAAGCGGATCATGATATGTTTGATACAGATTCACCGACAGCGAAGCTCGCGATCATGGCGAGTGAACAATTTCAAAAAGTGAAGCATATCTATCCGATGATCTCACTCGATAATGCCTATAATATGCAAGAGGTTCGAGATTTCGAATGAAGGATTGAAAGGGTACTCAAAGAGAAACATCCAAAAGAATTCTATTATTACATACAGCCAAAATTTGATGGGCTTGGGCTTGCAGTGATATATGAATATGGAAAAATGAGGCAAGCTATAACACGAGGAAGTGGTATAGAGGGAGAGGATGTAACGTTGACAGCATTTGAAATATCAAATATACCTAAAGATATAGAAAACCTACGAAATATAGAACGGATGGAAGTTCGTGGGGAGGTGATAATGAGTAGAACAGAATTTAATCGAGTAAATAAAGAAAGGCTTGAGGTATGAGAAAAGCTCTTTGCAAATCCTCGCAATTGTGCCTCTGGATCGCTTCGTCAGCTTGACCCACTTGTTACTCGATCTCGGAAACTTCAGTTTTTTGCTTACTCAATCCCTTCTATCGAACAATGAGTAGGAGATAATTTCGGGATTAAAAATTATTCTCAGATGATGGGGTTATTACAAGATTCATGGTGATTCACAAGAGAAGATTTTCCATTCATCCCACAAGATTTTAATTTTTATTGATTTGACTTAGATTTGGTTGTAGAAACTCTAGAAGAAGAAACCCAAAACCGCAAGGAATATTTCGACTTCGATATAGATGGTATGGTACTGAAGCTCGATGATATGACTCTCTGGGATGATCTTGGACGTACAGAACACCATCCACGCTATGCGATCGCATATAAATCCCCAGCTAAGCAAGTGTGAACACGAGTGAACTCGATAGAGCATTCTGTCGGACGTACGGGTACGGTGACACCGGTCGCAAATCTCGAAGCAGTCAATGTCGGATGAGTCATAGTCAGGCGCGCAACACTGCATAACTATGATGAACTTGCGAAGAAGTGAGTCAGAGTAGGGGATTATGTATTCATCATGCGGGCGTGAGAGGTCATACCAGAGATCGTCTCTGTACTGACGGAGCTTCGTGATGGATCAGAGAAAGTTGTACTTCTTCCAGAGCTATGTCCTATTTGTCAGACACATTTGGAACAAGATACCTGAAAAGTAGCGATATTTTGCCCGAATAAACACTGTCCAGCAAAGATACAAGGACAACTCGAAATGTTCGTCGGAAAACAAGGATTTAATATTGACTGACTTTGAGTGAAGCAGATTGAGCTTTTTCTCGATCTGGGATTGATTACTGATTTTGTCTCGGTGTTTCAACTTGCTCGATATAAAGAAAAATTCTTCACTCTCGAATGATATAAAGAAAAATCGGTAAACAACCTTCTCAAAGCTATCGAGAAAGCCCGACATACGACTCTTGATCGAGTATTCGTCGCACTTGGTATACCGAATGTGGGGAAAAAGACCGGAAGATTGTTATCAGCCATATCTCATTGATTATCAATAAAAAAACACCTTCCAATTTTTGAGATAATTCAAAGTATTACCGAAGAAGATCTTCTTGAAGTGAAGGATATTGGTCCAGAGACAGCAAGAGCATTTATCGAGTATGTGGAAGAAAATAATCTTATTATCGAAAGACTTCTTCATGAGCTTGATCTACAAATTCCAGAAGCATCTTCGGTATCGATTACTGGATGACTCCTTTCGGAAAAAAGTTTTTGTGTGACTGGCTCTTTTGATAGGATTTCTCGGGATGAGATTCATCAGCTGATTGAGCAACATGGTGGAGAAGTCCGCACGAGCGTCACTGCAAAGCTCGACTATCTGATCATCGGCTCTGATGCAGGATCAAAAAAAACCAAGGCGGAGAGCCTTGGAGTCAAGTGTATAGATATAGAGGAACTCTATCTTATGTTGTAAATGTATTTTGTAAGGAGTGGAGCTCGCCCTGTGTAGTTGCGTGGATAGCTTCACGCTTCTTATCATAATCCAATATATCTTTGAGTGCAAGTGTCAGTTTGTAGCTTTGTGCAGAGGCTGGCATTTGAGCTATCTCTGCTTGTAGTGCTCTACTAAATTCAGGATCTCAGATAAGATCATGAAAACTCTGTACTATACTTATATTCGATTCTGGAGCTATCTCAGCAGTATCTGCGATATCCACGGGTTCATGAGATTCGCTATTACTCTCGAATAATACGGTGATTTCTCGGGAATGTGGAAGAGAGAGAGTATACATAAAAGAAAAAACTACCCATTTAGGATAGCATTTTTTGGTATTCTTCGCAAGGAATTTCGCTTGACGTGTGTATACTATGCACTCTGACTATGCAGTTTATACTATTCTAGTGACACCCACCGCTTCCACAATCCCCACACCCTCAGGTTCCGCAAGAATCCCCTTCACTATGCGTATCATCTCCGAGAATCGAGATGAACATTGATTTGATCTCATCATATTCTGGGACTTCGCCTTGGAATATCATATCTTTGAACTCTATAGATTCTTCTTCTATACAAAGGGCAGGAGACTCAGTAATCCCGAGTTCCATCTTGTATGCTGGATCGTTCGATATTTTTACACTTACAGCATCGGAGAGTGCGAGCTCACTGAGGGCTTTATTTACGAGTGTTTCAAGATCTGTAAGAGTACTTCCTTCACCGACGAGTTGGATAATCATGTAAAAAACAGTTATTAGAGATAATCACTAGTTAGATAGTATGTATTTTCTAGAAAAAGCAAGAAAAATCCGCCAGAAGGCGGATTTTAGGATTATGCAGCTTCTTCATCTTTTTTCTTCTCAGTAGCGACACCGACGTCTGCGACTGATGCTGTCTCAGTTTCTTCTTTTTGCTCTCTGACAGCATGTACTCATACGATCGCCACTTCAGCATGAGATAGCACTTGATACTTCTTTGTATCGACGATAAGATCACTCACATGGAGAGTTTTACCGATATGATCGATAGAAGATATGTCAAGACTAAATGAATCAATAACATCACCAGGGAGGCACTTTACATCAAGAGCATGGAGTGTCTGATGTGCTTGTCCACCTTCGACGACTGCAGGAGATGTACCACTAAGTACTATGGGAATCTGTATATGTATAGTAGCTTTCATATCCACAGTAAGGAAATCCATATGGAGAGGAAGTCCAGTGACAGGATGTTTTTGGAGCTCATGAATGAGTACTGGATATGAATCTTTTCCGATTTTCAGTGTAAATACATGATTCTTACCGACTTCGCGGAATGTACGAGTAAAATCAGAGGGACTAATCTTGACACTAGTCGAAGGGACATCCTTGCCGTATACGACTGCTGGGATTGATCCACTTTCGCGGGTATCACGAGCTGTCTCTGTACGGATCTTTGCTTCGAGAGAATGCATAGAAATAGAATAAAAAGTAAAAACTGAAAATTGAAGAATGTTACCTAAGAGGTTCTTATTTTCGCGAGGAGTATAATATAAACAGCATAAAATGCAAACGAAATATTTGCATTTTATTTTTAGGATTCTTTTACTCGGGGGGTTTATTCCTTATTCTGAGAGTGTTCCTGCAAGATTCATGATCGGCTGGAATATGCCTACCGCAATAAATCAAATCACTACTGCCATCACTGCAAGGATCATCGGTTCGATCATCTTCTGTACTCCACTGATAGCTATATCTACCTCTTCATCATAAAAATCAGCAATCTTAACAATCGTCTCTCAGACTTGAGCTGTCTCTTCTCCCACACGGAGCATAGATACAAGAAGATCAGGAAAGAGAGCATCATCTTCGAGAGACTCTGCCATTTTCATACCATTTTTTACATCATTTCGAAGGAGGAGGAGTCTCTGGTGGTATACCTCGTTTCCTACTGCACTTGATACAATGCGGATAGCTTCGATGACGGATACTCCACTCCCTATGAGATTCGAGAATATACGTGCAAAGCGTGAAAGTATAACCTTACGAAGAAGTGGTCCAAATACTGGTATTCTTAGCACCATTCCTGCCCAAATATATTTTCCAGATTTTGTCTTTTTCCATATATTAAAAACAACATAGAATATTACCATTCATCCAATCATATAATACCATTTTTCTTGGAAGAATTCACTCGTGTTTAGAATGAGTTGTGTGGCACTTGGCAGTTTCGATTTTTCTCAAAAAAATCCTGTAAGAACGGGGATTACTTTCACCATAAGAACGGTCACACATATAAACATACCAACGATAAGAAGTATTGGATATGTCATAGCTCCCTTGATTTTGCGTGTTATTGAATCGACTTTTTCTGTTTGTTCTGCTATTTGTATGAGTGCTTGATTGAGCTTACCTGTACGTTCACCCGCTTCGATGATCGATATTTCAGCATCTCCGAAGCATCCATAATAATCTGCAAGGGCTTCATGCATCGTACGACCTCACTGGACGCGATCAATCATAAATGTATAGAACTTTTTCATTCCTGGATCTTTTTCTTGTTTTTTGAGGGCATTGAGACTCTTGAGAACAGTAAGGCTGGCATTTACCATAGTCGCCATGATACGGAAGAATATCACTTTCTGCCTGAGGTTTATCGATCATCATTTAAAGAGAAGATTTTTTGCGTAAGTAATATAGGATTCCTGTTTTTCTATTTCTTGACCTTCTTGGATGTCGAGGATGACGATATCTGACGCTGTAGCCATAGTATTGATGATTAATTGCTAACTAAAATCTAATATATATTTATGTATTTTCCTTAGCAGCAGCGTATACTTCTTCTAGGGAAGTGCGACCATTAAGTGCTTTTATAATACCGTCTTGTTCGAGAGATATCATGCCATCTATGATGGCTGCTTCATTGATGATAGTAGCACTCGCTCCGTCGATGATAAGTTTTTTTACACTCGTAGTAATTTCGAGAATCTCGTAGATACCGACTCGACCTTTATAGCCTATATTTTCACATTCTGCACAGCCTACGGCTTCATAGAATATAGGATTTCCGAGTATCTCTGTTGGTATACGAGAAAGAAGTTCTTCTTTTGCAGTTCGTTTCAGTGCTTTTTCTACGCGTCATTTTAGATGAGGATCAAGATTACTCATCGGTATAGCTTTCTTACAGCGTTGACAGAGCTTGCGTATGAGACGCTGTGCGATGATGGCATTGATAGAAGCTGGAAGGAGGAATGCTGGTATCCCCATATTGAGTATTCTGGTGAGGGTTTCAGCAGCAGAATTCGTATGAATCGTCGATACTACGAGATGACCAGTAAGCGCTGCTTCGATTGCGACATTGATCGTCTCATGATCTCGTATTTCTCATACCATGATGATATCAGGATCTTGACGCAGGGCAGTACGCAAACCAAAAGCAAAATTATATCCGATATCTGGAAACATTTGTGATTGATTGAGTCCATCTATCTGGCTTTCCACTGGATCTTCAAGGGTCATTATATTCACATCAGGTTTATTGAGATTGGAAAGACAAGAATAGAGAGTAGTAGATTTACCTGAACCTGTCGGTCAGGAAGTCATGATAATTCCATTGGGAAGGGCGATAGCTTTTTCGAGAAGATCTTTATTGTGTCCTTCAATACCGAGTTCAAAAAGGTTCGGAATTTTTTTACTCTTATCAACGATACGCATCACTATCTTTTCCCCATGAACGGTCGGAAGTGTCGAGACACGAAGGTCGAGGGCTTTATTATTAATTACTGTAGAGAGACGACCATCTTGGGGGACACGAGCCTCATCGATTTTGAGATTTGACATGATCTTAAAGCGTGCAATGACTTGCTGATGGAGAAATGTTTGATATTCGAGAATTTCTCGCAATTCACCATCAATACGATAGCGCAGGCGTATTATATTAGTCAGTGGTTCGATATGAATATCTGATGATCCCATTTCTACTGCTCCGATAATCATAAGATCACAGATTTGAGAAATATTTTCACCTTTGTATATTTGTTCCTTGAGAAGTTCGATGGACGTATTGGGCATAAATGGTACTTATTTTTTTGTTTTTGGGAGAATTGATTCAAATTCTTTTTCTAAAGATTTTAGTGTATTTACGGATTGAGAGAGTGCATAGATTTCGTCAGTTCCTCCGAGAGCTATTTTTGCCACACCTGAAGATCGCGCATATTCACGATATTTTATTTGAAAGAGTGAAAGTTTCTTATTATAGCTGGCACAGAGTATAGAGTCTTTTTCACAGAGTTTCACATTTTCATCGATATTATTTACGAGCTTTGCTTGCCTAGCTCTTAGGTTTTCTTTGAGATATGAGAGATCATCTTTCGATACTCATCGGACGTAGAATTTGAGGGTAGCTCTTCCATTATTCTCTTTATTTGGGTTACTTTTGTCTAGCTTTTCCTGAAGAGAAAAGCTTTCCATCGTTATAAGAGGATTACTGAGAACAGCGAGTGATTTATCATTTGCTGTTGTAGATCCTGTATAAGAGAGGATGTCCGGCTTTCATGTAGTATTGATATACTCGATAAATTTTGTGATATTCGCATTAGTTCACTTGAAATCAAGACGAAATTCAAACATGCCGAGATTTTCTGGAATGACACCCCCTTTCACCCCAAAGCTAATTCCTTGCATTCCAATAACCACATTGCTGTCGAAGTTAAACCTTTTAAGTATAGAACTTTCTATAAAACGTACATACTGCCTGAGGGTGATATTATCTTCTTCTATATTATTTGAAAGTGGACTCATCGTCGGGATAATACTATTGAGTTTTGCTTTTTCTAGTTTCAAGATATCTTTTTCTTTTTCACTATTTCCGATTTCTCCTTTGAGCCAATCCAGGTAGCTCTTTTCTATCTTAATAGGCTTCTTGATGATCTCTGCAGCTGCTTTAGGATCAGATTGCATTACTTTGATTAATTCTGAGCGCTCGGATTTTCCCTGAAGGAGCTTTGCGAGCTCAGCATATTCTATTCAATTTGTTACTGTAGAATTATAGGTATTGACTACAGACTGAGCCTTGCTCTCAATAACATCAAGAGCAGTAACCCCTGGCATTATATATTGATAGGAAAATACTCAGAGTGCAACGAGGGTAAATATTTGTCCAATCGCCGTATAAGTGAGATGTTCTTTTTGTGAATTAGAGAGCATAGAAAGAAATTAGAATTTTTCAGAATTACTAAATGGAACAAAAGTGGCTTCTATCGATATAACCGTACGACTCTCAAATCCATCGAGGTCTATTTGATCTATTTTTTCCATAGCAAGAGAAGTCGGCGGATTTAAAAGGATAAACTGACTTTTACTCGTATCGGCAAGATTCGTTACAAAGCGAAGTGTTTCTATACGTGCTGATCCGAGCTTTCCATTTTCATCATCATTTCCTGAGGCTCATCCGTAGATGCTACACTGAGTTGTGAGATTTCAATTGGTAATACTAATCCCATTGCATACGATATTATTCGTAGTTACAGCAATAGATTTACTATTATTTCGCACTGTTTCAAACTTTTCCATAATCTCATCCATCTTCACTTTATTTTCGTAGGTATTGATGGCAAATTTTCTCTCAGGAGAGGTGAGGAGGATATTTTTTGTGAGTTTTATCGGAATATACTCGTTGAGACTATTGAGAATATTTGCTTCAATCTCAGACCGTTTCGTGCTATAGGATGCTTCTATAACTTGCATATTATCACAAATATAGTCATTACTTATGCCATCGATACCATAGTTGAGATAGGGACAAAGGAATGTATAGTTCTCTTTTATTGCTGTAGCACCACCTCATTTTTGTACATATACATGAAATGCTCATCCTATGACAACAATTATCACTATGGGAAGTATATATCAGAGAACGGTCGTAAATACTTCAATTCCTGCTTTTTGAGCCTTGGGACCAATACTAATATTGCCGTCGCTCGTCTCTTGGAAAAAGTCGTTATATGTTGAATCTCATGATCATGACTCTCATTTTCCAGAAGAGATGAAAGAGGTAGTTTCAGCTGCGGGATTGTCTTTGGCAGCGATTTTAGAATCGTCTTTTGTCATAATAAAGAAAGTTATACTCCATGTAGCATATCCTATTTCTTTCTATCATGCAAATATGAGATATATTTTTCTCTTGATGAGGAAAATATATCTTTTTTAATATCTTTTTAGAGAAGGCATTCTTTCATAGATTGTCACCAATTCATCGTCTGGAGGCGGTCATCTATAGCGATAATAGTAGTTTTTTCATTCGTCGAATGTATCCTTCCTATCAGTGTATTAAGGGTATTTATGGCTATAGGAGAACTATATTCTTCAAAATTATTTTTCATCCCTACCGTGCGAGCTAAGAAGTACGTATCTGTCGGAGGATCGAATGGAACTTTCGCGACTATCACTACATCTGCAGTCTTCCACAGTTCTCCTTCATCGATCCAGGTATTGATAATTCCGATAAGGAGGGATTTCTCTTTTGCATGCTGAAAGAGAGAGAGCATCTTGCCTTTGCCACCAGAGATACCCTGAGTATAGATATTTTTGATGTCTTGTTTTCACTGGAATTCACGGGCGAGCATACGAGCGTGCTTGATGCTCGTCGTCAGTATGACGTTTTTTTCTCATGGGAGAGATACCTGCTTCCCTGAGGTGAGTATCTTTTCACGAGCTTTCCCTGTTATCTCGCCGAAGATGCCACATTCTCTCTCGAGAAATGCCTTATTTGCGCTATTGGCTATCCCATATCCGAGAAGAGTATTTTTCTTACCAGACTGTGAAGATATAATTCCCTGAATATCTTCATGTACATCACGAGGAATAAAAGAAATCTTCGTATCTTCGGGTAGTATAGAGAGGATAATGCTGAGATTCGTATCTTCAACGAGCGATATCCTGATGAGGATATCAAGGTACTTTTCTAATTTTTCTTTATTTTGTCGCTCTATAGGATTCTGTGTCGATATGAGCTTGAGCTGATTTTTTGCTCATTTGAGTTTTTCTGTAGCAAGTATGAGCCAGGCATATCACGTATGCCAGAGGTTTTTTTGGGTGATGAGATACGTCTCACCGAAATCACCTGGAGGGAATTCTTCAGCTCATTTTGGTCTTTCGGGGACAGATCTATAGATATCAGAAAGTATCGAAAATCCCGTGATGAGATCTTCCTGTAGAGTCCTCTCACTCAGTCACTCAGAGAGAGAAAAAAGCTCCCTGAAAGAAATATGGTGACTTTTTTTCCTGCGAATAGCATCCTCCATCCACATCACATCCCTGACGATGAGGCTATGTTCTCCTGGTATGATAGATTCGCTCTCGATATTTCCTGCAGAGAGATCAGCGATGAGGATATCTGTATTCTGAGATTCTTGTCTTTGGCGGTCGAAAAAAGGATTCATTTCAGAGGTATCTGATCGAAATAATTCCATGAAAGATCGCTCATCTCAGTAGTACTTGAGCTCATCGAGGAGTCATGTCTGAGTCTCGAGTATCCAGCTTGTCAACTTAATGATGAAGATAGATTCTTTACGATTCCATATCTCTCGATTGAGCCAGTATGAGAGCATCTCAATGGAACAAAAATTCGCCTGATCTTTATAGATATGCGGAGTATATCATTCATTCTTTAGGCTTTTTGCGAGACTATCACATTGTTTCTTATTCGGAGTGAGGATAAGTAGAGGAGAGGAGATAGCGAGACTTGCTTCTATCTGCTCTCTTTCTTCATCGGATCTCCCACTCAGGCTGACTATAGTATGGGGATGTATAGTCGAATTCCTGAATTCAGGATACTTTCTCGATAGTGATTCGCTTCTATTATAGGAAAGAGGAAGGGTGAATGCGCTACTATTTTCTGATCGCTCTGTTATAGAAAGAAGTGTCGATATCATGCCACTACTATCTCTGAGACTCGCATGATGCCAGAGATTTATGTTGGATCATCTGAGAGTCGATATTTCAGAAATATATCGACAAAAGAGCTCTATCGAAAGCTTCGTATCGTCAAGTGCTCGATGCTCGCTTTCCATCTCTATCTTGTACTTTTTCCCGAGGAATCCAAGATTTAGACTCTCAGCATCTTGGGAGAATATCTCTGAGAGTTCGAATGTATCGAGGAATATATGGCTATTGAGATCGATACCATGCGTGGCAAGCATGTTGATATCGAAGAGTACATTATGTCCGACGATGATACTATCCCCGATGAATGCAGCTACTTTCTCTTGCACTTCTTCCCATTTTTGTTTTCAGATAAGCATATCATCGCTGATTCCCGTGATCATGGCAATATTCTCTTCAAGCTTCCTTCCAGGATTGATAAGCATAGTACGCTCTTCTCGGTCTACAGCTCGAAAAATATCTCCCACTCTTTCGAGACGAAACCGTACCGCTGCGACTTCGATGATCGTATCCTTATGCGGGTCGAGTCCAGTGGTTTCAAGGTCGAGTGCGACGAATGTGTAGTCATGGAGATTCATATAGGTACTCTATCGAAAATACCCGAAAAGTCGAAGAGAAGAAAAAATGAGAGTTGACAGATTGTATTTTTATAAAATAAAATTGACTTTTTCTCTCTCTCTCTTAAAATCAATATAGTTGTAATTTTTCACTATTCTTCGTATGTCTGAAGTATTCACGATTGCTCATCTTGATGACGAAAGTATTTGGGCTCGTAGTGTTAAAAGAAATCTTGCAGAGATTGGTACAAAGAGTCGAACAAACATTGAACTTATACAGGCTGATAATCTAGAGTTTTTTCTTTATTGAATACAAAATAGAGCCCTATCTGCTATTATTTTGGATGGAAGATTCCCGCTCGTTCCCTGATGAGATATAGATCTGAATGTTACTCATGCGGTTGATTGAATTCAATCCAGCGGATTTGAAAGCATACCTATTTTTGTTCTTACTTCGGAAATCCCAAAGATACGGGACTCTCGTGTTCGAAAGTATTTCCAAAAAGGAAATACTTTCGAGACGTTAAAATCTATCTTAGGAACAATGGATGCACTCAAGTAAAAAACTTTCTCAGTAAAAAATCCTCTCAAATTTGAGAGGATTTTTTACGTTTTATACAGAATTAGTTCTTTGGCATCTTATTGCGGAGAAATGCAGGGACATCGTAGTCATTCTCTGGAGTGGGAGTATTATTTGGCATACTCGTCTGTCCACTACTTCGACTTTGTGAGAATCCTCCACTTGGGTGTTGCTGAGTATTTTTTTGGAAGATGCTACTCGATCCAAATCATCCACGAGACATTGCACCGAGTTGAGCATTGGTCTCTTCAGAGAATCCTGTCGCTATGACCGTAACCTTAATCTCGCCGGTATACTTCTCATCTATCGAAGTACCAAAGATGATATTCGCATTTGGGTCACATGACTCAGTGATCATACGAGCTGCTTCGTCGATCTCGAACATCGAGAGATCTGTACCTCCAGTGATCGAGAGAAGGAGTCCTTTCGCACCATTGATCGAGAGTTCCAGAAGGGGTGACTCTATAGCACCACGAGCCGCTTCGATCGCACGATTCTCTCAGCTTCCATATCCGATACCCATGAGTGCAGATCCAGCATTTTCCATGATAGACCGTACATCAGCGAAGTCGACATTTATAAGTCCTGGGTGAGTGATGAGATCAGATACCCCTTGAACACCTTGCTTCAGGATCTCATCAGCGACGTGGAATGCTTCAAGGAGGGGAGTCTTCTTATCAATGATAGAAAGGATCTTATCATTTGGGATAGTGATGAGCGTATCGACTTTCTCCCGAAGTTTCTCGAATCCCTCGAATGCCTGACTACTGCGGCGCTGTCCCTCGAATGCAAATGGCTTCGTCACGACTCATACGACGAGTGCACCGAGTGACTTCGCAATCTCAGCTATCACTGGAGCCGCTCCCGTGCCAGTACCACCTCCGAGTCCACATGTGATGAATACCATATCTGCACCTGTGAGCACTTGTTTGATCTCTTCACTTGATTCTTCTGCAGCTTTTTTCCCTGTTTCAGGATTAGCACCAGCACCGAGACCACGAGTCGTAGCACGACCGATATTGATGCGAGTAGGAGCTTTCGATGTGAAGAGTGCTTGAGCATCTGTATTGATTGCTATGAATTCGATACCTTCGATCCCAGATTCGATCATACGATTGACAGCATTGTTCCCACCACCTCACACACCTACGACTTTTATATTCGCAATAGGGGATATATATCCATTCACATTGACTTCTACATGTTGAGGTGCTATAGGCATAGATGTAGGTGCTACACTCGGCATATTGGTGCGGAGAAGTTTTTTGAGTCGATCTTCGCTTGGATTCGTACTAGACATAGAGAAATGGTTAGGGAATTATAGAAAATGAATACTTTTTCTAGGGGATAAATTTTTTAAAAAGTGCTTTAAGAGAAGAGAAACTTTTTCCAGGGGAAAAACTAAACTTAAATGGCTTCTTCGCAGTACCATATTTCTGAGCGAGTAGGAGTGTCCCAACTACAGTCGTATATATCGGATCTGCTATAGAAGTACCGCTGATACCATCGACTTGCTCCGGTACTCAGATACTTGCAGGAAGTCTCAGGTAGTCACGAGCAAGATCTGCGAGTCATCGCATCTTCGCACCACCTCCTGTGAGTATAGCTCATTCGGGAAGCATACCATCGCGACCGACACTCTTCAGCTCCATAGTGATATGATGAAATATTTCTTCATATCGTGCACGGATAATGTCATTCATGAATTTTCTCGATATCGTGATAGTATCGACACCAGAGAGTTTCGAAAGATCGATCTCCTCATCGTAGTCATTTGCCATACTGTCTCCGAAGTTCAGATCTCCATATTCGAGCTTGAGCCTCTCAGCTGTATCTATAGAAATACGGAGACCGAGAGCGAGATCACTCGTCACATGTTCTCCACCGATAGGTACGACGGCTGCATATATGAGGGCGCCTTCTTCATAGACTGCGATATTGGTCGCACTAGATCCGATATCTACAGCTACGACTCCGAGCTCACGCTGACGACGAGAGAGCATCGCTTCACCGCTCGCGAGTATATTCGGGTAGGTATCCATGATCTCTACTCCCACATCGTGGACTCACTTTTGGATATTCGAGAGCGTATTGGCGCTTATAGATATGATATGGCTTCGTACTTCGAGCTTCTTACCACTCATGCCGACAGGATTTTTGATCCCACTTTCGAGGTCCAGAGAAAAACTCTCAGGTATGACCTTCAGTATCGTACGGTTCATGAGGTCGACACCATTTTGGCTGATATCGAGTGCTCGATTTACATCATCTTCAGAGACATCGATTCCTGCTACAGCGACGATACCAGACTTCCGAGTGATATCGATATGTATCCCTGATACACCAAGACAGATATGAGAAGCTTGTTCTCAGGTCATACGTTCAGCATCACCGAGAGCAATATCGAGGTCTGCTTTGAATTGCTCCATATCGAGGATATTCCCCTTACGGATACCATGAGACTCCGAGACACCGATTCCGAGGACTCTGAGTTTTTTCTCATCAGTCCATTCACCGATGACGGCTTTTATCTTCGAGCTGCCTATATCTATGGCGACGAGCTGTTCTCCAGATACCATATATTGTATGAAGTTATAAGATGTATAAAGTTTGTGTACTGCCTGAAAGTCTTCTAGAAAAGGATACGCGTATTTCTTTGCTAATTCATAGGAGACATTATATAGTGGAGCACCCTTTTTACAATGCCTATTTCTCTCTTTACGTATACACATTTTGTACTCATGACATATTTACAAAAATCACTTTCTCGATACAGTAGACGAGGAAGTGATGTGTAAAAGTTATTTATTGAGTAGTTCCCATAGCTGTATGGATGACCTTCTCCATTTCGTGAGTAGCAAGAAGTCGCACAATAGATTCTCTTCTCGCATATCTTCTATAAAGATTTGGTAACTCAGTAAACACATGACTATCTCTGACTACTAGTGATCAATCTTTGCTGATTTCGAAAACGCGAATTTTTCCAGAGTCTAGTGGAGAACTGAATTCCTTCATGACAATAATGTGATAGACTAATAAGTATAATTATATATAAAAAATAAATTTGTCAAATGCAAATAAAAACCTTCTACATCAAGACCTTCGGCTGTCAGATGAACTATGCTGACTCTGAGAAGATCCATATGATCCTCATGTCGGCAGGACTGCGGAAAGTCGTCGATCCGACCAAGGCAGATATCGTCATCATGAATACGTGTAGTGTCCGTCAAAAGTGAGAAGATCGAGTATTTGGTTTTATGAGGGAAATATCGAGATATCATAAAAATAGTCATGCCGAACTTGTTTCGATATCTTCCAGTGCGATATCTGAAGATCCTGAATCAAGTTCAGGATGACAGAAACAAGTATTTTTTGGTATCACGGGATGTATGGTGAGGAAGAGTGGGATGGCGAAAAGGTATCTGGGAGCCTCCTTCCCTAAGGAGGTGCCGAAGAGGTACGAGGAGGCGGAAGATTCCCAGAAACAAAAAATCTCCCGCCCTTCGGGCACCCTCTTCCAAAAGAGGGTATGAGCCGAGAAGATCACTCTCCTCGATTCGACAGACTCTCTCCTCAACTATGATGATGAGCTCTTTCTGCGGTCTCCACTTATCGACTTCACTTTCCGTATCGAAGAGGTTGCTTATACGACGAAAATACTCTCACTTATCTCAGGAGAAGATATCGGGAATGATGCGAAGTTCCATGAATATCTCCAAGTGAAACAACTCCAAGAGAATCCCGCAAGTGCCAATATTATCATCCAGACATGATGTGATAACTATTGTACCTTCTGTATCGTTCCCCACACTCGTGGTCGCGAGATATCTCGTTCTCAGGATGAGATTATCAGAGAAATCCAGGAAGTCATATCGAAGTGAACGAAAGAAGTCACACTCCTTGGGCAGAATGTGAATAGCTATGGAAAGGAGACTCGGAAAAAGCTCTGGAATGATGAAGAAATGAAGTGGGAAAACCCCTTTGTAAATGGGGGGAGGGGGGATTTTTCTCAGCAGAGCCATATACCGTATCGAGAGGATCTCGTAGAAAAAGCCAAAGAACTCAGAAAAAATATGACATGACCTGAGAAACACCTTTGGTACAATGTTCTTTCAGGTGATAGGCTTTGAGGTTTTCGTTTTTTGAGACAGAATCCATTATTAGATTATATTGTTGATTTTTACTCAGATGAACTTGCTCTCGTTATAGAAATAGATGGTGAAACTCATATTTGAAATGAATCATATGATGAAGAAAGAACAAGGAAGCTTTCCAAATTTAAGATTATCGTTTTACGATTTACCAACGATGAAGTCTTGCATAATCTTGACTGAGTATATGAAAAGATACTACAGTGGATACAAAACAAAAAATCCTCAGTCACTTCGTGACAGCTCCTTTACAAAGGAGCTTCTAAAATCCTCCGCCCTTCGGGCATCTCCTTTGCAAAGGAGGTTTTCCAAACGCCCTTTTGTGAACTTCTCGAAGAAATCAACTCTATCAAGTGACTCGATCGTATACGCTTCACGAGCTCGAATCCGCATGATATGACTCGTGACATCCTCGATGCACACTTTGACCTTCCGAAGCTCTGTCCGTACCTGCATTTCGCACTCCAGTCGGGAAGTGATACGATGCTAAAAAAAATGAATCGCAAGCATACCTATGCAGACTTCAAGGCACAACTCGATTATCTGCGTGCTCGTGATCCACTCTTCTCGATCTCGACGGATATCATCGTCGGATTCCCATGAGAAACGGAGGAAGAGTTCCAGTCGACCGTGACGGCCATGCGCGAGTGCCAGTTCGACTATGCATTCATCGCACGATACTCACCACGCTCAGGAACGATCGCGACGATGAAATACGAGGATGATATCTCTCCTGAAGAGAAAGCTCGTCGGTGGACGATCCTCAATGATATCCTTCGTGAGACCGCGAAAAATCGGAACCTCCTCATGGTCGGTCGAGAAGAAGAGATCCTCATATCTGGCGAATGAAAAGATGAGACATGGGTGGGACGAACTCGCAACTTCAAGGAAGTGTTCATCCCGAAATCCCCCTTTGTAAAGGGGGATGGCGATAGCCAGGGGGATTTGGTGTCTGTAAAAATCTGAGACCTCGTGAAGGTGAGAATCACAGAAGGGGATAAGTGGGTATTGAAGGGGGAGAGAATTTAGAAATTACTCAATAGAGCTTCTTGCATTGGTTTTCTATTACTCTCTTTTGCTCATACATGATAAAAATGATCTTTTGTTAGGATCGAACAATCTCCCCATACGCTTTCAATAAATTCATTTTTTCTATACTCATTCCCGAGCCATGAAGAAACTACATATTTAGCTCAAGATTCGTCTAGTGCCTTTTTTAGATTTCATTCGTCATTCTCTTCCCACTTGTTGAAGTAATCCGAGTGCCTTGCGATGTATGGCGGATCACAGTAGATGAGATCATTCACTCAAGCTTCCTTTATTGTATTAGCAAAGTTTGATAACTTAAATTCCCAATTCGACAAGCGTATTTTTTCTTCTACCCATCAAATTTGGTTTACAATCTTTGTCACATATGCTTTTGCGAATCTTTCCGGTTTATGCCCGAACGGCACATTAAATCATCATTTTCCATTAAATCTTATAATTCAATTGAAGCATGATCTATTGAGAAATAGGAAATCAAGCGGTGCATGTAAGGCATTAAACCTTACTCTGACCTCTTTATAATAGTCAACTCAGCCTATGGAAAGCTTCTTTCATTCAGACTCTAAAAATTCTCTTGCTGATATTTTTGTAATAGAACTATCTTTGATGGCATTGTAGAAATTTATAAGATGAGGATTAGTATCTCAGAAAATTGCATTCTTTCAGGCTAGATTAAATCATACTGCTCAAGAGCCCATAAATGGCTCAATCCAAGTTCCAATTTCTATATCTTTGATTTTTCCTTCTATCCAGGGAATGAGCTTGGTTTTGATCCCTTGTATTTTTATCGGAGGAACGAGAGTTTTCATATGTTTTTAGGTTTATAGAATAATTCAACGATATTCCTGAAATTCTTTGATATTCGCTATTTTTTTAGTTTCTCATGGTTTCTTTGTATTCTGAATTGTGATTTTTCAGTAGTTCATCCAGTACTCATCGAACCAACTTTCTCAAAGTTCACAAAATGTTCATTTGCATCACAAGATATCAGCAATTTTCTTGATACTGCCTATATTTGCCGTATTTCAACTTCATCATTTATCACTCGCAATTTCCCATTTTTCACATGCAAAAAATGTGAAGTCTGTTGCTACACTTGGGATCTGCATAAGCTCACTTTCTTTATACCGCTTGATTTCGGATAGATCGAGATCTCATTTTCTTACATATATGATTCCAAGAATAAAATGTCCTAGATAACTTCCGTAAGGGTATCGTATATTTTTTGTGCTGAGCCTATTGATGAAGTATTCACCATGAGATCAGAGTGTGAATCAATTGCAAGATTCACTTTCTGGGGAATCTTTATATGTGGTTTTTAGATCAATAGCAAAACGAATCTCAGGACTTCATATCTTGTAAAAAGTTAAATCTGGGTAATGATTTTGATGTTCGGTAAACTCTATATTGTATCAATTAGTGATAGCAAATTCTACAATCGCAGGGAAAATATGAATCTCAAATATTTTGGATAAAAGCTTGGTATCTGATGATAATCAAAAAATTGTCTTTTTTTCATCGATAAATCATTTCATACTCCATTCACCATCTGTATTTGTTATGTGGCTTTTTAGTTCATTCGCAAATTCCTTTAGTTTCAATTTGAAAAAATCTTTCTCTAAACTCTTGGACATAAAAAAGGCGTATTAGAAGATAATACGCTAAAATAGCTCTTGATTGTTTTTGTATATGTCTTAGCGAAACAAAAGGGCAACCAATGCACTCAAGTTCGCTAAAACATATACACCTTGTCGTTTATAAAACGATAAAGGGCTGAGCAACAATTAGTTGCCCTTTAATTTGTTTTATAAACCAAGGATTTCTCCAAGATGTATATATTTTAGCCCTGTGAGTATAGTTATTTTTCTCTTTTTACAAAATCCATTTTCTCGATAGGGGAATCGAGTAGAGTTTGCGTTTTTCTGCTATGTTCTTATACTTTCTGACAATACTTCTAACTTCTTCTTATGTTCGATATCACCTCTTGGATCCGAGAAACGATATTTCGTCGACCAAAGCTCACTCCGAGTATCGCAGGGGAAGAGCTCTCAGAAAAACAGACGACTAAACTCGGGTATTTCCTCCTCTTCTGTATGTTCGGTGCTATCATATCGACAGCACAGTGGAGTCTCTCGATCATACAAAATATACCCACAGCACCTACGAATATACCGAGTTGTGTCGAGAATATGCTCTCATTTTTCGATGAGGTTAATACGTCGCATAACCGCTATTATCGAGATACCTATAGCTATGACTATTCTTATAGAGATGGCTACAATAGCTGTACGCTCATCTCTGAAAATCCCAAGTATGATCTCACGGCGGCCTATGATACACTCCTTCCAGCCTATAACCAGTGAATGAGTATCGCCCAATCTCTCAGCGACCTTCAGTCGGAGCTCTCGACCCTAGAATCACAAGAGAGAAATACCCAAAATAACTATAATACTTCACTCACGGAAGATATCGCCAATAGACAAAATCGTGTCTATGATAGTACGGTAGTCAGCACGAATCTTCAATATATCAAGACTCAGAAAGTTACAATAAATACGAAGATCTCTGAGCTTACTACATCTCTCGCGACCCTGAAAGCCCAGAATCGTACTCAAGTAAGTGATCTCAAACTTCGTGTAGATGTGGCAGAGGAGAGCTATAGAAAAGCTTACCTTCTCTACAAATTCATCATTGCCGTGCTCTCTCTTCTCTTCTCGGGCATGGTATTTGCGGTCCTCTATAAGTTCTATGTACGGTATAAGCTTACGAATAGTCCGCATACAGTGATCTTCTCTGTAGCGACTTTTGCCTATGGCATTATCCTCCTCCAAGTCCTCCTCATGTTTCTCTGGGATATCATCCCACACAAGCTCCTCGGGATTCTCCTTGGATGGATCTCGATATTCACGCCATTGCTTTTTCTAGTACAATTCCTTTGGCCTGTGATTATTATCGCGATATTCGGATTCCTCGTATACCGTATACAGAAAAGACTGTATTCACCACAAAATATTCTCAAGCGATTTGTATCTGATAAAAAATGTCCAAATTGTGGAAATGCTGTCGATATCACAAAACCGTATTGTCCTCTCTGTGCTCATGAAGTGCAGATTCATTGTCCAAAATGTCAGGCACTCACCCTGAAGGGCATGCCTTACTGTTCTGGATGTGGAGCCGATATGCACGAAGAAGAGAAATAATCACTATATCTTCATGTTTTCGACTCTTTTGATACTTTTTGTTCTCTATATCCTTCTTTTTCTTTTGTCTCTCCGACTCAAAGATAATTCGATTGTGGATATATTTTGGTGAGCAGGGTTTATGGTGATAGCAGGACTGACATTTATAGATTCTATGAAGGATATATCTCAGATCCTCGTCACTGGTTTAATAAGTCTCTGGTGACTGCGTATAGTCTCACATATTGGACTACGAAAACTGAAAGAGAGACGAGAAGATTCACGGTACGCCAAGTGGCGAGCAGAGTGGGGAAGTGGATGGTATTTCTATCTGCGGAGTTTCCTTCAGGTGTATATACTTCAGATGATCCTTATGCTTGTTGTGGCGATGCCGATATTGGTGGTGAATTCTTGACTCTGAATAACGGAGCAGAACCCCCCTATCCCTCTTATCAGGGAGGATTCAGAGCAACTCATTATCATCATCTGAGCCATCGTCGCCCTCGCAGGACTCGTGTTTGAGACGATTGCAGACCGACAACTCAGCGAGTTCATCAAGGTCAAAAAACCAGGACAGATATTCACTTCATGACTCTATAGATATTCACGTCATCCGAATTATTTCGGAGAAAGTGTTTTTTGGCTCGGGATCTCACTCATCTCCCTCCAGTACTCGTATCTCGGACTCATAGGATGGATGGCTATCACTATCCTCCTTCTCTTCGTCTCATGAGTTCCACTCCAAGAAGCTCGATATGCTGGTCGACCAGAGTGGGAAGAATATAAAAAGAAAACAAGCGTATTCGTACCATGGTTTCCGAAGAAATAATATTGCAATCGAGATAAATATTATTACAATGTAACTATTATAACTTCTTCATATGCCTTCTACACTCACTCGATTACCTCGCAAGACCGTTCCCCGTATTGAGAAAGTCTCTGTCACACTCCGTATTCCGACAGAACTCAAGTTATGGGCAGATGAATTTGCGAGCAAGTCTCATCTCGATATTTCTGGGCTTTTCATCCAGTCACTTCGTGAAACACAGAAACGGTGAGAACTCCGTATCGCACCTTCTGGATATAGAGATGAAGAGGCAGGGGAGTCTGATTTTTCTCCTCTGGCATGGGGGAAAGTACAGGACTCTATACATAAACATGAAGAAAATATAAAGACAGGGAAAGCGAAGTGGTATGATTCTCCGCGAGAGCTCCACGATGCAATACTTGCGAATAAAAGGACGTAATCGATGTGAAAAAGACCAATCACATCGACACTTACTTACGATAGAAATTTTCGTCAACTCACTTTGGAAAACCAGCTTCTCGTTATTGAAACAGTAGAATTTTTGTATCAAACACAAGAGGTATTGAATTTTAGACCTCATTTTCTTCGTGAAGAAAGCAAAATTTGATCTATAAGTATCCTCCCTGACCTGAGAATCCTGTATAAAAAAAGACCTGATGATACGATACTTCTAGTAAATGTCGGTAATCACGACATGGTATATAAAAATATCTAAAATAGTATGATATTTTTTACCACATACTGGCGAGAAATTCTCTCTGGAATTGCAGTCATCATTGCACTGTACTCGTATATTCAATATATTCGTGGTATACTTGGATGAAAGACTGAGCCACATATTTTCTCATGGTGAATCTGGGCACTCACTACTGGTATCGCATTTTTCGCACAAGTAGCAGGTGGTGGATGATGGGGGAGTGCACAGTGAGGAGTGACGATGTTCGTCTGTATATTTATCGCATTTCTGGCAATTAAATATGGGAGTTTCTGAAAGATAGATCGGCTTGACTGGTGCTCACTCATCGTTGCTTTTGTCGCTATAGGATCATGGCTGATAACAGCTAACCCTTTCTATGGCTCACTCTTTGCGATGTTTGCAGATGCTATCGGGTATATCCCGACATTTCGAAAAGTCTGGAAAAAGCCTGAAAGTGAGCCATCGTGATACTATCTCCTCATGAATGTGAAACATGGACTTTCACTTCTCGCACTTTCTGTGTATAATTGGACGACGATAATATTTTCAGCATCGGTGATCATCATCAATTTCGGGCTTATAGCTGTACAGATAATTCGTAAGAAAAAATAATGACTCAATTTTTTCCCCCACATCTTCCTCATCTTGGCGAGCAATACTACAGAAGAGGAAAAAAAATCCCAAAAAACTTTCACAGATTGACCATGAAGGCCCTTGCACTTAATACGAATCATGAAATTCTCCTTATAAAAGAGGCGAGATATACAGAAAAAAAGTCCGGATTTTATCGAGAAGATGGTGGCATGTATGATCTTCCGGGGGGATGACTCGACTCTGGAGAAGATTTTCGTGAGGGACTTATCCGTGAGATTGAGGAA
>JAYVGV010000018.1:0-17890 GCA_043771825.1 Candidatus Altimarinota bacterium | reverse complement strand
ATTGGTTCGGACATAAAAAAGGCGTACTTAGTGAATAAGAACGCCAAAATATCGGGGTTTGTACTTTAGCAAGAAGGGACAATGAAGTTCCGTCTCGCTAAAGTACCAATCTGTCAGTTTAAAGACAAAAGGGGTGGACAACTTTCATTGCCCCTTTTTGTTATTAAACTAACGAGATGTGACTGATACTTTAGCTCGATTAGTATAGCAGAATTTGGATTTTTGCAATAAAAAAATCCATCTAACAGAGCAGATGGATTTTTCGTGACAATATATTGGCTGGGGTACTAGGATTTGAATGCTCTCCGACGCATTCGTCTCTCCTCATTTTCGAAGTGACGTCAGTCACTTCTCATACGCTCATTTTATTCGCTACCACTCGGATTCTCATCCTAGTACCAAAACTTGCTACTTAAAAACTCATCTTTTCAGATGAGTTTTACGTATCAAATGGCTGGGGTACTAGGATTCGAACCTAGGATGGGGGATTCAGAGTCCCCTGCCTTACCGCTTGGCGATACCCCAAGATAGATTCTAGATACTAGTTGCTAGAGAGAACGATGAATGCAGAAAGTGAGAAGGATTCTATAGAAAGAGTCCTATTTTGCAAAAGATTTTTTTCTCTAATTTCTCCCTATTTCCCCTTTGGTGGCTCGAATGTCTGTGCATCGAAAAATCCTTCAAATGCTCAAAGTGGAAAAGCTGTACCAACCATTACACCGATCATCCCAATAAGTATGATAGCGTTCACTGTGCCACTGAGGTATGTTTCCGCCCATCACCAATTTCCTGTGATATTGTGTAGCTCATATCGATAACGCATAGTTGCTACACCAAGTATGATGAGGATGAATCCGATAAGAAAATCCATAGAGAGAAATGATCATATACGTTGGATCGTATACGAGAAAATTAAGAAATAGAAATAAGTTCTGCGTTTAGGAGTTCTGGAAGCTCGAACTTCATGCGCTCTATGAGTCGCTCATAGAGGTAGAAGTCTTCTTCATCACTTGTGAGAGTGAAGTAGTCTTTCACGGTGTTTGCATCGACTTTTTCTGCTCGTACGGAGGTGATGTCGAGACCTGCATGGTAGAATATATCGGTAATCTGACGGAGGAGTCACTTCTTATCTCTGAGAGTGAGGACGATCTCTATAGTGATACCTTCGATCTTGGCATCACTCCAATGCGCAGGAATACGACGATCAAGCTTCACTTTTTTCATATTCTCACAGTCGAACTTGTGGATCGTCACGATTCCTATACCGATAGCTCATACGATCTTATCTCCAGATTGTGGATTGCAGCATTGTGCTTTTTTGTAGGGGATATTGCGCTCTTTTCCGATGATGATATAGCTCTCGTTCTGGATATCTACTTTTTTCGTAGAAGTTTTCTTTTCTATTTTTTCTGGAGGTTTTATCTCTCAGAAAAATTCTCGTATCACATTATCATTGATACTTTTGAGTATGCTTCATGGCTTTCGTGAGAGATTCCCGAGCTGGACAAGGACATCCTCCTTTTCTTTACTATCGAGGACTTTTCCATCGATATTTTTGAGAAGAGAGAGCTCCTTATCGAGTCATTTGCCATAGTTTTTTTCGAGATAGCTACTGAGCATGAGTCTTCATTTTTCTATGAAAAAGCTTCTCTCTTCTCGATTGATAAATTGTCTGATGTGTTCTCGTGCTTTCGGAGTCTTCACGAAAGAGAGCCAGATAGGATTCGGCTTTTTATGTGGATCGGTAGTGATATATATACTCTCACCATTATGCAGTACATAGTCGAGGGGGACGACTTGTCCATTTACTTTTGCGATCACGAGCTCATTCCCGAGCTTGCTATGTATGGCATAGGCAAAATCTATAGGTGTCGCTCACTTCGGTAATGTGATGATATCTCCCTTCGGAGTGAAGACGAATATCTGATCCGCAAATACATTCATATGCATCTCCTTCATGAACTCTCATCCTTCCATACTGTGTTCGACGATATCCTTGATCGTTTTCACCCAGTAGCTATCGGCAGACTTCACAGACTTCCCTTTCTCTGAGTAGTCGAAGTGTGCTGCTACTCAGATCTCGGCTTGTATATGCATATCTGGAGTCCGTATCTGGATCTCTGTCGGCTGAGAGCGGATTTTCGCAAAAAGTCATACGACGGTCGTATGGAGTGACTGGTATCAGTTTTCTTTGGGAAGTGCGATATAGTCTTTGAACCTTTTTGGCATGGGAACGAAGACGTTGTGTAGGAACCCGAGCACTTCATAGCACCGCGGAATACTATCAGTGATGATACGTATAGCAAAGAGGTCATAGAGATCTCGAGCATCAGAGTAGGAGTAGTCTTTTCGCTGAAGCTTCTTATATATACTATAAGGTGCCTTGATCCTATAAGAGATATCTATAAGGGGGACACTTGCTGGTATCATCTTTCGGATGATCGTTTTCGCCTCACCGATGAAGTAGTCTTGTTCTTCTTTGAGTACCGCGAGCTCCTTCGTGATGCTGATATATTCTACTGGATAGAGTATACGGAAACACTCTGTCTCGAGCATTTCTTTCATCCGAAATATACCGAGCCTATCGGCGATAGGTGCATAGATATTGAGTGTTTCTAGGGCGATACGTTCACGTTTTTTTGGATCAGGGTGATAGTCGAGAGTCTGCATATTATGGAGTCTATCTGCGAGCTTCACGATGATCACACGGAGATCCTCGACCATGGCGACGAGCATCTTACGGAGGCTCTCGATCGTCCGCTCTTCACCTCGATATTTGATCGCAGAGAGCTTCGAGAGTCACTCACATATGAGCCCGACTTCACGCCCAAATTTCTCCTCTATGGCTTGCCTATCATAGTCTGTATCCTCTATGACATCATGGAGTATACATGACTGGAGTGTCACAAGATCAGGCTTCAGGTGGATGAGAAGGAAACATGCTTGGATAGGATGGATGATATAGGGATCTCCACTTTTTCGCATCTGACCATGGTGAGCATCGCGCGCGAATATATAGGTATCCCAGAGAGTTTTCTCGACGATATCAGGAGAGATATTTATATATTCTTGTACGGTACGTATGAGTGAATGCATCATCTCGTCAGCACCGGTATAGTCTACTTGAGATGTTGTTCGTAGTTCTGACATGATGGAGAGTGTATCAGGAAATACTATAAACTGCAAAATATTTTATGACTCGATGCCTCGAAGTTCGAATCCGTGCGGTCTCATCTCTTTAATGACGAGATTTTGTACTTTTAGGGCTTCATCATCAGATATCGTCGCATCACGATTCGATAGGATGAAGGCAAAGTTCACACTTTTTTTGCCTACTCAGATACGCACATCATCTTCATATATTGATGCGACAGTGATATCTTGTATCCATGGATGGAGACTATCGATGATCCGTGCGACATCACCTGTCGGTGTGTGTGTCGGCATGATAAAATTCAGTTCTCTTGGGAGAGTCTGATATCGAGAGATAGCTTGGAATCGTATATCTTTGTCTCTGTAGTGATCTTCGAGAGTCTGGAAGTCGGCTTCGAAATAGAAGGTATCTCTACAGAGGCCGAAGGTAGTAGCTACTTCAGGGTGGATCATCCCAAATTCGAGGAGAGAAATATCTCATACTTTATACGATCCACTGATTCCTGGATGGAGAAGGCTGATGGATGTACCAGTATATACTGGGGGGAGGTATCCGAGGATACGTTTCAGATAGGATTCGAGTGTTTTTCTGAGGTGCTCGATAGTTCATCCTACGAGGACTCCTGCGATCATCTTTTTTTCGGGAAGTGGCTTTATCGCGATATTTTGCGATAGTGGAGTATCCCTTTGTCCATGAGGATTCTTACTATATACTTTCCCGATTTCGAAGAATCCAAAACTCTCAGCATATTTCATATTTTCAAATATCGAGAGAAGGAGTCTCGGTGCGAGTGAACGTCTCATGTGAGTATATTCCTCATTGAAGGCATTTCTGATGCCCACAGCATCAGTCATATCTGAGAGGAGTATCTTTTTATCAAGTATTTCATTGGTAAATGAATAGGTATATACTTCATTCCACTTTTCTCACGCAAAGTGATCGAGTGTCAGATTTCGAAGCATTGTATCGAGATTTTTCGAGAGGATACTCTGCCCGAGAGGAAGCATGCTCATGGGGACATGATCATACCCGATCACACGAGATATCTCCTCGGCGATATCTTCTTGTATAGATATATCTTTGCTAGCACGCCAGCTTGGTACGGTGATGTGGAGTCATCACACGAGAGTTCATAGCTCGAATCCGAGTCGTGTGAGTATTTCTTGTATCCTCTTTTCCGGTATGATCATACCGGCCTTCATATTGATGAAGTCGTACTCTATATCGATCTCGACATGCTTCACTTGTGATTCATCGAGGAAGTGAGAAGTCGCTATGATAGCTATATTTTTCCCGAGAAATCTCATATACTCAAGTACACGATCGAATGTCGTTCCTGCGAGGAGTGGATCGAGAGATTTCTCATACCTGGTACTCGCATCAGTACGGATCCCATGTCTCTGAGCTGTAAGGCGGACACTCGTCGCATCGAAGCATGCAGACTCCCAGATGATACTCGTAGTCCCTTCTGATACAGCAGAACCTATACCACCTATGACTCATGCGAGAGCTACTGGACCGAGCGAATCGGCAATCACCATATCTTCTTCTGAGAGCATATACTCAGTACCATTCAGTGCGAGGAGCTTCTCTCAGGACTTCGCCATACGCACAGATATACCCCCACTGATCTTATCTGCATCGAAGACGTGCATCGGCTGCCCGAGCTCAGTCATGATGAGATTGGTGATATCGACGATATCCATTTTTGGTGCGAGTCCAGCACGTTCCATCATGAGTGATATACCATAAGGACTATTCCCTACTACGATATCTTCCATCTTCATGAGATGATAGGAAAGGCACTTGGAAGTTTCGATTTGTGTATTGAGTTTCTGTCATCCTGAACTTGTCTCAGGATCCACACTCTGGATTCCTGCATCCGCAGGAATGACATGAGCGGTGAATGGGGTCTCAAATACAGCATGGAACTCTCTCGCATTTCCGACCACAGAGAAAAGATCAGGACGATTCGTGATAAATTTATTATCGATCTCGAAGGTCGTATCTCGAAGGGGATAGTGGTATATCTCATTATTTTTTCCAGGAAATGGAAGCGTGAGATCAAAAAAAGACTTGCCGATCATACTTTCGAGTACGTCTTCCTTCCAGTCATCTTCGAGTATCATGATGCCGGTAGAGGGCTCAGTCGACATACTGATCTCATCGGCTCCACAGATCATCCCACGACTCATCATCCCTGCCATCATACGCTCTCCGATGATGAAATTTCCAGGTAAGAGTGCTCATACTATCGCGACTGGTACATAGATTGCTTCTGAAATATTCGGAGCTCCCGTCAGGATCATCTCTTCACCATGCTCGCCAAGATCCACTCGTACGATAGAGAGTTTTTTTGATTCAGGGTGTTTCTCACAGGAGAGGACTTTCCCTACGACCACCTTATCTAGAAAATGCTCATCAATACCATCGATCTCTGCTGTATGTATAGAGTATTCATGTGCGAGATCTCGTATAGGGTATTTCGCTAAAAGAGATGTGAGTGGACTATAGAGTGATATCCAAGAGAGAGGGATTTTCATGGTGAGAGAGGAAGGCTATGAGGATAAGTATATGCGTTTTTCATTCGGGTAGTATCTCAAAAAACGATGAGAATACGATGAGGAAAACTTATACCGAGTATACAAAAACGCTCTGAAAAAGCAAAAAGAGTGAAAAAATTTGGAATTTTATAGATCTTAGAGTATACTTAATTTATGATTTTTATTATGAAATACTTCATATTTCCCCTACTCATACTTATTTCAATGTTGTCTATTGTTCATGCAGATGAGGCAAATATTCTCTGAAAAAGTAATACAGATCTTCGTACATGAAATATCACTATGGAAAATATTCCTTTCATGATTGCTTCAGCGATAGAGTACCTCCTAGCTATTGCTGGGACGATATGTGTCGTAGCACTCATCTATCATGCTGTACGTATGCAGTTCGCGAGTGGTATCACAGGAGATAGCTCATGAGTCGACAAGGCAAAAAAATGAATCTATGGATCTGTCCTTGGATTCGTATTATCTATGTCTGCGTGGTTCATCATGACGAAGCTCGTGGCTCTGCTTGCTAGTACTACTTGATCATAATACTCTATGTACCACTGGCAATTCGCATCTCGAAATGAGCGTCCACAAAGCTGGTATATCGTAGCACTTGTGGTAGTGCTTTTTCTTATCATTTATGGTATTGTACAGTGACTCTATATTATGTCGGTTGTAGTATTCCTCTTCGCAGGAGTCTATATAATGAAAGAGAACAACGCTGCTCCTCTCACCGATGTCGATGTCACCGAGAACGGCATACAAGTACAAGATACATTCTATGAATACTCACAGATAGCATCTTTTGCTATACTCTACGATCAGCAAGTAGCGAAGATACTGCGTTTTTCTGTGAAAAAATGAATCACCTCTCTCATAGATATCCCTATCACGCAAGATGTGAACCCAGCTGAGCTTCGTACGATTCTCCTCAAAAATATTGCTGAGAATCCAGATGCAGAATTCACGAAGAGTGATCGCATAATCCAAGCTATGAGACTTTAGATATTTCTATGAGAGATGTCTCTTATAAATAGAGAGAAAAAGACTGAAAGAAATTTTACTTTCAGTCTTTTTTTTATATACTCATATTCAATATTTTACTTGCAGAGAAAGATCTGATCTTCGCTTCGAGCAAATAAAAATCACATACTAACCATCCCCTATGTCTTCCACTTCTTACGATAGTTCGAATATCCAAGTCCTTGAAGGTCTCGAACCTGTTCGCAAACGCCCATGAATGTATATCGGATCGACAGATGAGCGTGGACTTCACCATCTCGTATGGGAGATCGTAGACAACTCTATCGATGAAGCGATGGCGGGTCATGCGAAGCATATCACCGTCATGATGCATGCGGATGGATCAGTATCTGTCGAAGATGATGGGCGTGGTATCCCAGTTGATGTCCACGCGAAGACAGGGAAGTCAGCGCTGGAGACAGTGATGACGGTACTGCATGCCTGAGGAAAGTTCGGAGGAGAAGAGAGTGGATATAAGGTATCATGAGGGCTCCATGGAGTCGGTGCTTCCGTCGTGAATGCTCTCTCTGATAATATGCAAGTTTGGGTTCATAAGGAGGGGAAGATCTATACTCAGTCATATAAACGCTGAGTCCCTGACGCTCAGGTAGCAGATACAGGCGAGAAGACGAAAAAACATGGTACGATCGTCCGATTTTGGCCCGATGTGAGTATGTTCACGACGGTGATATTCGACTATGATACTATTCGTACTCGTCTTCGTCAGCAAGCGTATCTCACGAAGGGCATCACCCTGACACTCGTGAATGAATTCGAGAATTCTTGCTATAGATTCTTCTTCGAATGAGGCATACGGTCATATGTCCAATACCTCAATCGTAATGCAGATCATGTATGTGAAGAAATATTTTATATCGAAAAACAAGTCGATAGCGTCCAAGTCGAGCTGGCGCTCCAGTATAAAAAAGATGACTATAACGAAAAGCTCATATCATTCGTCAATAATGTCATCACTCCAGAAGGAGGGACGCATGTAGTAGGATTCAAGATGGCACTCACTCGTACGATCAATAAGTACGCTCGTGAACAAGAAATCCTCAAAGAAAAAGACCAAAATCTCGCAAACGAAGATGTCGTAGAGGGTCTCACAGTCATAGTATCTGTGAAGGTTCCTGAACCACAGTTCGAAGGACAGACAAAGGGGAAGCTCGGAAATGCAGAAGTGAAGGGTATTGCTGATCGTGCTACAGGTGAGTCTTTCTATGATTTTCTTTCAGAGAATCCTAAGGCGGCTAAGGCAATCATTGAGAAGTGTCTCCTCGCCGCTCGTGCTCGTGCTGCTGCCAGAAATGCTCGTGATACGATCATTCGTAAGGGTGCTCTCGAAGGCTCATGACTCCCTGGAAAGCTCGCTGACTGTAGTAGCAAGGATCCAAGTAAATGTGAGCTCTATATCGTAGAGGGTGATTCTGCAGGTGGATCAGCGAAGCAGGGTCGCAATCGGGAATTCCAGGCGATCCTCCCTCTTCGGGGAAAGATTCTCAATACCGAGCAAGCTCGTCTCGATAAAATATTTTGAAATACAGAAATCAAAAATCTTATCATCGCTCTCGGAACATCTATATCAGACTCATTCGACTACTCACGTCTTCGGTATCACCGTATAGTCATCATGACCGATGCTGATGTCGATGGAGCGCATATCCGTACACTTCTTCTGACATTTTTCTTTCGCTACTTTACTAAGCTCATCGAGAATGGTCATATCTTCATCGCCAATCCTCCACTCTATAAGCTCACGAAATGAAAGAACGCCTGGTACGCTTACTCTGATGATCAAAAATTCAAGTTTATCGAAGAAGAAGGTATCACTTCTGAGGGTATCCAACGATATAAGGGTCTCGGAGAAATGAACCCAGAGCAACTTTGGGAGACAACTATGGATCCAGATAAGCGTAAGATGTTCCGTGTGACTATAGATGATGCTGAGAAGGCGGATGCAGTATTTCGTATGCTTATGGGTGAGGATGTCCCACCACGCAAGCACTTCATCCAGTCACGAGCTACGAGTGTCGCGAATCTCGATGTGTAATGCGTTTAAAAATCTTCCGCGATGGAAAATTTTTAAATATGCTAGTCTAGTTTCATGGAGAGTTCTATCTGTGCTTGATTTGTTCTTTTATCTCAAATTTTTCTTGTCCCTATGCCCAGTGAGATTCATACATCACTTCCTTTATAGAGCATCGATGCTCTATAACCTCTTTGATGACTGAGAAGTGGATGACTTGGAGTTTGTACTTCTTGTTCATATGAGAATCGATAGTGTCCGAGTGTATATCTTATACTAGAGAGAGTCGTATCCATGATGAGTCAGATCTCTCTCGATATATCTCCTCAGAGTACTCATCCAGGTATTCGAGATTCGAGTCCTATATTCCATTTCTTTCCTTTCTGGAAGTGTGTGAAGTTTCGGTCGGTCGCTGATACTTTACCGAAAGTATTCGGAAAGAGATTGGGTGACCAAAGTCGATCGTATCCGTACCCTACTTCTCCTTTGAGAGATGGTGAGAGTTGGTACTGGAAGAAGTGAGTAGTTTCGAGTCCCATACGAGCTGACTGAGTATAGTTTATATCCCCTTCCCCGATTTGGAGAGAGAGCCCATAGTGTCCACGAGTACCTAGAGTCATATCGGGAGATCGAAGAAGTATTCATTCCCAGTTGGCATCGAGAGAAGCTCCCGTATGAGTAATATCTTTGAGTCTTTCCTGACCGTTTGAGGAGCTTACTTTTGATGCAGTGGTAGATATATTGGATCTGAGATTTCAGGCAGTATCTGCATATCAGATCGTCATAAATTTTCATTTTGCTTGTATTCACTCGAACTCTCCATCTCTGATTCCAGCTCGTATAAACCATCATTTTGGAGTCATCTTCGTGAGGGTGACACCTTTTCCCCGGTTTCCTGTATAGAGCGATATCTCTCACCCACTTGGCATGAGGCTTGGATCACGGATCCATGACCTGAGAACATCACTCGATGGGAACATCATAGTGCTCGTCCATTCGGTCATGGGAGTCTTCACTTTTCCGATGATCTCACCGTTTGTATCTATGAGATAGTGGAGAAATACTGGTCTGACAGATGCTATTGCTTGATGATCTAATACCTCTTCGAGGCTATGACCACTTGCTGTATATCAGTTTCCGAAAAGGAGAAATGGTGGTACTATATTCTGTCAGATTGGAGTCTTGATGATGAGTCATCCGTCTGCTCTTTTTTCTCATCCGAAGGTCACGATACCGAGCCACGCTCCTGTATATTTTTCTAGGAGAGCAAAAGTGATACCGAGACCTTCTTGGAAAGTGACACGTCTAAATTTCGGATCTTCACGGAGTCGCCTCATATCATCGATGATACTCTCTACAGTGACTCCTATATCGCTCTGAGCAATATTTTTCTCTTTTCATTCTGCAAGTCGACTTCCTACCTTTTCCCCGTAGTGTGCATGGAGTCTTGCTACGAGAAGATCGAGCTTCTCTTCACTATACCCTTCAGAGAAATATTTCTTCCACTCATCTTGAATCTCTTTTTGAGATATTTCTGGGATCGATCGGCGTATTTCTCGAATGAGGAGTTCCGATCCTACTTGAGTCAAATACTCTCTTCAAAATCTATCCCGAGAGACTCACCTGAGCCCTTTGAGGATAGCACTATCCTTCGGAGTGAGGGTATAGCAGACTTTTCCTTGGATACTTTCCTGAGTGATGGTGATTCATGGGAGGGATATTTTTGGGATGGTATTTCCTGAGATACAGTACTGCGTAGGTGTTTGAGATGACGGAGGAAGTATAGTATCCATAAGAGTGATATGGATACTATATCTAAATATACTATTTTGCAAAAAGAAAGAGATTATTTATTTTTGTATTGTATAATCTATATTTATTTCACACTTTCTTTTGATGGAAGCCTATCGAGAAAAAGTACTAGACCATACCCCATATGTTTATCACTTTCTTTCATTTTGAGATCAAGTGCATGTTCTTGATTCTGATCAAATATCATGATATCTCATACACTTAGAGGATAGACCCTCTCAGGATTTGATGCATGCCAAAAATTCACTTCTTCATTTCTCGGAAGTATAAGAGGGATGAAAAGAGTAGACCCATTTCTTTCCAGATGACTATCATCGTGTTTTATGACATGTCCAAATCGTATGATCTCGTTCCTTGCGAGGAATTCTATACTCAAACCATAGCCAAGCTTTTTGAGATAATTTCGTATTATGTTTTGTGTTTTAAAAGGGAGAACACCCACTCTATCTTTCAGAGTCCACGATTGTGGATCATCTATAAAGTCAGTACGTATCTCTGGTGTATCGTATGTAGCCTGTATGAGATCGATCTCTCTTTGTACAAGACGCATGAGTCTTCATAGGGTCTTAGGAGGTAGAGGTTTTCATAGTTTTATAGCGCCATTACAACCTATAGCTTCCTTAGAATGTAGTGGCATAGTGTATAGTTATATAGTATCTCTTCTCACTTGGAACTACGATGATATCGAAGCCCATCTTCGTGAAGTACGGATTTATGATACTCCGATAGTGTGCATCATAGGACTTCCCACGTTCACTCATAAAAAAATCAAATGTCGATCGTATAGAAGCTATGAGCTCATCAGTACAGTCTCAGCGTGTACATGAGTAGTATCCGTATCCTACATTTTCTGTATGTTTGGATCAGTTTATAGGTTTTGGATTCACTCCACGGGCGATGAACCACTTGTCTATCACTCTGAAGTTATAGTATCCATCACCTGCACTTCTCGTATGATGGTTTTGTCACCTTGAATAGTAGAACACCTTATTCCAGTCATGTGCTGTCGGATCAAGTCTCGCATCATAGGTATAGCTACCCAGTCCGAGAGACGATCTATAAGTATTATACCATCTGAACCATCGTTCTTGCACACGAGACATTTCGACACCGGAGATGGTCGAAATGATATTTTCTGAGTATATTTGTGTAGCAGTTTGCTGTATTATAGGTGTTTTGGCTCAGTATGAAGATGATACAGCTGTACTTGATTTTAGTACTGATACTACTTTGGGAGAGGTTATATTTTTGTTTTTGCGAATTACTGCAAGACGGAGTATATTGCTCTGTTTTTTTTCGAGGATTGTATTTTTTCTCTGAACTTCTTCTTGATACTTCATCTGAGTTGTGAGACTCGGCTTCAATATTTCCAAAGCAAAAGTCTCTTTTGCTCCAGCAAAGAAAAATATTAGAATGATGAATAAAAATTTCTTCATGAAAATATTATACCATATAAAAATACTTTTGACAAATCAATAATTTTTATTATATATTATAATAATATATAATATTTTTTATTATGACTGGCATAACTATGGAAGATTATGGAGTAGAGCTGGATGAAATTGCGCGATGATCAGAATGATGAGATGCAGTATTCGATTTTAACGTACTTACATCAAGACAACAACAAGCAGTACAAGCTCTCATTTGAATGAGCTGAAAAGTTTGATCATGAGATATCGAGTATTGAGAATTTATCCTAAGAGTTATAGTCAATACCAAGTGAAAATATGTGACTGTATTAAAAATAATGGAAATTGCTCTTGAGTCCGATATATACTAAAAATTTTCTGTTCTTAGTGAGAGTTTTTTCTTAAGTATTTCTGTGAATATTTTCGGATTTCCTTGCCCTTTCGAGGCTTTCATACACTGCCCGACGAAGAAGCCGAAGAGTGTCTCCTTCCCTGCTTTGTACTCTGCTATTTGAGAAGTATTCTCTACGATGACATGATCGACTATTGCTTCAAGTGCAGAAGTGTCATTAGATTGACGAAGCTCGAGTTTTTCTATCCATTCACTTGTACTTCATCATTCAAAGACAAGCTTTTCTATTACGATTTTGCTATTGGTCGAAGAGAGTTCATCGCTATTTACCATCTGTATGACTTTTCCGACCTCTTCGGCTCCTCACTTCATACAAGAGAGATCGATCTTCTCATGGTGTCACTCGAATATCGCGAAGAGGATCGTCGTGATATACGAGCAAGATTTGCGAGGATCTCCGGAGACTTCTACGAGCTCTTCGAAAAAATCACTCGTAAGTCTATCGCTTGAGAGTATACGCGCATCATCTGATGAGAGATGATATTCGCTTACATATTTCAGTCTGCGATCGATCGGGAGCTCTCCGATATTCCTCTCTTCGATGTATTGCTTCGTCAGATGGAGTGGCGGAAGGTCTGGATCTGGGAAGTATCGGTAGTCCATAGCATCTTCTTTGGACCGCAGAGACGTCGAGTATCACTTTTCGTCATTCCATCCACGGGTCTCCTGGTCGAGAGTAGTACCGCTTTCGTAGATCTCTATCTGACGAGCGTATTCGACATCTATGGCTCGACCGATAGAGGAGAATGAATTGATATTTTTTAGTTCTACACGATTGCGAAGAGTCGTCTCTCCTATTTTCCGGATCGAGATATTCACATCACAGCGAAGCTGTCACTTCTCCATATCAGCATCAGAGGCGCCACACCAACGCATGAGCTTCTGGAGTTCTTCGAGATAGGCGATCACCTCACTCTTTGAGCGGAAATCTGGCTCAGTCACGATCTCCATAAGTGGTGATCCCGCACGATTATAGTCGCAGAGAGTTTTGCCTCCTGCATGCACGAGCTTTCACGCGTCATTCTCGATATGCATATGGTGGATACGAAATGTCTTGACCTCATCACCTACGAATGCCTGTACTTCCCCACCCATAGCTATAGGATGATAGAGTTGTGTGATCTGATATCCCATCGGAAGATCCGGATAGAAGTAGCTCTTACGATCAAAAATACTCTCCTGCATCACTTCACATCGCATGGCATGACTCGCGCGTACCGCAAGATCGACCACTCCCTCAGAAAGAGTCGGGAGCATCCCAGGGAATCCCATACAGAGGGGACAGACATTCATATTTGGTTCGCTTGCGAGTTCGATCGCATTCGCGCAACTACAGAACATTTTCGTATTTGATTTGACGCGGACATGAGTCTCGAGTCACATGATGATTTCGTATTCGTGAGCCATAGGAGAGGTATCTTAGATATTTGTATTGTATGAAAAATCAGAAAAAGGCAAGAAAAAACCACTTGCATTTAGAGAGAATCAAGTATCATTACATCAAGTATTTTTCTCTCTATTTTTATGAAATATCAACTCCTTGCTCTCCTCTTATGAGGCGGATTACTCTTCACTATAGGTGATATATTTCTCAAAAAATGGGCAATCGAAGATAAATACACTTACTATGGAATAGGAATGACTCTTTATATAATCGGAATCATACTCTTTTCTATGACACTCCGAGAGAAGAATCTCGCCATAGCAAATACGGTCCTCGTGACATCGAATATAGTACTTCTCGCTCTTGTCAGCTACTTCTACTTTCATGAGAAGCTCACACTTATCCAAGTATGATGACTCGCACTGAGTATTATAGGAGTTATACTCTTAGAAGTAGGTGGTGGTGAATAACCTTCAAGCTTTAAATCCTAAGAATAATTATCATCTTTCCTAAACCCAAAACAAAGAAAAAGATCCAATTATACTACGCCTACCAGATGTTTTGGCGAAAAAAAAGTGTTATGCTTCAGAATAGAGTCTAAGTTTTTTCATTTGACTTAGTTTAAATTAAGTGATATTATATACTTATATTAATTTCTTAAATCTACAAATTTATGATAGAACTTTCTTACTGATGAACTTTTTCTGATGAAGAAGACGCACCTATTCCTTCAATACGAGATTTATGAGTTACTTCGTGGTGACCAACGCAAGTAAGAAATTTTATGGATGAAACTGTAGATGAAGCAGGTAATCCATTGACATCTTGAATACCAATGTCAATGGATCAAGCAGCCCTTTTTGAAGTAGCTGTGAATGCTTGCATAGAAAGAACAAATAGAGAGAATGATGGATCATAAGTAATATTTCTTGCTTTTCTCCATTTTTCACTATAATTCTCCTGACTCTTTCTCGGAATATGAGAAAACGGTCGGGATTTTTTGTTTTTCAATAGTTTACTCTCTTGATCACAAGGATACTTCCTCCCCTATTTGCTTTTGCTTTGAAGGGTTTCGTATCTGACCTAAAGTCTCGTAAGGATTATTTTTTTATTATTTTTCTCTATGTCAAGCGCTACACTCGTACAGAGTATGCTCGAAAATGCTGTCCACATCGGACATAAGCGTGAATACTGGTCTCCGAAAATGCGTGACTATATCTATGGTATCCAAAATGGTATCCATGTATTCGATCTCTACAAGACAGCTGAAAAGCTCACAGAAGTGAAAGCACTTCTCGAAGATCTCACCTCTCGTGGGAAGAGCCTCCTTTTTGTTGGTACGAAAGTGCAGACTAAGGATCTCGTAGAAGCTATCGCACTCGCTACAGGACAGTTCTATGTCAGCTCAAAGTGGGTTCCAGGACTTCTCACGAACTTTGCTACAATCAAGAAGAGAATCAGCTACTACAATGAGCTCGAAACATCACTTGCAAATGGGATGCTCGAAGGTCTCACAAAAAAAGAAATATCTGTAAAAATGAAAGAACTCGAAAAACTCAAGATGGCATATATTGGCGTGAAAGATATGAAGCGTGTTCCAGATGTCGTCATCGTCGTCGATGGACACTACGAAGATCTTGCCCTTACAGAAGCCCATACTATGGGTGTCACTACTATTGCTCTCCTGGGTTCTACTGGTGATATTGATAAGACGGACCATTTTGTTCCATGTAATGTGAACTCTATTAAGGCTCTCGCATTCGTCCTTGGAGAACTGAAATCTTCGATCAAGGCTCGTAAGTCTGAAGACAAAAAACCTCTCTCTACTGCTCCAGCAAAAACTGAGAAACTTGCCCCAAAATCTCCAATCGCAAAAAAAGACGAAGTCAAAACAGAAGAAGCAAAAAGTGAATAATCCTATAGTCTAAAATACTCTCTTATGGAAAACCCTCTCTCTCCTGTATCTGCTCAAGAGAAGCTCTCTGCAGCTCTCGGATCGATCATATTCTTCCTTCCTATTCTCATGGGAGTGAAGACAGAATATGTAGTGAAGTATATGAAGCAGGGTTTTGGGATTAATCTCATACAGATAATATGCTCTATCGTGAGTATTTTTCTCTGGTTTCTCAGTCCTATACTCGGACTTGTGAATTTCATACTGTTTTTATTCTCTCTTTTTTTAGCATTTCAGGCATATTCTGGAAAAGACCATATCGTCGCTCCGATCTATGAGAATGCAGAAAAGATGATACAGGCTCTCGGTATACAGAAACTCTTCTCTTCTGAAAAGTAGTTTTCAGAAAAATACTCTACAGCTCGGTCACTAGCAAGAGTGACTCAATACTAAAATCTAATTCCTTATCAATCAAAATCTATGGTAACCTCTCAAATGATAAAAGAACTCCGTGAACGTACTGGAGTCGGTATGTCTGACTGTAAGAATGCTCTCGTCGAAGCCAATGGTGACCTCGAAGTCGCTATCGATCTTCTTCGAAAGAAAGGTCTTGCGAAAGCTGCAAAGCGTGCTGGAAATGAGACAAGCGAAGGAAAGATCAAGATCGTCTCAGAGGGTGGTGCTACATACGTAGCAGTCGTCTCATGTGAGACAGATTTCGTCGCTAGAAATGAGACATTCGATGCTATGGTCGATCACTTCATCACTATCCGTCAGAACTCTGACTCTGATATTGAAGCTATTGCCCAGGCAGAGGAGCTCAAGGCTTCTGAATATACGCTCAAAGTCGGTGAGAATATGGAAATCCGTACGCTTACGAAGATCGAAGGTGAGGTCATAGGAAGCTACGTACACTCGAACTTCAAAAATGGAGCACTCGTCGTCGCAAAAGCTGGTACCGATGAAGCAAAACTCAAACAAGTAGCAATGCATGTAGTAGCATCAAATCCGCAGGTAGTCTCCCCTACTGATATCTCTGAAGAGATCGTCTCGAAGGAAAAAGAGATCCAACTTGCTATGATGCAGCAAGATCCGAAGAATGCGAGTAAGCCTGCTGAAATTCTCGAAAAAATCATCGATGGAAAAATGACCAAGTTCCGTGAAGAGAATGCTCTTCTCACTCAGCCATTCGTCATGAATCCTGATATAAAAGTCGGAGAATTCATCGGGAAAGATTCGATCGTATCATTCGTCCGATACTCTATATAATCATGAGTTGCAGATAGACATATCTGCCTCTATAGCCTCATAGTTCAGCGGTTAGAACATCAGCCTCCAAAGCTGAGAACCTTAGTTCGATTCTAAGTGGGGCTGCCATAAAACATTTCTCTCAATATTTGAGCAAATTAACGAATCGTCAATGGTTCGTTTTTTTGTACTTAAAGCCAACATAAGATTTAAAGGACTGTTTCGATTAAGTATAGATCAATAGGTTGGTATCTCTTTGAATATGAATTGAAATAGTAACACTAACATCTGATGGTCTTTTGATTCCAATGCGATCTTTCACATGTTTTCGATGAAGAATTTTCCATATCTTTTAACATTTACTATATCTAATTCAATTTCTGAATTATTAATACTATTTTCTATTTCTAATATTTCATTTTTTAATAAAAGTAATTGCTTATTTTTCTCAATGAGTATTTCAGGAAAGTTTATCAATGCACTTACTTCGTTCAATAATACAACTTTATCATTATCAAGTTTTGATAGCCTATCAATTTTGACTTGTTGACTATCACTAATTTCTAAGCTCCGAGATTGCCAAAGTCAATCTATACAATATTCAAATAAGTTACCCCATCAATCATTATCAATTTCTAAGGTATTTATAAAATCAATAATACTACTCTCAAAATCATCTTTGTTAATATTCATTCTTCTGGTTTCTGCTTGGGCAGAATAATATTTATATTTAACTCAGTTTCTGCCAGTCGGTGAATTTCAATTAAAATAGTTCTGAGTTCATTCCGCATATACTAGCTTACTGAATGGGTATTCAGGATTATTTCTTGATCTTCTTTTGATAGCTGGAAACGAAAGTAGTACTTCTCATTCAAGTATCATTGCTTCATTTCATTCGATTATTAGTTTTCTCTTTCATTGGTTAGCACTATTCCATAATTCAACTGAAACTAAACCTGGATAT
>JAYVGV010000017.1:0-3226 GCA_043771825.1 Candidatus Altimarinota bacterium | reverse complement strand
CCTCCGCCAGATCCACCATCACGTGATGATCCTCCAGAGTATCCACTTCCGCCTCCGCTCGATCTTCCACCAGAGTATCCTCCGCGACCACCTCCTGATCCGCTTCCACGGTATCCTCCACCTCCTCCTCCACCACCGTATGATCGAGAAACTTCTTTTGCTCGTGGGATGATGACACCTTCGACATCGACTTCCGTGATCTCGATCTTATGCATACGCTCGATACGCTGGAATGTACGCATCTCTTCGCTCGATACGAGCATGATGGCATGTCAGGAAGCACCAGCACGACCAGTACGACCGATACGATGGATGTAGCTTTCTGGATCATGAGGAACATGGTAGTTCACGACGAGATTGATATTGTTCATATTGAGTCCACGAGAGGCGACATCAGTACCGATGAATATACGCACATGTCCTTCCTTGAAGTCCTTCAGGGCTCTCATACGATCTCGCTGTTGCATATCTCCGTGGATATATGCAGCTGAGAATCCATCGCGGTAGAGATAGCGTTCGAGCTCTTCGGTTTCATGCTTCTTCGCGGTAAATACCATGACCTTATCCTCAGGAAAGCGTTCGAGGATACGCTTCAGTACTGGGTATTTGTCCCTGATACCGACACGCATGAAGACATGATCGATCGTATCAACGGTCGGAGCTTTCGAAAGGATGAGAGACTCGACTTCACCCTTAATATGAGAATCAAGCATACGGGTGATCTCCTTAGTATATGTAGCTGAAAATGTGACGACTTGCTTGAGTGACTTCATAGATTCCCAGATCTCTGTCACTGCCGGAGCAAATCCCATATCCATCATCTGATCGACCTCATCGAGGACGAGTGTCGTGACAGAATTCAGATCGATCCATCCACGCTCCATAAGATCCATGAGACGTCCTGGAGTGGCGATGATGATCTGAGCGCCTGCGCGGAGTGCCTCCTTCTGCTTCCAGATCGGAGATCCACCATAGACGGCGAGAGATCCCATACGCATATGGCGAGAGAGATTGAATACTTCATCACGAGTCTGGCAAGCGAGCTCACGAGTCGGCTCTAAGATGAGGACTTGGGGAGTACGATTTTTCGAGTCGATAGTATTGAGGGCTGGGATGACGAATGCTGCAGTCTTACCACTTCCAGTCTGAGACTGGACGATGATATTCTTGCCTGCGAGAGCGACAGGGATGACGGCAGACTGGACTTCAGTCGGGGTGTGGTAGCCGAGGTCAGTGAGTGCCTGAAGGATCTCAGGACGGAGAGAAAGAGTCGAAAAAGACATAGAAAAATGGATAAGCGCGAGTGAAAATATCGCGAGAAAAATAAAATACAATGTCTTCTTATACTATAATAGGAAGATTTACGATTTATATGCTTTCGATATACGAGCGAAAGGCGAGTGTAAATAGCTCCAGATATGAGGAGAAGCTATCTATATGGATATATATGCTCCTCGGGAAAAAGAAATTGTGAACGAAGTATAGTGGAAAGGGGAGGGAAGTCAAAAGATTATTTGACAGAGAATGAAGATTTGAGGCTCCTCGTGAGCCTCTTTTTTTCTCTAATACTATTTTTTAAGTTTTTGTGTCAGTTTCTTTATTTCATCATCTTCTTGGGATTTCCATGTTTCGAGGAGGGATTGGAGATATTCGAGAGTGATATATTTTGGCATTTTCCATTTCGAGAAACGCATGAGACATCCTGAAGAGAATCTATATGTCTCACTGGATGTATGATAGAGTATATCTGATTCACTGACTTCTGATCCACCATTTCAGAGAAGATACGTACTCATCATTTTTGCAAGATATCTGCATATATACGTATGATGCTCATTTTCTAGGGTTCTTTGACACAGATTCATCTGATCTTTGAGTGCTTTACGTGCGAGAGCAGCCTTCGGAGATGTCGGGGAGAGCGTATATCCATATTTCTTGCTCGAGGTATCATTCCATTGTTTTAGACTCAGATCGAATGCTTTCGTCCCTGTCATGCCTGACATGCGAAGGGCGATATAGTATCTCCCTATATCTGTCTCTTTCCAAGCAACGAGATAATCATCTCCCTCAAATGATGGAATATTCGTACGTTTTCCACGCTGATCTTTCCAGATATGCCCTCTGATACCCAGAGACCCGAGTATACTTTTTTTTGTACTATCAGTGATTCAGAGAATTCCGATGAGATGGGTCGGAAGGATAGGTCATCCTCTCACGATGACACTCGGCATCTTCCATCCAGAGTATTCTGCGAATGTCTTCCCACGGAGAGACGGTATTTTCTCTGTATTCCATTCGGATAGTACGATCCCGAGTGCCTCTATGAATGTCGTTCCCCCGACTTCAGAAAGTCCACGAAGTCACTCTTTTATATATTTTCGTACTCGTCGAGACCGAATCTGCTCTCTAGTAACAAGGGGGAGAGTAATAAGGGAAAGATAGTCATGAAATATTTTCTCAAGTCAGAAAATATGAGCGATCTCTCGAAGATCTTCTGGACTTTCCTTGTCAGTGAATCCTTTTCGGAAATTTCTCCAATCCACAGGGATGAGAAAGCCTCTTCTCTGCACGAGATCATAATCTACATTTTCATTTTGGGCAAATCTCTTCCATGCATCTCGACTTCTTCATGATTCTATATAGAGAGACAATGCCTTCCGTCATACTGTGTATCCCTCACGAATGGGGGTCATCATATATTCCTGAAGTTGCTCCCGAGTCCCATAGGGAAGTCTCAAATGTACGACTCACGAGGGTGTCTGATACTCTGCTGGGGTAGTGAGAGTCCCACGCTGTGCACCAGGTCGTATGATCTTCTGGACTTCTTGTCCTGTGAGATCTCGCACCGAGAGGGCATGTGATTGCACTTCTAACGAGGCAGATTCTTCATCCTGATGTGGCACAACAAGTGGACTATTCATAGTGAGAATAGGATAGCACTTTAGTGAGAAAAATACAACTCGCCACAAAAGAAGATAATCTCAGGCTTGCTAAAAAGAGGGGATTCTATAGAATACTCGGGCTAAAATAAACATTTCTTCAACGAATTTCCCACTAATTCGACTGTGCATAGATAAGCAAGGGCAACTGAAAAGTTGCTCAGCCCTTTCTTCGATGTATAGTCGTAGGGAAGTGTTTATTTTAGCGAATAATGAGTGATGACTTCGGTTGCCCTTTTTATTTGCTAAAATAATCCAAAAAATCCGTGAAGCCCTCATTTTAGCAT
>JAYVGV010000016.1:0-23181 GCA_043771825.1 Candidatus Altimarinota bacterium | reverse complement strand
ATAAAGAAACAATTGAATTAGAAACAGAACTTCTTATACTTCTATATAAGTTTTACCAGAAATAATTACTTTTTAATATTTCTTCTGGTCTAGAGCCTTATTATTTATAATAACCTTATTATCTTGAGGTCATTATTATGAATCTATCCTCCCTTGAACAATACTCTGAGGTACTATCGCAACTTCCAAAACCTCCTACTTCGACCAATTGAGAAAAATATGATCGATATGAACTGACATCTAAAGTTTTACATAATGTATTTACTTCTGATGCCTGGAATGAGTGGGATTTAAATCTTGGAGGGCTCAGGGAAAGTTATGAAAAAAAGTTGAATCCCACAGAGTATGATAAGAACTATAATCTCGTTCATGCGTGAAAATATCCTACTTGGTTTCTCAACCCCCAAATTTTCTCTCGTGAAACCTCGTATCTTATAATGGCATTCCAAGCTTTTGGTAATGAAAAAATCGAGGAGTATCTCCTTAAAAATAGAGATATTCTTTTTCGCGTTTTTAGTGAAGATGATTTGGTAAAGTTTGGTGGGTGATGGTCAAATGCTTGTGAAACGGGAAGGCATATATTTCAGAATTTCCAAACAATGCTCTGAAGATGAAATCCAGAGCCAAAAGATTTAGATATAAGAGAAGTAAGAAGATTAATGCAATCCAGTGCAATGCTTGATACTCCGACTTTTAATAGATTTAGTATAAGAAATTTTTGTAAAGATATTGATTGAGTCTTAAGAAAATCAAATCCAGATGGAATGAGTGATTCATATCTTCCATGAGAAAGAATAGGTTGTCCTGCGGTAAGAAGATTTCGGTGACTCGAGAGAGATACTACGGTTTTTGATGAATTATTTGCTAGAATTTGCATCATTTATGGGTATACTGGCACTGATACTACCGATAGAACGATCGCAACCACTAATTGATTATCATGTCCATTTCACCATCAGGATACCTCAGTATCGTCTCTACTCCCATCGGTAACCTCGAGGATATAACTCTGAGAGCCCTTCGTACACTGAAAGAAGCAGACTATATCGCCTGCGAGGATACTCGCGTTACAGGGCAACTTCTCGGGTACTATGATATAGAAAATGGTGGACGTCTCCTCTCTTTTCACTCACATTCAGGATTTTCGAAGATGGAGCGCATCATCGAGCTTCTCAAGCAAGGGAAGCATGTAGCCCTCGTCTCCGATGCTGGAACACCCTGAATCAGTGATCCAGGATTCATGCTCATACGTCGTGCTGTAGGAGAAGGTATCACCATAGTACCGATTCCATGAGCTTCTGCAGTCCTCTCTGCACTGGTCGCGAGTGGGATAGACTGTCATCAATATCTGTATCTTGGATTTCTCCCTGTGAAGAAGTGACGACAGACGATGCTGAAGTCCCTTGTGAAAAAAGAATATACCGTCGTCGTCTATGAATCAGTACACCGTATAGAAAAGACTCTTGAAGAGCTCGGACAGTATCTCTGAGAGGATCATCATATCGTGGTGGCGCGTGAGATCACGAAGAAATTCGAAGAGTTCAAACGAGGTACTATCTCTGAAGTACGAGAGTACTATAAGTGAGAAGGGAAAGTGAAAGGGGAGTTTGTACTTGTGTTTTAGATTTCGATAAATCCTATTGCATGGGGGATCTTCCGATTATCGGGATATCCTTTGTGAGCGTTTCCACTGATCATGATATCGCCGAATATGATCTGGGATGATCCACTTGAGTCAAGCTTGATCGAGGAATTCCGAGTGCATCACTCTGAGCGCAGTATCCTTTCGGCAGAGTATTCAGAAAGTGAACGAGTGAAAAATACGAGTATTCTATCAGAAATATTTTGATAATCTGGATTCTGGAGACAGATATAGGTACGCCCGATATCTTCGAGTGGAAAATTAGGTGTATCAAGAGAGAGACTCACAAGTGCAAAATCACCAGAAGCATCACGAAGATGCTCCCAAGAATAGGGAAGGATCTGAGCATATCATGAACCGAAAATGATGATTTTTTTACTCTCATTTCGATTATCTGCTCACGCGGTACGGACTTCTCCACCTTCCTTCAGTCCAAAAGAGAGGGGTGTAGGATTTTTCTTCGGATCGAAAAACTGTCCATTTATGGCAAGAGTGAGAGGGATGCTATTTTCAGTTTTGAGCTCTTTGAGTGTTTTTTTCGGATAGAGAGGCTCTCCTGAAGTTTGATCCCATTCGATAGGGCTTCCAAGTGAGAGGACTCGGAGTCAATTTTTTAGATTCACCTGTACTTTATAGATATCTCTGAGACGACTTTCATAGAATTCTATCGAAGCAGACTCTGCGATACGTTTATATGGATTTTTCTTTTGGATGATAGACTTCTTAGGGTGGTTCGTAGGAGTAACTTCACGGATAGGATCGGTGATAAAAAATGGTGACATAAGTATAGTCCCAGAAGCAGCATAAATTGATCAGAAAGAAAAAGAGAAAATGATCAGAAATGAGAGTATTTTTTTCATATATATGAGATCATAGTGATAAGTTCTTTTTTCACAATAATTCTCAGTAAAAAATACTCCAATAAAGACATTTTCAATATGCTTTCTCATCATATAATTTGACTTTTATATATATCTTATGGTAAAATATTCTCATGAATATACTGAGTGGTTGAGAAAATCTGGGATGAGCTAAGCGTATAATTGCTCGGGGTGCTCTGAGTGAAGATAATATTGGCACAGCTTTGCTCCGTGAACAATCCAAAAGAGCGAATTTACTTTCTCTCGATCCAAAGAAATTTGAACATATAAAAAGACGATACCTTGATTGTATTGACTTAGCAATGAGAATAGATGAGTTCTTAAAAAAACACCCCACTATCTCTACAATTCTTCAAAAACCTTTACCAAATAGCCTAAATAGAACGACTCCTTTTTCTGTTCTTGATGTGACCGAAAGGAATCAAGAACAGAAATTTTTAGCATGACTTGAGGCTATACGTTCTGATATTGAAGGTCTTATACGGATAGTATTTCAGAGTAATGTGACCGATGCCAGTCGTATGAATATCTGACATACTGCTGCTCAAAATACTGATAAAGCTCTATTTTACCAGAAAGCTTTATTTTATCTTGCTGTATGGAAAAAATATCCAAAACTCATATGATTTCATCCTTTTGCAGGAAGTGATGAAAAAGTGTTGATTCATATGAATATTCTTATGTACCAATATTGTAATGGACAATCATTAGCTTGAGCTCAGATTATTGGATCAAGTTTTGCTGAAGTACCAGAATGAGGCGATGAAAAACTTGCCAAAAAAATACCAAAAATTCCGAGTACATATTCCGTTCTTTGAATTCGAGATATAGACGAATCTCTATGAGTCGATCTTCTCGAAGAGTATTTAGTGGTAAAAAGCTCTCTCTTTACAGAATTTCGTACTTTTTCTTTGGGTATGGATGGTATTATCGATGAAGAAAAATTCTCTATGAATATGGAGGCTATTTGGCATGATTTCTTCATAAGACATTATGAAATATTGAACTCATGACAAAATGCTATCGCAGATGAAGTACTCGGAATTTTTGGTCCACAATTTTACGACCACTTCCTTCATGAAGTACGTAATGAAAAAGTAAAGTGAAAACAAGTAAATAAAGATGGCGTAAAGGCAGTATCGAAAAAGAAAACTTGAACAAATAGAGCTCCATCAAACAGAGACTTCCCCAAAGTAAACCTACCAGCTATAGTGAGTCAAAATACTCTGCCTCCTTGATATAAATTTGGTGTACCAAATATCCTTTCACAAGTCAAGGATCAACTTTCTCGATGAAGATGATTTCGATGATTGCGGGAATCAGTAGCAAAAGGTATACCCTATAGTGACCATGCTGTACTTTGGATCTTTGCTCCAAGACAGGATGGAGAGTGATCATGGAAGAACTACGATAAAAGAGATATGGTAGAGCTCATATCAGAACCAGACTTCCCCTATAGATTTGTCCTCACAGGATGAAATTCAGATAAGGGCGATCTTCTATCCTCTCAAAACTATGCACCCTTTCAGTATGCTAAAAAAGTAGAAGATGTACGATGTGAGGTTCCAGGAAAGACCGTTCATATACTTGAAGACGCAGATAGTGAAAGAAGGAATCAGGCTCTCGTTAGTCCAGCATCAACCATCCATCCTAGAGCGCTCGTAGGACAAACAGAAAAACCAAGAATCCCCTGAGATAGAGTTGCTGAAAATATTCTCAATGCTATTATAAATGAGGTTCTCGTAGTCACCTATGATGAGCTTCAGCAGAAGTATATATGAACATTCACTTCAGATGGGATACTGGGTGAAGTCGTACTGAGTATAGCTACTCAGGAACTATCGTATACCCTTTGAGGAAAGCTTATTGATTTGACTCCAGAACTGAAGGATCTATATGACCTAGCACAAGAGTATCTCACAAAAAAATGAGAAGTATCAAAAAATATCGCACATCAAGAGAGAATAGAATCTCAGAAAGAACTATTGAGATCGGCTACAAGTTATACACAAGAAGTCTTGCTTTGAGCAAAATGAAAAGTCGGTACTGATGATATATCGTGATATGGAGAAAAGCTAAAAAATCTTCGTATCTGAGATCGATACTGTGGTATAAAATTTATCGGAAGTATATATGAAGGTATACTTCGAGAGAAGCTCATTTGATTCTGACTTCATATCAAGTTTTTTCTGACATCTGACCAGAAAAATATCAAAATCTCACTTTCTTTTGCGTGAAGTCAGGATCACTATGGATCGGTAGAGAGTATAGGAGAGAAACCCTACCACATATTTACTTTCCCTGCATGAATCCCTGAGTGACTTCGTGATGACTTTCAGCAGACACTATCGAATCTTCTAGAAATACTCTGAATCGCATGAAAGACATTTTATCATAACGACTGAAGTATACGAATACGCATAAGAGATATTATCGAAGAACCAGGGAAGTATAATCCTTACAATGACGATATTACAGTATCTGCTGCGAATAAGGTGCAAAAAAGATTCTCTACTAGCGAAGGAAAGGTTCTTATGTCACGATATGACAAGGAGGGGCGGAGATACTTTGGTATACGTACATGAATAGATATCAGAGAATTACAAGATGATACACTCATTGTGATCCATGATGATGTACTCGCTTCGACAAATGATGCCTATACTAAATGAATCTACACTTATATACGATGATCGGAAAGACTCAAAAAATATCTCATATTACGTGTGATGGCTACAATAAAATGAGAAATATATCACGGAAAGGGGGAATTAACAGGCTCTATGAAAACCGTATTTGAGGGTATATGGGATAGCTTGTCTCAAGTAGAACAAGATGGACTGACTGATAGTATTAACAAAAGTGCAGGAACAGGAGCAAATTTCAAAATTTGAGGTATGGTATTTATCGATAAACTCCTTGCCGAATATGAACGGCACGATGTTGGTATATTATACCGCTCTCCGAAATACGTTCCCTGGAAGATTATAGAGCAAAAAATCTCTAAAATCTAATTTAGTTTTTACTTTATCGATAAATATCTATAATCCATCGAAGTCGAGCTACAACTCGCCTTTTATTCATTACCTACAAGTAATATGGTTTCGCAACTCAACGCACGACATAAACCAAAATACACACTTCTCACATTTTATAAATTCGTCGATATTCCCGAAGAAGAACTCGACTCTATCGCACAGGAACATCTCGACTTTACTCGTGATATCGGACTGAAGGGAAGAGTCTATATCGGTACAGAATGAATCAGCTCTACAGTCACAGGAAATAGGGGACAATGCTGTGCATACCGACAATTTTTAGAATCATCGAAATATTTCTGAGATATTCCTGATATAGATACCAAAGCAAGCCCTGTAGATGATCATGAATTTCCTCGTATGAGCGTGAAGATCCGCAATGAAATCGTCACATTCGGAGTGAAAGTCACCGCTGATCAAGTAAAAAAATATAAAAAAGAGCTCACGCCCGAAGAATTCAAAAAAATCCTTGAATCTGATAAGCAAGATGAATATGTCATACTCGATATGAGAAATGACTATGAATATAGACTCGGACATTTTCGAAATGCTATCCCTGCAGGAACCGTGAATTTCCGTGAAGTTCCGAAGCTTCTCGAACAATATGGAAAAGCAGCACAAGGAAAAAAAGTCATATGGTACTGTACGGGAGGCATCCGTTGTGAGAAAGCAGCAGTACTCGCAAATGAATCATCTGATACTGAATTTTATTCGATCCAGTGAGGAGTAGTGAAATACGTCAATGAATATAATGATGGAAACTGGCTCGGAAATCTCTATACATTTGATGGGCGAGTCTCGACCAAAGTTGGTGACGAACATACTCATACGACTATAGGAGAGTGCCTCTATACAGCAGAAAAAACTGATAATTGCGAAAATTGTCGTTATGCGCCATGTAATGCTCGCATGATCGCTACACCTGTTTCATACAGAAAACACATGGGTTTTTGTTCACGAGAATGCTATGAACATGCTCGAGAAGATGGACTCGTGAAAGTAGTACCATGGGACAAGCTGGATTATCTCAGTCTCGGTCGAACTTGGAGAGTCGATCCATCCAAAAAAGATGAGACTCTGGTACTGATACAAAAAAATCTTGATACCAAACTCACAAAAATAGAGTGGAAGCATCTCACTTCTCAAAAAGAAGAAGAAATAATGGAGTGTTAAAACGTTTGAAACCCCCGCCAGAGCGAGGGTTTCTTTTTGCGGGAAAGGATCAGAAAGAATAAATCAGTCCAATACCAGTTGTACACAATATAGCAGTTGTGATACAGATAACAGGCATCATCACTCCCTGCACCATATAACTTCTTTCCCGAATGGACTTCTTCGGGAAAAGGAGCTTCATCATAAAGCAAGTCAAGATAAATGCTCCGAAGAACAGACACCCCCAACACCCAGGAAGCGAATCGCACCAGCCCCTCAAAAAAAGAACCAATGGCGACGAAGAGACTTAAATCTGTCATGACAAACCCTTCCCCAATCCACCTCACCGTGAATGGGAGAATATAATCCGTGTGAGCGGATGAGCGAAAGCCCGAAGATTCCCCAGCCACTTGAAAGCTGGATACAACCATCTTAATACAAAAGATAATATATGTCAATATTTTGCAAAATCGGTAAATATATAGTATTCTAGGGGAGTTATATTACATTTTTATGACTCTGCTTGGACAAACATTCCCTCAATACTGAAACAAGGATACTGTAGGAGTCATGCGAGATATTGATCTTGTTTTAGGGATTGGATATGATAAAGCCGAATTTCGAGGGATCTTTCAATCTATACGAGATCGCACTCTCAGCATACTATCCGGACACCCTGAACTCGGAGCAAGACTCAGAAATGATATCTTTCAAGCAAAGGATCCTATAGTAAAGAAAAATGAGTGATGACTTTCTAAAGAAGATAGATCGAGGCTTTCTTGAGTTGATATTATTCATTTTGAATATCAGAGACTTATGATTTTTCGTCAGATGCTTCTCTCCAATCCTACAGGAACTTTACAAGCTATGAATGATAGCCTTGCTAATGTTCTTAGTAGCTACCCTCTCCCTCTTCAGGGAATTAAATCAATCAGTAAAATGGTTTTAGATGCAGATACTACTGTGTTTTCGAGAGATATCGATATCCTTCATTTACAATATGGTCATATAGGGGTTACTGCTTATTGTGAATGACTGATCACTCGATGAAAATCACTCGATGAAGTCATCAAATTTGCAAAAAAACAATGTACGAAATACGAGTGACAAAAACAAGATTCTATGGAATACTGGAACTTCACGAATATCATCAACCTTACTGAAACTCGTATGAGAATCACAGAAAATAAGGATTCATGAGAATCAAAGTCATTTGTACTTTCTGGTGGTTCTGGAAATACATTCACTCAATTGGCAATAATGTATGAATATGTTAAAAATGGCTGAAAGATACGATCTATTTCTGGAACAAGTGCATGATCTGCAATGGCAATACTTGTAGCGAGCATATGACATAATTCAGAAAAGATAAAAGAGCTGATGGATGACTTTATTGCTGGAAATATGGACTGATCCATACCAGAAAAGCTATTAGGACATGAAGAGAAAATGCAGAGATTCTATGATAGAATTATCGATAAATATTGAATCACTTATGAGACAAAATTTTCTGATCTTAGGATTCCTGTAGTAGTCAATGCAGGAAGGCAATATACATGATGAGAACAAGAAATTATATTATGAGGCGACGAAAACGTAATGAATGCAGTATGGGCTTCACAAAATGTACCATTTCCCCACAAAAATAATAATACTGGAGCGCTCAAAAATACCCCCGTGCATTGAGTCAATATGATCGACTACGCAGCCAATGAAAGAGGAAACCCAACTCACTGGCTTGAAGTTCTGGGTATAGAACAAAAAGATATTGTCGATATAGATGCCTGATATTCCTCAGAGAATGGAGGAAGTCCATTCGTCAGGAGACTCTTCCAGAGAGCGACAATACGAGACTTCTTTGCGAAACTCAGGATCATTCGAAGTTCTGGAATTGTGATAGATATACCTCTCGACTCGAGTGAATGATATAGTTTTCCACCAGGAGCAATAGAGAGATTTTTTACCCTATGAAAAGAGGCATATGATGAGTATTTTATCTCCCAATCTTCACAATAAATCGAACTCATTTCGGTTTATTTTTTTCTACAGAGAGAGAGCCTCGATGCAGACGAGCAATACGATCGACGATAGAGAGTCCTATGCCCATACTTTTATCACTTCCTGTACGAGCCTTATCGACACGGTAGAATTTTTCTTTTACAAATAGGAGTTCCGAATCAGGAATACCCTGTCCATTATCAGAAAATTGTATGATATACTCTTTTTCTTTCTTTTCATACTGGATTTTAAGTATAGTATTTTCTCAGGCATACTTGATACAGTTTGAGAAGATATTATGAAGTATCTGGATATACATATTTTTATCCATACTCGTCATAGTGTCTATCGGAAATTCGAGTGAGAATGACTGATCTTTTTTTTGGAATTGGGGGAGATACTCCTGCATGATCTCTTCCGTGATTTTTCGAAGGGAGAATCGCTCTACCTTTACCTGATCGAAGATATCATGTGTAAGAGACTCGAAATCCATGATCTTTCCCGTGATACTAGTCAGACGCGAAAGTTCGCTTTGGAGCAAGGGAAGGGTATCCTTATCGAGCTTCATCATACCGTCTTCGAGTGCTTCGATGTAGCACTGCACTGCAGTGATAGGGGTACGGATCTCATGCGACAGATCAGAGAGGAATTCTGTACGGATTTTTTCTTGGATCGAGAGAGATTTATGGAGATTATTGATCGTAGAGATAAGTGGCATGAATTCATTTTTCCCGCTATATCGTATCGTTCCATATCGTTTACGGTCGATGATATTCTGGATGTTTCCGATGATAGTGCCGATAGGGCGAAAGATCGACCTGATCCAGAGAAAATATCAGAGGAGTACGAGAAGCAACCATATAATATTGACGAATACTATGCCTTGCAGGATATGAGTAACGAAACGTCACTCGATCGTATCCTTTCCGAAAGACCCGAGATCAAATGTAGGAAATATATTTTTCTCAGAGGAAGTTAGTGGTATCGATATCATCGTATCTCCAGAGCTATTTTGATTCGACATATAAAGCTCGGGATTGTTGGAGATATTTTCTATAGAAGTCGAGAGATTCGAGAGCTCCGAAAGTATAGCGAGGTATTCGGCTTGATCACGCTTGTCGAGCTTTCCGATCTGGAGGAGAGCACGGATACTATCTGGATCAGGAGTATCTCGGTTATTCATCTGAGCAAGTTCGGTGATATAGACATTGAAATACCTCTCAGAAAGTATCTGAAACGCTCAGATATTCACGACTGCGGTCAAGACGAGGATGATCCCCGTGATAAGCGGGATACGATAGGAGAGATACACTGACTATATTTTATATAGGCTTTAGTATAGTGACTTTGTGCTTTCAGACAAGAAGATTTATGTGATTTCTCGGTGAGCTTCTGGTTGCTTTTTCTCTGGTTTTCTATATCATATAACACATATCTCTCTTAAAAATCTATGACTGTCCGTACTCGACTCGCTCCATCTCCGACATGATATTTCCATATTGGATGACTTCGTACCGCCCTATACGCGTATCTTTGGGCTCATCATAACAATGGTCAATATATTCTGAGAATTGAAGATACTGATCGTACTCGTATAGTCGAATGAGCTATAGATGTGTTTCTAGAAACTCACAGCATCATGTGAATCATGCCAGATGAATGACCTCATAAAGATGGTGGCTATGGTCCATATATTCAAAGTGAGAGGACTCATATCTACGCTCCCAAGCTTCATCAGATGTGTGAAGAGTGATCTGCATACTATTGTTTCTGTAGTTCTGAGCGACTCAATGCTCTTAGACAAGAACAAGAAGAGCTCAAGCTTCCGACTGGATATGATGGACACTGTCGTCATATCCCTTTTGAAGAAGCAAAAGAAAGAAAAGCAAATGGAGAAAAGTGTACCATACGACTCAAAGTACCAAAAGGAGAAATCGTTATCATGAATGATGTCATCCGTGGTCGTATCGAGTTTCAGACTTCGCAAGTAGAAGATGCGGTACTTCTGAAGTCTGATGGCATTTTCCCAACGTATCATGGTGCTGTCGTCATCGATGATCATATGATGGGTATCACTCATGTAATGCGTGGTGAAGAGTGGATCAGCTCTATCCCCATTCAAATCCTTACAGCTCGTGGTCTTGGTATCACATTACCAGAATACGCTCATCTTCCCAATATCATGGGAAATGATGGAAAAAAGCTCTCCAAAAGAACTGGTGATACTGCGGTTTCGGAATATCTCTCCAAAGGATATATTACAGAGGCAATTTTGAATTTTATTGCACTCCTAGGTTGGCACCCAAAACAAAATGAAGAAATCATGACTATAGGAGAGATGATCGGAAAGTTCCAACTCAAAGATGTACATAAGTCAGGGGCTATGTTCGATATGGTGAAGCTTGACTGGATGAATGGAGAATATATAAAACGCATGGAACTCCCGGATCTTCATACAAAACTCTCGAAATATCTAGAAATATATGAGAGTGATTTTTATAAACATATATTCTCCGTAAGAGACTATACTTTCAATACAAAAATCATACAGGAGCTCCAGACTCGTATGAAACGATTCGATGAATACAAAGAACTAACAACCTCACTCTACGGCAAAGCAAAAGTACGCAAAGATCTTCTCATGAATCCAAAGATGAAGATCGAATCAGAATCTGAAGCCCTCGCTTCTATCAAATGGGTACGTGAGTATGTCGAATCCGCTGACTATACATCTCTCGAAAATCTAAAAACTTCTATCCTCGAAGCTATACTTCTCTCAGGGAAGAAAAATGGACAAATCCTCTGGCCTCTTCGTATAGCTCTCTCTGGAGAGGAGTTCTCACCAGGTGCCTTCGAGCTCGCATATATCCTCGGAAGGGAAGAGTCTCTTAGGCGTATAGATGTTCTGCTTTCATAAAAGAGATCTCTACTTTATCTCGACCCTATGGTCATAATTTTCACTATCAAAAATGCTTTACTCTATACTAAAAACTATCATCGATACAACGATCATACAGTACGCATGCCAGAGCTGCCAGTGAAAAATAGATGAAAACTCTGTGATAGTCGGTGAGACCAATGAGAATCAAATACATCTTGATATCACCTGTCCTAAGTGTCAATCTCATGCCCATATCCATGCAGAAGTCGCAAATGTCCATACCCAGATCACCCATACACATTCAGGATCTGAGAAAGGTCAAAAATCTCTTCAAAAGAATGAAAATGCACTCAAAGATGCTGATATACAAGCAGTTACAGAAAATCTACAGAATATCCATTCAGTCGAAGATCTTCTGCGGTAATTTTAGGTTTTTTTGAATCCCACGACCCTCATCTCATTTTATTTTTCTTCACTTTCTATATGCTTACGAAGCTTTTTGCATTTTTTACTATCATTGGGATTCTCTATACTGGGGCGATCTTCGTCATTCCTGAGATAACCGATACTTACGGTATGAAAAGTTGGAATAATACGGTCCGCTGATTTAAGTCAAACCTTGATGCGGATAGGGCTCATTTTTCTTCTGGTTCAACCCTTATGGATAGCCTCACTGATATAGCCAAACCGTACATCGATGAGTCCAAGTCCGTCACAAGACAAGTACAAGAGACAGTAAATACAAAAGCTACACAAGTCAAACAAGCTGCTGACTCGGTAGGAAAAGCATATGAAGCAGTAGAATGAGCTAAAAAAGATGTACAAAAAGTGATAGAGTTTGGTACAGGTTCCAAATAATACAAAAAATACCCTATATTTCTTATATATTTTCTTATGACTTTTGAAAGGCATCGTATACATAGGAAAAAACCTAAAATATCAAAACTTTGAGTCAGTATTTTTCTCATTCTTATGATGCTTTTCATAGGATTTTTCTGGGTGAAATGAGTGGGGGAAATGGTCGTAAAATCATGAAGTTATAATCTCAAAAAATGAGTCACGATAAGCCAAATTCCTGAAATACTCTGAATCAACACAGGCAACCTTCGATATAAACTTTGGCTCAAGTATTTTGCTCCATCAATCCCAAGACTCCAAGCTGGTACATATAAAATATCAAAAAATACTACTCTGAGTAGCGTCATAGGGGAAGTCCTCACTAGTCCTGTATATACAGATATTACCATAACTATACTTCCTGGATGGAATATGTATGATATTGATGCATATCTCTCAGATAAGAAAATCATCCCTACCTGAGCTTTCCTTCTCGCCGCACGTGATAACTTCGCCACTTTCTCAGAAAAGTATGATTTTCTGAAGTGACGTATGAGTATGGAAGGATTTCTCTACCCTGATACTTATAGGATCCTTCCGACATCAGATGCCTATATGATCATCGATAAACTTCTGGGTGAGTGGAACAAGAAAATCGGAGATACCTATAAGTCTCTTGGTTCAAATGCCTACGAGAATCTCATACTTGCATCGATCGTAGAGCGTGAAGAGCGAAACAGCACTGAAAAAGCGAGAGTCGCAGATATCCTCGCAAAACGCGTGAAAGAGTGAATAGCGATGTGAGCTGATGCCACTGTGTGTTATGGCTATGCAAAAACCCAGAAACAGTGTATTCCAGAATTCATCGGATCAGTCATCGGCATCAAGCATCCCTATAATACAAGAAATAAACAGGGGTATCCTCCGACTCCTATCTCCAGTATTTCTGATGATACATGGCAAGCAGTACTGCGTGATGATCCAAGTCCGTATTATTATTATCTTCATGATGCTGATGGAGTCATACACTATGCCAAGACCAATTCTGAACATGCCCAAAATAAGCAAAACTATATGCAATAAATGCGTCCACCATTTGTTTTATGAATACGAAAAAAATAGTACCTCCTGTTTCACAAAAAAATATTCTCCTCACTTTTTTAGCCCTGCTTCTCATAGGCAAAAATCTCCGTGACCTCGATACGCTATTTTTCATGCTCACTATTGCGGTGACATGAATGAGTATTATATATAACTTATATATAAACCAGTATCTCAGAAAATCTATAGATATGAAGAATTCTTTTATTATTTGATGGATTCTATTGCTTCTCGTCTGACCTATATCATCCAATAGAGATATCATTGTTTTTCTGATCATACTCATGATCACGTATATTTTGAGACAGTATCTCCGTGTAGGATGATCTCCTATTATCAATATTGCAACGCTCTGATGACTGGTGCTTTCTTTTTTGAGTTTCTTTTGACTGATTGACCTTTTTATATGATGGTCAGGGGTGAATTATACGATCTCATTTTTCTCATATACTATTGCTTATGGAACACTGGTATCTGGGGTGGCATGCCTCACATTTATATATCTCAGTCGAAAGTACTTCTATGCCCTTTGATTTATAGGTCTATACGCCGCTCTCTGATATATGCTTCTAGGAAGTGACTTTATGAAATATTCTCTTTCTGATGGGACGATCTATTTCTTTTTTTGAGTCATGGCACTGGAACCAAAGACAGGAGTACGCTGAAAATTCCAGCTCTACTACGGTCTATTACTCGGACTAATTCTCATACTCTTTCTAAAGTTCCATATACCATGAGACTACCTTCTAGCACTCTGAATTATCAATATACTTTTTTTTCTTCATGTATTTCACTCGAAGAAAAAAAGGGTCAAGAAAAAATATCCAAAATGAAAAAAATGGATCTGTCCTCCATGCTGATATATCTATGATCCTGCGATATGAGATAGTGATAGCGATATACTTCCTGGTACAGAATTTAATGATATTCCTGATGACTGGGAGTGTCCAGAATGTGGAATCAAAAAATCTGACTTCATCCCATACGAAGAATGAGCCATAGAAGGCTCTCATGGTGCGAATATAGTAGCAAAAACTTTTTTGAATCCTTCTACTATCGAACTCGTGAGAAAGTCGAAGGATGCGAACAGGGAAGGGTAGATATCGACATGATAGAAGCGAATAATGAGACAGAATGGTATCTCTGTGGAAATCCTCAAATACTCACTGAAGCAATCGAAAAGCTCAAAAAACGATGATTCACAAAAATATACAGTGAAGAATTTCTATAAGAGAAATGGTATCTTCTTATGCATTATAAAGCTCGTCTGTCGAGCTTTTTTTGTATTCTCGCTTGGTAAATATATCGCTTCACATACACTAAGGAGTATCTTTAATCTTTTTTTATGACATCGAACGTTCTCAGTGATATCTTCAATAATCTCCTCACACTCAATGAAAAAACTCTCGATGCATTTTTCGATGATGTACGAGATAGCTATAAGGCCCTCAAGAAAGATGGTGATATCGATAGCCTTAAAGTCCTCCGTAATCAGCTCCAGACAATACGTGAAACGCAGTGAGAAGCGGTACGAAAAAAGAGTAAAGACGAATACCGAAGACTCGTGGATACGATCGATGATATCAATGAACTCATCCTCGCTTTCGAAAAAGAAACCAGCAAAGAAGTCGTACTCGTCGATGTAGTGAAGAAACATCGCAAAAAAAATACTCCACTTAGTGCACTTCCTCCTGAAAAAGAGAAGACACATCAGCTTATCGCTATCAAAAAATCTGAAATTGCCTACGAAGAAGAGATGCTCATACTCCAGCTCGAACTCGTAAAGCTCCAGAAATATATCGGAGAAAGCGGGCAGAAACTCCTGATCATATTCGAAGGACGTGATGCAGCAGGGAAGTGAGGAAATATCAAAAGGTTCATGGAAAATCTCAATCCAAGATCAGCAAAAGTCATAGCCCTCATGAAGCCCACTGATGTCGAAAAATGACAATGGTATTTCCAGCGGTATATATCTCATCTTCCGAATGCTGGTGAGATGATATTCTTCGATCGCTCATGGTACAATAGAGCATGAGTCGAGCCAGTAATGGGATTTGTCGGAAAAACTGAGTATGACTCGTTCATGCTCGATGTCCCAGAACTCGAAAAAATGCTCGTGAAATCTGCTGGAATAAAAATCATAAAATTCTACTTCTCCGTATCCAAAGCTGAGCAGGCAGCCCGCTTCGAAGAGCGACGTACCAATCCACTCAAACAATTCAAACTCTCTCCTATCGACCAATTCTCACAGAAACTCTGGGATCGCTATACTATCGCCGAATATGAAAATCTCACTCGTACTCATACTGAGTGGGCACCTTGGACGATAGTCAATAGTGATGATAAAGAAGCTTCTCGAATCAATGCAATGAAATATATACTCGGACAGTATGACTATCCTGATAAGATCAAAACTGAGAAGCTAAAAATTGACACTGATATCATCCATACCGGAACAGAGAAAACAAAAATACTCAAAGAAGAGATAGAAGGGAAGAAGGGATTATTTGAATAGACTTGCTTTTCATTTAAAAATAGGGATCAATATGTACTTTCGGCAGAATTCTGAGTATCTATATACTCGGGGTTAGCTAAAGTACCTATGAAACAATATGGGCGATTATGACAAATTGATAATGATTTCACATTTATTCCAGATTCTGACGAATAGATTGTCCAGCACTATAGCCGCTTGCCCAGCATATCTGCAAGCTGAATCCTCCTGTATATCCATCGACATTTAAGACCTCTCCTGCAAAGTAGAGGTTCTGATGAATTTTTGACTCCATCGTCTCTGGATCAAGCTCATCTGTATCGACTCATCCTGCCGTGACGAATTCATCTCATGGTCGACGTTCGAGAAGAGTGATAGGGAATCATTTTCAAAGAATTCTAGAGATTTTTTCTCGATCAATACGAGCAAGAGATCATACGAAAGTCTCTTCTATATGGCGAAAATACTCATGTACGAATGCTTCTGCGAATCTTCGTGGGAGTTTTTCTGAGAGGATACTCGTGATGAATTTCTTAGGGTGACTCTGGAATTGATCTTTTAAGAAAGTCTCCCAGGCAGCACTATCCATATAGGCAATAGGAGAGAATCCTATAGTCTTAGGTATATCTCTATCGATCTTTTCCCATGCACACTCTGAAGATACCATGAATGCAAGAGGTCAGGAAATACCAAAATGCGTAAGAAGAAGTGGTCATCTGAGATCTCCTATTTTTGCATCTTGGAATGCAAGTCAGGAGAGTGCATGTAGCCAAGATTCTCCAGTGAGAAAGCTCGAAAGAGAAGGTCAGAGCTCTGTGACTCTATGTCCGAGAGCACGAGCAAAGGAATATCCATCTCACGATGATCCTGTATGACTATAGGCATTTCCTCACGTGGTGATCACGAGGATATCAGCTTTGTAGGATCATTTTGAAGTAGTGATGATAAACTTTCCTTGCTTCTGTCATTTCGAGTGAAGCGATATATCTTGCTCATTTTTTCAGGGCAAGATATCTCCTATCGTCGATATGACAGATGCAACCCCTTCTCCGTAGTGGATGGATACTCTATCGCGATTTTTTGCAAAAATATCCTCGAATACTCCTACTATATCTCTCCCATCATCAGAAACAGGAAATACCCGAAGATCTCCCTGAATCTTGAGTGGTACCCCATGTCACTCGAACCACTCTCGACACTTTCATGGAGAGAATATACCCATCGCTTTTCGGATAAATTCCCAGCCACGAGTATACTTGGTCGCAAGAATTTTTCGATCATCGATAGAGGTTGTGACATTGCATCTTCATCCTCCTGATATGATGACTTTTTTTCATGGCGAAGTATTTTTTTCGAAAATACGGATAAGGTATTCCTCACTTTGATTCTCGAGGATGGTAGCAGCCACCATGAGTCCAGCAGCTCAAGCTCAGATGATGGCTATAGATTTCATTGGCTTTCATACTAATGAAAATATCATAATTACAAGGCAATAAAAGCAAAAAGTATATACATCATATTTTGCATAAAATAAATATTTTCTATAATATATACACTTATATACAGTTATAATCCCTTTCATCAAACTCCAAAAAAAATATCAAGAATCAATCAGAAGTAGCAGTGAAAAAATGATCGAAACTCGTACTCGCGCGACTCGAAATAATGCTGAAAATCGTGGAAGAACGAATGGATTCTGGCTCTGACGAGGCTCTTATAGAAACACTATTTTCGAACTAGATCCCTCCAGAAAAAAATACCTACCGTAAAAAGTAGGTATTTTTTCTTTTTTTGTCACAGTTTTTCTATATACTCGTCTTATAACTGTATCTCCATCATGCTCTCTGGAACTATAGAACAAGCAAAAACCTGAGATATGAGTGCCTTCGGCACACTCTACGATAACTCATATGATCGAGTATATCGCTATATTTTTCATCGTACACTCGATACCACACTCACAGAAGATATCATCAGCGAAGTCTTCATGAAAGCACTCAAACATATAAAAAAGTTCCGATGAGAAAGCGAAGGGGAGTACTATGCTTGGATATTTCAAATAGCATATACGACTATCATAGATACATGACGAAAAGATATCGGTATAGACTCTCTCGAAGAGATCACATGGGAGCCTCGATATGATGAGGAAAAAAATAAAAATATCGATATCAAAGATAAGCTCATAGAAGTCATAGAATACATGAAGACTCTTTCTCAAAAAGAACGTACTATCGTCACGATGCGTATTTGGGATGATCTCTCTTATGAAGAGATTGCTCTAATCACAAAAGAATCCGAAATCAATATCAGAAAAATCATCTCTCGTACTCTCACAAAAATCACTTCAAATATCTCAGTTCTCAGTCTCTTACTCCTCATTGGTAACCATGTCTGGTAAAAAAAATGACATCCTCATATCTCTAGAATCTCATATCGACAAAGAGAGTAGAAAAAATGTGTCCAAACTGATATCCCTCTTAGAAGGACAAATCCCTCGAATAGGAATCGACAGAGAGTATCAAAAATCCCTCAGAGAATCTCTCATCTTACCAAAAAAACAAAAAATACCTTTAAAAATAACCTTCCCCTGGCTTGCATTTGTGTCGAGTATCGGGGTAGTATCGACTTGTTTCATCGCGGCATTCGGTCTTTATAATATATGGATAGAATCATGAGGTCTTGAATCTCCCATAGTAAGCCTAATGAGCTGATCGGATATGATGTATTCAGAAGAAAAAGCCGAGAGATTCTCTGGAGTAGCTTCTCTGGCGGACAACACAGGGGAGTCTACTCGATGAGTATCTCCTGTTCCGAAAGGTCTCGCACAGATACACCCTACCACTTTCAAAGTAGAAAAAGCCTCTATAGATAGTGAGATATCTGATATCAAAAATGATATCATGGATACTGATGCGTTCATTCCTTCAACGAATACGAGCCCTCCTAAGTCACTCCAGATGATGCGATCTCTCTCAAGAGAAGATACTCCCCTAGTATCCGTCAATCCTACACAACCATCAGATATGAGAGAACCCATCATGAAGATATCTCCATCTCTCGCTCTTTCTCAATCTCTCAAGTCAAAACCAGATGTGACCTATCCGAGCATCATGAAAATCTATATGAAGTCGACCCTCTGGATAGAATCAGAAATATCGAATCGATCGTGAAGTGGCGTCATAGAATGGGAAGTCTCTACAGAAAAACGCTCAGTCATCGAAAATAAATACGTTTCACTTGCTGCATGAAGAATGAGTAAGAGCTCTACGCTGATCTATCTCCCCATGACCAAGATATCACGAGATCCGACAGATCTCTACTATCTTATCCCTGCACTCGAGTATACACTCGAGTGATGAGAGAAGATCATGCTCCCGCTCATTCGAGGATATAGATAAAATCACACAAGAAATTCAATTAGTACTTGAATACATTTGACTTTTATATAAAAAAGTATATAGAGATATATATATTCTTAATTCACTCTCTTTATGCCTTCATTCTTTACTCGTCTTATTGCTCTTGGTTTTGTTCTCATACTTATCTCTCTAGATGTATCTGCTACTCGCATATACCAACCACAGAAACGATATACTCCAAGTTATATCACCAATCCCGTCTACCAATACCAAGGCACTACTACTTCTACTCTGACATGCAGTAGCTATACGAGCGCCAGCGTATGAGTCGGTACACTCGTCAATGGAGTCATGGTAACTATAGATTCACCTGATTACATCCTCCAAAACTGTATCAAAAATACTGCTTGGCTTTCGTATTTTACTCGCTTCGGAAATAGTGTCAATCTCAGCGTATCCAATACAACTCGTGGAGTCCAGATCACAGCGACGAGCTATGATAGCGATACTATATCGAATCTCCAAAATACTACATGGAAAACCCTAATTACTGGTACGACTACGAATAATAATTCAAACGGATATAGCTATAATCAAGCTCCGACATACTATGCTAATAATCAAGGTTCCTCTCATCCTCCACCATCTCCTTATAATCAAAATTACAATAATAATCAGGGTTACTATAATAATAGTCAGCACCTCTATAACAATGGGTACTCCTCGACCTACTCTCAGAACACCTACTATGTGCAACCCATCAGAACATATCGAGCTGGATCTTCCCTCTTCCCGAATACAAACCAGATATATAGGGCGCTCAGCTATGTCTCTGGTGGCATAAAAATCACTATGAGTAGTGCTGACTACAATACTATGCGATACCTTCAGGGCTACTCATTCGCAAGCCTCTTCACTGATCTCTCGGGAGTATCACTGAGTACATCGAATATATCATGAGGGGTCGAGGTAACGATCACAGCAGGAAGCAGCTCTACCGTTGAGCAGATACAAAAAGCTGGATATGCGCTGATCTATCAATAGAGAAACCTCTTTATAAAAAACACTCTCAAAGCTTTGAGAGTGTTTTTTATAAAATCTTTGATGGCAGCCCCACAGTATTTTATCACGAAACATAGAAGAAGAAATGACTGCTCTTCTTGAATGATATCAGTCAGAAGAGTTAATGAAAAATTTAGAATCTTGGAATGAATTATTTTCCAAGAAACATAACAGAATGCTTATAGAAAGAGAATCTCTTCGTCTATGAATTACCCTATAGCCTATAGAAACATACTGTTATATCAAGATAAGTGTAGTTTATTTCTTAGTATAAGTAATATTTAGAATTATCTACTACTATCTATATATGAATAATCAATACTTAGATGATGACGATATGGTTATCTGAAAGGCACTTTATGAGCTACTAAAAATATTCAAGGAAATAGATTTAGATAGTAAATAACCTACCCTACCTCAAACAATACTCAAAGTTCTTGCTTCTTATTTGATCTGAGAATACCTTGCGAGATGACTCACTCTCCAAACCTACTCTTGAGCTTCACAAGAACATTAGAGACTCTTTCATTCTTTATATGAACGGTATCAGGAATATCAAATAGTGAGAGTTGCTTGGGGGTAAAAGACGATAATTCCATAAAGGTAACTCAAGTAGTTCTGTAGATGAGTCACTTCGAGTATACCGAATTGAATATAACTTTGAGTATATCAAGCATCAGAGTTCTATCTATATTCACTTCTCACATATCATAGGCTCTATTGGCATAGCTAAAGTCCTTTGTCCTGAGGATAACTCCGATTACTCTTGCTCACTGTTTTTCCGCAAGCATCGTCTCATAGGCTCGTTCAAAGTTGAAGAGTACTTGATTCCAGAGGGTAGTCGGATTATCTGTCATAGTATGATTGAATGATCTTGTACAGGCTATACTTTTTCTCTTCTTATTGGTATCGTGTGGTATCCAACAATCCACTCAATGGAGCTCAAGCCAGAGAGTACTACCATTCCTTCAGAGTATTTTACTCACTACCATTCACTCCAGAGAATAGAAATCATAGACAGTTTTGATACTCGGTCAGAGTCTTGCACTATTTCCTCTAGCTATATAAGGTACTTCAGTTACAGGAAGTGTCTTCCAGAGTTCTTCTATATCAGAAGTATTGAAGTCAACATAGGATCAGAACGGTTTATTGAGATCACCAAACATCTTTGCTCGAATACGAGTGTTCGATATTCCTATTGATACAGGAATACCTATATCATGATATATCTCTTCTTTGAGTGATTCAGCAAAGTCATCATATCGTCCAGGGATATTAGTAATCTCAGCAAAGAGTTCATCTATTGAGAATACTTCTATCTTACCGAGCTTGTCAGTAAGGTACTTCATGAGCCTCTCAGATACTTGTCTATACCATGAGTGATCAGGTGGCTTTATTATGAGCTTCTTGCCAAGTATTCGCTGAGCTTCCCAGAGTGGAGTACCAGTCTTGATACCATATTTCTTTGCTTCATAGCTAGCGGCAATGCTTATCTGGTCTCATACACAAAGACATTTTCACTTCAGAGAAGGATCTCGCAAAACTTCGCAAGAAGCATAAAATGAGTTACAGTCTATATGACAATATATGTGTCTTGATGTCTGAAAGTTCATAACTAATGGTATTTACGCACAGAGCCTGAGACTACTCCAAGAATCTCACAAGGTCAATCAACTATTATTGGTTCATATTTTGCATTTGCTGGTATGAGTTTCAATATATCTCATTTCTTCTCGAAGTACTTCAATGTAACATCTCAATCAAGAGAAGCAATCACTATATCTCAGTTATGCGGAGTAAGGGATCGATCAAGTATTACTATATCTCCTTGCTGTATCCCTGCATCTATCATACTATCTCATTTCACTTTCACGAAAAAAGTACTCGCAGGATGTTCGATAAGATACTTCTCCAAGTCCATTTGAGAAGTCGGCTGAGTCTCAGGGGTGAATGGAAGTCATGCACGAACAGATTCAAAGAGTGGATACCCGATAAGTCGATCTGTCGGGATATATCCTCGTTTTTCCATACGGAGTATATCGAGTTCTACAAGCTTCTGAAAAAATCTCTTAGCTCAAGCGGAGTTAGCATATCCAAGAAGTTCACTCATTTGGTCGAGTGAATGATAGACTCATCCACTACGAAAGAATTCACGAAGCGTATCGATCTTGTTCTGATAGTTTTTATCTGGTCGCATAGTTTGTATATATTTATATACAAACTCTATTCAGAATTATAGGAAAGTAAAGTTATAATCATATTTCTCAACTTTACTAAAAGTGATTATTTCGTACTATGTAAGAAATAATCATTCTCTCTATGTCCAAGGCTACCAAAGAAAAAAGTATCGAAGAAACACTCTGGGAATCTGCTAACAAGCTCCGTGGCTCAGTCGAATCATCAGAATACAAGCATGTGGTCCTTGGTCTCATCTTCTTGAAGTTTGCCAATGACAAATTCGAAGAACGAAGACAAGAGATCATATCAGAATGAAAAGAAAAATATATCGAAATGATCGAATTCTATACGATGAAGAATGTGTTCTACCTTCCAGATATTTCAAGGTGGTCATACCTCATAGAGAATGCGAAGACAGGAGATCTTGCGATCAAGATAGATACTGCTCTCACTACGGTCGAGAAAAATAATCCATCCCTCAAATGAGCACTACCAGATAACTACTATTCTCGACTCAATCTCGATATCACGAAGCTCGCTTCTCTCCTCGATACG
>JAYVGV010000015.1:0-17988 GCA_043771825.1 Candidatus Altimarinota bacterium | reverse complement strand
AAAAATCCCTTCTATTTTCAAAAAGGGATTTACTACGTATAAAATGGTGGAGATGCCGGGGTTTGAACCCGGGACCTTGGCCTTAAAAGGGCCCTGCTCTACCAACTGAGCTACATCTCCAAAATAGGTAGTTCGGGCGTATAATATAAAAAAATGAAACTTTGTCGAATTTATTTTCATTTTTCCCTTACTTTCCCTTTGCAATAGAGAAAAAAAAGCATATATTTAGCATATTCATACCTCTCCTCTCACCTCCAGATGATCTTACCAAAGGAGCCAATACAGAAGCGGAAAAAGCATATCCCAGTCAGAACTTCTATATTTGAAGCTGGTTTTTTTCAGCGGTATATATCTGTCGCACTTATATTTATCCTCTTTCTTTCGCAGACGATACAGGTATCTTGGTTCGATAAAGCAGAGGCGGATGCTACAGACTATCGTGATGTGGTCTCTCTCATAATCGATGAAGATACATATAATCAGCTCCGCTCGAAAGTACGTCGCTATGCTGAAGATATACAGTGATATCTAAAGGCTACTCGCGTGAGCATCATCGTCACACCGAAAAATATACAACCAGAAATTGTAGCCGCTCATAATGAAAAACTTTACTATGAATGAGATGGAAAGTCAGGAATATCATCACTTGTGGGTACTGTCCTTATCGGGAATATACCGACCCCAATCATTCATAAAGATGGACTTTCTACGCCGAGCATTTTTCCATATGTCGACTTCGACGATAAGAGATTCGTATTTGATGAGCTTTCGAGAAAATATATAGCTACCAGAGATGCTTCTGAATCCAGTGATGTCGAGATCTGGCATGGAGTCATCAATCCTTCACTCTGAGAGACCTGGCAGAATACCCGTGATATTCCGAAGATAGAAGGATTCCTCGATAAAACACATGAATTTTATACAAAATCTGGGAAGTTTACTGTCTCCCCCCTTCCACCGAGGGTATTTTACTATGATGGATACAATGAAAGTGTGAGTGTGGATATGTCGAGTCTGTATAAATACGTTCTCTTTACACAGAATGTAGAAAATCTGATTTATAAACGTTGGAGCAAATATCTCCTGACGGATATCTCACTCGCTCTCTCGCAATTCACAAAAGCGAATAAATGACCAGAAGATGCTTATGCAGCGACTCTTCCAGGTCTCGCATGAGTGACAATCTGAGATGAAGGCATGGATCCTGCTACGATCGCGACACTCCCCGATATACAGACCGCCCGTCCTATCATCAATTATCTGAAGAGATTCCATGAGATTATCAATAAAAAAACACTCTCCGATATACAAAAATATGTCCATAACGCAGGAAGATATAATAATGGCACGACCGTACGCGTCGATCAAGGAGCTGTCCAGATGAGCCTCACAGACGAAGTTGCCACACAACGACTCAAAGAGATTAACTCTGCTATTGAGAATGCGATCGACAAAAAAATCACAGATAATGGTTATGCTCGACCAATAGTGCTCTTTAACAGTGTCTGGCAAAAGGATGGAAATATTCCTCTTGATACCGACATGCATGAGTACAAAAATTATTACTTCGGAAGAGAGGCTGCAACGATCACAGATCCATATCAATGTACTATTGCTCGTTGATCAGCTGGTATTGTCGATAGTTTCTGAAAGTCAGTCCTTGTAGAGGCAAATGCAGGATTTGATATCAATAGTACTCAGGGACATATTGGGACACTTTCTTGAGATACTGTAGAGCTTGTGAATCTTCATCGAAGTGCTGCATACTCTTGTTTTTCACAAGCTTGAATACCAAAGATTACTTCCTACTATGGTGGCAATAGTATACTTCGAATAGCCGGATCCCCGGGTGATCCTACAAAGATTTTTTCTGATCCTCCATCGGGTACGAATCTTACAGGATTTTCTCGTCCTATATTCTCTCTCTGAGGGATGAAAGAGACGACTCGTCTTCCTGATCCTTCGATCAATGACTGTCTCGGTCCAGCTTTTCAGTATTCACTTCTGCAGGCGCATACGTATAACTATACAGCCACATATTTTTGTGGAGACTCAGAGTGTACTCAGTTATGTACTGCTGCGTATCCTGAAGAGTGGAATAGTGGTGGGGGTATATGTACGAAAGCTACACGTACAGGTTCACCACGACTGACTTGTCTTACGGATCATGTTTCTGGTCCTAGTGGTGTATCCATCCAGTGAGCTTTGGCTCAGTATGGATGATGTGTCTATGGAACGATCGGAATCAATGGAAAGTACTTCAATAACACTCCAGCGCTTTCGCCAGTGCAGACATTTTTTGGAAATACTTGTATAAGTACTACCTGAGATGCAGATTCAGGGTTTACTACAGTAGATAATACTCTCTATAGAAACTATGCCTTTCATACAATCCCTTCGATGATGAAGCATGTATCTCCGACACCAGCTGAGCTCAGTGCAGCTGAATCCAACGGCGCTACCCCGTCCCTTGCTATCGATGTAGTACGATCAGTAGAGTTTTTGACACCAAAATGAGCAAGAGCAAAGTTCACTTACCCCAATTTCTTCGATGTTCCAACTACGAGTATAGCGGATGTACGAGCTTGGCTCAAAAATCTTTCTGATAGTGAATGGAACAGTATTATCACAAAAGAATCAGGACTTCCACTTACGGCGAGGGATTCGGGGATCAATACAGCTATCGGAGCTGGTACCATACCAGCTACACCACTTGATTGGAATACTCTCATCTCTGACGATGTCATCGAAAAAGCGATACAGGCTCGTCGCTGGCTCACTCCAAATGTGACAGAAAAATATAAGACTCTCATAGAGACAAATCTCTCATATTCTCATACGTATTCTGGTGACCCACTCAAGAATCCTCCGAAGCTCCCAGACCTCTCAAATGGCTATGATATCGCGTATCTCGGACTTACCCCGTTTATTCCTGGTGGAGAGAAAAGTCCTAATAGTGAAGATATCCAAGCATATCAGTACAAAATTGGAGAACTCCAAGGATTGAATTTTGCTGATGATAGAGATCCAGCTCTCGATAGTCGAGAATCTCGTGCTACTGCCCAGTGTGGCCCTCCTGATGGAGTCAATCTCTTCCAGTGGCCAGCTGCTATCATGTGCTGGATGAAGAGTCTCTTTCCAGTACGTATCACGGCAGGGTCATGTGGCGGTAATAGTATAGGATTGGGAAGTCCTGCACCGACTACGAGTCCTCCATCGACGATTCTGCGTGACAGTAGTAAGCTGCGGGGTTACTATGCATGATGAAGACTTGTTTACAGTATTAAGCGATCTTCTCTTGAACGGTATGGATCACTCGAAATTGGATATACTCTCAATCGTGACGGCGCTACGGTAGTCCCACCTTCTAGATCACTTATACGTCTCGATATCACCTCTATAGAATCTGAAAGTCGGACTATACCATCAGAGAGATACTCTGATTATGCTTCTCTTTCTAACTCAGAAATCCCTTATGGAGAAAAATGATCGAGCTTTCTACTTTCGAGCTATGATCAGCTTGGCTTTGTCACAGTCAGGCCTACCCTATCTATTATTCTCCCTGATGAGACAGTACTCGACATCGTAGGAGATCCTCTGAAGATAAAGATCACTGATGAATACCTCGATCTTATCCCTTCCATATGAGATAATCAAGTATCCACGATCGATACGACAGAGAATCTTCCTGTGAATATCACATTTACTGCGAAGAAAGGATCTTCAGGGGATACTCTCCCATCATCTCCACCGTATACTCTCGATATATATGATGATGCTACGAATGTCCTCGTACAATCAGGTATTCGCATCAATAGCTCAGTCTATGTGTTTCCTGATATATACAAAAATGAGATCGGAGTCTATAGAATCATCGCGACTGATGCTGATGGTCGTACTGGAGAGGTGACTATCGCTATCCGATCTGGCCCAGTTGCTCGTATGGAGTTTACTCCTGTATCGAGTACCCTCGCCAAATGATCGAATTCTCTTGGGGTACTCAGACTCCTCGATGGAAAAGGTAATCCTATATCGCCGACCCTTCTTGGGCTTACTGTCACAGCAATCGGAGGGTACCTTCTCGATAGCAAGGGTGAAAAGAAAAGCTCTATTTCACTCAATAGTATAGATTCGGAGTTCATATTTACCTATGGAAAAGATGATGCAGGAGATATGAGTCTGAGATTCGACATTGCAGATCCAGCTATTTCTATCACGGAAGTCATACGTATTATAGAAAAACCTCGTATCAAGATTATACGCTCTGCTCCACCGAAAGTATGAGGTGATCCAGTCGACATGCAAATACAAGTCGTCGATTCTGTCACGGATATACCAGTATCTTGATTCTCTTCTCTTGCCTTTCTTGATATACCAGAGTGAGCTGGTATTTTCAGTGGCTCAGAACTCCGTATCGTGAATGGACAATCAGAAGTCTTCATATTCACACCTGGAAAGAAATCTGGAGAACATCTTCTTGCTATAGATATACCAGGAATCAGTAATATTTCAGAAAAAAAATTCAATGTGCTTCCTGGTCCAGCGATGTATATCGATGGAAATATTACTGATACTACTATCGACTTCGCTCTTCGTGATCGATATGGGAATCTCGCAGATGGAACGAGTATGCTCGGCACTCTGAAAAAGAATCAAGATCCAGCTACTACTATAGCATTCGTGAATGGAAAAGCATCAATTCCACGATCATCAGGGTATTGGCGTGTAGATGTTCCTGCTATACTCGTAAATACAATCACCTATACTGATACAGAAAATACTCAAACCCCTGGATGAGTGACGACTCAGAGTGTCACAAAAACCCTTCAGGGAATATCATTTTATAATCTTTATGTTCATGATGTCGTAGGGAAGTATAGCTTCCTCCCAGACTATAATGCTCGATATACTGTACTCGCAGGTGATAGCTATCTCAAGGAAGGCTCTCAGATACTCTATGACACTACTCCGTGAGCTTCACAGAGTCTCGCAGTATCGACACTTCTTACTACGCCATATTTTCAGGATACACTCTTCTCTCTCTTTCCTGGAGGGTGATGGATGCTCGGAGATCCTTCAGATATGGCAATCGATACGAGTCTTTCAGCACGAGGAGCATTTCTGCGTTTAGAAATATCAGATAGTGCGAGTTCGAGCAATATAGCACAAGTCGCTTATCCGCTTGTAGGACTTCCATTTTCGATATGTAGTGAATCTGGATCAGAGTCGAATCTCTGTGGACTTCCGACGGAAGACGGAGGTATCACATTTGCACTCTTCCCTGAGAATGAGTACCGTCTCGAAAAATGAACGACAAGTATGAGTATCATAGAAAATACCCTTCCTCTTATTAGTTATACGAAGACGACATGATTGTTCCTTGCTCCAGGAGTGAAGCTTTTACCTCGTGCAGAGTACTCATTTGGTCGACTTGTAGCAGATATCGAATATTCTGGTGAAGTGATAGGTCGATTCATACTCGGTCTTCCCGAATCAGATGGAGTTGATATCGCGCCGACCAATAATCCTGTCACAAGATTGACTCTTGATTCGAGTCATGCGTACTCTCGATCTGATGTATACAGTACTATTTTTTCTCCTGTAAGTCGAGGGTATAGTATCTACAGAGAATCTGATGAGATCACATTAGATGAACGAGTGATATGACCCAATCATATAGGCAACTTCGGTTCACTTCGTGAATCTCCATGAGTCTGATGGCAAGAGAACAATCGGACACTTCTTTCTTTTGCGGCAGGAGACAGTGTCGGTGAGGCGACAAAATGGTTCCATACCTATAATATGGTGAATCTCTGAGACCCAGTGGCTCATGTAGATCGAGGTGCTCCAGGTACAGAATTCGAAGGTGTAGATCGAAGCGTAGGGACTCAGATAGCGAGTAGTAGTGAACGAGGTATAGCATCCTACAAATATCGAGATATGAACGCGGATAGTCTCGAGGATATTATCGTGATTTATGATGATGGATTCTTAGAGCTCTACCTGAATTTATGATGAGCATTTCGCAAAAAACAAAAAATTGCCTACCTTCCCGAGATTACATCACGCTGAGTGGATTTTGGCGACTTTGTATGAGATAGATATGCTGATATTCTTTCTCTGGATCACTCTGGATCACTCATGCTCATCGATAATTCGAGCAGAAGACTTATAGAGAAACTTATCACTATAAATGGTGGAGCTCAGACGCCACAAAAAGTTACACAGTATCAGATATTCGACATGGATAATGATACTCGTGATGATATCGTATACTTGACAGAATGAGGAGAACTCTGAGTCCTTTATGGCACTTCGACTTCATGATTATTTGATAAGAATATCCTCGAAGGGAATCTCGGAGTGGCACTCTCTTCGGATGGTGAGAAAGCAGGGTGAGCTATTCGCGCAAGTATCACGCCTACTACGCTTCCCGTGTCTTCATGAACTTGAGCTGATAGCTGAGTTCTCAATGACGAAGTATTCTATCCGAGGCGAGTCAATGCTCCTCGTATAACTGCCGCATATAACTCTGATACGACAGTTCCAGGGGGAACTTCTATTGCTGTAGATGTGAATCAGTCAGATGCATTGATCTTGAAATACTTTCCTGATCCCAATAATACTACTATCTCAGGAGTTCCTGTCACGAATCCTTCATCGACCCAGAGTGCATCCATAAATTCAGATCTCTATGTTCGAAGTGAGTATGCTCCGGCATATGGTATCGAAATAGAAAAAAAATATAAAAATATTACATCCTCGACACTTCACGGAGGAGATCGTATTCAAGTAGAGATTACACTTAAGAATACTACAGCATCTACGATGAAAAATATTGAGTATCTTGATACACTTCCGAAGATATTTACCTTACCTAATGAAGCGAAGTATCAGGTAATTCTCTGATGACAAAATAGAGAATTACCTCTGGGTATTATCTCAGCCGAAGACTATGAATTTTACTTGAGATGAGTTGATATCCCAAGCGGACAAACTTTGATTTTTCGCTATGAATTGACGGCACTTGCCGCAAGCTATGGAAAGATGATCGTCGATCGTCTGGAAGGATGAACCGTGTGAGATGATCTCTTCGGTGATGTGGGATTTGAGACATCCAATACATGTGGAGCAGATATGATACTCTGGTCTTCTACTGGGGTACGAAATTATGTGCGTGGAACTCGTAGCTTCACTCCTGCTGAGCTTCCTCCTTCTCTTGCTTGACGTCTTCAAGATACCGATGGAAACGGTATTCCCGATAGTGTAGAGAATATGACAGGGGCAGCACTTACGAATGCGTATAATACTATGGGGAATCAGACGAGTCTCAGTCAATGATCTCTCGTGAAAACGACATCAGATCCGAGCTGAAGTGTCATATCTGTCGGTCTTTCTCCCCAAGCAGAGCAAGAGATAGACTCGACTCTGAAGAACCTCGCTGATGGGCTTGCTTGTGGATTCGGAGGATGATGATGTCTCGCTATGCCGATCAACTGGGCTCCACTCGCACCAGGGAATGACCCTGTAGTTCTCTGACAATCGGTATGAGATGGACTCAAGGCAGATGAATGAATACCTATTTTCGCAGCACTTACTTGTATGCCGATGCCTATGTACTGTGGTACTTCGATCTGTACTCTTGGTATACCTTTCGTATGGCCCGCGAGTCCTATATGAGCGAATTCATTTTGAGTTGCATGAGGGTATCCAAATGGTAGTGCATGTGGAAACTCTTCATTTAAGCCTGGTGCAGGATGATATTTGGGCATTGACTCAAAGATGAATAATCTCCGTATATTCGTCACACCGACACTCACTCTTGGTATGGGTGCCGCTGTCTGTATGGGCCCAGCAAATGGTGGGAAAAACTGACTCTTCCCCCTTATACCCTATGGGAATTGTATCGTCATGACCAAACCTATGGCAGTATGTAAGTGAGATGGTTCATCGGATGATGGAAGTGTCGCTGGAATCTCAGGGCTTGGGTCTATGACCAATGCTTGGAATGCGAGTAGCTGTAAGATGAAAGCAGTGACTCTTACAAAAGCAGAGAATACGACGATGACCAAAGATATCATCCAATACCTCAGAAGTCCACAGACGACTACCCTCAATACTATCTATGACAGCATCTCCCGAAGATGAGGACGCGGAGTAGACCTCTGAGGTCCAGTGGTGCGTATAGGAGATGGGTGAAGTGGTGCAGGTACGATCGATATAGGACTCGATAGCTCGAAGCCATTCACGATGAAAGATATAATAAAAGTGAAAAATCGGCGTGTCTCATGATTTCCTGAATTTATCATGGATTGGGTATCTCGTCAGACCGATGAATTCACGAATAAATTCCTCACCCTTCCGAATATCGTCATCATCCCTCCTCGAAGTTTCTGACAAAATGCGGTCGTCGATGGATCATATTCTGATTTCCTTTCAAAGTTCTCTGAAAAATCTCTCAAAGACGGATACAAATCACTCACTGCACAAGTCGGTGCAGCAGGAAATGGGGATGTAGCAAGTAACTTTGCGAAAAATACTAAATCAACGAATGCTGTAGGTCAAAAATACGATGCTTGGCTCGATAATCAGGTCAAGAGCAACGCTTCAACCATAAATAGTGTAGCATGATGAGCTAATCAAGTAAAAGCAGTGTATCAGTTCCTCTGACAACTTCCATTTCTTCGAGTCGAGCGAGCCACAGTTCCGATCAATATTCCATGGATTCTCCCACAAGAGTTCGATCGTTATTCTCGAACAATGGCGCAATATAAAAGCGAGATTGATAACGCTAAAAAATGATGGTGTGATGGGAAACCAAACTCAAAAGAATGTCTTGATTCAAAGACAAATCTATGACTCGGAGCACTTTCTTCAAGTATCGAGCAAAATCTTCGTCGTATAGATGAGTGGAGAAGATTCCCAGAAAAGATCCAAAAATATATCACATGGAAACAGCGCTATATGACGCAGATTCTTTGTAATGTTGAAGCACTGGAAAAGATGCTCGGATGATGGTATCGGGATAATGGGATACGCTTCAAAAAGTGGGCAGAGTTCTATGTTCTCATGAAGACTATTGCAGCTACATGGCAACCATTTCTCGATCTTTGGAGAGAGAAAGACCGATCTTGTTCTGTGTGTCAGAACCAGCGATGGGATCTCAAGTATGCACGATTTAAGCTTTTTAGTACGATTATCCCATCCTTTCCTATTCTGCAGTTTCCACGATGGCCTGATATCGTCCTCGACCTTTCTGATATCCGATTTGGGATACTCATACGTATGCCAGAATTCCAATTCAATATCACTCCGATACGTCTTCCTGACTTTCCATCTCTTGGACTTCCAGGACTTCCATCGATATCTATGAATCTTCCAGGACTTCCCACTCTTCCAGCACCTCCGAGTCTTCCTGACCTTCCTGACCTTCCATCTCTTCCACGTATCAATCTTCCGAATCTTCCTCCACCACCGAAGCTCCCGAAGCTTTTTGGTGCTGTGTCTATAGCACTCAACATCTTCAAACTCTATATAAAAATCCAGTGTTACATGGAGAAGACAGTCCTCATCCCTGAGGATCATGTCGGAGCAACTATTGCTCAGCGTACTGATCGTCAGATGACATTGCCGTTTGATTTCCTCAAAATATCATTCCCGCAAGTTTCTATACCGGGTATACGAGAGATTCGAGTATCTACACATGTAAACTTTGAGCTCAAATCGGACTTTATGGTCGAATTTGCGAAAAATGCCGTAAAGCCGATCAATCGACTCAATGCAGACTTTTCGAAAACTCCGACGAAGATCGGTACAGATATAAAAATAGGCACTCCTGCGAATATCAATATCAAAGCCCAAAGCTCCCTCTATCCTTCAGAGATGCATAGTACTTATGCGTATCTGGATATGCAAGAAGATATGAGATCTCTCCTCTCTTCATCAGGAGAAATGATGGATATCGAAATGTTTACACCATACCTTCGTAAGCAGCTCGTCCTCGCCGGACTCGATGCTACAGAGCTCGATCGAAGTATCACACTTTCTCATAAGGAGAGTGATGAACTCACGATGAAGATGCAGAAGAATTCACAAGAAGGATTCAGGCTTTTCCGTCAGTATATAGATGCGGAAGAGGCCAAGACCCATGAACTCGAGAAGATGCTCGATACCATGAAGAATCCACCGAAACTCCTCACCGATACTACTATACCTCTTGCTCAGTATATCTCTGAGAGCGCCGATATCTGAGCAGATGCCCTCAAGAAATATGAAACATGGCAAGGCAATACCCAGAAATCTCTCGAAAAATCAGTAAAAAAGAGCCTCTCTCCAGACAGAAAACTCACTTCGATACGATCACAGCTCTCTCGGATGATGGCGGCGAGTGGCCCACTTCCAGCGACAGCAACTCCCGGTACGGCAGCGGGATACTCTCCACTCTATGAGGGGATATTTGTCCTCAGTCCTATAACCAAGATACAGACGCGACTCTTTGACTATACAGACGGAGTATCAGCAGAAGATGAAGCGAATATAGTCGATATCGATCGAGATGGAGATGATGACTACATATATATGCTCTGATGAAGTCTCTATGTGAAGTACTCGCATCTTCAGAATCCTGTTAGGCCAGTCGATGCGACTCCTCCGATCACCTCTTCTCCTGATCTCACACTCATCCCGCGATCACCTGATTTTTTTCATGAGAGTATCGCAAGTCCTGGACAGATGGAATTTTCATTTGCTCCAGCGAATCCTTCAGATACGAGTTTTCGTCTAGAATTTTTCGATAAATACCTCGAATGGGATACGGTACTCCTCGCAGGAAATGATGATGTAGCCACTCCACGTACTGTCGTCGATATGACGGTCGTATCTCTCGCTATCACGACACCGAGCTTTACGGTTTCTCCTGTGAATCGCTCTCTCGAAAATGTCTCTTCTCCTGATGGATTTTTCCTCGAAGGGATGAAGGTAGCGACACTTCTCTCGGGCCAAGATTTCTCTCTTTCTGCAGGTCGAGCCCTCTATACAGGGAATTCTCGAGTATCACTGAAATATACTGATATCGATACAGATAAAGAAGAGACTCTCGCACTCGAAAAATTCAATCGTTATACATTTCCTGCGACCCTCTCAGGTTCGATCACTTCAGGTAAAGCCTATGTACTCACTCCAGCTGGATCAGAGAAGATCTCCTACACTGATGACATGCGAGGGATGCCACTTCTTCCTGATACACGTATATACCATCCCAATGGTTCAGTAGTCATCTATGATCCTATCACGAAGCGATCTAATGCGCTCCTCCCGAATACTGAATACCGTCACCTTGATCTCGGAAAGATATCGAAAGAATATAGTATCAACTTTCCTTTCCCAAATGGATTTTATAGTGCACGTCTTCGCTCTCTCGTCGATGATCGTATGATCCGAGCCTGAGTCACTCTTATAGCTCCACAAGCTGCACTCGACCGATCGAGTCCAGTCGTCGATGTCGCTATGATCCGTATACCTGTATACAAGAGCTCTTCTCTTGCAAAAGTAGATATCATCACTGATATGAGTCCATATACAGTATCTATCGATCCAGATGTCACCACCGATGCTGATGGGAATGGTATATATGAAGATGATTTTATATCGAGTGGTTCATGAATCGATATTACTCCTACAGATATCACTTTTGGTCCCTATGATACTCTCGGAAAACGTATGGTGAATATGCGAGTCATCGATGAATATGGAAATGAAACGATAGAAAGTCTAGAGATTGAAGTCTATGCGCCGATACCGAAAATACAAGGAGCGACTGCTACAGGGAATCTCTTCGGTATCCTCGACGAAGAGATATCAGGAGAGCCAGTGCACCTCTTCCGTGTACGAGAAGGTGAGGGCATCACACTCATCGCTCCGAATCCTCTCATCACGAAGGAACTCTGAGACTTCTCTGGTTCTGAACTCGCAAGTGGAAGTGGTATACGTCTTGATTATCTATGAGGGACAGCACTCCTCTCAGATAAGACCGGACTCCCATATAATGCTCCGAATATTGGTACGACCTTCCAATGAGCGAGTTCCACTGGTACAATGCAGATCCGATTCGCTGATAATACAGGCAAACTCCAGTTCCTCTATGAGATACTTCCACCCCCAGATATCAAGATCGTCACAGTACTTCCAGCAGATGCGGGGAATATACCACTCCTCCTTATATCACCAACTTCATGAAATACAGTTATCAGTGCTACCCTCTCTGATCCGAGTATACCATGAGGAGTCTATCTTGTAGGCTCTGATGCTCGCGCTATCGTCGCGGTCGATAGGTATGGTCAGATATACCCACTTGATCCGAGTGTATCCCTCTCTCCTATAGAGAAAGATGGATATCTCCAGATCCGAGTCGTTCGAGGGTGAAATGTCGTCTGAGAATTCCTCTACCGAGTTCGGTTCTTCTTTACGGGGAAGTAGGAGTATTCATATCTTTCACCCCGGATCTGTTTCTGGCTTCCCATGAGATATCCTTCCTCCTCTCTTAGAGAAATTTCTCTAAGAGAGGAATATTATATTGCTTTTTCGCCTATTTTTTGTATTCTACGCTTTCTAATTGTATTATTTCTGCCTATGCTTGCCCGAGTCACTCTCGTATGAAGACCAAATGTCTGAAAATCCAGTCTTTTCAATGCCATATCTGGTCATCGCATCGCCATAGTGTCAGATATCGAGAATACGACTCGAGATATTATCGAATACAAGATGATCGATGAAGAACGAGATATATCCTATATTCTCTGTGATTCTGGAGGTATCGTAGAAGCTGACAATGAGACTCTTCTTTCGGATGTAAGATGAAGAGTCGATGATGCTATAGCATCATCTGACCTTATACTGTTTGTACTCGAATATGATCGCTTGACTGAGTTCGATGAGCAGATCGCCAAGAGACTCCGTAAATCTGGAAAGCCCATCATCCTCGTTGCGAATAAAGCAGATAACGCAAAACGTGCTCTTGAATCCTATGAGCTTATGAGTCTCGGACTCTGAGACATCATCCCCACGAGTCCTGTACAGTCACGAGGACTGATCGAGCTTTCCAATATGATCACAAAAGAGCTTCGAGCTATCGGATTTGACACGAAAGCTGATGAAGAACCAGAGAATCCCGATATGCTGAAGCTTGCGATCATCGGTCGTCCCAATGTCGGGAAGTCTTCACTCGTGAATGCTATCTCCGGAGAGATGAGATCCATCGTCAAAGATATGCCAGGAACGACTCGAGATGCTATCGATACGATCATCACCCATCAGGATAAGGAGATATGCCTTATCGATACTGCCTGAATCCGCCGAGCAGGAAAGATCGGATCTGCGAATATCGAGCAGTGGAGTGTCCTTCGTGCTGAGAGATCCATCGAGCGAGCAGATATCGTCGTCGTGGTGATGGATGCTTTCGAAGGTATTGCTCATCAGGATGAGCATATCGTCGGAGAAGCTCTGAAGGCAAAAAAGGGGATCATCCTCGTCATGAATAAGTGGGACAAAGTCCTCGCAAAACCAGGGATAAATACAGAAACTATCCTTGAGCGATATATGCACTATCTCTCAAAGAAGTTCGACTTCCTCTCGTATGCGCCTGTAGTATTCACTCAGGCTATCGAAGGCAAGCGTATCGATCTCATCCTTGATCACACACTCGCGATCTATACTGAGAGACATAAGCGAGTCAAAACAGGGATATTCAATAAATTCCTTGATCAGATCGTCTATGATCATGCGCCGACAGGAAATCGCAAATCGCATAAGCCAAAAATCTACTACGGTTCTCAAGTGGACGTCAATCCACCACGCTTCGTCATATCAGTCAATAATTCAGCCCAATTTCACTTCTCCTATACTCGCTATATCGAGAATAAGATTCGAGAAGTATTTGGATTCGAAGGGACTCCCATCGATATAGAGCTCCGCTCACGTAAAAGTATCTATAAAGACACAGACCGACTGATGGACAGAGAAGATCACCAGGAAAGTCCATCGAATAATCCAGAAGATCAGGAACGAAAACAAAAGAAAAAGGAAAATAAGAAAAAACAGGAATATAGAAAAACAAAAAAGTTCAAGAAATAATGTATAAGAAAAGTATGATATTTCATACTCTATAGAATCTTCTATGTCGAAAAATTTTATCCTCATTACCAGCATCCTCACACTTCTCTCAATAGGAGTGGAGGCGGCTATAGGGTGACTTCCAGGAGTGATCGGGAGTGTTTTTGATATTTTCCTGATCGCACTTTTCGTGACGGTTATAGGGAGATTCCTCTCGAAGAGAGATCGGAGCTTCACTCATTATTTCTTACGAAATACTCTTTTTTGCTGAAGTATCCTCGGGACTTTCTCATTTTTGCTTCTCGCTTTTGCCCTCACTGCGAATAGCTTCCCAGCATCCCTCTCTTCTATACATCTGAGTGACGGGAAGAGGCAGATCGTCTTCATACAGATGTCGCATATAGGGACACGAGCATACTATGATAGAGTCAATCTCGCTCTTCGAGACCTCACTAATTCGGGATATATCATCTATCGCGAAGGAGTCCTCCCAGGAAGCCCAGAGAGTACTGATCGATTCGACCGTACACTGGGGGTGAAGATATCTTCTGGCACGTATGCTGATTTTGCTTCTTTGGTCGGGCTCGTCGCTCAGGATGATCGTATATTCTCTGGTATATCGTCGGGCAGTATACGCTCTGTCGACCTCACGCTCGATCAGATCGTGGCACTCATGGGGACAGGAGACGTCCTCTCATCGGATCCTCCTATAGATCCGACTCTCGAGCTCGCAGCTCTCAGAGGAGCTCAGTCATCACCCCTCCTCTGATATATACTGAGATGAGTCCTGAATTTTACACTCTCGCATATATCAGTGGCAGATACCCTATTTGATACCATGAACCCAAGCCTTCGTGATGTTATCCTCAATCAGAGGAATATCCATGTAGTGGAGACTCTTCGGCGAGATGAAATATCCAATATCGTGATTCTTTACGGAGCACTACATTTCGAGGGTATGTATGAGCTCCTTCAGGCAGATAATGCCAAATGGAAGATCGGTATTATCGAACCATATTATCCATATAAAAACTAGAGATTATATATAGTCAATATTTTCCCTTTGAAAGCTTTTTGATTTTCTCCCTCTTTTTGGTATACTCTCCTCGCTTTTTTAGTACCAAATATACACTTTACTTTATCATCAATTCTCATGAAAACTCCTGAAAAAAAACCGAAAAAACCTCTTCCGAAAAATAAAAAACTCCAGAAACCTCTCGGAACAGGAAATATAAAAATCATAGAAATCTCCCTTTCGAAGATCTTCCTTCCTGTGTTGGGTTTTGTCATCCTCTTCTCTCTTCTCTGGCTTTATAGAGGAGCTATGAGTGACGAGAAAGTCACTATCCATAATGAACTCTGACTCAATCAAATCCTCGCAGGATACAACTCTGGAACTTATGAAGAGATCGTCGTCGAGTGAAATATGATCCAATGACGTAAGCCTATACGAGAAAATGTCGTAGATAGTGTCATCATCAAAAATCGAGATATCGATGAGTCGAGTATCCCTCCGAATCTCGAAATCACCGATATTGGACTCTCTGATCCGTCGAATCCGACGAAGATCATCATCAGAGAACCAAGCTGGGGTAAGCAGATGCTCGTAGATATAGTCCCTTCACTCGTCGGAGTCATACTCTTCGTGGTAGTGATATTCTTTCTTATGGGGCGAATGGGTGGAGGAGGTATGGGTGGGCCTATGGCATTCATCAAATCACGAGCGAAGGTCTATGATCCCGAGATGGATGAGAAGGTGACATTTGCGGATGTCGCAGGATCGGACGAAGAGAAAGCAGATCTGATCGAGATCGTCGACTTCCTCAAAAATCCTATGAAGTACAAAGATCTTGGTGCGAAGATCCCACGTGGCATACTCCTTCAGTGACCTCCTGGTACCGGGAAGACTCTCCTTGCTCGTGCAGTCGCCTGAGAATCTGAAGTTCCATTTTTCTCTATTTCTGGATCTGAGTTCGTCGAGATGTTCGTCGGAGTCGGTGCTTCCCGTGTACGAGATCTTTTCAAAGAAGCTCGTGAGAAAGCCCCTTCTATCATATTCATCGATGAGATCGATGCTATCGGGAAGAAGCGATCTCCTGGTATCTGAGGTGGACATGATGAGCGTGAGCAGACCCTGAATCAGATCCTCACAGAGATGGACGGATTCGATAATGATACCAATGTCATCGTCATGGCAGCGACCAATCGCGCCGATGTCCTCGATAAGGCACTTCTGCGACCAGGACGATTCGACCGTCGTGTGACTATCAGTCTCCCAACCCTCGAAGATCGCAAGAAGATCCTCGAAGTACATGCGAAGGGCAAGCCATTCGATGCTGATGTGAACTGGGATAAGATCGCTGCCATCACGATCGGATTCTCGGGAGCTGAGCTCGGCAATCTTCTCAATGAAGCTGCTATACTCGCAGGTAAGGAAAGTAAGAAAAGTATAACTATCGGGATGATCCAAAAATCGGTCGAGAAAGTCGTCATGTGAAATGAGAAGAAATCTCTGCGTATGACTGAGCATGAGAAGAGACTTACAGCGATACACGAAGTCGGACATGCTATCGTCGGGAAGATGCTCGCACATACTGACCCAGTACATAAGATCTCTATCCTCCCTCGTGGAGGTGCTGGTGGTGTCACGTGGTTCCTTCCAGAGAAAGACCGTACCTACACTTCCAAGGCGAAGTACCTCGATGAGCTTGCGACTCTCTATGGTGGACGTGTGGCTGAAGAAGTATTCTTCGGGACTGAGTATATCACGACAGGAGCCTCTTCAGATATCGAGCGCGCGACGGAGATCGCGAGAGCTATGATCATGAGATTCGGATTTGATCCTGAGATCGGACCTGAGAATCTGGCACCTGATATGAGCGAAGGGAACTATCTGGGTGGTCAGGGAAGTGGGAAGGTCATATCAGATAAGACACAAGATCTCATCGATTCGAAGGTACGATGACTCCTCCTTACAGCTTATGCTCAGGCGAAAGATATCATCACGAGCAATCGCGATCTCCATGAGAAGATAGCGACTCACCTCCTCACTGTAGAGGAGATGCTCCAGGATGAATTCGATGCCTTCTTCGAATGAGTGAAGGGAGTACCACAGAAGATCGCGATGTAATCTTCTCAGTTCCGTCATTCCTCTGAAGGTCTTCGACTGAAAGGAGTGATACCCTTGCGGTACAGGAATCCAGAATATCGATATATCCTATGACTCCTACACCAAAGCAAATAGCTCATATGAAAAAAGCTGTCCGTATCGCCACTCGTGGTTCCTATGAGAAGCAGATGGCAGTACTCGAGAAATATCCAGAAGAGCTCGCACTCGCGAGAAAGCTCGCGAAGTTCTAGTATGGTCAAAATAAGATAATCCCTTCCTATTGATTTTGGAGGGGATTTTTTGGTTGGAGAAAATGAGAGTCTGGATATACTAGAGAAAATATTGCTAACAAGAGATCTATGGCTAAAGCTACCAAAGAAAAAAGTATCGAAGAAACACTCTGGGAATCTGCTAACAAGCTCCGTGGGTCCGTGGAATCATCAGAATACAAGCATGTGGTCCTTGGTCTCATCTTCTTGAAGTTTGCCAATGACAAATTCGAAGAACGAAGACAAGAGATTATATCAGAATGAAAAGAGAAATATATCGAAATGATCGAATTCTATATGATGAAGAATGTATTCTATCTTCCAGATGTTTCAAGGTGGTCATATCTCATAGAGAATGCGAAGACAGGAGATCTCGCTATCAAAATAGATACTGCTCTCACTACAGTCGAGAAAAATAATCCATCCCTCAAATGAGCACTACCAGATAACTACTATTCTCGACTCAATCTCGATATCACGAAGCTCGCTTCTCTCCTCGATACG
>JAYVGV010000014.1:0-24020 GCA_043771825.1 Candidatus Altimarinota bacterium | reverse complement strand
TACCTTCAACAACAAGCTCTCCAATAGTCTCACCAATGGGAATATCTGGATCGGTAATGCATCAAATATACCCACCGCTCAAGTACTCTCAGGGGATGCGACACTCTCGAATGCTGGACTCTTCACGATAGGAGCTGGTGCAGTGACATCAGGGAAAATCCTTGATGGGACACTTCTCTTTGCAGACTTTGCAGTCAATGGATGTCTCACTGGTCAGATATTCAAATACAATGGTGCCGCATGGGCATGTGGTACAGATACCACAGGTGTCACTCTCGCAATCGGTACTCTCGACTCGGTAGCCAAGTCGGCGAATGGAGCGGTGATCTCTGGATCCAATCTCGTCCTCCAGACCGCTGATGCTACCAATCCTGGTATCGTCTCGACTACGGCTCAGACATTTGCTGGGAACAAAACATTTGATGGAGGAGTCAATCTCGGAATATCGACACTCGAGGGAGCGGGACTCACATCGTGTAACTCTATTACAGACAAGCTCACCTACAATTCAACTACCAAAAAGTTCGAGTGTGGTGCCGATGCAGGAAATAACAATATCGTACAGAGAATGCTCGCAGATGTCACTTCTGTCACAACAACATTATCTAACTTAAATGACATTACTATCAATATAGCAGCGAATGAAAAATGGGTAATACAATACAATCTCCACGCTCAATCACCTACAGCAGCAGATTTTAAATTCGCGGTTACTGCACCAGCAGGAGCTACTTGTAAGTTCTCAGTATATGATGCAGAAGGGGCTACTGCTCAGGCCAATCTCGGATGTGGAGTTGCTACTGGTCTGATTGCTGGATCAGGTCTTGATGATCCATATCAAGCCTTTGCAACGGTCGTCAATGGGGCAACAGCCGGACAAGTGACACTCCAGTGGTCACAATTCGTGGTATCAGGTACGAGTATAGTTCGCGCAGGGAGTACAGTACTCGCTTACAAAGTCACGGGTGCCGATCTCGCCGAGATCTACTATACGAGTGATGCTACTGTCCAGGAAGGAGATATTGTTTCTCTCGCGGGCAATGGAGTCTCTCAGGTACAAAAATCAAGCAAAGCATACGATGGTCGATCTCTCGGTATCATCTCGACCAAGCCCGGTATCGTCATCGGTGCAGCAGATGGAACTGGCAAGCCTGTCATCGTCGGACTCTCAGGGCGTGTGCCAGTCAAGGTATCTACAAAGAATGGAGATATCCATCCAGGTGATTATATCACGACATCGGATATCCCAGGTGTGGGTATGCGAGCAACTCGAGCTGGACATACTATCGGTAAGGCACTCACAGGATTGGCTTGAGGACCCGAGGGGACGGTGATGGTATTCATCCAGAATACCTACTTCGATGGAGTCTATGATGATATCGTCACGCCTCTTGCCGATACCGCCACAGGCATACTCAGCACAGATGGGACAGGTGCCACTCCAACCTATAGTGTTCCAGGCTCTACTCTCGTCAGTTCTCCAGTGGTCACGACGTCGACTCCGACTCCTCCTGCTCTCGTCTCAGTTTCTCACGCTATCGCTGAGACAACTCCCGACTACCTCGTTGCACTTGCAGGGACTGCCCGTGACGTGACAGAGACGATCATCTCGACGATCATGACAGGTGTACATCTCATCCGAGACCTCATCGTCCTCCAGATCACCGCTCTCCGTGGATATTTCGACCAGATATGGACACGAGAGACTCATACAGAGACACTCTGTGTTGGTACGAATGGGAACGAGACCTGTATCACCAAAGAGCAACTCGATGCTCTCCTCCTTATGGTAGCGACTGCGAGTGGTACTACAGCAACCTCAGTGACTTCTACAACAACCAATAGCACAACAGTCGCACCCACTCCTACTACAACGAACGAGACGGCTCTGATAGAGACTACCGTTGTTCCAGCGATAGAGCTGACGGCGATTGGTACTATCACTGTAGAGTCAATCATCACGACGCCATCACCATCAGTTGAGATCATACCAGTGATCAAAGAGGAGACTCCTGCTCCAGTAGTTGAAGTGATCCCAACTACCGAGGAGATTCCTATGGTTACTGAGACTCTAGTTATCACTACTCCATAGTTCTGATCCCATATTTCAAAAAATTCCCTCAATCGAGGGGATTTTTGTGACTTGCGGACTATTTTTTCGGAGCAGCAGCGGGAGTAGTGGTACCAGTACCATCCTTCATGACTCCTGCTTTTTTGAGACAATCGACACTATAGAGGGATACTGTTTTCCCACTTCCATATGCAACGGGTACCTCATTTTTACAGCCTTCTTGGTATTGTTTTTCCATGACGATTCCGAGATCAGTGATCGCTTTCTGGTATCCAGCTACTTGTCCTTGAGAGGCACCATTGATGAATATATCATTATTGATCTTGTTTATTATCACAGGATATGCCTGATCGATGATTACATAGAGTGTCGTGAGTGTGATCCAAGTAGAGAGAGCTATTGTAGTTGATTGCTTAGACATGGAGATCATACTGGTAGGGGGTAAAGAGTAATACTCTCATAGTATAATCATTTTTCTATATTATCCACTTTTTTGCAAAATAGCTTTTCTATAGTCACATACTATGTATAATGGTAATTGTTTAGAGCAATGATTATATATGTATGAGTTTGAGTTTTTCTTTTCTTGAGAGTTTTTTGATGGCATATTCTCTCTTTCTTGCCTCACTTTCTGTCTCGAATGACTCACTATAGATCATCCTTATGGGAAGTCTCCCTCGGGTATACTTTGATCATTTCCCACTATTATGCGTCTCTAGGCGTTTATCGAGATTATTTGTATAGCCTGTATAAAGGGTATCATCCGCACAGCGGACTATGTAGGTCGTATGAGATGACATATTTTTTAAAAAGCTATATACTGTGAGAAGATAGTATCTTGCTATCCAATATTTTGTTTGATGAGGAGAAATATCATTTCTCCAAGTGTCTGGATCGCTACTCCCATAAGGAAAAGACCGAGTATGCGTATAATAAGGTGCGTCCCTGCTTCTCAGAGTTTTTTGATAGCTTTTCCACCGAACATGACGACCAGTGCAGTGATCAGAGCGGCTACGAGTATCGCGATCACGCCATTCACTATACCATTTCCATGCATTGCGATGACATACGCCATCCCAGGAGCCGAAAAGGTGAGTGGAAAAGCAAGAGGGACGATGAGTCACTTATTGAGGTATTCATGGATGAGATGATCTCACTCTACTGTATTGATCTTCGTAGCATCTGCCTCTTCTCACTTCACCATCGAGAATGCTATAAAAAAGAGGATGATCGCTCCAGCAATACGAAAATACTCAGTTTTGAGTCAGAAAAATGTGAGCATATATTGCCCAAGGAAAAATGTCCCAAGCATCGCTACGAGGAGAACGAGTCCAAGGCGTGCTCCATCTTTTCTGTATTCTTTCGGTGTAGCACTTGGATGAAGTTTCGCATAGAATGAAAGTGTCGTAAGTGGTTCAAGGAGGGCAATAAGTGAGAGCACCATTATGCCGATCAGTGTAAATTCGGGGCTAAAACTCATGTGAAAAAATTAGAATATTAAACTTACTATAATAAAATTTAGCATGAATGCAAAATAGTATTAGAAATAGGAAAATAAAATTGACAAACTATATATAGTACACTGAGATAGCTTATTTTTCATAAATCCTATTCTATATGCAAGAATCTACTAGCTTTGATGTTGTATCAGAACTTACTCATATGATCGATGAATTATCCGCTACTGATAGTCGAATTACTACGGATTGAAAGCAAGATGGTGCGAATACTATGATGCTTATTGATGGGGAAAAAACCTGACGAGCACTCGAAGTATATAGATTTATATGAAAACTTCAGTGAGTAAGCAATACTGTAACTGATATTGTTAGAGAATTAGTACTTCCTCTGCAGGAATTCTCACCTCCAACATTTCGAATTGCTATCACTCGAATTAAAACATGGAAAGTGTTTTGAGAAAAGCAAAAAGAATGGGAAGACCTACTTGATACTTTATAAGTATCAAGGAAGCGAGTCAATAAAAAAGTCCACCGAAGTGGACTTTTTTGATCTAAATTCTTTCGTACCTCACAATGACTGAAATTATTCCAACTCCAAGTACTCATCCATTCTTACTTGCCATACGAACTCTTGTACATGTGAGACGAGGATCATAGTACCCTCGTATTCATCGAGAGCTTTGGCGATCACGGGTAAATGTCGAAAATTGATATGGTTTGTCGGCTCATCGAGTATGAGGAGTCCTGGTTTCTCGAGCGCGAGCTTCGCGAATACGACGAGTCACTTCTGACCTTCCGAGAGAGCTCCGATAGGAGTCGCCATGAGTTCACCGGTGATGAGGAATCCACTGGCGAATGATCGGATGTCTTTATCAAGCGCCTTACGTCCCGATGCTTCGAAGAGGCAGTCATAGACCTTCTGGGAGAAGTCGAGATTCGAGAAATCCTGACGATAGTAGCCGATCTTCACATTGGGTCCGATGATGACTCACTTTGCGGTCCCTTTGGCTATCGATTCGAGGAGAGTCGTCTTTCCTATACCATTTGGTCCTGAGAGGAGGAGGTGACGATTTTTCCCGAGAGAGATACTCGCGTTCATCTCTGCTGCTTGGTGATTACGGATTACCTGGAGACTACTGATTCTGATAATTTCTCCACCGATACCTTCTTGGTTCGGGATCTTGAAGTCGCGTATCGTCTTGTCCTCGCGTCTCGCATCTCACTTCATTCCTTCGAGTTCTTCTGCTTTTTCGACCATTTTCTTGGCGACAAGTCGAAGCTTTCCTCACTTATGGGCAAATACGTTTGCTTGATCTTTGTTGGCTTGGATTTCTTTATCGAGGCGAGAATTGGCTCTATTTTGTGCTTCTATGCTCCGTTCGACTTGCTCGAGAGCATCATCATAGTTTCCTACAAATTGTTCGACCTTTCGACTCCAGATATCAAGATAGAGGATCCCATCAGTGAACGAATTCAGAAACTCAGCATCATGGGAGATGACGAGTACTGTGCCTTCGTATCTCTGGAGAAATGAAGTCATATGCCAGATCCCATCAGTATCGAGGTTGTTCGTCGGCTCATCGAGGAGGAGGATATCTGGCTTCTGTATGAGCGCTCATGCGAGGAGGAGGCGTGCTTGCTGTCCTCAGGAGAAGCTCGATATGATACGCAGAATGAAGTCTGCAAACTTGATCTCCTTCGGCGGAGCAAAATTCACCGCATCGAGTACTTCGAGGATATCACGATCGATATTATGTGCATCACTGCGAGAGTATTTACGGAAATATTCCCCGAGTGTGAGTTCTTTATCTTCAGTATGCATGACCTGACGAGCTATGCCAATATGCTTTCCAGCAGTCACGAGGATACGTCCTTCCTTTGGTTTATACTCTCCAGTGATCATCTTGAAGATCGTGGACTTTCCAGCGCCATTTTGACCCATGAGGGTGATTTTCGATCATTCACGTACAGAGAAGCTCGTCTCATCGAGGAGCCACTTCGGTGCGATATATCAATAGGTGACTTCGTCAAAGCGAATAATGACGTCTCATTTTGTCATAATACAAGGAATTAAATATAAAAGAATTTTCACGCGGATTGTATAGAAAAATACAGAAAAGCCAAATGGAAAGGTGAATTTGTTTACAACGGAAAGACATTGGAGTAGGATAATGGTAACTTAAGTTTTTTATATGCTTGCTATTTCTTTTGATTCATATCCTGTTCCAGGAAAATCTCAGATTATTAGAGTCTCTGACCTACAACCAGCTCTTGTCTATACACTTTCTGAAACATATGGAGGAACCTATGAAGTGGGAGCCTCAAAAACAAAACTTACAGGAGCCGCGATACAAGATATGGCAAGAAAATGAATGCTTCATGCACTGCGTACATATACAGTGCAAGGTTCCAAGAACTGATTATCAGTCATCCTTGATCAATTCTCCAGAAGAGCGACAAAAACACTTCATTAAAAATAAAAACTCTCAAGCTTTTGATCAAGTTGAGAGTTTTTTAAAACATATGGTGCCCGGGGGGGGAATTGAACCCACGACCTTAAGCTTAGAAGGCTTCTGCTCTTCCACTGAGCTACCCGGGCGGAAAAACCCTGAAAATCTACGAACTTCTTCGTTAAAAAAATTTGTTTCTCCCTTGAACTTCTCGCTTTTGAGAGTTTCTCAAGGCGATACTTTTCTAGTCGAGAGAATAGTGAGAAACATTTTTTTGTCAAACTCATTTCTCCTGACTATTTTGCCTCAGTCGGAGCTTTTTTCGTCACTCTTCTAGCAGTACCGAGCTTCTTATTTTTATCGAAATAATACATTCAGTCGATATAGATGATCTGCCACCACTTCTTTCCGAAAAAATATCCACAGATTGCTCAGACAGATCACACAAGGAAGTATACTTGGACTGACATAAGAATATTAGTAATAGCGATGAGATTTTGAAGAGGGATGATACCATTTCTGACGAGTACTACAAGAATAGAGAGATAGACCATTCCAGCAGCGATGACGAAAAGGGACATCATGAGAAAAAGATAGAAAAATCGTTTCATAGTGGGCATTAATAGAGGATAATTATGGTAGCATGTTTTCACAGAGAAAGCAAAAATACTTGTAAAATCCATTTTCTATTTTTATAGAATGAAAAAATAGTTCATCAACTATATTGTTTTTGGAATTTTTGTATTTACGAGAGAGATGTGATACCATTTCTCATATTACAATATACTTTCTATGTCTACTATCGAATCTATTAATCCCTCAGATGACTATATTCTTATTGGGTCGATAGAGTCCACATCAGAATCTGAGATTGTTACTTTTGTAGAGAAGGCAAAGCTTGCCCAAAAAGAGTGGGCAAGACGAGAAGTTGCTGAAAGAGTGAAGCTCCTTCGAAAAGTATATGATCGATCCCTCGAAAAAAAAGAAATCCTTGCTCAAAGTGTCGCTACCGAAATGGGTATGCCGATACGTCTTGCTCGGGATGAGGTGCAATATGGGCTGAATTATTTTCTCTGGTATCTCGATCATGCAGAGAAATTTCTCTCACCTGAAGTGACTTATGAAACGGAAACAGAAATTCATACTGTCTTCTACGAACCCAAGGGGGTTATCGCGGCGATCACCCCCTGGAATTACCCATTTATGCTTTTTGTATGGGCATGTATAGAGCCACTTCTCGCAGGGAATGCAGTGATCTGGAAGATTTCTAAGGAAGTCATACTTACAGGAAAATTGATTGCAGATATCTTCCAGGGCTCAGGATTTCCTGAGTATGTCTGGCAAGAAATCTATGGCGATGGGAAGACAGGGGACTTCCTCACAGATCAGGATATCGACGGTATCACCTTCACAGGAAGCACAGAAGTCGGAAGATGACTTGTCAAAAAAGCACAAGAAAAGTGAATTACTGCCATTATGGAACTTGGTGGGTCAGCGCCAGGGATCATCTGTGAGGATGCTGATATCGATAGTGTCCTAGAGACCATATACTTCATGAGATTTTCGAATTCTGGACAGATGTGTGATGGACTCAAGCGACTTATAGTGCATGAGAGTCGCTATGATGAACTGATCGAGAAATTAACACAAAAACTCTTTTCCAAGAAGATCTGAGATCCTCTCGATGAGAGTACAGATATCTGACCACTGGTATCCGAGCACCAACTCATAGCTCTAGAGTCACAGCTCCAAGATGCCATCAATCGATGAGCAAGCATACTCGCTCAAAATACCCCAGATAGTATGTATGTATGAGCATATAGTGGAGCATATATTCTCTGAAATATCACAAAAGATATGAAGGTATGGAGGGAAGAAGTATTCTGACCGATACTCCCAGTAGTATCATATAAAACTATAGATGAGGCTATCGAACGAGCAAATGATACGTCTTATGGACTTGGTGCATATGTATTTACAGAAAGTAGAGAGGATTTCTCCTATATTGCTCGTCGTATCGAGAGTGGTATGGTCCAGATGAACCAAGTGAACTACTGTATCCCTCAGAATCCCTTCGGGTGATATAAATCTTCATGAATCGGTCGAGAGCATGGAAAGTGGGGATTCTATGAACTCTCGAATATAAAGGTGATCAGTCAACCCAAATAAATATGACTCAATCAGCGATCTTCGCATCGATATCAGTATTTCTCTATTTTATAGGATTTATTCCCTATATTTACCATGTATTTCATGGAAGAGTCGTCCCACATCCTTTCACGTGGACGGTATGGTTCATATTCGCGGCGACAAATGCTTATATACTCTTCGAGGTCAATGGATGGAACTGGTCACTCGCATCTCTCTGAATACGTATGATCGCTCTTATGATAGGGCTTGCTTGTGGTTGGTGGTTTATTCGGAAGATTCATCTTTCGAGCTTTGATTATATTTCTCTGCTTCTTGCAGCAGGAGTCATACTTTTCATCAATCTATATGGACTGAGGCTGGCAGTGATCGCGATGATCTGTGTCGACATCATCGTCACACTTCCGACACTCAAAAAGATATGGTTTGATCCTCATACGGAGGACAGCTTAGCTTGGCTCACGACGGCTCTGTCTCAAGCCTGTCTTGTCATATCACTGCCATTTCTCACATTTGAGAACTCATTTTTCTGGCTCTATGCTGTAGTAGCCAATTTCACTATAGCTATATTCATCCGTCTACGGACGCGCTCCTATGATGCAGTATTTACTCATAAGATCTATACATTTTTTCTTTCTCTAAAAGAGAAGACTCGCCATACTTTTTTTGCTTTAAAAAATAAATTATAGTAGAATCTTTATCTTGTCTTTATCTGACGCCGATATCCTCGGATTACTCGCTCTTATATACGTATGCCAAAATCTCTCTCTACCGCTCTCGAATACTCTTCTACTTGGATCGATATCATCAAGCTCAAAAAACATCCAGATACAAAAAAAGCTGAATGGATGATCAGTGAGTCGCTCCATAACTTTGCCGAACACTTCAATAAATGATGGCTCGAAAATAGAAAATCCGTCACTCAGTGAGGTATGTGGGCTGCGACGGAATATGCAGGGAAAGGTGCAGTATTCTCTGATGTTCTCGGACGAGAGTATATCGACTGGCTCGGTGGATACTGACTCTTCTCATATGGATGGTCTCATCCTGATATTGTCTCAGTCGTGCAGGCTCAGCTAGCGCTCAGTCCTATGCCATCCCAGGAGCTCATCGATCCACTTCGTGGAGTCCTTGCGAAGCTCCTTGCTGAGATCACACCAGGAGATCTCAAGTATTCATTTTTCTGTGCAAGTGGTACCGAGGCCAATGAATGAGCAATCAAGCTCGCAAAAATGTATACGAAAAAATCGGCATTTATCTCGACGGTAAATGCTTTCCATGGGAAGACGATGGGCTCACTCTCGATGATGGGAAAAGCTCTCTATCGAGATCCTGTCGGTCAGATGTATGGAGGAGAAGTATACTTCGTGGAGTATGGAAATGCTCTAGCTATGCAGACTCAACTTGAGACTTGTAAGAAGCTCGGAATTGGAGTTGCATGAGTCATCATCGAGCCGATCCAATGAGAAGCAGGAGCAATCGTGCCACCAGATGACTACTGGCCAAAAGTACGAGAGATGACTCGGGAGCATGGAGCCCTTCTCATCGCTGATGAAGTCCAGACAGGACTCGGTCGTACAGGGAAGATGTTCGGAGTGGATCACTGGTCCGTGACTCCAGATATCATGACTCTCGGGAAGTCTCTCGGAGGATGAGTCATGCCGATATCAGCGTTCGTCTCTACAGAAGAGATCTGGCAGTGTATGATGTACCCGAATCCCTTCATCCATACGACGACGACTTGAGGTGGAGCTCTCGCTTGTAGTGCTGCGATCGCTGGTATCCATGTACTCCTTCGAGATGATCTGCCGAAGCAAGCACAAGAAAAATGAGTGTATATGATGGAGCGACTCCAAAGATATGTGAAGAAATACCCGAAGATTTATGAATCTATCACGGGAAAGTGACTTCTCATCGGACAGCACTTCACGTCGAAGGAGATCGGATATCAGATCGCTTCAGAGCTTTTCCATCGATGAGTACTCGTAGGAGGGACGCTCAATAGCGCTAAGACGATCCGCATAGAACCACCACTCGTGATCACCTATGAAGAGATCGATAGAGGACTAAAAATCCTTGAAGAGACTCTCGAATTCGTCTCTACACAGATCGAAAAAGAAGGAAGATCGACATTTTTCGAGACAATTAAGAAATTTGTCCACGAAAAGACCGCATAAAAAATTTGCATTTTTTCTCATATCTCTCTATTATGAGAACTAATCTCATTAATAATATTTACTTTAATCACATTCTATGACTTCCAATAATCCTTTCGAATCCGCTCGTACTCAGATGAAGACGGCATATGCATTTCTCGAGTGACAATACGATGACCAGTTTCCGAAACTCCTCTCTCCTGATCGAGTCATCGAAGTCGCGATTCCCGTGAAGATGGATGACGGACATATAAAGACATTCACTGGATATCGCAGTCAGCACAATAGTGCACGTGGTCCATATAAGTGAGGTATCCGATACCATCAGGACGTCACGAAAGATGAAGTCATGGCACTCTCATCTTGGATGAGTGTCAAGTGTGCGACCCTCGATCTTCCCCTCGGTGGAGGGAAGTGAGGGATCATCGTCGATCCGAAGACACTCTCGAAGCACGAGTTAGAAGCTCTCTCTCGCGGATGGGTACAGAAGCTCTACAAGTATATCGGCCCACTCGATGACGTGCCTGCACCAGATGTGAATACGAATGGTGAGATCATGTCATGGATGGTGGATGAGTACTCGAAGCTCGTCGGTCACTGGACACCAGGGGCATTCACGGGTAAGCCACTCTCTATTGGAGGATCTCTCGGGCGAGATACGGCGACCGCTCAGGGTGGACTCTATGTTCTGGAAGCCTACTTGAAGGTAAAATGAGATACTCTTGTTGGAAAGAAAGTCGTGATCCAGTGAGCAGGAAATGCTGGGCTCAATATGATCGAACTGATTGCGAAAACTGGAGCGATCCTCATCGCTACATCTGACTCTCATGGGGGTATCTATGATGAGGATGGTCTTGATATCACCAAAATCGTAGAACTCAAGAAAAATAAAAAGTCACTCTCTGAATATACAGAAGCCAAACATATCACCAATGGTGAACTTCTCGAGCTTGCCTGTGATATCCTCATCCCAGCAGCTCTCGAGAATCAGATCACATCGGAGAATGCTGATAAGATCCAAGCATCACTCATCATGGAGCTTGCGAATGGTCCGATCACTCCAGATGCTGATAGTGTATTATTCGGGAAAAGTATCCCTATCATCCCCGATATCCTCGCGAATGCAGGAGGTGTGACGGTATCGTACTTCGAGCAAGTTCAAAACTCTATGAACTACTACTGGTCACGAGAAGAAGTCCAAGAAAAACTCAAACTGAAAATGGAAACCGCACTGAAGTGAGTCCTCGCCTCTGCGGAAGAACATAAAGTGATGCTCCGCACGGGTGCATATATCATAGCGATGAAGAGGATCCTCGAGGCGATGAAGGTGAGAGGAGGAATATAATTATTTTTTCTTTGGGAATTTAGTTTTTACTCATTCAGAAGTTATCCCAGATTCTCAATCAGCACCCCAATTTTTTTGTATATTTTTTAATGCTAGTTCAATTTTTCAATCTGGGACTACGAGTAAATAATATAATCTCAGAACCCGAATAAGATTATTGATTGGATACAGTGATTTTACTAGACTTAATGTTCTATGAAATCATGTCGGTCATGTGTGGTCAAAATCTTCAGTAAAAGGACTTACTAACTCTAGAATACTTGAGTATCCATTATGACTCGGATTAGATTCAACTTGATATAAATGAGAAAGTAATCATTTAACATCAATTTCAGAAATTTTTTCCATCTCTGCATCTATTCTTTTTCTTGAGAGTTCATTTCCTATAATTTTTCCAGAAAACCAATCTTGAATATTTTTATCTTCCTGATCTCGACAATCATGTATAAATAATTCAACCTGATCTATAGCCTCATTGATCTTCCGTAAAATAGTATAGGCTGATGAATATTTTCAAGAACTAGCAAGATTTAGAAATGAATCCCATTCATAAAAAGTAGAGCTTAGCAAGAGATAAATAGCGACTATATGAGTTTGCTCTGTTATATCATTAATAGTACTTTTTATATTTTCTAAGTAAGACCTTAAGGTTATAAGAACTTTTCTAGTATTATCAATATAGAACTCAATTCAGACTTGATTTTCTTGCATTAGTTCTATCAGAAGATTTGGATCATACAAAAGTGCCAACTTAGGCCTAGGATCTTTAATTGCTTTTAAATTACTCTCAATAACCGTAGATAATATATTTTTTGTTTCTTCGTGCATATACTATAGTATAATTTTCTCCGATAAAACCACAAATAAAAAACTGTATTTCAAAAGCATATTTTCAGTGCTTATATTTGTATGGTGTGATATTTTCGATAAATCTATCCTGTTACTAAAGAGTCGTGATAATTATTCTTATTATATGACCTTTCCAAAATCTTTTTTCCAAATGTATCGGTCGAGGATATAGTGGGTCAATTGTATCGATCAGAGTCATGCTATGATCAGAGAAATCCCGAGAGGAGAGGCTATCGCGTCATAGAAATATCCTCAGAATATATCCGATCGTGATTGCCATACAAACTGATCCCAAGAGTATTCTTCTACGAGTGCGAAAAGTATGAGACTTGCGGGAAGGAGGAGAAATATATATATGAAAACACTCTTTTGAAAGAGTGGGGGATATTTCCCTTTTTCTTTGAGTGTACTTCCGATGATGATGCCATAATAGTTCATCCCATGGACGAGCATATTCCCAAATCAGAATATGATAGCACTGTTATAATATACTATCCCAAAATACCATACGAGAGCAGTGCCAAGAAGATAGATATACTTGAGAGGATTTGATCGGTGTCAGGAAAGCGAGAGGAGAAGCTGGAATATAGAGTAGAGGAGGATCGTAAGAAGGTAGACTATCCATATATACGGCATTGTAGGGAGTATATCAGCGATGAGAGCAAATTCTCCTGCTTCAAACCATTCAAATGATATCGACTCGTAGTGGGTCCACCAGTAGAGCATCGGTATGAGGGTCACGATCCACATGATCATCATATCAACTCTATTTTTCCAGGTACTCCATGGGATCATAGAAGACTCCTTTCGGCTATAGAGCATCATAAATCCTACTTGCTGTTTTATGAAATGAAATACCGCAAACCATGCGAGTATATATATCGGGAGGATGTAGAGCTCTCTCCCTGAGAAATATCCTATCCATCATGCTATCATGAGAGTACAGAAGGAGAATATCGGTACAACTATGAGAAGCAAACGATGACGTCTCATATTTTCTCTATGAAAATATCCTCGATAGAGCGTTCCCCACACATGACCGACATCAAAAATAACAGTAAAGAAAAAAAACCAAATTGGACTATGCTCGGGATACATAATCTCTGGGAAAAAATATGATCCTCATACCGCAAAAAACAGAGCGAGGAAAAATGGCATGAAGAAAAAAATCCCATCAAATCAGGCATTATAGAGAAACCATTTTGATTGTTGTGTTTTCATAAGAACTTATCGTTGAAGTTCGCTTATTTGAGGATCTTGTATCGAGAAATACTCTATACATGCGTCGATGATTTCCCGAGCTTCTTCGGTCGAGTCTCGATTCATATTGCATACGTAGAGGTCTATGGCGATATAGTGCTCTTCAGGAAAAGTATGAATACTCATATGTGATTCTCCTAAGAGATATATTCCAGTGAATGCTCACTTTGGATCACAGAAATCATGAAATACTCTCCCTAAAACTGTCATTCCTTTCTCTTGGAGAAGATGTGAGAAATATTCTTGTACTGATGACATGATACAATCTGCAAAATTATATTTTGAGGATCTTCCATCGAGGATGATATGGATTCAAGTTCTAGGCATTATTGGTAATTCAGGGGATAAATCCAGAGATTTTCGTTTCTTCATCAAAATAATAATAGGCGAGAGCATTTGCTACCGTATTGATTTCTATATCACTTCCATCAAGTTCGAGAGATTGTTCGACTATGATGGAACTCAGGATATCATTTTTTGATCCCATGACAAATCCGAGATTTCCCATCGTATGTTGCATATATCTGGCATATCCTCTCACGTAGGGGAATACAGTAGATAGAGTTTTTCCGACACATTGAAAGCATTTTCTCGTATGATATACTTCGGCGACCTGTACTACGAAGATCCCATTTTCCTTGAGGCGAGCGTATATATTGGTATAGAACTCTTTTGAGTAGAGTCTCGAGAGTACTTCGATATGTGGATTGGGGAAATCAGCAATGATGAGATCGTAGGATGAGGTGATCTGTTCTATAAAGAGAAAGGCATCATCAAAGATAACTTGGAGCTTTGGATCATGAAATACATCACCATTATATGCGACGATATCTGGATCTGTCGAACATATTTCTATCATCGTGGGGTCAAGTTCACAGAGCGTGACAGAAGAGATATTGCTATATTGCATGAGTTCATGCGCAAGGAGCCCATCTCCACCACCGAGGATAAGTACAGAGAGCTCATCTCGGCCTTTGAGAACACTCATGGGATAGTCGACCATCGCTTCATTGTAGAGGTATTCTTCCTTTGATGAGAATTGGAGATCTCCAGCAAGGGTAAGGCGCAGATCGTCATCCGTTTTTTCTACGATGATTTCTTGGAATTTACTTGTATAACGAGTGATCATGCTATTTTATGTAGGAATAATATAAGTAAGAGCTCCTCTATTCGAGGTTTGGATCTCTAAGATGTTATCCTTGATCCCAGCACTGATAATATCATCTTCCCAAACCATATCTGTACCACAGATAATATAGGAATTTTCATCGATCAGTACGATCTGGCTATCATCTTTCATCATAAGAAATCGTGCTGTCGCAGCATTTGCCTCACTCGGAGAGACACACCATACGAATTTTTGGAAGTAGAGTATTTTCTCTTGCTCGTCTGGAGTGATCTTGGTTTTATTTCGATCGATGATGAAGTATCCAGTATCATTTTTTGCTACGATCGCATCGGTATCAGTATCATCATATTCTCTTACAAAGCTAAAATTCGTAGATGCAGGAACATTATCCCATCCAGGGACGACTTTTCCGACACTTTTATCGATATGATATTTTGATCCATTGGTAATATCGAAGATGATATTCCCGTACGGATCGAGAGTCCAGTTCTCGACATATTGATCATCGGAGAAGACGATCTTATCTGAGATTTGTACAAAATTATCGATCCAATACCAGTAAGGATCTGATTCAGTGGATCGACTATCTTCGATCATGAGCACAAAGTGTTCTCATCCATTTGGATCGGTATAGCTTCTCCAACCATAATAATCCACGAAATTTTTGATCTGTGCGAGTTGCTGATGTTCTTTCGAGAATATAATAGGATAGAAATAATTATCATCATAGGTGATAAACATATCAAATGCTCCAAGAGGGGTGAGTTCTCACTTGTCACCATCAGCTTCCACCTTTAAGACGGTCTGAGCAAAATCTTTGAAATAGAGAAGTTCTTTCCCGACTTTTGCTATGATATGAGGTACACCATCAGTGACGCGGAAGCAGTAGATATTACTTACTTGAAGAGAAAAGAAAATCCCCGTATCCATATCGATGACATCGACGAATTGTATTTTTTTTCCAGAAATACTTTTGGATTCCTTATAACAGAGCGCGTAGGATACTTTTGTGTCCATGAGTACTATATCAGCAGCATCATAGAGGATAGGTCGGATATCTCACTCTATACTCCCATTTGGATATTGGATCGCTTCGTAGGGTCAGAGTTCTCGACCTCAGGCAGAAAGAGTATAAGACATAATAAAATATAAATATTTGATAAAATTGTTTTGAGATTTTTCCTAAAGAGGAGGTCATCTTTGAGCCCAAAAAGTTTCTACTTGAGTCCTCACGTCGAGCTAGCCGTTGCTCCAGAATGCGTAGAGGTGATTGTTGCTACTTGTTTTAGTTCGATGAATTCACCTACAATCGTTGTCACAATTATTCCTACGATTATCCCAGGAAAGAGAAAGAACGATCTCGGTACGTTCGGAGAAAATGTCGCACCATACGCGATAATTAATGCTAATATGTACAGGAAGATTATCATACTTCATAAAGATATTAGACTCGACATCAAGGCAAAAAAGAATATAAAAAAGAGAATAATTCCGATGATCCATCATGATCAGAGATTGTCAGGATTATATTTTCTTCACGCGTTGAGTACTATGATGATAGTATATATAGGAAGTATCATAAGAAATACCCAAAACCATTCCGAACCAGAAAGACCAAAAATAGTTCAAAGCATGGCCAAGATGATAGCGATGATAGGCCCTCGAGTCATAGAGAAAAAAATTAAGAATGAGAAGTATAGAGAAGAGTGACGCCATTATAGGTATCGTCAGTAGTACGATATTCTTGTTTACGAGATATCCAAGAGATACAGTTATTCATATCTGTATATGCCGAGAGGACCAGATAGCTACCTCTTTCATCGACCGTCTCAGGGGTGATCTTCTCTTGGTAGATATAGCGATTTTCATCGTCGATATTTGTATAGAATTGCTCGGTATAGATCTCTCTTCCATACCTTCCGAATCTCCATTTTGCGAGATATTTCTTGCTATCCTCTTGAAATATTCGAGTAGTATAGGGGATATGCTTTTTTATGATATCTTGCTCTTCAAGAGAGTAAGATTCTATATTTTCCCATACGACAGCAAATATAAGCTTATCTTGAGGGATCATACTTTCGAGAGGATTGGCGAGGAAACACTTTTTGTCAGCAACAAGCTGAAAGAATTTTGCAGCAAAATCTACATCAGTAAGAAAAAATTCGAGAGGAAAATATGATAATAATGCGTCGATCTTCTGTCATTGGAAGGTGACATAATCATCATCTATGATATTCATATCATAGACATCACCGATGAGGATATTCTCTTCTCAAAATACTTCAGAGAGGATATCCTTATAGGTTCGACAGACAAAATAGTCTTCATTCTCATATGAGTATGCCGTGAATATCGCAAGCTTTTTCCAGCCATATTGCTCTTTCCGAGTTTGCCACCAAGTTTTCGTATATTCGATGATATTTTCATTTTGATTATTATGTCATTCGGGAGTCAGCATACGAGCAGGATAGTGAGATTCACATATCATTCCTGGAGTATTAGCATTTGTCTCGAGAAATTTAAGTACTCATTGTGTATCTTTCATGATGTCATATCGAGCGATAAACTCTTCATCATAGGGAAATCCTTCTCGAAAGAGACTATGAAATCCGATGAAATCTTTGAGATTCTCCGAAAGATTCTCAAAATAAAACCTATATGCCTTTGTGAAAACAGCATTTACTTTCTCCACTACCGTACTCATTTCTCGGTACTCATCTCCAGAAACTGAGATAAAAGTCTTCGTATCGATATACTCAAAGTGTTCTGGGTGAAAGTCCTTAAACTGAAACTTCTCACAGAGAAATGAGTGCCAAAATTTGGGGGAGTATATTTCACGAAATGTATCAGGAAAATTTTTGAGTTGCATTATCCACCTCATTTAGAAAATCCGCCACCTCAAAATGAACTGATCGAGTTGGACGAAGAAGATGACGAAGAAGACTTAAATGATGATCAAAATCCTCCAGAGCTCCGTATCCCTGACGACCCACCATAGGATACTGATGATTTCCCTGTATTATTGATGAGAGTAGTTCCATTGCTCCACTCAAGCATGAGAAATATCGGGAGCAGTATCGCAAGTCATCCGATATAAGACATACCTTCCTTGAGACTCAGAGGCTCTGCGGTGCCATCATAATTTCCACTGAGTGCACTACTTTTTTTCCATTTCTCAGTTCCACCACCACTTCCTATTTTTATCGTGTTTGCTTGAGTGGTTTTGAGTACATCTTTTCTATATTTGAGATATTCACTATTTTTTTCTACGACATACTCCTCATAGTATCATATAGTGGATATAGTATTGAGTGTAAGTTTGATATTTTCTAGAGAAAATGTCTTTCATAGTACTCACTTATAATAACTATCTATAGAGTTAGATGTATCAGCATCATACAACTTTATGTATTTGAATCCATTTTTCATAAGAAATTCTTTTGAAGGGAATTCTTCGGTATGGTAGGTGACGATACTTTCTTTAAAGCCTATAGCTCACTTTACATAGCTGTCGACACGTGCGATATTCCAATTTGGCGTAGTATCATTTTCATCGAAAAGAAAAAAATGAGTATCAAGAGATCGACTTTTATACTTTTCACCCATTTCCTGTACGAGATGTTCCATCGGATTTTTGAGCCAATCAATATGCTTCCAAGAAACCAAAAATAGTCCAGCTTCGAGGGTCTTGGATATGCTATTTACTGTAGGAACTCTGTTAAAGTTATAGGCGGTATTTACTCATCAGAGTTTTTTTAGGGTTTCTCCCACTATTACCATCTCAAGAGGAAAAAGGTGAACAATCGAAAGAGTATTTCCTTCGTATCATTGTGAGAGTATCTGATCGAGGAGATTTTTCGCATTCACAAAAATCTCGTTCCAATGGATATTTTTGAGCCATATATCCATATCTGGAAAATATTTTGAAAATATCTCAATATCTGACGAATAAATATTCATGAAGGGAAGAAACTTTGCTTCTCAAAGATACTCATAACTCCAGTTTCTTTCATCACTTCACGCGAGATCTCCCCAAGGCTCTTTTTTATTTATATCGATCCATTCTTTGAGGTCTTTCGCAAGGGAAAAACGGTAGGCAGTAGAATTCATAATTTTAGTAAGAGTAAAATGCGATACTCACGATAATAGAAAAAGCAATAATAAGAGCTTCTAAAACCATCCCTAAAGCCTCATTTTGATCAATTATAAGCTCTTTTTCGACTCATCGAAGTTTTATAACGATCCAAAGGAGAAAGTTCTGAGCAAACATCCCTGTCATACCAAAAAATATCGTCATTCATACGGAAGGGAAGAATACTTCAGGAGTAAGGAAAGCATGATCGATACTATATCCTGTAAAAAAAATCACAGAACCAATCATGATTCATTGGCCGATGATATTCCCTCGTACGATTCGAGCTATTGCTTTATTTTGTACGCTTAAGAGAGCATGTTTCACGTTAAATGGTGTCCACCATTCAAATATTGCTATATTCGCAAGAAATAATAAAATACCTATAATAAGATAGAGAAACCCTCAAAGAATAGTTATTGCGAGAAGATCCATAAAGAAAAAGTTATAAAAAATATTGAAGAAGAATTTCTATTTGAGTGTGGAGTATGGTTCTATTTTGTATGAGACTTTCTTTTGTTTCATCTTTTCGCATCTCAGTGATATGAAGAGATCCTATAAATTCTCATCCTGAAACCTGTAATTGTTTCACGTCTTGTTCTAGAGAAGATATATCTTGAATTCGTGCATCAAGAGTATAGTGAAGATAGAGGAGAGAATCAAGAAGATTTTTATTTTTCTTCGATTCGATAGAGGCTGTATCGATATTCTTGATATCGTCGAGACTATATTTTTTCCCACTATTCATTTCTATAAGATCAAATTTTGTATCATAGGCAACAAAATAATCTTTTTTATACATTCACGAGAAAAATCGAGTTATGGTATTGAGAAACGATTCAATATTTTCTTTTATAAAATGTTTTTCGTCGATAAAAATACTGAGTAATAAATGGGGGAGATAATAATCTTCCATTTGAGAGTCATTTTTTATAGATATTTCTATTTTTATACCCTCAAGGGTATATATAGTTGTACTATATTGTATATCAATATTTGTATTTTTCTCGAATGTATCTCATGCATTTTGAAGTGATAGCATGATCATATCTGCTATAGCCTTCTCCTTTTCTTCTACGATACTTCTTTGGTCAATTGGTGTAAAAAATGTAACGATTTCGAGTATAGAGCGCATAGGTATATTGAGGTAAATATTTGAATCTTAGGAGATAAAAGTTTTAGAGTCACATGGTATTTTGGTACCACTCATGAAAATGTTTTGTTCCTATTTCCATAGGATCATGATAGGGTCAAGTAAGCTCGTCATGAGGAATATTTTCATACTTTTGCCTTTCTATGAGAGCCTTTCTTCATGCTTCTATCCTTTCAGCAAGTATGTCATCTTCGCAGACTGTCTCCATATACGCTGCCTCTTCTGCTTCGATGAGTCCATCATGAGCATTCGTATGGTAGAAAAATTCTACCTTATTCATCGTCAACTCCGGAGATATCGGATGGAGCGTAGAAACAGTAATGGTATATGGATATACTTCTATCATAATATTTGGATAATATGCCATCCAAATTGCTCCATATTCTGGAAGTATACCATTTCCTTGCCTGAGACATTTTTCACGCCATTCCTGGTATATCGGTGTAGTATTATGTGAAGTTTTTGGGTTTGATTTTACACTTTGTATATGCCAACCATCGCCCTGTATTACTTCAAGGTCTTTTAGGCTCACCATAGCTGAAAGTCCGGGATGATAGGGGATAACATGGTAGTCATCACCATATACTTCCATGAAAGTTTTCCAGTTATAGCGACATTCATGATATTCAGTACGATGATATTTATAGTTTTGGAAATTTATTTCTTCATGATATCATATCTTTTCTAGTTTTTTTGCTATATTTTGTTTTCACTCAAACAAGAGTCATCTCCAACTTTCCACTTCCCATGTTCGCAGATGTTTAGAGAGATTCTCATCAAAATGTGGACTACATTGCATTTTTCCAGACAAATTCCATGACCATTTATGGAGTGGACAGGTGATGCATTTCGTATTTCCTTTTCATTTTTGTATGATTGCCTGACGATGTCGACATACATTTGATACGATTTTTATGCCATCTTCAGTGTGTACAAGCATTCGTCCATCGTACTCATCTGATAATGTCGAATAATCACCTATATGAGGAATAATATATTCGTGCCCAAGATAGTGAGGCGCATCTTTAAAAATCATCTCCATTTCACGAGTGAAGATCATCACATCTCTATAGATATGGGGAGGCAAGTCCTTCATAGGCAAGAGCTTAATTTTTTAGAAATACAATAGACAAATAATAGATACTTCTAAAATAAACATTATACCATATCACTCTCTATCAATCGGAACTGCTCAAGTGCATTTTCGAGGTCTTCGATTATCTCTAGAGCTATGATTTCTGGAGCAGGGAGATTTTCTGATTCTTCCAGTGCTTTATCTTTGATCCAGAATATATCGAGATTCGTCTTATCTCGTTTCATGATCTCCTCGATAGGATACTTTCGCCATTTTCAGTCAGTATTTTCAGAGGAATAGAGTTCTTTTCTATCCTGAATATTTTCAGGATGATAACACCCTATGAACTCTGCAAGATCAGAAGATTTCAGAGGATTTTGCTTGAGGGAGAAGTGGATATTGGTACGCAGATCATAAAACCATACATTCTTCGTATGTCCTTCTTCTCCACTTGTTTTCTTTTCGAGAAAGAGCACATTTGCCTTCACACCATTGGCATAGAATATCCCTGTAGGGAGTCTCAGGATAGTATGGAGATTACAATTATGAAGTATTTTCTTTCGGATAATCTCACCTGCACCTCACTCAAAGAGTACATTATCTGGGAGGACGATAGCAGCTCGCCCATTCACTTCAAGTAATGTATGAATATGCTGAATGAAATTCAATTGTTTATTGCTCGTTGTAGCCCAAAAATCTGGTCGCTCTATTCTATTATCCTCTTTTCATTCTTTTCCATCTTCAGTTGTGAATTTGTGCGTACTTTTTGTACCGAATGGAGGATTCGTCAGAATAATCTTATATCGAGATCCTGGATCTTTGATGAGACTGTCTCCTATAGCTATAGGACTCTCTGTCTCTCCGATCCCATGGAGAAACATATTCATCACAGCAATGCGAGCTGTCTCTGTCACGAGCTCTTGTCAACTGAGGATACTTGTTTTTAGTTTCTTTTGCTCATCTCGATCGAGAGTATAGTTTTCGAGTATATAGTCATGGGCTTCTAGAAGAAATCCACCCGTACCAGCACAGGGATCATGGATAGTCGTCTCGACACTCGGTCGCATCACTTCGACCATTGCACGGATGAGCACACGAGGCGTGAAGTATTGTCCTGCGCCAGACTTTACATCTTCTGCGACACGAGCAAGGAGAGACTCATAGATCTCACCCTTCACGTCTACTCCGAGCATATTCCATTCGATTTTCCCGATTTCTGATATGACACGTTTGAGCTTTGCAGGGTCAGAGATCTTGTTCTGAGCTTTACGAAATATCATCCCAAGGATACCATCATACTTCGCTAGTGTATCGAGTGTATCACGGTAGTGGAGTTCGAGCTCTCATCCATCGAGTTTCATGAGGTTTTCCCAGTTGTACTCATCTGGAATAGGGCTTGACTGATTGTATGGTGGCTTGGTCCGCTCATATACCATCTTCAGAAATATGAGGAAGGTGATCTGCTGGAGATAGTCACTCGCACTCACTCCATCATCGAGGAGGATATTGCAGAGACTCCAGATCTTGGAGGATATTTGATCTTTGTCGAGAGTCATAAGAAAAAGTTAGATGTATCGTTTCATATTCAGAAGGTAGTTCTCTACAAAGAGATCTCTCATGAGGCTCGTATTATGAATCTCATAGATAGCAAGAATAGCATCGATATAATCCCTATCTTGTATCTGGAGAAAACTAAATGGAGTCAATCCATTCTTGATGAGTGGGATATTGGCTCCGATACGAGAAGTACGCTTATTGATATCCATAAATACCTGAAAATATGGGATGAATACGAGGATAAAAAGAGATTGTTCGAATGGATTTTTGATAGCATTGAGCTTGTCGAGAAATATATCGAATTGCTCCGAAAGCTGAAAGTGATTATCGAGAGGAGTATATGCAGATCCTCCGATACTCACTTCAGAACTGCGGATTTTTCAGAGATAATCCTCGAGGAGGAGTCACTTTCCGAGGAGAGTGTGAATATTCTGGAATTCAGATTTTGTATAAGTGATCGTGGCACGATTATCAAGGATATACTTGATCGCATTCTTATGATTCAGGATCATCTGAGTTTCCGCCTGTGTTTTTCATTCGGCAGAGTTATTGTACTTGATGAGTATCTCAGTATCGAGGTAGCTATAGGTGTTTCCTTCGAGTTTGGATGAGGAGAAACTCAGATCGATGAGCAGATTCTCTATTGCACGGATATTGATTTTGTAGTCATAACTAGAGAGTGTCTGTTTGTCGAGATATTCTCTCTTGAGTATATTGTACTTCTCACCAAGAAAACTCGTCACATTGGGCTCATATGACCCGAGAAAGCTAAAATCATATCCCTTCTTTGGTCGCTCGAAAAAGGGCTTATCGAGATAGTTCTGTATGTACTCTCTCCCTTGTAATCAGTAAAATGTATTCTTTCAAACCCTGTTTTTGATCACCTTGCCTTCTTGTATGAGCTTATCGAGATTCCTCACGAGGGTAGATTCGTTGATATCATGGAAATATTCTCACATTTCTCTGTATGCTACCTCTCAATTCTCTGAAATATATCAGAGTATTTTCTGAAGATTCGTATCTTTTGCCATAGAGATGCAAGTGATAGGATAAAAAATGCAAGTAATCTTTTCCTTATCAGGAATAGGATAGTGATGGGTTTATGGTATAGGATTCTTCTAGAAATGCAAGTTATGTTGCAAGTTTTGCAAGCTATGTTGCATAAAATGCAACATTATACCGAAAAAAATGCAACATTAATGATTTTCTCACACCAGTTCCCCACTAAATGCCTT
>JAYVGV010000013.1:0-8371 GCA_043771825.1 Candidatus Altimarinota bacterium | reverse complement strand
AGACAATGAGTCACTCATATTCCAGATTACTATAGAGGGGTATCATGTTGGATATATACCATCTCTCGTGACAGATATATCGACCGCAAGTCTCGACTTTCTCGGAGATCTCGATATTCTCATCATGCCTACGGGGAAGGGAAGTGCTGGAGTCATCGATAAGATCGAGCCACGACTGATCGTCACTTATGGTGAGACTGCTCATGAGCTCGCGACACACCTAGGTATATCTGAGCTACCTCTAGTCAAATACCGATTCAAAGAAGCAGATCTCTCGCTCGAAAAAGCAGGATGTGTAGTGATGGGAGAGTAATTAATATCCTGCTATAGGAATTAATATTTTTTTTACTTTCCCAGGGATATTCATTCATTCAAATCCTTCTTCATCTCTAAGATGTGATTTTTTATTTATTTCTACAAGCATATCACTTGCTTCAATATCAACATCGTTTAAGATTCCCATGCGTTTTGATAACATTCTTTTAGCTTCTTCGCAGTAAATACTGCAAGGAGTAAATGATGATGGACAATAATCAAATTCATTTGAATATCATCAATTTTTAATGCTCTCAAAAGTAAAGTTAGAAATTAATGTTTCAGGAGACATCATCCTCCTTTGAATTATATTTTTTGATGGATTACAATATTCATTAATACAACATCCTGGATATCATAGAAAATGACCATTGATATAATCGTACGCATTTTCATTATGATCGTCTCATAAAGTGAGTAAATCTCGAAAATAAGAATCCATATAAGCCTTCCTAGCAACTCTAAAAATAGGGTTAAGTTCTTTCGGATCAGTTGTGTAAGAATATTCTAGATCTAATCTTTGTAAAAATTCTAAAAAAGTAGTTTGATTTCATCCAATAATTGCTCATGACTTTACTCATTCAGAGACAAGTAAAAGTTCCACTCTATCAATTTTACGTAATCCTTTCCACTTAGGAGACATATAAATGTCTCTAAATTTAATTGTATTTCAAGACTGAGTATTTTCTGAATGATTCATTATAGTGTCATGATATCATAATATTTCCTTAAAATCAAATGGCGATTTTTGTACTAATTTGTACTAATTTGTACTAAATAGACTATTCTAGTTATTAAGTATTTTTTATTTTTCTGAAAAGAACTTGCAAAATGAGTTCATATTTATATACTCCGACTGATTTTTCTTCTAGAAATAGACAGAGTACTGCTCTCATAAGTCCCATATTCAAGGAATAAACTCGCTTGCTATAGTTATATGAAAATACTTCTCCGCTACATATTTATATTCCTCTCAGCTTTTCTCATCTTCCTTCCGGCAGAACAGTCTGCCATGGCATCTGAGTCTGGATGACCACATATTCCAGCACCGAAATGAGAAATTATTGAATGATGGAGTATTGCAGGATTCCCTATTACCAATACGATCTTCTCGACATGGATATTCATGGGAATCTTATTTATCCTTATAGGAGTCATGTATATCGCTATCCGTACTTCTTCGCTTCCGAAGCTTCGAGCATTTGGTCTCGATATCACAGCTCGTATCCTCGCTTATGCGACTTCACTCATAGGGGACTCGAAAATCGCCAAAAACTATATGTGGCTCCTCGGAGGACTCATCATCGTCATATTCCTCGGGAACCTCACGGGACTTATGTTCGACTGGCTTGTCCTCGTATCGAAAGATGAGTGGCTTGGAGCGTATCTTCGTCCTATATATTCCGATCTTTCTACTACCCTCGTATTCTCCCTTACGGTTATACTTGTCGCTCAGCTTACAGCATTTTATCTGAAGTGACCTCTCCATCACCTGAAGCATTATCTTTTTAACTATCACGGCGATACTACAGCCGAGAAGATCGTAGGTGTATTCGTCGGATGGCTTCATTTTGCAGGAGAGTTCATCCGAATAGGCTCACTCTCTATGCGTTTATTTCTCAATATTTTCGTCGGAGCGATACTCATCGGTGTGGTAGTATATGTAGGTGAGCAAATACCATCATTTCATACTGGTGCATTTCGCCTCCTTACTCTTCCATTCTGGTTCTTCGAGCTTCTCGTCGCTTTCCTTCAGGCGTATATATTCATGACGCTCTCCTCGCTCTATATACGCGAGTCTCTTCCTGATACACATAATTAGAAGTTAGGGAAGAGGGATCACCTTCTTCTCTGATTTCTTTCTAGACTCAATCGGATACTTCCTCTCCGTATAATCTCTTGGAAATCATTTATTATTCTCACCTTTTTCTTTTATGTACACAGCTTTTGCGCTTATCGGTGTTATCGGTTCTGGAGTCGGTATCGGGCTGATCGGTATGGGTGCTATGCAGGCTATCGGACGCAATCCAAGTGCTTCTTCTGATATCAATGCGAAGATGCTTACAGCAATCGCTCTTTGTGAAGTTCCTGGACTTCTCGCTTTTGCTGCACTTTTTCTTATAAAATAATACATAACTTGAGTGCATAGTGCATACATATGAAGCTTATAAAATTCGTGCGAATGCAGGAATAACTGAAGCAATACCACTGTATGTACTCTGACTCTGCACTCTGTAATTCTTCTCTCTATGGACACACTTTTCGACCTCTCATCATTTATCATACAGGGTATCAACTTCATCATAGTTGCTCTTGTATTGCGTTCATTTTTCTTCAAACCGTATATGAAATTCCTCGATGAAGAGGCTCATAAGCGTAAAGAACTGGAATCAAAACTTGCACAAAGTGACGCTATTCTTGAGTCTGCAAAATCTGATGCTGAAAAGCTCTATGATCAATCAAAGGTCGATGCGAAAATGGTGTCGAGTGAAATCGTCGAAAATGCGCGTCGAGAAGCATCTGAAATCGTCGAAAATGCAAGTCGAGATGCTGATATCGCTCGGTCGAAATGATTTGCTGATATCGTCCACGAGCGTAAAGCCATGGAAGAAGAGCTGAAAACAAAAGTTCTCGATATTGCACTGAGACTTAATGCAAAACTCTTTGATAAAAATGATGCCAACATCGAATTCCTGAAAAAGAATGCTCCTGAAGTAGAATTTTAAAAGAGTATCTCCCAGTGTTTTGGGAGAATACGGAAATCCCTTTCCTCCATTTTTCACACACTTATGACTCCACTTGATCTTACATCTTATTCACGAGAATCACTCGAACATATGCTTTCGATCGTGAAGTCGTATCGGACTTCTCTCAGACAGATCGGAAAACGTGCGGTACTCATCGACCCAAAACATCCTCCAGCTATTTCTGCTACGGTAGAATATGTCGGGGGTATGCATAAGGATACTGTCGACAAATATGCGCTCTCGTGTATCAAGAAACTTTTTCCTGAGTACACGGGTGCTGCTCCGATACTTCGAGAAAATCCAGAACTCAAATGATGAATACGGGTATTTGTCGGTGATGACATGATCGATATCACCTTCCAGAAATTTGAAACACTTATCAAATAACTGATTACTTTCGTATGAAATATTTGTCTGCAGTTCCAAAATAATAATTGTCGGTACCAATGATTCTCTCTTTTTGGAAGTAAGATAAAGATCCATTATACCTTAGGCGGTATATCCCGCTCAAGACTTATTCCAGTAAAATTATAATTCCTATTCTCATTACCCTTACTTTCTATGTCCCACTCTGCTGTCGATCTTGCTGCTCATCTCATTAAAGAACTCGAAACAAAAATTGATTCCATAGAACTCTCTCCTGATCGTGTCAACGCAGGTACAGTAGTATACCTCGGTGATGGAATCGCCAAGGTCGTATGACTGTGAAATGTCGCCTATAATGAAGTCGTCGAATTTGATTCGGGAGCACGAGGTGTCGCTATGAATCTCGAAGAGCACTATGTCGGTATCGTGATACTCTCAGGATTTGCTACTGTACGTGAAGGTATGATAGCGAAAGCTACAGGAAAGATCCTCGAAATCCCTGTCGGTGAGGCGCTTCTCTGAAGAGTCGTGGATCCTCTCGGGAACCCTATCGATGGACATGGTGAGATCAACACCAAAGAATTCCGACCAGCAGAAAACGTCGCAACAGGAGTGATGAGTCGTAAATCTGTCCATGAACCACTCTCTACGGGTATCAAGGCTATCGATGCTCTCGTGCCTATCGGACGAGGTCAGCGTGAGCTCATAATCGGAGATCGTCAGACAGGAAAGACACAGATCGCGATTGATACTATCCTCAACCAAAAGGGAAATGGTGTGAAGTGTATCTATGTTGCTATCGGACAGAAAGACTCAAAGGTAGTCGCTATCTCAGAAGAGCTCAGAAGAGCAGGAGCTATGGATTATACGATCATCGTCTCTGCTGGTGCATCTTCTCCTGCTGCTATGCAGTGGCTCGCGCCTTATGCTGGAGCTGCTATGGGTGAGTACTTCATGTTTAAGTGAGAACATGCACTTATCATCTATGACGATCTTTCCAAACATGCGAATGCCTACCGTGAGATGTCGCTCCTGCTTCGTCGACCACCAGGTCGTGAAGCCTATCCGTGAGATGTATTTTACCTTCATTCTCGTCTTCTCGAACGTGCAGCTAAGCTTAATGATGCACTCGGCGGTGGATCTATGACAGCACTTCCGATCATCGAAACTCAAGGGGGTGATGTATCAGCGTATGTCCCGACGAATGTCATCTCGATCACGGATGGTCAGATATTCCTCGAGTCATGATTATTTAATGCCTGAGTGAAGCCTGCCATCAATGTGGGACTCTCCGTGTCGCGTGTAGGTGGATCTGCTCAGACAAAGGCGATGAAGAAAAATGCAGGAACACTAAAACTCTCTTTGGCACAATACCGAGAACTCGAAGCATTTTCTCAGTTTGCTTCTGATCTTGATCCAGATACGAAGAAGCAGCTCGAACGTGGAAAGCGTATGGTCGAGATCCTCAAGCAAGATGTCTACTCTCCCGTAGCATTCGAGAAGCAAGTCGCTATGATATTCGCTGGAAATGCAGGATACCTCGATAAGGTGAATGTGAAGGATCTTCATAAGTTCGAGCATGATCTCTTCATAGGACTGGATCGTGAAGAGAAGATCCTTTCTACTATCCGTGATTCGAAAGACTTCTCTGATGAGACAAAAACTTCACTTTCTGAGTATCTTGGAGAGTTTGTGAAAATGTTTGAAGAAAAAAAGTAAGGTGCATAGCGCAGAGAAAGAGTGCAAACAATTGAATTTTTTATATATGAGTCTTTACTACCAAAATCTCGATGTATGGAAAAAAGCGTTCCAACTTGCCGAAGAAACACATAAGATTATCAAAAAATTTCCGAAGGAAGAACAATTTTCTCTGACTGATCAGATGAGAAGATCCTTACTCTCGATAGCATGTAATATCGCAGAATGAAGCTGAAGATGATGAAATCAAGAGAGGATTCACTTTCTCCATATAGCAAAATGATCAGCAATGGAACTTCATACCCAATTCCTCTTTACTCAATCGTTCGAGTATGTCTCTCAAACAGAGCTAGAACCTCTTATACTTCTCAATGAAGAAGTAATAAAAATGCTCTATGGAATGGTTTCTAAAAAAGAATAATACTCTACTGTATACACTCTGACTCTGCACTTTGTAATCATTAAATTATGCCCTCAGGTAAAGAAATCAAATCTCGAATCAAATCTGTAAAAAATACAGGAAAGATCACCAAAGCTATGGAGCTTATTTCTACTGTGAAGATGAAAAAAGCCCAAGAGAGTGTCGTGTCACTTCGCCCATTCGCTCTCGCTACCCTCTCCATATTAGGAAAGATAGCGAAAGATGATGAAGTGCTCGGTATGTTTGCCATCACTCCAAAAGCAACGAAAGAGCTCATCGTCCTAGTCGCTTCCCAAAAAGGACTCTGCGGTGGATACAATACTAATGTCTTCAAAAAAACTACCGAATATGTACGAGACGATAGCGATACCCCATATACCAGAGAGTACCACTACATTACCATAGGGAAGCGGGCTCGTGACTTCGTCCTTCGTACGGGTCAGCATCTCGTGGCCGACTTCTCTGATGAGGTGAAAGATCCTCTCACTCCTGCAGAGTCCAGGCGTATGGTGCGAGCTATTGTGGATCTTTGGAAGACCGCACACTACTCGAAGATCTCGATCATATATAACCACTATGTCTCAGCTATCTCTCAACTTCCCACCGTGAAGAGTATCTTCCCGATCAATCGGACTGATATATTCGCATTCCTTGAGCGATCGGCTGGAGGTAAGTACAAGGAAGAGGCCTATGATGGATCCTATATGATTGAGCCTGATGTCGAGACGATCATCACTATGACGATCCCTCTCATCCTCGATGGTATCGTCCATGAGACTCTCCTTGAAGCGAAAGCTTCTGAGCATGCAGCCCGTATGGTTGCTATGAAAAACGCGAAAGATAGTGCCAATAAAAAAGCATCAGGGCTCACTCTCGTCTACAATAAAACGAGACAAGCAGCCATAACAAAAGAAGTATCAGAGATCGTCTCGGGTGTAGAGAGTATGAAAGATGTGTAAATTATAAATTCTTTGCCCAACGCATGGAAAAATCGACAATCATAACCTGGTACTTTGGTACAAGTTAATAAACCACAATCAGTTAGTACTCAATAGTAAAAAAACAAATGACAAAAAAATTTATAATTAGCTGTTTGATAGTTTGTTTGTGTTTAATTTCAGTTGGTTTGATATTTTATAAAAATTACACCCCAGAACTATCAATTTATAAACCAATCATCATTGAAAACCCGATAGTTGGTGTTGCTGGCGTACCAAAATACCTAGGTGAAACGCGTAATTATGACAAAATCTTCAAAGAACTTAGAGATAACGGTTTTTCTACCTATATGGCGTTTAGCCAGTACTCTGAGCATCCAAAAGCTAAATCTTTAGCGAGTGATGCTGATTTTTTTCCGCCTTGTAGTCCAAATGATTCACAATGGAAAGCAATGCGAGACAATAACATCAAACTTATTATACCGGGGTATATTATTTTTGCTGATTACTTTGAAAGCCTGACACCAGGTGATCCACTTCAGGAATTGATAGACTGCATTGGTCGGGATTTGATTTTTGGAGTTACTAACTATGATGAACCAGTCGGTAGTCTCTGGGACGGATCACTGACTAAGCACGATCTTTATACCGTCTATAGAAAAACAAAAGAGGTTGATCCAACCATTCCGGTGCTCATGGTCCACGCACCATTTTACGCAAGTAACCCGGTTGAGGGGCTTGATTATCTCTACCCGACATCAGAAGAGCGTGACAAGTACTTCAGGCTGGTCAAAGAAGCAAGTGAGTACGCAGACATTGTTGGGTTTGATATTTATCCGATTCCTCTTGGATTTGGCGGTGGACTGACGAGCCCTTCACTTGATGGAAAACACATAACTAACTTTAAAAGCGCTATCATTGATTATCTGGCCTGGATTAAAAGCGAAGTTCCTGGGAAAATTTACTTAGTAACTTTACAGGGTTTTAATTTTGCTATGCAGTATGAAGGTGACTTTGTGCCCGATGGTGTTTCTATGGCAGATATTAAAACTCTGCGTAATCCTACGTTCAAAGAGCTTGAAGGCATGGCTAAGGGTGCGATTGAAGGCGGTGCTCTAGTACTCTTATGGTGGGGTCAAACCCATATCACTCCGCAAGATGCGAGTTTGTGGGAAGACATAAAAATTGTGAGTAAAAACATAGCTAATTAACTTAAAATAATTTTACCTATTATTCAATAAACAAGCTCCACAATGTCTCTTCAGGACTCCATTCGTCAGAATGGAGTCTTTTTGTTTCTTATTTCTGTGGTTTCCCTGGTGTTTCTGGTTTTATCCGAGTGCTCGGTTATGGAGTCAGGCATCTCCATACGTCCTATATCTGCTGATTCATTTGGATACTGATTGTCGAGACACTCAAAAGCTCTCTGCTATTTCTGTAACAGATTCCTTCTTACCCAGTATATCTCGTACTGCCTGTATCTTCAGAGCTATATACTGGTCACATTGAAACCTTGGTCACATAGGAGAGAAGGATTACAAATCATAATAAGCTCACGCTTATCCTTTTCATAATCTATCCCATCTATCTCGATATTTCCATCAAGGAAGATGTAAACCTAATTGCTGCAATTGTAACAAGACAAATTTGATTTGCACTTGAAAGAATGTGAATTTCGGTATAATTACAAGAATTACCCACTAGCAAAGTCCTTTGTTTTTATAAATTTTCTAGCCTAGACCCAACTTTAATCCTCATGTCTAAATCCACCCCCTTTGGGGGTGGACCTATAATGGTCCAATAATTCTAGACAAAAAAATCAATGAGGATTAAGCTAAGAGAAATTTACTCTCTTACCTCACATTAACTATGAGCACTACTCGTAA
>JAYVGV010000012.1:0-15698 GCA_043771825.1 Candidatus Altimarinota bacterium | reverse complement strand
TTCGAGTCTTCTCACTTCTTCTCTACAGAGAGGGACGAATTGGGTCATCCATCTGTTTCCATACTGCCTCTTTCTCATCTTATGATATATTGATATTGATAAGTAACCTTTGGTGGACGGTCTACCATCTGTTATCCTAAAATTCCCCTCCTTACTGAGGGGAATTTTTATAGAGAGATAAGCCTTTCCACGAACCAATAGAGCGCGATTACGATTATGACCGCGGAGAATATTTGTATCATCTTAGGATACCATTTTCTATCCTTGAAGAAGTATATAGAAGGAAAGGCTAGTGCTACGATGATCAGCTGTCCTCACTCTATACCGAGATTGAAGGCGAGAAGCGAAGAGATAAATTTATCTTCTGGTATATTTATTTCTTGAAGCAATCCCGCGAACCCAAGTCCATGGAAAAGTCCGAAGAAAAATATAGCGGCTATCTTCGATGTATTGGATCAGAGGAATAACTTCCCTCTCAGAAATACAGAAGTAAAAGCTACATAGGCTATGGAAAGCGCGATGATCGGTTCTATGACCCTGGAACTCAAGACTAAGATTCCAGTACCAGCAAGTATCAGTGTGATACTATGGGCGAGAGTGAAAACTCCCGTAAGCCTAAGTATTTCTCTCCAAGATACAAATACGAGAAGTATGGATAGTACAAAGAGTATATGATCTGGACCCACGAGTATATGTCAGACTCAAAGCTTGAAAAAGTCGAACATGTTATCGATGAGTGATGTATCATCTTCTCGGATAATCCTGAGAATCTCCCCTCATTCTGCATATTTCAGAGCAAATTCAGGACTTTGTTCTAGAGCAAATGCTTTGATCTCTTCAGGAGTAGCATCTGGATACGCTTCCACGTACTCTTGCAATACCTGTGGTATAAGCTCATGAGCCTGAAATATCTGGGGTGGTCAAAATGATGCTACGATGATACCTATCCATATTAAAAATTTAACAATATATCTTTTGTAGTTTCTCATAATGCATTACTGAAGAGAGTTGAGTGTATCCCTCGCTTTCCTCGAATCAAGGAGAGAGAAATACGGATTTATGGTGAGAGCTCATGAAAGATATTTACGTGCTTCCTCTCTATTATTGTTTTTGAGAGAGATCATCCCTTGATGGTAGAGTATAAGCGCGTCGGCTTCTCCCAGTTTCAGTGCTTCACTTCGAAGCTCTAGTGCTTCTTCTATTCGGTCATTTTTATAGTATGCCCATGCAAGATTATCAGCGGTATATATATTCTGGCGAGATTCGTATGCGAGGAGAGCTTTACCCAGAGCTTGTTCTTTTTGCATATCATGATCGGTAAGGAAAAAAGATAGCTCTAGATTATTATCGACTCAAGATTTTGATGCAGTAGTGAAGCTGAGCTCTGCAAGAGTGAGCGTCTGATTTGCTTCTGACTTTTTTCATTGTAGAGTCGCAAGATCAGCTTGATCGATAAGATACTGTGCGATGGGTAAAGTCGCATACGCTTTCTTAAAATAAATCTGTGCTCACGAGAAATCATTTTCGAAGTATGCTACTTTTCCCAGTCATTCAAGTGCAGGTGGATAGCTAACGAGCGTTTCCAGTGCTATAATAAACTCAACTTTTGCTTCTTCTAAACTCTTTCTCATAGCGAGCTTTCCGAGCTCCACATGTACGAATGCTATATTTTCTGGTATTGCACTTCCAGCTCTAAATGCGAGCTTGAAACTTTCCTCCGCACCAGCTATATCTCCATAGAGCTCTCTGATATAGGCAATGCGAACATATGAGTTGTAGTCAGGGCGGATATCTACCATTTTCTGAAAAGCAGCCACGGCTCCTGTATAGTTTCCAAGCTCGATTTCTGAATCCCCGAGTATTCCATAGTAGCTCGCATGGCTTGGACTCAGGGCGATAGATTTTTTGATAAGAGAGTTTCCTTTGCTAAACTGGTGTTTTCCGAGGAGGACTTGAGCCTTTAGAGCATATGTATCTGGATTACTCGCATCAATACTCTCTGCCTTATCCATAAGACTTTCTATTTTACCATAATAAGAAATATCTGCTGTCTCTCGAATTTTCTGGAGATAGAGATGCCCAAGAGAGACAAGGGAAGTACTATTTTTGGGATTATTTTCGACCGCTTTTTCATACATGTTTATCTCTTTATCAACGCTAGAACTCATCGGCGTAGAAAATTTTAGAGCGGTGGATTCTGCTTTTTGACAGCTTGACAGGAGAGTGACTCAGGCTATGAGGATCAAAAAATTGGTAATTTTGGGTGCTATGAGTCGCATGTTCGTGAGAAGGTGAAAGATATACTTAGGTGTGACAACAGAGATAGTCCCTGTTGTCACTATAAATAAACCTTATTAAGAAGTATAATGATCTAATTCAGATATCCTGTCACTTCTTGGTTAGCACTTTTCTGCCACTCCATGAGAGCATGCTTAGTATATTGACCGAAGTATTTTGTAGGAGACTTGATACGAAGGAATTTCTTTTCTATGAGAAACTGCTGAAGACATCCTACATCCCATCCACTCGCTTCGAGCATCATGTGTTTGGTGATATTACATATGATGAGGGGTCTATTTGGATTCTCTGTTTTGGGTGGATTGTTTTGATTGACTACCACCGTACTCGTGAAGTTACCATGAGGAGCACTATCGAATCCTGAATTTGGAAGTGCAAGATAAGGAAATGAATTTCGGAACCCTTTCTCATTTTTATCCACACCATCTCCGAGCTTGAGTCCAGTAGGATCAGCTGTGAAATCTGGATGGAAAAGCGGATACGCAGCTCCTGCTACAGCACGCAGAGATATATCGATGACATCATCAGAGAGGCGTCGACCATTCGGATATCATTGAGTATCACCACCGAGTACACCGAGACGGTTTGGTTTCACGGTCGATGGTACAGCGACATTGAGACGAAGTTCTTCGGAAGCGACGACATTGATCGGCTTCGTGAGTTCAGGAATACCCGTGAGAAATATAGCAACCAGATCATGACGCGCTGTGCTTGAGCCAAATGCACCTTGAGGAGGGACTTTGATACCATAAAGTGCGACAAGAAGTTTGCCAAGCTCGGGATCAGTGACGCCATTTGCAAATTGTGCATCATTCTCTGGTTTTGAACCATTAAAAAGGTTTTTTGCTGCGAGTGGTACGACCACTTCATTTACCAGTGGAGCTCCGAGACGAGAGACTTGGATCCAGTTGCCAGAGTTATCTTGAGTTCCATTGGTATTGAGTACCCGTGTTCCCATACGAGAAGCTGTCGTCCAGACTCCTATGACAGAGTCACCGTTTTTGATATCACTGGGGGTATTCTTATTTTTTGTCAGCTGACTTATAGGGATCTGAAGCGCGAGAGAGTGTACATTGAATCCCTTGGTAGTATTGACTCCCCCGCCTGCATTACCAGGAAGCTTCCTTATGGTAAGAAGATCAAAGGTAGCACCAAGGTCTACGAAAAATGGATCGTCACTTTGCCCTGCAAAAACTTTCATACCGTTAGAGAGCCCATATACTGCCTGTCCTTGAAGTGAAGCGTAATTCGGAGTGGACTTTTTTCCGACATTTACAGGAGGAGATTTGAGGTCTGTGCCGAGGATAGTAGACTGTCCATTCTCTACTTTTGTAAGTGTATAAGTCTGCATGACATTCCAGTCTGGATCTGTGAGAGATTCGATAGGTCCAGTATTATAGAGAAATGTATTTGGATTTCTGACAGTCGTCTTAAATCGGAACTGATATGTCACATCTGCTAGGGCATTTCCATCACTATCGACATGTATCTCGTAGAGAGCACTATCATCGAAAGAATCAAAATTTGGTCCACCAGCAGGTTCCTCGAAAGGAATATAATTGGCGATAAGCGTCACGCTATCATTGTTCTCTGGGCTGACGAATGCGTAGAGATCTGTAGCATCGATCTTCGGATCACCACTCGTCATAGGAGCTTCTCGATGACTCGAAGCAAAAGTCGTAAGACTACTTGTAAGAAGGAGCGATAGTATGGCTCCACCACTGAGGATTTTTTTATAAAACCGTTTCATTATAGGTAATAATTAATAGTAAAAATTTGTTCTTAGGAGGAGAGTATTCTCAATTGAATAATGAATATGGAAGAGGAAATCAAATGAGTAAGTCTTTATAAAAGTACTTGAGCTTTTCTTAAAAAAGAAGATTGGCTATATTCAAGTATCTAGAGACGGATTTCATGATCTCTCTATATTCTTAAATTCATTTGAGGTTATTTACTCCTAAGGACGTAAGCAAAGTATAAGTATTGGAAATGAATATGAAAAGACAGATGCAAGACAAATTCCAGCTCTTTTATAGGAGAAATTCGTGACGGATATGAGGATTTCTCCTATAAGATATTCGGATTCCATTTTTCACTGTCAATTTGTATTTTTGGAGTATTTTTTAAGTTCAGACTCTTGAAGAAGATATAGAAAAACCCTCTCATCTTTGAGAGGGTTTTTCTATAAGTCATGATTAGACTTTTTTTGGATCCCCTGACCATGCCTTCGGCTGTGGATCATTACCAGTTTTTTTGGTGTCATCTCCTGAACTAGGGCGAGTATCAGGTCCGCCAGAGCGATCCCACTGAGTGACTTTATGTGTATCAGTTCCAGATATATAGTCTTTTCGCGTAGTCATAGTATGTAAAAATGAGAATATAGAAACAAAGGGGTTCTGGTGCATGAGAGAGATACGTTATGGTGGTACACGTATCTCGATCGAGAGGAAGTCTCTCTTTTGGTGTCGAGTATGCATGAATTATGAGGGTGAAGATATAGAGACTATTTGAGATCAAAGGTATTCACGACGACTTTTGCTATCTCAGCACGAGTGATAGGATCATTTGGCCGGAAGATCCTATTTCCACCTCTCATCTGCCCAGAAGCGACTTGAAGTGATACTGCTGTTTCGATATATTTTGCTAGGTCAGAGTTATAGTTCACATCAATGAAGGTCATCGCTATGGGAGGATCCATCACATTCACTCAGAGTGTAACCATAAGTATTTTTGTAGCTTCTGCTCGAGTGATCGAATCATTCGGACGGAATCTTGTGTCACGTCGGATCATTCCGTTCGAGAGAGCAAGAGATATATATTTGGCATACCAGGTATCTGTAGAAACATCATTAAATGGTATGTTGAGGTTTGCCGTTGGTACGACCCATCCTGTTGTATTGATAACTATTTTTAGGAACTCAGCACGAGTCAGATCGGCATTTGGATTATAGTAAGCGACATTGTCGATGATACCACGAATGACGAGCTTGATGATATATGCTCTTGCCCAGCTTGACGATATGTCACGGAACTTAATATCTGCTATATCAATGATAATAGGTGGGATCTGGAATCCATCAGTAACAAATATAGGAGGAGGGTTATTCGTTACAGTTCCAGTATTGCCTGTCGGTGTACAACGACCATCATAGAAGCTTGGAGACCTATCGCCATTTGGACAATTATCGACAATGATCGGAGTTCCACCACCTCCACCTCCACCTCCTCATGTCGCTGCTTTTGTAGTGATACTAAATGCTGCAGAAGATGAGCCAACAGTAAGTATCACATTTACTGTGCTAGAGTTCACTGCGGAAGACGTTCATCTGACTCTCACGCTATCTCCAGGATTTACCATTCCAGTTGCAGTAGTGAATGCTCCTCCGTTGATACTGTACTCACCGCCAGATACTGATACGATTGTTCCTGAGGCAAATCCACTCAATGTGACAGCACTACTCGTGTAAACTGTAGAGAGTTCTGCATTTGTCACGCTAGTAAAGCTAAATGCATCTGGTAGTGTATCCGAAGGTGTCGCGAGATCAAAGAGTCAGAGTCGGTTCGTGGTGAATGTACACATTCCTCCAGTTACGACACAACTTGTTAGTAGGCTATATGTTGTTCCTTGATTAGTAGAGCGATATACCATGAGTGTTTGTCCATTGAGTGTAGGACTCACTTTGAGATTGATGGTGGCGACTTGTCCTGAAAAGACGAGATCTGCAGTCGAACTACCGACTCGGTATGGAGTTCACATAAATGCGAATCCTGAGAGTGAGAGAGCACTTCATGAATTAGTAGACATCTCTGGTGCGTAGAGAATATCATCCCAACCACCACCTGAAGCTGTGATAGTAAGTCAATTAAAAGGGAAGAATATCGATGATCAACTCGACGAAATGCTTGTAATAGTAATGGTTCCGCTGTTGGTAAAAGTTACCCCGGTGGACGTTCATCCACTCAGGTAAATTGCGCCTGTAGCTACTATTGCTCATGATGCATTATTACCCACTACGCTCGCAGTTCTGAATTGCATGGTATTTGACTCTGGTCAGCCTTGACCCAGGACCGCGTAATAATAGGTTGTATCAAGTGAAAGTCCTGAAAGTGTGATAGCATGTGATGTACCCGAATTTGTACCAGTTGCCGTCATAAGGAGAGCACCAGATAGAGTTCCATAACGTACTACCCCTGTTGCAGTTATATCAGTATTGAATGTTATTATTGCACCCGTTGCTCCAGAGAGTGTGGCATTTGGATTAGAAGCGAGAGGCACACGATTGAGTACTGTGGAAGTTGATCATGTATTTCCTGCAGCATCGGTCGCAATGACGACGAGTGTATTTGGTCCAGGTGCTAGGCTAGTGAGTGTCTTCGAAAATGTTCCAGATCAGAATATTGCTGGAGATCCATTTACTGTGATACTAGTAATACTACTTTCTGTATCAGTGACAGTACCCGATAGTACTGGTGAGCCCGTCACTATAGCACCACTTGCATGACTAGTGATAGTGACTATTGGATCAGTCACATCAGCCCCAGAGTAACTATATGTAAGCACATTGGATGCGTTATTCTGATTTCCTGCCATATCAGTGGCCATACCAGTTCCTACAGAGATCGTCACCATACCGGACATCGTAGGAGTGACGGTGAAAGTATATCCCGTAGAACTTGTTTGTGTGAAGCCACTTGCACTACCATTCATTACGAATACGTCACTTCCAGTGAATCATACAAGCGCTTCAGAAGTAGAAGCCGCTACCATGATGGATCATGTGATTGTTCCTGTTGCAGTGGAAGAAAGGGTAATCCCTGGAGCCGTCGCATCAAGTGTACCACTAGAAGTGATACCTGAAGCTGTTACCTGACTTGAAATACCTCCAGAATATACAATTGCATCGTAGGAGATCATTCCATTTGGCCAGGGAGGAGTACTGAAGTTAATATTTACAGAACCGCTTGATTCTCATCCAAAAAGTGAGATATATGAGCCTGTTGCTGTATTTCCAGAACCATTCATTGCTGTTATACGCACGGTGTCATTCATATCGAGTGTTCAGCTGAACATAAAGTTGACAGCATATGCTCCAGAGTTCGTAGAGTTTATATAGTTATTATTGCTTCACATGAGAGTATTGTTTGGATTGCTTACGACTGTCGCATATACTCCACCAAATGGGAGAGCAAGAGGGATGAGCAGTGAGAAAGCGAGAAGTCCAGAGAGGATTTTTTTCGGAAGCTTCCGAAAAGGGGAGCTATGTTCGATATTTTTCATGAAGATGGAAGCTTAATGATAAGAAACGAAAGTGAGTACTATGAATTTCCACTATTCGTTAGGGAGGATAACTCTGGGCAATCTCTCAATCATCGATGCGGATAGAAAAAATACAGAGTATCACGACAAATAAAAGGATATGATACGTATTAGGAAATATCCACGGAAGAACGAGCGATTTATAGTACCAAGTGAGAAAGGTACCGTACGTAGCCTCGCCACTTAATCACTCTTTTCTTTGTCTCTTTCATCTTCAGTATTCTTGATTATATCGAGGCATAGAGGTGGGTGGTAAAAGTATCTTTCGAGATATAACTTACTGATGTTTAATCTCCTCTGATGCGTGTAGTCGATAATATTTTATAGATTATCGTAGGAGTGGTGAATGACATTTGGTAGAGTTTCCAAGCATTCATGACCAGATTCCAGAAGCATAAATTGTAGAGAGAAATTCAGTATGAATCTTTTTTATCTCGAAAGACTGAAGAAATTATAGGAACTATTTTTGAGAAAAATAAGACAAAAATAAGACAAAATTGAAAATCCAATGGTGTACCAAAATATACTCTTGCTATCTCTTCATAGACGGGTATGATAGAAAATCTAATACTCTAATTTTTTCAGAACATGAAAAATGACTCATCCGATTCGGCAATTCGTTCGACTGAGGGTAGTGTCAGAGTGAATTCTCATGGTCTTCAATGAGAATTTCCAAAGGTATATAGTGACTTTTTTCACTCCCATGATATAGTCATAAGTGGTGATGGGATATTGACCTGGTGACCCGATATATCCCATGGTGTGAGCGTACTTCGGATCAAACAGAAACTTCCCCTCAAGACTTTTTGTGGGATAAACCGCAATAATTCTGGAAAAGTAACCTTTCGTACACTATATGTATACGATATTCTCCTTCATACTTTCCGAGAGAAATCTTTTCCAGAATCTCTTCCAGATACCCTTGACCATCTTGCTATCTTTCTCGAGAAGTACCTTCAGGAGCAGGGTTTTGTATGAGGGATAGAGTTTGATTTTCTTTCAGAGGCTCCGCCATGACATGGATTTGCCTTTTCTGCAGTAGTATCAGTCCTCATCACATATGCTCTATACATCACTTCCTGAAAACTTGGTCCTTCCGATTTTGAGGAAGGTGAGTTTTCTCGAGATCATCCACTTTTTGAAGAGTTGTATCTTTTGAGTCTCTCCCTCTCCCATTGTATTTCATGAGAGAAAAGTATCGGTAGTTGAAGCAACTACGCTGTGATGCTCAGTAAAAATGCGAGTCCAATCGTGTATTTTTCATGAAAAAATCATCTTTCTTATGAAGATGAATGTGCGAGTGATGCTAGCATAGATCTTTCAGAGAATATGAAATCTGACAGGACCCTTTATAAGGATACACTTGAGAATTTTCTCGGAATACCGACACTTTCGGGCTCGCAGTTTCCTCTTGATTATGGTATATTGTTTACGGGACTTGAATATCGATTCGGAGAGATCGAGTATACTCGAAAACAGAGTATTAAGGGAGAGTTAGTACTTACTACTTTTATCGGTGATACTATACAGGCACTTTCCATCGAAGAAGAAAGAAAGAAAATACTCCTAGAGGCACTAGGTTTCGATCAAAATGATGCTATTTATACTCATATCGATAGCATGAATCTGAGGATTCTTGAGGCATTCTCTATACTTTTAAAAAATGTTAATAATAGAGACTCTGATGACCGGTGTATAGAAGTATTCCAGCAAATTGGACTTTCGAGCTTTTCCTATCAAAAAGAAAATACTTTCTTTTTCGATCTGGTGCATTATTTTCATAGGTTCCAGCAGTTTCGTGATGAGAAGATTGCCCTCCTTCCTTTTAATACAGGGAAAATGTGATGAAGCCTTCTCTTTATCATGAAAAAAGGATATAGTCGTACCACTTTCAAAAAAACACTCGACCAACTGAGGCTCGATGGACAAGGAGTCTCTCTCTATCATGCTTCATGGAGAGATGGATATGCCAAAGAGGGGATACGTCTCGAGCAACACATTTCAGAAGAATATTATTCTTCTTATACCAAAAAAGGAGATGTCTACTATAGAGACTCTCATGGAAATGCGTATTGTGGTGACTATGATAGTATCGTGACAAATGAAACAAAGGGCATCCTTCTCGATGAAATTTCTGGGAGGATATATGTCCGTGGGAAGAAGCTCACCTCACGTGATATTCACTCTCAAAATACGACTATTGATATGCTCAAGCTCCTTCTCCTCAGCCTCTGAGAGGAAGTATCCAACTCAAGACTCCCTCTTTCTACCTATTCTCAGAATAAAAATGAGCTTCTTGGAAAGGTCGTCCTTCCGATTAAGAAAATCGCAAAAAAGTATTTCTTCGAAGAACTCTCTTTGAGTTGTACGGGAGGGATTACCGAGTACTACCTCAGACTCCAGAAAGATGAGCATATCGTGATCGGTATTATCCAAAAACTCTAATTGATCGAACTTCTTCTAGAGTTTTTACTTCCTCGATAATGGCAATCATCGTTCATTCAAAGAGCTTAGTATAAAAACGGATTTCTCGAATTTCTGATCCAGAGAGAAATCTCTTTATTCATTTTAAGTATTTCTCAATGATCGTAATAACTCGAGAATAGAATTTTCACCATTTTCGTCCTTGAAGTTTAAAAAGAAGAAGCTCCATCTCTCTGTATACACTGTTTCTTTTTAGGAAAGGTACTTTAGATGGTTCGCTAAACCTGAGTATCTGATCCATATCACTGAGTACCTCTTCTTTTTTCAGATGATTCCACCGTTTTATGATATGCTCGATCCTTGGGGGTGATCATCTGAGAGCATCCTTAAGATCATTTCCAGAAAGAAAGAAGTGTTCTTCGAGATCATGAAGATACTCGGTAGTAGGGTTTTTCATAAAAAATATATATAAAGAGATTCTCAAATCTGAGATTCGGCTCATGAGAATATAAGAAAAAGAAAAATACAAAACGGACAAATACAAGACAAAAATGACGAATGCAATATGAGACTCGCTTCTAGAGGTATGATAGTATTTCTTTTCTAAGTATATGAGATCCACTCCTCAGCCATCCCCATGATGATCATTCCCGTGACACCGATCAGGTGGAGTCTCTTGATGAGTACAGCACTCTACTATGGAGGTTCTTTGAGGAGACTTAGAGGAAACAAAGAGGCTCATAAAGCGTCTCGAGAGTTCTCTCCTCACTGTCGGGACATGCGAGGACCATTGTAACAAAATCCTTACTCTCTCCCGACTAATGGGTTTATGTACGAAAGATACTCATAGTAATGTTAAACAGGCTCAGGAAGCATACTTTTATCAGGCAGTCATGATCGGGAGCCAATACCTCTGAGAAGGATTCTGGGAACATAAGTGGGGTAAATTTTTTTTTGATGCATACCTTTTACCTCTAGCGAACGGGATAACACCCTTGCATATGGATGAACCCATTTTCTCAGGGTTGGTTCGTACAGGAATCGAACACGAATGTGCAAAAAGAAGAAAAAGTATCCTCGAAGAAGCCGCAAAAACAGACACGTTCCTTGAGGGTACCACATGCTATAGTGATATTATCAACAGGATCGAAAAAGCTTTCTGACCTATTCGTCTCCTTATCATATCAGTAGAAAGTGGTGAACCGATCACGATACATGGCATGAAAGAAGACAAAATAAAAAGTATCGAAAAATCTGCCCGAAAATATGAGTATACTCTTGTGGTCGATATACTCGGTCAACCAAGAGAATATCGAGTCATCATCGATCATGGGACTTCAGAGCCGAAGAATCGACCGAAGCCTGCACATATTGATACTATTCTTAATCCTATATTGCGTCGACATATCCAGAAAAAGGAAAATGCGGTGATTTCGTATGCAGATGATTATCGAAGATTGACCGAGAGAGTTGAACGTACTATGGAAATGCCTCGAGAGACGGATAATTACAGTGAATTTATAAAAATGATTATATGAGATACTCGAGACACTTCGATCCCAGCCGAAGTACGGGATAATCAAGAGTATGCGAAGGAGTGTCATCAGGCCCTCGACCTCGCACGTCTACTCACTCTTGGCTACGCAACATCAGATAGTAGCCGAGAAGATATCATAGCTTCAATAGATACTATCTTAGGAGGGGAAATTACGCGAAATGTACTTAATATGACTCGCACCATTCTCATATCTCGTGCGGAGATGATGAGTGGTTCTGGATGTCCATACGGACTGAGTAAGAAAGATATCCCCCTTGAAGCCAGAATATATACTATCATAAGATCATATGAGGCTCTCTGCAAAGAGGAGAAAAATCTGGAAACAGTCCGTATTCGTCTTAACGAGTGGAATCAGTGAGGATTTTTCGACGTGCATCTTTTTTCGATATTTATGAAGTTTCTAGAGAAATGAGGATCTACTCCAGAGAAATCAATATATACCCATAATTGAGGTGTCCCAAGAGTTCGAAAGCAATACTACCAAGATTTCCTCGCTGATTATGATGAACTGAGAGGGCTGGTCGAAAAAATAGAGGAAGCCTATCGGAGTTTTCATAATGCGGCTAATAATATATCCGAGCGAAAACGACTTGCTATCATTATCAACAATCTCCAAGATCTTCTTGTTGGAAAAGATCAGTCTCCGAAAATATTTGCTGTGACCGGACATGGGCAAAGCCCGAGTGATACCATACCAGGTCAGCCAGGTGATGACAATGAATGACTTACTGCACATTGACGCCAGAGCTCAGACGAAAAATGAATGAGATTTTGAGGTATGTCTATAACGATGTATTCTAGTCCAATTCGCCGAGCAAGAATTACCGCGAGACATATACTTTGAGTTCTTAAGCAGGTTTCTGGAGAAATAAGAAAAATTATCCTGGTAGAAGGACTGCAAAATCCGAGAAAAGACTTACCAAATGTTCGGGGAAATAATGCTATAACTAAACTTTTAGTAGATCATCCATTTTGAATTTTGGACTTCCTTCGCAGAATTGTATTTTCTCCTCGAGAATCTGTGAATGTCGTCGTCGCTCATGGAACGACCAGTAGCTACCTTCTCTGAATACTCGAGAACCTTGGATCAAGAGATAGTATCAATATGCACAATGTCGATATAGCAGAGCATACTATAGTAGTGCGTCTGGTACGGTGAGGACGTCTGGTCGAGTGGGATCTGCTCTTTCCATTCGAAGACTGGAGATGAGTACTAGACGAGGTGAATACGATTTGTGAGGGGACTTTTGGAGAGGAATTCTTTGTGAGAAAATGATGAAATATTCACCTCGTCTCTCTTCATAAGAAATTCCTAGATTTTATGGATAAGCAAAATGAAAAATCTCCTCAGAAAGTAGCAGAGTTCCTCACAAAACTTGATGAAGGAGTTCATACGAAAAATTTTCGATCGGTACTCTGAAAATCAGGATTTATTTTTTAAAAAACCACCCTTTTGAGAGTGGTTGAGTTTTTAGTTGCTTCGAGGCATACCGTAGAAATCGAGACCTTTGATATCGACCATTGAGTGAGTGATATAGTTTTTCTTTTTTCCTTTTTTGAAGAATCCTCGATCATCGATGATTCCCATTTCTTTGAGTTGGTCTATATTTTTCGTGGGGAGTTTTTTCTTTGGGAAGGCATCCTTGTTCTGCATATAGCGAGTCCTCTTCTTGTATGAGAGATTGAATCGAGACTGTTTATTCTCATTTCCAGTATAGACAAGAGCCATCTTCTTCTTGCCCTTAGAGAGCTTACGAGCGGCGGCTTGTTTTTTGACGATGCTAGATTTGAGTCCGTGGGAATTGGCCATAGTTTCTGAAAAATGGAGCGGGGGAACGGGTTCGAACCGTCACACCCAAGGGTTGAAGCCTTAGTACACTCACTCTTTTATGTTACCCCCGCTTGAGGTAGATGACTCTCTTGAATATTTTCGGATTCTAGAGAGGAGTAGTCGGGGATTATTGTATAAGGAGAGCCGAAAAAGTCAAAAAGTTTTCACAAAGAACACAAAATCCATACTATACAATTTATACTCTTCTTTTAGAAATATTTTCCATGCAATCTGCATTTCTCCATGAACTTCTCGTCGTACTCCTTTCAGATGAGTCGCTTCTCACGAAGCGGGATTATCAGAAGACGAAAAATCTCCTCCTCTCAAAATATGGAAATACGGTCGAAGATACGACTTCTATAGAAGTGATCGAGTACTATCGCGCGATGATGGATGAGAAGACTCTTACCTACAATCCACGTGTCTGGAAGATCCTGCGGAAGCGATGAGTCAGATCCCTCTCAGGAGTATCCGTGATCTCACTCCTCACGAAGTTCTGGGGATGTCCGGGGAAGTGTGTCTTCTGTCCCACATATGAGTGACTCCCGAAGAGTTATATCACGGGTGAGCCTGCGGTCCAGCGTGCCGAGGCAAATGCTTTCGATCCAGTACGCCAAGTCCAAAATCGTCTTCGTTCACTCGAAATCACGGGAAATGCCATCACGAAGTGTGATATTCGTGTCATATGAGGGACATGGAGCGTATACCCAAAGGAGTATCAGGAAGACTTTATCCGAGCGATATATGATGCGCATACGACATATATAGACCTTCGACCATTCCTCGAATCCATCGAGACCTGAGATGACATGTTCGCACGATTCAAAGTGAAGAAGTGATACGAGATGCAGGTATCTGCGACTCTCGAAGAAGCCAAGAAGCGCAATGAAACATCTGAAAGTCGAGTGATCGGTATCGCAATCGAGACACGACCTGACTGGGTCACTACCGAAGAGATCGTCCGTCTGCGGCGTTATGGAGTGACACGAGTCGAGATCGGATATCAGACGACAATCGACTCTATCAATGAACTGAATAAACGTGGTCACGGAAATACAGAATCTATAGAAGCGACGAGACTCCTCAAAGACGCAGGAATGAAAGTCGTCGCTCATATGATGCCCTGACTTCTCGGGGCTACACCTACTACTGATCGAGAAAGTATGAAGCGAGTGTTTTCAGGCCCCGACTTCCGACCAGATGAGATGAAGATCTATCCTATGGTCGTCACTCCGCACTCTGAGCTCGAAGATATATGGAGAAATGGAGGGTTCACTCCATATGATGATGAGACCCTGATAGACCTCATGGCAGACCTCCAGTGACTTCTTCCAGAGTATATCCGTCTGAATCGTATGTATCGTGATATCCCTGCTGATCAGATCCTGGCAGGATCGAAGCTCGCGAATCTCCGCCAGCTTACAGAGGTGCGTATGCGAGATAAGGGGATTATACGCTCTGATATATCTGCACGGGAGATCCGCGCCAAAGGCAATGATCCTCATGGTGCAATCCTCGAAGTAGCATCATATGAGTCTTCATGAGGTCGAGAATACTTCATACAGTATATCGATCCCTATGATCGTACGATCTTCGGACTTCTCCGTCTGCGTATTCCTTCATATTACTTTACTGGAGAAAAACATTTTATCCCAGTACTAGAATGATCTGCGATTGTTCGTGAGCTACATGTTTTCTGAGATCAGCTTTCTCTCTCTATGCCAGGTGATGGCAGTGGGCAACATATGGGATTCTGAAAAAAGCTGATGCAGCAAGCAGAAGAAATTGTACATAAAGAGTATCCAAATATAAGCAAGATCGCTGTGATTGCGGGAGTATGAGTGAGGGGATATTATGAGAAGATCGGCTACAATCTTCAAGATGAATACATGATGAAGTCTCTTTAAGACACTATAAACATGAAAAAGAGTGAGTTTTTTCGCCTATTTTTTTATTAGATGCGAGATATGAGCGATACAGATCTTCTATATTCTATAGAGTGCCCTTCCTGATCTTAAAAGTAAGGAGTATTGATTTATGAAATATTTTTATCGTAGTAGAATACTTCATCCATTCCAAAATACAAAACTCATCATTCTACACATAAGATAGATAGTATGTCTCTACCTTTAAGCTTTTATTTCCGAAAGAAGCTGTATAATATATTTGTCTTTATTTCTTTTCATTTTTTCTATGAAATTCTCTTCTCGTGGTTTTACCCTTGTGGAACTTATGATCGTTATCGCGATCATCGGTGTACTCGCTGCTGC
>JAYVGV010000011.1:0-46986 GCA_043771825.1 Candidatus Altimarinota bacterium | reverse complement strand
TAGAGAGAAGATAGTCAATATTTGCCTTAAATAAGAAGACGTGCTAGGATGTTAGTATGCGCGAATCTGGATCAGAAATACTCGATACAAAACATCATGCACCCACTCAGAAAGCTACTTTCACTCCGAACATTTCGGGTGATGATTATTTTCGTGCATTTCCCAAAATCAAAGATCAGCTTCCTCCAGCGGTGAAAGATATCCCCAAAACATTAGAAAAAATAGGACTCCCGATGGACATGATACAATCAGTGATGGAAAGAATCTTAGAAAAAATAAGTCCTATAGTTGATGCTGCAAATATACCAAAAGAGGTGAAAGATCGCCTCTTACAATTTACCCTTGAAGGGATAGATACGATAAGTTCATACTCACGAGGAGATATCCTCGAATGGGCAAAATGGGACCAAAGAAGAAGTCTCTGGATCCAACCAGATCCAAATGATCCAAAGTGATTCCAGTACTACCTCGGGGAACTCCTCAAGAAATTCCAAGAAAATATGAGTAATGCCGCTCTCGGTATTATGGCTTCTTATGGTCCAAAAGAGCAAATAGGAAGAAATATCTATGATCAGTGAAACTATCGAGGATTCATATCAAATGTAAACTCTATGGATACGAAAAATAATCTCTCGATAAGTGCTGCTCTCTCTCGATATGCGGAGCAATGACCAAAATCTCTCGATATGAATAAGTTGCTCGGAATGATCAACCCCTCTCTTCTTCAAGGAGATCTCTCTCGTGATGCACTCTCCGTCGTGGTAGCCACTCTCGTATTTGATGGACTCGAAGCTCGTGATGGAAACAGGAGTACATCCAGACTCACGATACTCCAGAGAGTAAAGGCAGGAAATCTCGAACTATCAGCCTTCAAAGAAGGGACTTCTGAATACTCATACGTAAAAATCATAAAAGAATACCTCTCAAGCCTCTCTGGATTCCAATATGCCGAGAAAGAGATAACCCAAGTACGCCAAACCGCTGAAGGCAAAAATGACTTCCTCGGGTGATCAGCTCTCATCACAGAACACATGTTCAAGGAAAAAAATGATGTACTCAAAAGTGGAAATTTTGCTGACCTGATCAAACTCTTCGTCAGTCTTGGTGAAAGTTTTGGGTTCGTAGGAAATATCATCAGCGCCCAAGGGAATATGACTGCCCTACGAACAGGGATGAATAAAGAAGGTCATAGTACCCATAAGGCAGTTGCCTGACTCCTTCTCGCGACCGATGTGGGAATGATCAGTGTACCAGGGATCTGACTTCTCAAAACGGCAAAGGGTGCACAAGCACTCACAAAAATGAAAGCAATCATCACACTGCTTCCTGCTGCCCTCGAAAAAGCACTAAAAGTCGGAGAAATACATCCAGCCAATCTGAGTCAATGTATGAACTTTCTCGAAAACATGGGATCAAAACTCAAAGAATATGGCATCTCGCTTGATACTCTCCTTGAGAAATTCCGTACGATCCTCTCGAAATCCCAAACAGCAGAAACATCGAATGACGGAGCGCGAAAGGCAGAAAAAGTGTCAGTAACCCTCGCAAAATGAAGGGTACAAGATATGCCTTCAGCAATACGTCTGAGTGAAAGTATACAGCAACTCGCAAAAGAAAAATGAATCAGTGAAGATGCCGCAAGGATCCTAAAAATACAACAAGACTTTCCTGAACTTCGAAATATCACCCCTGATCAAGCAATGAAGCTGATACAAATTCATAAGATCAATGCATGAGCTGAAACCGTCGGAAAATATGGAACACACTCCCTCGGACTCAAACAACGATGAGCAAATGAACTTCTTTGAGTAATGGGAATAAGTGAAGAAAGAGCAAAAGAACTTACTAAAAAGCTCTTACAATGAGGATATCTTGGTGATGTCAGTGCCCCAGTGGCGAATGTAGAACAATTACAAAAAAGACTCAGATGGTTTACTCCTTCAGATAATCCCAGTTTTCCAAAACTTCTAGAGTACACGCTTTCTCGACCGAAAGATGAACTCATGAGTATTCTGACAGATAAGATGATCAATAATGAGCTCAGACTCAGCATTGTATACAATGCATGAAAGAGACTTACATTAGATGACTTTAATAAAGTTGCAGTATGACTTATAAAACAATATGATATGTGAAATGGTGTGAGTAGGATATGATCAACATTAAACCATAGTCATTTTGATATTGTCCGCTTTACTGATGGTTCTATGATACACACTCTTTTTACAGAATGATGATGATATTCTTCTATTGTAAGAATCACTGAATGACCAAATACTGGAAAATATATGGCAACACTGAGAAATGGAAAAAGTAATATATTTTGGGCAACTGGACAAAAACAAGGTTAGTATCGAAAAACATGCAACTAGCATAAATCTTTTATAAAAAAAGACCTAAAGGACACAATTATACTCCTTAATCATAAGGATTATCTATATAATCCTCGGTAAACTTTCTCGAATACTTGGACGATATCTATCTCCTCCAAAATCGAAGTGCCACCACTCGCTATCAATCCCTTCAAAACCTCAAAATTTCATCACTTCACGCAGGAGTTCGCGATTTGCTTTTTGCTTAGGAGAGAGTTCCTGCTCTCTGCTTGTTCATGAAAATTCAGAGAGCTCATCGAATCCCGTTCCCATATCCAAAGGCTTTTCTTCATATAAAATAGAAACATCAACAGCACATCCGAAACTATGTATGGAGCCTCTTTCGGGTTTTGCAAAGTACTCTTCTTTCTTATATTCTTTTGCCCATTCATACATCTTCTCATGAGCAGATTGGGGACGACCAGCATCGTATATGATTAATGAGTATTTTGTTCCTTTTTTCCGTCTGAGTATTTTATTTGCTTGCATGACTCCGAGTGCGACTTCCCGACGAAGAAGGATCGGATCATCTTTGTCATAAAAAGCCTCTCCTGCAAAATTATCTTCACTTGCATATTTCATATCGAATTTGATGCTGTTTTTCACTAATTGACGTAAATCAATAAATGGTGTCCTTGGCATAATACGAGCTACTTCCATTTGCATCCTTTTCGAAAGACCTTCGACTTTTGGGACATTCTTAAGCGGATATGGAAGAGTTTCAGGAAAAAGATCAGATTGATTATTTTTATTCATGAGTTCATACTATACTAATTGGAACAATTTTCAAAATTACTGAAAAACTTTGGAAAAATATGATACACTTTTTGCAAAATAAGAAAATATATGTTAAATTGACTTAAAGTACTATCTAATTATTCACTCATATGACAAGATTTGAATCATGACCTCAGCAAGAATTAGATAAAGGGGAAGCTCCATCTACATATAAAGTAAAACTTTGAGACACTCTCTGAATAATAGCACAAAAAAATGGTTTCAAAAACTGGCAAGAACTTGCTAAGATTCAAAAACCATGATTCAATCCTAATAAGATATATCCTGAACAAGAAATATCTCTCAGGAACAAAGAGAAGACTCTAACTGCTGTTGACTTTACTCGACCAAAAGTCGTCGATCAGAATGCTATAGCCATATCGACACGCACTGATACTGCTGAGGCTGGAGAGGCTATTAGAGCACTTGCTGGTTTACTTCCTGGAGTCGATAATCTAGGTCCCACTCCTCTAAATAGAGAACCTGGAAGAGTAGACCAACTTTCTCCCTATGATATAAAAGTATGAAAGGATCTCATGGAAGTCCTCTCATGAAATGGAGATTCAGTGAGAATACCTACATTATTCAATATTACTCTCACAAAAAGTGGTGGATTAGACGTTATGCCACTAAATCTTCTTCGGTGAGGAGAGATTCTTAAGGCAATACAAGACTATCTTATTAAGAGATATCCCGAAATCAAAAGCCCTCTGGAAGTCGTATCCATAGGAAATAATAGTGATACTTCTCAGTCTTATAGAGACAGAAGTATGACAATTCGATGAGCAAATGGAGATATTTTTACTTTCTCTGCAAATAGTCTCGATAAAAAAATGGTACTAAAAAAACTCCTCTCATGAAATCCTGAATTTTTATGAACACCGAGAGAGTTAACTCTCCTAAACAATACAGGAAAAATCATAATGCCCACTGGTATCGAAAGTGGATCTCTGACAGGAATACCAAAAAATATTTCCATAAATGGTGATACCTGGACACAAAGTGGTCCAACTTGGCCAAATGGAAATAGCTCAATTTTCGAATTTCGAGATTCTGGTGGATCTACGAAGTATCTTCAGATGAGCCTATCCCCTTCAAGTCCTCGTTTTCCGAATTTTACTGAAGTTACAAAACCACCTGAAGTTATCAAACTCAGATAAAACATATCTAAAAATATATCTCACTTTTTCTCCGCTCTAAGCGGAGATTTTTTATCTCTTTCATTGTCCCTCCATTTGCTGTAAGTATATATCGCAATATTTCTTCGATATTCCCTTCTGATAGTCCGATTGTTCCATTATTTGCTTTTTCGTAGAGATATCGGATGATCTCTTTCTGAAAAAATAAGGATTTCTTCTCAAATTCAGTGATGAGAAAGCTGACACCATCAGAAAGGAATACCTTCACTTCTTCATCGATCCAACACTTCAGTTCTTCGGTATACTCTATAAAATTCGAGAGAGACTTGCGGTATCCTGGATTGATCGCTTCGAATTCTGGAAGGATATTTTTACGAAGATGGTTACGGAGATAGTCTGTATCGGAGTTCGATGAATCTTCCCGAAATAGTATATTTTTCTCACGAGCGTACTCGATGATTTCTGATTTCGAGATGGAGAGAAGAGGTCGAAAAAGAGAAACTCAACCATCTGTACGAGAGACTTCTGATAATGCGTGTATACCACCCAGTTTTGTTCCACGAATGAGATTGAACATCGCTGTCTCGATACGATCATCGAGGTGGTGTGCTGTCAGGATATATTTCGCATTGTACTTTTTTGCGATCTGGAAAAAAAACTCATACCTATATTTTCGAGCGACGGATTCGATACTCTGTTTTTCATTTTTCGCGATGAGAGCGATATCCATTTTTTCCACTTCGAAAGTGATATTTTTTTCTTTGCAAAAATTCGCGACTAATTCTCGATCTCCATCTCACTCGCTTCACCGCAGAGCATGATCAAAATGTGCAACAATTATTTTTTGTACATTATGGTGGTGCAAGACCAAATCCAAAAGTACCATACTATCGACTCCTCCACTCACCGCGAGGATGATCGTATGTTCTGGGAGTATATACCAAGAAAATGTATCGAAAAATCACTGCATATTAACTAAGAGATTTATTTTTTTCTCGGATAAACTCGATCATTTTGTCATCTGGAGCGAAGATATTTACCATTTCTTTCCCACATTTCTGACATTTCTGACGGATTACTTCTCATTTTCACTTCCTATAGTCTATACCGATCGGCTCCATAAGACCATGACACTCAGAAATCCTGTCTCCAGGCTTCTCGTCATCGACATGAAGTGAGTAGAGGCAGTAAGGGCAATGATTGCGTGCTGAACCCGTCGGATGTTTCTCGATCATCTTTCCACAGTGAAGACAGGTGAAAGACTCATTTCGCATGATAAAACCCATAGAGGTATAATATATCTACTTTCTCGAAAAAGAAAAGTCCTCCTTTTTTGCAAAAAAACACTTTTTCTAGTATGATAGGATTATGTCTACTATCACCGCACCTACACCTGAAAATCTCGAAGCACCCGCATGAATCCCCGAATCGATAATACCAAATCTTGAGACTCCAGATTTACCAGCCTCTCAGGTCCAAGAGGCACCTCTCGCAATTCATAATGAAGAGGAATTCCATGAAAAGATCGAAGCTGTCCGCGAAGGAGAGAAGAAGCGTGGAAATAGAAGAAACTTCGATGAGCTCGTCAGGCAGCTTCATGAAAAGCTCAAAATGCAGGATAGCGAAGCTACACTCACACTCATGACTCGGGGAGCACTCGGATTCGGGAGCTCAGATATCCACTACGATACGAGTGATACGACTATCGCTATACGCATACGCATTGATGGTGAGCTCGTCACGATCGGTACATTCGATAGAGGAGAATACAAGCTCCTCCTTGAACGCCTGAAATACAAAAGCAATCTGAAACTCAATATTACAGAAGTCCCTCAGGATGGAAAATACCGAATCCTCGATGGAGGTGACCGCATCGATGTCCGCGTCTCGACACTTCCCGTGAGATACTGAGAAAATGCTGTATGTCGAATTCTCGACTCGACGAAGTCTATACCAACCGTCGATGAGCTCGGGCTCATGTGGACAAGCAAGCGTCAGATCGACAAAAGCATGAAAAAGAAGAATGGCACAATCCTCGTGACTGGACCGACAGGATCAGGGAAGACGACGACACTCTATTCACTTCTCACGACCCTGAATACTCCTGATCGCAAAGTCATCACTCTCGAAGACCCTATAGAATATGAACTCCCTTGAGTCGTACAGAGTGAAGTCGATGAGAAAAAAAATTATCTCTATGCTACTGGACTTAAAGCTCTCATGCGGCAAGATCCCGATATCATCATGATCGGTGAAATCCGTGATCTCGACTCAGCGACGATCGCCATGCAAGCAGCGATGACGGGACATCTCGTACTCTCGACTCTTCATACGAAGAGCGCCTGAGAGACGATAGAGCGACTCATGAATATGGGTATTCCGAGCTATATCCTCGCATCTGGTCTCGATGTCATCATCGCTCAACGCCTCGTACGGAGACTCTGTCCTCACTGTATCGAGAAATATGAAGCCGATCAAAGCCAGAAAGATATCATCCAATGGATGCTCAAAGATATCGGTATGGCAGGGCTCGCAGCCAAGCAGGAAGCATATACACTCTATAGGTCGAAGGGGTGTGAGGCATGTGGCATGACTGGATATAAGTGACGTATCGGTGTCTATGAAGTACTCTCATTTACCGATGATATTCGCGCACTTATACGTGAGGGAAGTAGTCCAAAAGCAATCATCGAGAAAGCCCGAAAATGAGATCTCATGCTCATGCGAGAAGATGGGATACTGAAGGCGATGCAGGGCAAGACGAGTTTGGAGGAGTTATTTAAAGTGATAGAATAATATGTCTCAAGAGCAAGCAAAAACATATCTCAAGAATGAGAGAGGGAGGGGGGGAGTAGGAGCGTTAAAAGATAATCAAGATTTTTCCCTGATTTATTACGTCTTTCAGGAAGAGTTGCGCAAGAAATTTGCGAAGATACTAGACTGAACAACGCCAGATTTTTCCCTGACACCGAAGACAAAAATTGAAAAATGAAGCAAAAGAATGAATAATGATGGTACCTATGTATTATTTCAGATGGATGAAGAATGAAGACCTCATATTATCAAAACACCCGAATGAAAATGGAGAAGAAAGAGATGAAAATCTGGACAATATTGGCTCTGGGATACACCAGAAATAGGATGACTCTATTCTAAAAAATCTTTGACTCCCCCCTCCATATAGGTATATTTTCTCTAAATTTATTTTCACTTTATTACACCACTTCCTGTCTTCGGAACTTCGAGCCATGTATCGAGAAGACTACGAAGGACAACTGGATCTCGAAATACAGAGTTATCGATCTTCTTCCCATCGAGGAGGACCGTAGGAGTACCTGTGACACCAAGAGAATTTCATTCTTTCATTTCTGCACGGACTTGATCGATATATCTGCTATCTTTCAGACACTGAGTCAGCTTCGTCGTATCGAGGATATCTTTCCCTGCATTTACACGATCTTCGTCTGAGACCTTTGCTCCTGATTTTGCTTCTTCCATATTATAGAGAGCTTTCTTATAATCCATATACTTTCCTTGCTCAGCACTGCATAGTGCAGCAAGTGCATCACGCTCGGCATTTTTATGGATAGAGGTAAGGGGAAATTGTTTGTATGTGAGCTTCACGAGTCACTTACTTGCATACTCTTCGAAAATTGGTCCTACGATCTTATTGGTCGCGATACATGCAGGACACTGGAAGTCAGCAAACATGACGAGAGTATGCTTTCCTAAGCCATATGTCGGCGAAGGGATAGTGGATTGGGGGGGAGCAATGGCACTCGTCGATCCTGATGAAGATATATTCGAAGTAGTCGAATTACAAGAAGAAATCATAAAAAGAGAGAGGAGCAAACAGATATATATAGGCATAGAGATTGGTAATAAAAAGTAATGAGACTGATTCAGTCTCATTATAAGAATTTTTCTCAAAGTGCAAATTTTGCTTTTTCTCTCTGTTTCATATACAATAGAATCATGCAGAAATCTCTCCTTCTCTTTGTACTCATATCTTCCCTTCTCTATCCATTTTTCCTCTTTGCGGAAGAGGGATTTATCGGGGAAAATCCTGGGCTTGACTTCTATTCGAAGATCGATGAAGGAAGTTTTAAAGTCTTACAAAAAACGGTAAATACGCGACTCAAAGAAACTCCGACTTTAGAAATTTTTGGTAAAAAATGTGCCCAAGCTAGTACTCTTCTCAAAGGAATACCAGCAACTCCTGAAATGCTCGATAGTATCGAAAACTTGGATTATGCAGCATTTTATGGACAAATACTCAAAAATGCTGCAAGTAATCCAACTCAATCAAGTATTACTACCGATACTTTTCAAGATATTACGAATTGTCTAAGTTCTCAATACAAAGATCTCAAACGAGATGCACAAAAAGAAACAAATGCCCGTATCACTATATCCTACATCGGACTCTATATGGACGGAGATAAAAATAACTCTGAATATGATATCATCACCGATATAGAGAAGATCAACTGACTGATATTTTCAGAAGATCTCAAATACGAAGGTACTTCGAATGCTGCAGGCAGGTGACTCAAAGACTTTCTCTCAAATAAGATGATTGCCCCTCTCTTCCCTCTTACAAATATAACAGCAAATGGAACTGCGATAAATCCTGCAACAAACGTCACTGTAAGCGGCAGCGTGATAACACCTGCAGGGATAAATTCCACAATATTAACAGATATGAAAGCACTCCTCGGAGGGACTTGTAGCAATACGACTCCGATAGGACCTGTCAGTAGCATCATGGATGATGCCTTCATCGCAGATCTCGCATGAGTCCTCGCAAGTGGGGGTGGAGGTAGATCTGTCTGAGGTGGCTATACTCCAAGTATATGACAAAATCCTTCTGTATCTGGATCGGCAAGTGGTACGATAAAACCAAATCAGACAAGTGCAGGCGATTTTTTCCATGAGATGCCCTGTACTTCTCTATTCTGTATCAAGATAAAAATGGTGCCCTGAAGTACGAATGTTCTCGGTGGAGGAAAAAATGTATCGATAGAAGGGATCCTCGATAAACATATCAAGATCATGCAGCCAATATCTGAGAGTGCACTAGGCTGTGAAGTGATGACCAATAATACCGCATCATCACCCAAAAAATGACTCAATCTTGCGAGTACTATGGCAGGACTCAAAGTATTTCTCGATGAAACTCCCCAGAAAACTCGTCGAGATAAGAGAGAAGCAACTTCTGAGAGGGATGCCCAAGAGCTCAAGGATATCCAAAGGTGTGCATACGCCTCTGCAGGACTCAGCACCGATGAAGCACGATCACGAAGTATTGGTGGTGCTGGATATAGTAGGACATCCTGATATACGAGCGAAACAGTCAAAAATGGAACTACCGCTCTTGGTCCACAAGAAAGTGCAGAGCTTGCTCGATTCACGAACTGTACTACCAGCTATATGGATACTGGTCGCAAATCATACTATGACTCATTCTCGACTGACCTCACAGAGATACAAGCATATACTGCCAATATGCTGAATCAAATCAATAATATCGTCTCGACTCTCACCGAAATGAATTCAAAAAAAGATACTTGTTCTTAATAAGACTATGCGAACTCTTCCATCCATCATCCGAATTTTCAGTATTATTCTTCTCTTTATAGTAGGAGGAGAATACGTATGAGCTACTTGCAACATCGATCAATGACCACCGCCACTTCTTCTAAAATACCAGAAAGATATTGGAGATCGACTCAGTAAGATCAAAGCATTCGCTTCAGGAAAAAATCTCTGTAGCGGAAAGACTGGCACTTTCTCGAATGAGAAAAGATTTGGGGAATTCTTCCAGAGTATCAGTACAAGAACCCTCTACTCTCAGGATCTTCTCACCGATTTTAAGTATACGATCATGGTAACCAGTGAGTGAAACTCGAAGTGACCTGTCGTCAATCAGGGGAAAATCCTCGAAAATATCGAAGCAAACCAATTTGTCCCTGCAGTGAAAAATATCGTATGAGCCTGTGCACTCGATGAAGTAGATCCGACTACTGGTCAGAGTCCACGAGTAGCCTTATCGAATATGCTCGAAGCTCAGAGGTCACTCGTCGCTTACTATAAGGCAGTCGTAGTAGGAGAAAAACGGATACCGACGGAAGCCGAAGGTGAGATGAAGGCGATATTCGCTGAAGTACTCGCAAACTATAATCAAGAAGTGACTGCAACATGTAAATCAGATGGCAGTGATGCTACGGGAAAGATCCAAGAAAAACTCAAAACTATCATGAAAAATATCCAATCCTGAGCGAAGAAAACCAATGATACACAAGATGATTGGGGTGATGCGGTCGATCTCCTCCTCGGGAAGTGAGCCAATACAAAAAAATATGCAGATCTCCAGAAACGCCTCTTATCTGCAGAACTTGCTCGTCAGTGAGTCACCCAGAAAGCTCGTGACTCCATGCTTAAGAAGCTCTCTTGTGTCCAAGGCAAGACTGATCCTGGAAGCAACCCTGAAGAACTCGGAAAAGCAAACTACGAATGTAGTGAGGTCACCTCGACTATAGCAGCAAATGTCACAAGCTTCATGAAGTGACTAATCTGGAAATCCAAAACAACTGACCAATTCATCGAAAGAAGTCTTGCTTACGATACAGCGAAGATACGTATATGAATCGATATGGGAACCTTCTGGAAAGAAATTCAAAAAGCAAAGACAAGTGATGAAACACTCAATGAAAAAATGATCACGGATCTCGTAAATATTCATGCACAGATCACTGTCACCAATGATCTCCTGAAGAAGAAATGTGTCGAGGTATATAAAAACTGTATGAAAGGACAACCTGATATAGCCTGTCCGAAGTGCTAGAAGAGAAGATTATATTGTAGCCTTAAGCTCTATCCTATTCAAAGAGCAAAGCTTTCTATAAAGGGAATATATCTGTAAGTATCGGGCAGTGATCTGATCCCATGTGCAAAGGAATATATTCGATATTTTTCGTGATTCTTTCGATCCCGGCACTTCCCCACCAAGCATCGATCCGCCATCAGACATTTCTCTCACGTGATCTCGTGATGACATCCCACCAAGAGTAGACTTCTTTTTGATCGGGATTTCTCACACGCCATATATCATGCCATCCATCATCCACTCTACCATCAAGCCAAGCTCGTTCGAGTGGGTGAAATCCTATTTTTCCAGCATTTTCCTTCGGGCGGGCGAGGTCGATCTCATGGTGAGCACAGTTTAAGTCTCAGCCCCAGAGGACATGATGTCAGGCTTCTCTGAGTGAGTCCATATACCGAGAAAACTCAGTATAGAAGACGAGCTTCCCTTGCCATGCTACTTCACTCTTCCCACCATTCGGGAAGTAGATACCGAAGATATCATACATACTCGAATCACTTTTTAGAGTAAGTTCGACGTGTGCTACCCTTCATTCATTGGCAGTCGGATCATTAGGGAAGCTATCGATAAATCTGATAGTCGCCTGCTCATATACTCGATCATGGATCCATACACCTGTGCCTGCATATCATGCTTTCTCTGCAGGATTGTAGTGCGCTGTATATCACGGAGGTGATAGAAGATAGGGGGAGAGCTTATCAGAAGTTGCCTTGATCTCCTGCATGAAGAAAATATCTGGATCATGCTCTTGGATCAGATTTTGGATTTCTCACTTTTTTTCTGTGGCACGGATACCGTTTACATTCCAGGATATGATGCGCATATTATTCTACAGTTACAGATTTAGCAAGATTGCGTGGCTTATCAATATCTCGACCGAGAGCATTCGCCATATGGTAGGAGAAGAGCTGGAGGATGATAACTTCGAGGAATACATTGAGCTCATCATGAAGTGGGGTGAATTCTATAGTATCAGAATAGATAGATTTCTTCGGATCAGTGGATGCGATGATGCCGATGACTTTTCATGATCGAGCTTTGATCTCTTCGACCGAAGAGTGATTTTTTGCCATGAGAGGACCTCATCCATTCACGATGATAGTCGGGAAGTCTTCTTCGATTAACGCTATCGAACCATGTTTGAGCTCGCCTGATGAGTATGCTTCAGAGTGTATATAGGTGAGCTCTTTCAGTTTCAGGGATCCTTCCATCGCGATAGGAAGTTCGAGTGAGCGACCAAGGTAGAAGAAGTTCGCATATTTCGCGTATTTCTCTGCAACTTTTCGGATCGCTTCAGAGGTGAGGAGGAGATCTTCAATACGCTCAGATAAAACTGAAAGTGATGAGATCACATCACGATATCGTCGATAATCAAGTCATTTTTTCTTACCAAGATAGAGCGAGAGAAAGAGGAAGCATCCGACTTGAGCTATGAAAGCCTTCGTCGATGCGACACCCACTTCGACCCCTGCACGGATGAAGAGTCATTGCTCTGCAGTACGTGCTATAGCAGAACCAGGGACATTCACGATCCCGAAGACATGACCTCACTGCTCTTTGACAATCTTGAGACCATCGAGCGTATCGATTGTCTCTCCTGATTGGGAGACGAATATATAGAGGGTCTCTTTGTTGATGAATTTTTTCTTATATTTGAACTCGGTAGATACTACGACATCCGTCGGAAGACTCGCAAATTCTTCGAGATAGTATTTCCCAAGGAGTCATGCATGATAGCTCGTACCTGATGCTACGACTACTGCGTTCGTAATACCGAGAGTCGATATTCTTGCAAGCGTATCTGAGTGGAGTTCTCCTGTCTCGAAGTCGATACGTCCACGCCATACATTTTGGAGTACTTCTGCTTGCTCGAATATCTCTTTCAGCATGAAATGAGGGTAGTCTCCAAGATCGATCGGCTTCTCCGTATCATCGACTGCGTGATGGGATCGCTCTACTTCATTCCCAGAGGCACGTACTAAGTAGTCTTCTGGTGTTACCATGAACATATCTCCATCTTCCAAGATGATATAATCATCGATAAGTCCTATAAGGGATCTATAATCTGATGATACGAATCTCTCAGAGTCTCCAAATCCAAGAACCATAGGAGATCATTTTTTTGCACCAAATATGCGATCTGGATGGTATGCATCGAGAAATACAAGACCATATGCTCATTCGATACGAGAAAGAAGAAGGGAAAGAGTCTCTAGATGGTCTCAAGTGAATAGATCTTCATAGAGTGCTACGACGACCTCTGTGTCTGTCTGAGATTGGAAATTATATCACTTCTCCATAAGCTCAGACTTGAGCTCACTATAGTTCTCTATGATACCGTTATGTATCACGACGAATCTTCCATTTGCTGAAGTATGTGGGTGACAGTTTGCCTCCGTGACACCACCATGTGTCGCCCATCGAGTATGACCGATACCTATATGGTATGATATGAGATCATGGCTATCCGCTTTGATCTTGAGTCCACTGACTTTCCCGACGGAACGTATGACTTCGAGTTTTTTCTCATGATTTATGAGTGCTATCCCCGCGCTATCATATCCTCGATATTCGAGGCGCTGGAGACCTGCGAGGACTTCCTTGTGAGCATTTCCGCTACGACCGAGATATCAGAAGATTCAGCACATAGTATAAAGAAAAGTGAAAAGTTTTGGAACTCTTTCCTGATTACCATACTTAATCTAGTAAAGGAGAAGCTCAGTATAAAAAATACGGAAGAAAAAGCAAAGAAAATACCGTATTTATTTGCTTTTTCTGTGAGATTATGAGACCATGGAACGGTACTGGGTGAAATATATATCACCTCTATCTCTATCTTCTACAACCCTCTCCTATGGACTCTACTCTCCTATTTGCTGGACTTTGCCTTATGCTTGTATGTACATTCGAATTTATAAACTGATTCCACGATACTGCGAATGCTGTAGCTCCCGTCATTTATTCGAACTCTCTTGCTCCGAAAAAAGCAGTCCTTCTCGCAGCATTTTTTAACTTCCTCGGTGTAGTAGTAGGAGGTACATGAGTTGCTATAGGGATCATGAAGCTCCTTCCATTAGATAAAATTGCAAATTCTAGTCTCGCATTTGGCATATGTGCGGTACTCTCTCTGCTTATTGCTGCGATCATCTGGAATTTTGGTACATGGTATATGGGACTTCCTGCTTCGAGCTCACACACTCTCATAGGCTCGATCTTATGAGTCTCGCTCGTCATGAATTATATGGATTCGAGTGTCGTCCTTCCGATGAAAAAAGTGATCGATACATTCGAGTCTCTTCTTTTTTCTCCATTTATCGGTTTTATGCTCGCATTCGGGGCTATGCATCTCCTTCATCTCTATGTACGTAATAGTGATTTCTTCCAGCATCCAGGAAAATTCTGGAACAAATACCCAAAAACTTGGATCAAGACGACCCTTATAGGATCGAGTATTCTCGTGAGTTTTGCTCATGGATCAAACGATGGACAGAAGGGTGTCGGACTTGCTATGCTCATACTTATAGCATTTTTCCCGACGATGTACGATATACCCGGTATCATCGGTGGCACAGAGGATATCCCATATTGGGTGATCATCATGATATCCATCTCTCTCGGTCTCGGGACGATGGTCGGATGGAAGCGGATCGTCGTCACTATAGGAGAAAAGATCGGAAAGGATAAGCTTACTTATGCACAAGCAACTGTCGCCTCTCTCATGACCGCTATCACTATCCAGATAGCATCATATCTCCATCTCCCTGTATCGACGACCCATATCATGTCATCAGGAGTCGCTGGTACTATGGCACATGAACATGGCAAGTGAGGGCTTCAAGGCGGTACGATAAAAGCGATACTCATGGCATGGGTACTTACACTTCCTGTATCTACACTCCTTGCGGGTGGTATATTTTGGATATTACAGTCTATTTTCGTAGCATAGAACTTGCAGAAAGACACTTCTTCCCTATACTCTTGCCGCTATATCTTATCACATTATTTATAATAGCAAAATTTCGCAAATATCCATGAGTATCCCTATAATCCTTATTTTATTTATTCTCTGAAGCATCGTTTTTGTGGCGATACTTTTTTGCGTGATCAATATTTTTTACGTCAGTACTGGATACAAATGAGCAGTCTCAGATCATTTCGATGGCAAGCGATTCTATAATATCGGCTGGTCACCCAAAGAATCCTACCGTATAGAAAGAAGTGATGACAAGAAATGATGACTCATCTACTGGCTTCTTCACCGAGAGAAGAATAAATGGAAAAGGAGAGAGATTATCCCCGTAGTACCTGTAGAGCGAAATATAGGTGATGATGTGATAATCACCTATATAGGACATGCTACAGTACTCATACAGATATCTGGGGTAAACATCGTGACTGATCCCGTATGGGAGAATAGAGCCAGTCCATTCTCTTGGGCTGGCCCTCGCCGCTTCACTGAGCCCTGAGTGAAGCTCGCAGATCTCCCACCGATAGATATAGTGCTCCTCTCACACAATCACTATGACCACATGGATATAGCGACCCTCAGAAAATTCAAAGAAAAAGATAATCCTCTCATCTATACTGGACTCGGAAATATGGGATACCTAAAAGATAGAAAAATCGAAAATGTCAGAGAAATGGATTGGTGGCAAGAAGAGGAGTACAAAAAAGAATCAGTGCAAGCAAAGATCATCTATCTTCCAGCGCAGCACTTCTCCGCTCGCGGCCTCACCGATCGCAATAAAACTCTCTGGTGAGGATTTCGTATAGAGATAGCGTGAAAGTCTATCTACTTTGCATGAGATACGGGATATGGGCCATTCATAGAAAGTATCTCAGGGGAATACCCCGAAGGATTCGATATAGGACTCATCCCAATAGGTGCATATAAACCCAGGTGGTTCATGGCTCCAGTACATACAGATCCATTCGAAGGGATGCGACTCCAGCGAGAGCTCGGAATCAAGAAATCTGTAGGGATACACTATGGCACATTCGATCTCGCAGACGATAACCAAGATGAGCCCCTCGAAGACCTCAAAAAAGCAAAAGAGAATCCCCTCTACAAAGACCAAATATTCGAGATCGGCCCAAGTGGGACAAGCTGGAATTGGTAATATTGTTCTCGCAAATATTTGCAATTATAAGAAATATCACTATATTCTTCCTCTCTTAGATTTTACTCTTTATTCTTAGATCCTCTTTATGCCTGCTTCTCGTATCACTATGTCTCGTCGTCGATTCGTCGAAGAGCTCCAGAAATCTTCTCGTGTGACCTTTACTGATCTTAAGGAGTCTCTCGTCACAAGTGGACATATGAATCTCGCGACACTCTATCGGATCGTCGATGCTTTTTCGGCACAATGACTCATCCATGAGATGACGATCGCTTGAGAACGAGTGATATTCCCATGTCAGTGCGAGAATCCCTCTGAGAATGATGCTGTCACAGTCAGCTTCTGCGAGAACTGTGGGACGATATATGATGTCCATACGAAGCTCGCGAGCCCCTATATATCGAGTACAACCTGTGCACGGATGAAAAGTTGTAATGTATGCGTACTACGATAGTATATCATAAGACTCCAAAGAAAATCCTTATTCTATAAGGATTTTTTAATATAAAAAAATTGCATTTGCAAAAATATGCATAGTATAAGAAAGTATTAAAAAATATTCATGCTTTCCACTATTCATCGTAGGCACATTCAGGCTCTTTTCGAAAAGGAAAGCTCGCTCACTTTCAGCAAATTAAAGACTTCTTTTGTCGATACGAAAGAGATGAATCCGACGACGCTCTATCGTATCATCGACGCATTCGTACGAGAACATATCATCCACGAGATACGAGTGAATGACGAACGGATATTCACCCTCTGTCATGGGCATAAAGAAGAATGAGTGAAGCTCTCGTACTGTACTGAGTGCTCAAGTGTAAGTGAAGTACACTTCCCTCTTCCACTAGAAGCTCTGAAGTCTGAATCGATCGAATATTTGAAATGTTGTATAAATTGTAAATAATTTTCTTAACTCTTTTCTGTTATGAAATTTTCTAAAATTGGAGCTTCTCTTGTGTGAATATATATAATTGCATCCGCTTGATTATGGATTTATGCAGCACTCTGCAAAGAACTCTACTGTGGTTTAGTAATTCTTATATCAATTTTTCCATGGATATTCCTCTTCGAAAGTATTATGGACGACTCTGTTTTTCGTTATTCTTTATCAGTAGGACTCAATCTGGTCATCATCTATAGTCTCTGACTATGACTGAGTAAAATTTGGTGAATATTCCAAGCAAAATATCATTCAAAATAATATGATTACCTTAAGCGACTATTTAATAAGGGGAAAAACTCTATAAAAAATCATTCCGATTTTCTTCAAATCAAGCCGAGATTATCCAAGCTTGATATAGCTTATTTACTTTTTTTCTTATGCTCACTCCACTCATCATCCTCACCCTCATCTCTGCGACAGGACTCCTCCTCTATAGTTTTAAGAAAGTGAATCAGTCGATACTCAATCTTCTCATCGGACTCGGTGCAGGATCGATGCTCGCAGTATCGATAGTCCACATCCTCCCTGAAGCACTCGAACAGACAGAGTATGCAGTCTACGCATTTATCGGTGGATTCCTCTTCATCTATCTCATAGAAGAGATACTCACTCCTCATGCCCATGACCATGGACACGGAGATCATATACATGAAGACCCTCACGAGCACTATGATCATGTAGCGCTCGTATCTTGGATAGCCATATCTATCCATACGCTCTTCGACTGACTCGGTATACGTGCTGGATTCGGGATATCGAGTGAGGTAGGATATGTCATCTTAGCGGGCGTTGCTATCCATCAGATACCGGTCTCGCTTTCTCTTGCAGCTATATTTCGTGAGAGCAAATTCGAGAAGCATATCCAGATAGCTCTTCTCACTCTATTTGCCTGTGCCGCACCTATAGGATTTGCGATCTCAGATCTCATACTTTCGAATATATCAGATATATTTACTGGCCTTGCGACAGCATTCGCAGGAGGATCACTTCTCTATGTCGCGACAGCTGATCTCCTCCCCGTGATACACTCTCAGACACAAAAAAAATATCTTACTATTGCGTTCTTCGTAATTGGATGTACTTTTATGACTGCTATAAGATTCTTCGAATAAAAATATTGCATAAAAAAATTATTTTAAATATAAACCTCATTGCTACAATTATAACAATACTACTTACAGAAATTTTTGTCTTCTCTCGAAAAAAATGTAGAATCACTTTCGTGATTCAGCTTGCTATCACTCCCTCTCTCGGTATACAATCTGCCCTTGGTATATCTACCATACTTGCTATTGTGAAAGGGTTCATCGGTTTTGCATCAGATCTCTCGCGATTATAGGAATATCTACCATCATGTGGAACTTCCTCCGTATCGCGAAGGTCAATAATTCACTTCTCGTAAAATCTGACGCGCTCCACTACTCTTCTGATCTTTTCATGAATGGCAAATATCATTCTTCATCTTGATATTGACCCTGAATCCGAAGTGTATGAAATGATCAAAAAATAAAAATAACTCCCCTATTTTCTCACTTTTTTCTATGAAAAAAATCCTCTTCTTTTTCTTTTTCCTTCTCTTTACGGGACTCTTGTTCATCTGGAATGAAGGTATGACCGATTTCTGGAAGGAAGGAAATCATTTCTCATTTCTGAGTGAATGATTTCTCACATGGATCAAAAATTATTCATATATATGAGAATTGATTCTCGCATATAGAAGCTCTATACTCATATTTTCGATCGTATGACTTCTCATCACGATACCTCTCTATTTTTACGGAAAGAAGAAACAAAAAATACGAAGTAACCCCCTAAGTCACGGCAAATCGATCATCGATGGGAACTCTATACTCTCTGCTGGAAGCCTTCCAGCGAGTGAGAAAAAACGAGAAAAAGAAAAGAAAGTATGACCATTTATGCCGAAAGGTGTCAATACAAAGAAAGAAGTGAAAATACCCAAAGATGTCGATCTTGATACTATGAAAACATTACTCAAGAAAGAATAAATGGAAATTCAAGCTCATCGAAAAAACTATACGAGATAGTAGAGGCTCATTACAGTGAGAAAAAATGCAATAACTTTTTTATAGGTGACTTTTTCTCAGGAAAAAATTACCGACAAAAAGATTGGAACGAACAAAGAGTATGCATATATTTTTGTCACGACGCTGACATTTCATCCAGCATTATATGTAAGGAGATTGAATACTGCTGAAATATAGACAAATATCGTTGCAGGAATACCAATGAGTAATATAGATACTATCGATTCCTTCGATGTGCCAAAAAAATTTCGAAGCGCAGATACGTCAAACAATCCCGTTATAAAAAGCATAGTCATCCCTTGACAAAAAAGCATCACTGATATTGGAAGAGAAGATAGTCACTGCATCTTGCCAATAACTTGTATACAGATACCAGCTATCACACTCCCAAAAAGAAAAAGGAGAGATCTTCCCCAGTTTCGAGAAGTACGAAGTTTTATATCCTCTTCAAAAAGAAACAATATTGCGACACTTCAGAGCATGAGTCAGAAGAGCTGAGAAGAAGTGATAGATTCTCCGAGAAAAATAATACCGATAATGACCAACCCAAGAGTCATGGATATCCGATAACCGATATAATACTCAGAACTTGATAGGTATGCTAATGCCCGAATACGTAGTCTGAGATTGAAAAATATAACACACGCTATCACTATTGATAGGATGAGCGGGAGACTCTCTTTTGAATCAAAAAAATCTTCTCCTCCAACTAAAATTCCGAAACTTCAAAAAACGAGATATGCCATACCATGAAGAAAGGTAAGTATAGCACCATCCACCTTTTTATCTGCGAGCAATTTCACGAGATATCCATTGATTCCTATCGAAAGTGATCCGATGATGGCATAAAAAACCATAGTTCCATATTCGGATACTATAGTTTTTTGAATGTGATGCAAATTTACTTCACTTCTGTAAAGAGTGACTCTTTCGTGAATCGAGCTTTCGGACGAGGAGACTCATCGACTGCACGGTACCCGATAGGAAGCATGACTACCGCTTTCTGAGAATCAGGAAGTCCGAGGAGTTCTCCTACTACTACTGGATCGAATCCTTCCATAGGACATGAGTCAATCTCGAGTTCTGCGAGCGCTGCCATAGCAAATCCTTGAGCGATATAGGCTTGTCTTGCAGACCATGCGAGAGCATCTGCTGGATCAGCTTTGCTCGCGACGAATCCTGCGACCATATCTTCATATCACTTGAGATGAGCGCGTACTTCTGGATTCCCACCAGAGAGAAGGGTGAAGAACTCTTCTTTGTTCTCAGGAAGATCCGTGCGAGCAGCAAATACGATCACATGAGATGCACTCCCGATTTGTGACTGATTCCATGCTGCTGCTTGGATTTTATCTTTGATATCTTGGTTCGATACTACATAGAAATGGTATGGCTGCATCCCAAAAGATGTCGGAGTGAGCCGTATCGCTTCGAGAAGGGTATCGAGATCAGCATCAGAGACTTTTCGAGTAGAATCGAATTTCTTAGTAGCATATCTCCAGTTTAAATTTGATAAAAATGACATAAACTTTAGTTTAAAATATAAAGTAATTAGATTCTATAGATAATCCGATGAAATGCAAATTATTTTGCTTTAAAAAAGAAATTGACTATTATGAAAATAACTTATAAAAATATGGTCAAATCTCCAAGTTGTACATGCCCGAATATGACTGAGCTCTTCACCCTTCTTGGGAAGAAGTGGAGCATATTTATCATGTATGCTATCTCTGACGGCTACCGCACATTCACGACCATACGAGAGCATACTGGAAATCCGAATACGAAGATCCTGACTGATCGACTTGCTGAACTCGTAGAGGGAGGGATACTCACAAAATGTCAGGAAGAGTGAAGTTACGGACTCACACCGAGAGGAGCAGAACTCACGAAGAAGATCATAGAACTGGGTGAGTGGTGGGCAAATATTTCAGAAAAATAATATAACCCTCACTCTCATCTTGCATTTTCTTTCCCTTTCTTTCGACTTACTCTTATAACTTCCAATCTATGGACACACTTCGTTTTCTTAGACCTTCGATTATCGCAAATATTCGCGAAAAATTCGATACTCCCGTATTCATTTATTCAGAGGGGCTTCTTCGAGAACAAGCTCGAAAGGTCATGAATTTTCCTCATCATTTTTGACGTACTTCACGCTATGCGATGAAGACCAGTTCAAATATGAATCTTCTTCGAATTTTTCACTCAGAATGACTCCATATCGATGCATCGAGTGAGTATGAAGTATACCGTGCGATAAACGCGGGTATCCCTGCTGATCATATCCAACTTACGGGCCAAGAAATGCCGAAAGACTTGAGGAAAATAGTCGATATGGGAGTAGAGTTCAATGCAACAAGCCTTCATCAACTTGAAACGTATGGAAAGCTTTTTCCTCACACTCATACTTCAATACGAGTCAATCCTGGAATGGGATCTGGTGGAACCAATCGAACCAATGTCGGAGGACCTGCATCGAGTTTTGGAATCTGGCATGAATATCTGGAAGAAGCAAAAATAATCGCAAAAAAATATCATCTGGCTATTACCAAGCTCCATACACACATCGGGTCAGGATCCGATCCAGAAGTCTGGAAGAAAGTAGCATGACTCGTACTTGATATAGTGATTAAACTTCCAGATGTAACCATAGTATCGCTTGGATGAGGATTTAAGGTCGCTCGGATGGAATATGAAAAGACTGCTGATCTTGAGGAGATTGGAGATCATGTAAAGTGACTCTTTTGGGATTTTTTCGAAAAAACTGGACGGAAGCTTCATCTTGAAGTCGAGCCTGGGACATTCATCGCAGCAAACTCAGCAAGTCTCGTCACAGAAGTGATCGATATCGTCGATACTGGAATAAATGGATACAATTTTATCAAGGTAAATGCAGGGATGACCGAAGTGACTCGTCCCTCCCTTTACGGAGCACAACATCCGATTGTCATCGTTTCTGAAAGTCCAAATACAAAAAATTATATTGTGATATGACATAATTGTGAAAGTGGCGATATATTCACTCCAGCACCAGGCGATCCCGAGTGACTCCTTCCCCGAACCCTCACGGAAGCTAAAATCGGAGATATACTCGTGATAGAATCTGTCGGATCCTACTGTGCTTCTATGAGTACTCATGGATACAATAGTTTTCCAGAAGCAGGAGAACTCCTTCTTAAGGAAGATGGAACCATCGTGGAAATTCGAAAGAGAGCAAAAATGGACGAACTTTGGAGAAATGAAATCCCCGTTATCGAGTAAGCAAATTTATATCATAAAACTTTATCATGATTCTTCCCTTCACAAAAATGCATGGACTCGGAAATGATTTTGTTATTCTCGATAGAGTCACTCATCCAGAAATCCTCATAAATCCTGAGGTTGCCGAAAAGCTGTGAGAGAGAAAATTCGGAGTCGGATGTGACCAAATTCTTGTTATAGAATGATCGGAAGTTGCTGATTTCAAATATCGAATATTTAATCAAGATGGAAGTGAAGTGGAAATGTGTGGGAATGGTGCACGATGTTTTCTCAAGTATGTTCGAGATACTTGACTCACTGACAAAAATGAAGTACGAGTAGAGACTGCGCGATGAGTTATACTCCTACGAACTGATGGAAAAAATATTATGGTTGATATGGGACCTCCGATACTCCAGGATGAAAAAATACCACTAAAATATGGAACTCGTACTGTTGTCTCTGAATGAAGAAACTTCCATTTCACTCCGGTGAGCATGGGGAATCCTCATGCAGTAATATTCCTCGAAGAACCAGTAGATAACTTCTCTGTAACTCGATATGGTCGTCCGATAGAGATCAATATCGATATATTCCCAAAAAAAGTAAATGTGGAATTCGTAAATATTCATTCCCCTACGCATATAGAAATGCGCGTATGGGAGCGTGGCGCAGGAGAAACTCTTGCTTGTGGAACAGGAGCTTGTGCATCTGTGATAGCTGGCATACTTGCTGAAAAACTCGAGAAAAATATATCTATACGAGTTTCTTTGAGGTGAGGAGATCTTTATATATCTTGGAGTGGAAAAGAAGATGAAAGCGTGATGATGAGTGGACCAGCTACCACAGTGTTTCAATGAGAGTTTCTTTTATAAGATATAAAAAGTTTTTGTGAAATTTCGTCTTTACTTTCTTTATGCATTAAGTATTATTCTGATATCAGGACTTCTCCTGAGCTTACTCCTAATTCTTTATTAGTATGGCAAATCCTTCTTTCCCGATTGTTCCTGGTGCGACATTTGCCTCACGACCCTATGATAGTCGTCTCTATAGTCTTGAGCAGCAGTTACTTCCCTCATGAGAAGTAACTCGGAATCTCAGTACATTAGTAGCAGGTTCTGTAGCGGGATATCTCGAATTCACTGGCGAATGAACCACTCTTATCAGAGTCATAAAACCACAAGACATCACTCGTCAATAATCACCTTATTTTTTTAAATTCTTTTATTATTATGGCTCTTCAAAACGTCTTCATCATCGGGGCAGGACAAGTCTGAACAGAACTCGTAAAACAAATACAGAAACACGATGGAGTAAATCATGGGCATAGAAATCCAACTCGTATAGTCGGACTTGCAAATTCAAGACGATTTATACTCTCTCCTGGAGGGGTTGTCATGCCTGAGTCAATTACGCAGGACTCACTCAAGCATACTCTTTCTCAAATTCCTGAGTCACAAAGTTATGGTCCACATGAAGAAATGCTCTCTGCGGTCAAAGAAATGGGAATGGAGTGAGAGATCGTATTTATTGATGTAAGTGCAGATGGAGATAAGATGACTGATTTCCATAGAGATATTATTCAGAAAACTATAAATAGAATTGTTACAGCAAATAAGAAGCCTGCAGCAGCTGATATGGAGACTTTCGAAGCAATAACAGGTAACCCTCAAAGATATCGATATAACACTACCGTGATGGCTTGAGCTGGTGCTGTACCTTACTTCCAAGAAGCACATGGACTTTCAGAAACTGTACAATCGGTAGAAGGTACGTTCTCTGGCACACTTGCATACGTGTGTTCTGAGCTTGAGAAATGAGGCAAATCGTTTTCTCAAATTGTACGAGAAGCTCGTGATATGGGATATACAGAACCACATCCTATAGATGATCTGAATGGTGAAGATGTAAAAAGAAAGCTTCTTATCCTTCTCCGATCAGCAGGAATCCGTATAGAAGAAAATGAGGTAGAACTTAGCGGGCTGGTAGATCCAAAAAACTATACGGATGTATGAGCCGAAGAATTTCTGCTTGCCATACAACAGGAAGATGAGAGAATCGCTCAAGAAGTAGAAGTTGCGATTTCTCGCTGACTCGTACCACGATATGTTGCGTCATATCAAGACATCGACGGGCAGATGCAAGCATCTGTATGACTTCAATATGTATCAAAAGATTCCGAGCTCTGAAACCTCAAATGAACAGCAAATAAAGTTCTCGTTCACACGAGTCAAAGAACCCCGAGAGGAAGCGCTCCCCATATCATTCAGTCCCCTGGGGCATGAGTTCCAAAAACTGCTGCATCAGTACGTGCTGATCTCCTCTATCTCCTGAGCGGGCCAAATCTTTGGGCACATAATTAGTCGAGGAGTACTGTGAATGCTTTTTTAGTATCTTGTTCATTGAGGATGATACCGAGTTCGTGATACGTAGAAAGTACCTGAATGATGTTGATTCCATGAAATGCGAGCTTTTTCGTCACACGATAAAAAAGTCATGGTGTAGAAATCTCTGCATCTGAAAGCTCACATGACACAAGAGACAATCATGAAACCATAAGAATCTGAAGTGATTGGGGGATCTTTTCCTGGATGATACTCATATTGATCGACTCAAAGATAATATCAATTTCATTGAGTCACTCTACCACTGTAAAAAACTTTGTATCTCGTTTTCTCCTCTCTGACATGAGATTAGTAACAATTTCAATACTTTTTGGAGACCGAGAAAGTGTAAGAATTGAGAGTCCTCGACGGGTAGTGACTCTTTGAAAGGGAGCATATTGCTTCATATATGCTCATCCTTCTGGTTTCTGCATACGTGAAAGTGCCATTTTGATAGCATGAATGGAAACTTCTTTGTGTGTTTCTTTCTGAACATATGGAAGGATGTATTCAGAAAAGGCTGTAAGATTGAGAAAATTAAAATGAAGTGCCTCTTCGAGAAACACTTGTTCTGAAACAATGGACTGAATAATTTCTGAAATTTTTCTCATAAATGTTACAAATATAACAAAATATTTACAATTTATAACATTTTAGTCAATTTCGTGATTTTTACAAAAAAATATATAAATATCATATAACTAAATAAAATACAATATGTCAACCATTCCTCTCGCTCAAGCTGCCTGATATACTTGAGCATCTCATCCCTGACTCAATACAGAGTGATCATATCATAGGATGATTTATGAAGATCGAACTTCACTTCATTCACCTAACTCTTTTCAGAAATTAGTATGCGCACTTCTTGAGCAATTTGAGTCTCTTGATCGATCGAGACTTGTCGTTCGTATACTTCTTCAGGCGGATAGTTCTGAATTATGAACTATAGAAGAATTTGTAAGTTCCCTCGGCGGAACTCTTGGATACTATCCAGATCAGACAGCAGACAATCCACAACCATTTTGGTATATCACATTTAGTGTCAATCGAGGAGATCGTAACCCTGATATAAGAACAGCTCAAATGTTACGAGAAGTAAACAGAAGATATATCGCAGAAGTACTCAATACTATGTGAGATTTCAGTACTCATGCTATACAAAAACTCGGAGATCTCGAACAAAAATGATTCCGCCTTACGAGAAATATTCAGGCTCATGAACTCTCTGAACTTTGGACACCGTTTGGTTGGTCAGATGAAGCATGTAAAAGCGTGCTAGCAGATAGGAACTCTGGAAATTTTGTACTCTGAGTAAGAGAAGAGAATAGACGACTTGTTGCTGTAATACTCTATAGCCATCAACCACATGTGGTTGATGGAGGCGTCACGATCCAACATGGGGAACTCACTGAGGCGACGACTGCACCAAGTCATAGATGATACGGTATTATGGGAGTCCTCGCAACTGCACTTCATGTAGAAGCACTTCATTCTGGAGGACAGAATATCTACGGTGAATATCGTGCTCTCTGATCAGATACCCAACGCCCTATACAATCATTGCGATTTGCACTCGAAAGTGGCGTAAATTTTCAAACTCAAGCATTAATGATCAATCATGTTGATATCGATGATGAAAGAGACCCTCACAATCAGGCACGCACTATACCTTGATATGGTTGAGGGGAACAACAATTAAAAAGTTTTCTCCTTGGAGCACTCGATAATGAAAAAATTACTCCTGAGCTTGCACAAACTTATTTACACTCATTATCTTAATACCTTATGTATCCGTATCCTCTCTTAAATAAGAATATCACTCTATTTCCTATTTTCTGATCTGTTTCAAGCGGAAAATCTACTGTTGTTGATTACTCATGTCCTGATTTTTTAAAAGTAGATTCTCGTAATATGCGTGCAATGGATGCATATAATACGCAATTGCTTCAAGAATCTTCGGCAAGTTGGGCTCTCTGAGGGTATCTCGAAGATCGATCGCATATACTTACTGGAACTCATATTCGTGAAGAATGACGAGTATACCATCTTGGTGTTGATGTTCTTTTTCCATCAGGAACATCTCTTTATAATCCTCTTGATGGTGAAATCTATGAATCATGATATGAGCCCGGTGATGGAAATTACGGTGGATATATCATCATAAAGTATACATTCGGAAAGGACTATTTTTATGCACTTTTCTGACATCTATCACCATCATCGATCACAAAAAAACTATCTTTGAAACAAGGAGAAATATTTGCTCATCTCTGAGAACCTCAAGAAAATGGGAACTGGTTTCCTCATCTTCACTTACAAATCTTCACAGGAAAGGATATTGATATCTGGAAAAATAGAGGTTACTGCTCCGCTGTCGATGTTCCTCAGATGAGATATATCTGTCCAGATCCACATTTTTTGATCCGTTACTAACTTCAAAATTCTCTCTAAATGAGATCTCTATTTATTCATTCGTCATTCTTTTTCTTATGAATTCTCCTCAACAACTCAATACACTCGAACAAGTTCGTGTCGATAAACTTCGAGCTCTTGAGTCTGCTGGGATAGTATGTTTTCCTGAGCGATTTGCTCGATCCGATATTATAAAGTGAGTTCGTGCATCAGTGGCAAAGCTGAGCCCTTCCCCTCTCAGTTGAGTTGATAGATCGAGTTTACAAAAAGTGGCTCTTGCTGGTCGTATTATGGGAAGACGGCGTCATGGAGAGATTATGTTTCTTGATATAAAAGATCAATCTGGAATGATACAAATTGCTCTTACAAAAAATAGCCCCCTTATTCTCTTGGATGGAAAAGGTGGTAGTAAGACCAGCATTCAAGTAAATGAAACACCGCTTGATATTTTTGATGTAGTTGATGGATATTTTGATATTTGAGATTTTATAGGTTTTTCAGGTTGAGCCTATAACAATAAAAAGGGGCAAGCAACTGTCGCTGTCGATCAAATACAGCTCCTCACCAAATCAATAGCTCCTCTACCAGATAAACATCACTGACTCAAGGACCAAGAAGATCGGTATCGAAAAAGATATCTCGATATGCTTGATCCAGAGGTACAAGCACGAATCATCAGAAGAAGTAAATATTTCTCGAGCATGAGACGATTTTTGGAGGATCAGAATTTTCTCGAACTTGATACACCGAGACTCGAAAATGCAACATGAGGGGCTGATGCTCGACCATTTCAGACCCACTATAATGCCTTCGATACTAAAGTTTATCTTCGTATCTCTGCAGGGGAACTCTGGCAGAAGAGACTTATGGCAGGTGGCTTCGAAAAAACATTTGAGATTGGACCAGTATTTCGCAATGAGTGAGTATCTCCTGAACATGCTCAAGACTATATGCAGATGGAAGTATACTGGGCTTATGCTGACTATAAGGATATGATGAGTCTTGTAAGAAATCTCTATCTTCATGTCATCGATAAAACTTATGCAAAGAGAAAGTTTTCTATCCATGGACATGAGATAGATTTCGATAAAGAATGGGAAGTACTCGACTATACTGAACTTATACGAGAGAGAGCTGGGATCGATATTTTTACTTCTACAAAGGAAGATATGATTGCGAAACTTCAAGAGCTCGGAGCTCACTATGAAGCAGGGAATCGTCCAAGACTCGTGGATTATCTCTGGAAATATATTCGCAAGAGTATTACTGGACCGGCATTTCTTATCAATGAACCAAAGTTCACAAGCCCTCTTGCAAAATCAGATACCCATAATCCCGATATCACTCACAGATTTCATGTTATTATCGCAGGAAGTGAAGTCGGAAATGGATATAGTGAGCTCAATGATCCTCTGGATCAACTTGAACGATTCGATTCTCAGCAAGCACTCAGAGATGCTTGAGACGATGAGGCGCAAATGGCTGATTATGAGTTTGTAGAAATGCTCAAACATGGTATGCCTCCGACCGCTTGATTCGGTGTTTCAGAAAGACTTTTTGCATTTCTCGAATGACTCCCTATACGAGAATGCCAAACCTTCCCTTATGTAAAACGTGGCGAATAAAATCTTCAAAGAAATAGAAAATAAAATCGTCATAGAAACAGATTGTTTCACGAGTGAATGCGCTCGTCCATGATCTGGTCTTGAGAATACAGCTAATAGTATCCGAGTCGACCTTGCAGACCTCCTCAAAGAACGTATCGAATAAATAACAAAACAGATTGCCTTTTCCTCTCTTTTTCCTATACTAGAGGGGATTTTTATATATATTTTGTCTTTGTTTTTTATGTCACCCGATTACTCTACAGAAACCCTCGATCGCATCAAAAAACTCGAACGAATCCGCGCACTCGGAGTCAATCCTTTTGCAACGAAATTCGATATGACGAATAGTATCGGGGAGATTTTATTGAAATACTCTTCAAATATCGATGTAGAATGAGGGAGTGTAAGTACCTTCCGTGCTATCGAAGAGATAATCCCTGCTCCGACATTCGATATTGCCCTCGCTGGTCGCGTGATGCTTCATAGATCATTCGGAAAAATTTGTTTCGCCTCGATTTCTGACGGAACAGGTCGAATCCAGATCCTTTTTTCGAGGGAGAATTGTAGTATCAATATCGTTGGTGAAAATAAAACTGAACTTATTCCCTGTCATTGCGAAGAATGAAGCAATCCAGGTATCTGAGACTCTGGATCGCCACGCTCCACTCGCAATGACGGGAACTCAGAATCTTTATCCGCCTATAAATTCGCAGAGAAGCTCATCGATCTCGGTGACTTCATCGGTGTAAAGGGAGAGCTTTTCTATACGCATAAAGGTGAGCTCACCCTCTTCGTGAAAGAATTCACCTTCCTCACAAAGGCGATCCGCCCTCTTCCAGAAAAATTCCACGGTATCGAAAATGATGATGAACGCTATCGCAAGAGGTATCTCGATATGGCGATGGATGATGAACTCCGTGCAATGTTCTACCGCAAGAGCAACTTCTGGGATATTACGAGAAATTTCATGAAGTCAAAAGGATTCCTCGAAGTCGAGACTCCGACGATCGAGCATACGACTGGTGGGGCTGAGGCACGACCATTTGCCACGCATCATCATGACTATGACGTCGATGTCTATATGCGAATATGCGTCGGTGAGCTCTGGCAGAAAAGACTCATGGCAGGAGGATTTCCGAAGACATTCGAGATCGGACGTGCGTACCGCAATGAAGGGTCAAGTCCTGAACATCTCCAAGAATTCACGAATATGGAATTCTACTGGGGATATGCCGACTATGAAGATGGCATGAAGCTCGTACAAGAGCTCTACCAAAGTATAGCAAAAGAAGTCTACGGTCGTACTACTTTCACCGCGAAGTGACATACCTTCGATCTCGCCGGAGAGTGGCCGAAAGTCGACTACCTCGAAGCCGTGGAAAGTAAGACGGGGATCAATCTCCTCACTGCCACTGATGATGAGATGAAAAATAAACTCCGAGAACTTGGTGTAAGATACGAAGGTGAGAATCGCGAACGCCTCACAGATACTCTCTGGAAATATGTCCGCAAGCAGATCACGGGACCAATATTTCTCGTGAATCACCCAGAGATCATCTCTCCCCTTGCGAAGAAATCTGCGAGCTATCCTGGACGCGTCGAGCGCTTCCAGCCGATCATCGCAGGAAGTGAAGTCGGGAATGGATTCTCTGAGCTCAATGATCCTCTCGATCAGCGAGCGCGATTCGAAGCACAGCAAGAACTACTCGAAAAATGAGATGATGAAGCGATGATGCCCGAGTGGGACTTCGTCGAGATGCTTGAGCACGGCATGCCTCCGACATGTGGATTCGGATTCGGTGAGAGATTTTTTGCCTTCCTCGAAGACAAGCCACTCCGAGAGTGTCAGTACTTCCCTTTCATGAAGCCGGTACATATGAACAAAGAAGGATGAGAGGTATAGTATCTCCTATCCTTTACTCAGTTTTCTCTTGCGAAAAAAGCGAATCGTAGCAACTATGGATTCAATAATAATTGTAAGAATGAATCCGTCTACAACAATCTTTGAAATTTCATTCTTTTGGAAAAAATTACGATCCAAGATATCTAGAATTTTTACTTTCCATCAGAAAAGGGTTGCATTGTATATTTTTACATATTCATCAACTTCTTTTCCGTTTAACTCATAGATACTTCTGAGACTCTGCAACTGGTAGATAATTTCAGATCTCTTTGTGTATTCTCAGATATTTTGTGTTTTGCAATGCTCATTTATCCGAAAGATATAATCTTGAACTTCTGGGAGCATTTTTTTCTTACCATCTTCATATTTATAAGCATTCGTTCTAGGGTATTCATTTACGACTGAGCTATAGCATATCCTAGGTCATATACCTATTATATCATTTTTATAGGAATTTTTGTGTAAAGCTCACATTTTTATGCTCGGAAGTCTGCTGAGGCTATGAATCGAAAGACTTCATGTATACGATGGTTTTACTGCATCGATTTCTCCTTGAGAAATAAGATAAAATTTAATTAATTCTCAAGAAAAAACTAACTCTCATCGTGGTATTTTTTTTCTCAAATCAGAAATCTCTGGTGCATACTTACTATGGATAAAATCTATATCTTCTCACCACTTCTTATTCTGATAATCAGCATAATACGTTGCGCTCACTGAAAAAAGTACAAGCACCCAGACAAGATAAGTGAGAAAAGAGATTTTTTTTAAAAAATTTATCATAATAAAATATTATCATTTATCCGAAAAATAAGCAAACTTTGCATATATTCTCATTTTATATATCCTCTCTTTATGCTCCTCTCCAAACAAAAATTCTCGAATAATGACGTAGGAGTTTCTCTGCTCACAGATGCTATCATAGAAGGATTCGGAAATATCGAAGCATATGCGATACAAGATCCGGAGAATATATCGAGTATATTCTTGGCATGAGCGCCATGAGCTGGGAAGAGTGAATTTTTAGAGACTATCCTCACCGATCTAAAGAAGGACTTCATCGTCATTGACATCGACCGATATCGATGTATGTTCGACGGATACAATGGTGAGAATGCCAGCGAATTCCAGCAGAGTTCAGTGAGAGTCGCGAGTAAAGTATTGAAATTTTGCTTTCATCATCATCTGAATTTTATCTTCGATGGAACAAGCTATGAGAAAGTGAAGCAAAATCTCGAACAATGCAGACACTACCAGAGAAATACTATGGTCACACTCGTCTATCAGGAGCCGAGAATCTCATTTTATTATACATTTCTTCGCAAGATCTATAAGACTCGGAATGTTCCTGTAGAGGTATTTATAGACGGATTTTATTCTTCGATCGAGAATGTATTTCGAGCAAAAGAAGAATTCTCTGTATTTCTCTTCATCGCAAGTAAAACCTACCAAAATATCGATAAAAGAAAATTCACGTATACAATCCACGATGATATAAAAACTCTCTCTAATTTTTGTAAAAAAATGAGAATATGATATACTGAGTGAGTATTTCGTAATAAAGAGAGTCTGACTCTTGACATCGAAAGTTTTCAAGATACACTGAATGCGAATTATCGCGGAAACGGATGATTCATCTCTTGGATAAAGCTCTGGTATTTCAAAATACTCAATAATCACTTATGAATCTAGAAAATATAAAAATCCTCGTCGAAAAGTGAATCCAGTGATCCTGAGAAAAACAGATTGCTCTTTTCACCAAAAATAAGAAAAATTCGAAATATTTCCGAGAGGCGCTCACTACATCAATCAAATAAATCCTCCAAATTTGGAGGATTTATCATATAAGGACAATGGAAGGTTTGCCTTTTTTTCTATTCGAAATATAATCATCTTGTTTTTTATTTTCTTATACCTTCCCTATGCCTGATCTCAAGCAAACAGCAGCGAACCTCAAAGCAGGAGCCGAAAAAGCTCGCAATACCAAGTCGACACGTATCTGGTTTATGGTCGGACTCGGTGTGATACTCTTCGTTCTCTGGTGGATGAATATCATCAAGACAGGATTCGCGATCGGACTCGGCATCATCCTCCTCGCGGCTATAGGTATAGAGACGATGAATTATGATCTCGATCTCGGAAAGCTGTGGGAGACAGGCAGTATACAAGAGTCGCGTGTCACTCATACCAAAGATGGACTGAAACTCATGGGATCATGTGCACTTCCGGTAAAAGGTGATGGCGATCTGAACTGTGCGAACTTCCAGACACAGCCAGAAGCTCAAGCAAAATATGATCAGTGTGCCAATGATATCGCCTCGTATAACCAAGGAGTCGATAGTGCGAAAGTGAAGTCCCGCGACATCTATGGACTCGATGGAAATAAAAATGGTATCGTCTGTGAAGCTCTTCCAGGAGCTCCGAAAAATACCGAAGATACTCCTCTTCCAACTGATACAGAAAGTGCAACATGATCAAAAACCTCTGCTACCAAAAAACCTACATCCAATACGAAACCATCGACTAATACCTATTCCCGAACTCCTATAGAGAATTCGACTAAACCATATCCTATCACTGAAGCAACGATAAGAACAAATCCTAAGATACTTCCTTCTCAGTAAGACTATAAAAAGAATTGTCTTAGTAAAAACTTGGTTCAGATCTAGCTACGTCCTAAAGGCACGTGGCTTGAGTTTATTCTAAAGTTCAATTTCCATTCATTCTACTCTCCTCGCTTTCGAAATGCTATTCAAGGCATTTCTCATAAACCGCTCGGATTCTGGTCCCATAGACTACAAACCTGAAAAAAATCCCATCCTGATGGATGAGATTTAGTTTTTCACTGGAGCGAGTAATGGGACTCGAACCCACAACGGCCGCCATGGCAAGGCGGTACTCTAGCCAATTGAGCTATACTCGCATGTGGATGAATTGTATCGATTTTTATAGAAAATCAAGTTTTCTCTTCTCGGTTTTTTCTTTGCCATTTTATTTTTTTCCCATATAATTCCCCCACAATTATTCCTCTCGCCCATCCGAACAAGGTCATAGATATGATTTTGTTTGGAGAGACGAGCGAATATTGTACTCTACTATTTCATTTTCATTTTTATGATCGTCTGACTTAAGGATAGGCTCGCACTCGATCGAGCTATTGTATCGAAAACGTATTCTATCGCTGGAAAAAATATCACATTCGAATCAGGTCGCCTCGCACTCTTCGCGACAGGCTCCGTCGTGATTCGGGATGAGGATGGGAACTTCCTCCTCACGACGACGGGGATCGGGAATCCGAAAGACGGAGACTTCTTTCCTCTCACCGTCGAATACCAAGAGAAATACTATGCGAATGGAAAAATCGGGGGCAATCGCTTCATGAAACGTGAGGGTCGCCCAAGCGAAGCCAGTATCCTCAACTCACGAATGATCGACCGCCCCATCCGCCCGATGTTCCCAAAAAACACTCGTACCGATACACAGATCATCTCGACCATTATGTCCTCTTCTGGACTCTCGGATTTCGGATGGTATGGTGTCACTGGTGCATCACTATCAGTGATGCTTGCGGGGGTGAAAGAGTTTGAAGGACCAGTCGCAGCAGTACGTATCGCGAGCGATGAATCTGGGAATTTCATCTTTGATCCGACATTTGAAGAGATAGCCGTAGCTCACCTCGATCTCACGGTTGCTGGTACGCTCGATGCGATCACCATGGTAGAAAGCCAATGAAATGAAGTATCAAATGAACTTATGGTAAAAGCATTTGAATATGCTCATGCGATCATCAAAGATCTCTGTACTGCACAAAAAGATTTTCTCGCGGAATATACGAAAGCCTATGCACTTCCTACTACAGAACTCACGATCATCGATACTGATGTGGAGGTGATAGTGAAAGTGAAAGAGATCGTGACGGAAAGTGAAATCCTCTCTCTCTACAATCTCGGAAAGATCGAATTCCATGATGCCCTTCATGATCTCGTCGAAGTGACAGCAGAAAAGCTCGGATATGACAAAGAAGCCAATACTCCGAAAATGGGAGACATCGCTGATAGCGTGAAAAAAGTCATTTCTGAACATATGCGAAAATCCGTCATCGAAACCCATACGCGTCTTGATGGACGAAAACCAAGTGAAGTGCGCCCTGTACGTGCGACAGCACCGATCCTCCCTCGGACTCATGGATCTGCCCTATTTGAGCGTGGAGTGACTCAGGTGCTCTCGATCACGACTCTCGGTGGACCATCAGATATCCAGCTCATCGATGACATGTATGAGGAGGATACGAAGAGATATATCCATCACTACAACTTCCCTCCATTCTCGGTCGGCGAAGTGAAGCCACTTCGTGGTGTCGGACGTCGTGAAGTCGGACATGGTCGTCTTGCTGAAAAGGCGCTTGAGCCGGTACTTCCATCACAGAGTGAATTCCCATACATGATACGTGTCGTAAGTGAGACAACTACATGTAATGGATCGTCTTCTATGGCATCAGTATGTGGATCGACGATGTCGCTCATGGATGCGGGTGTGCCGATAAGAGCAATGGTCGCAGGTGTCGCGATGGGCATGATCTACGATGAAGAGAGTGGAAAGTATGAGATCCTCGCCGATATCCAAGCCCAGGAAGACTTCCTCGGTGATATGGACTTCAAGGTTGCTCGTACAGAAAAAGGGATCACCGCACTCCAGATGGACTGTAAGATCGCTGGACTCTCTATGGCAGTGATAAAAGAAGTATTCGAAAAATCGGTCGATGCAACTGCCTATATCATGGATGAGATGAAAAAATGTCTCCCCACCCCTCGTACTGAACTCTCCCCATTTGCGCCATTTCTCCTTGCAGTCTTCGTACCAGAAGAGAAGATGCGTGAAGTCATCGGAAAGGGTGGTGAGACGATCCAACGTATCGAGAAAGACTATGGCGTCGAGGTGAATCTCGAAGATGATGGACAGTGTACGGTCACTGCGAAGACTCAAGAGGCGGGCAAGGCAGCACTTGAGTTTATCAAGTGAATCCTCAAAGATATCGAAGTAGGAGATATCTACGAAGGGAAGATCGTGAAGATCCTCGATACTGTCGGTGCGATCGTCGAGATCAGCAAGGGAAAAGAAGGGATGATCCATATCTCGAAATTCGGAGTGAAAGAGCGTATCGCCAATGTCAATGAAGTCGCGAAAGAAGGTGAGATCGTGAAAGTGAAGGTCTACTCCGTCGATAAAGAAAAGGGGCGTATCGGCCTTGAGAAAATCGTCGCAGAAGTTACAACTCCAAGTCCAGTTTCAAATGAAGCAGTCGAGACAGTAAGTCGGAAAGGATAGTTAGAAAATATATATTCAAGAAAACCTCTAAATTCAAGATAGAGGTTTTCTTTTTGTTTTTGTATAAAAATTATTTATAATATATTTATATATAAAGTATATAATCTATGCGCGACTTATTATTAGAATCACCTGAATCACGTACTACGATTTCTCCATTTTTTCATATTGGCATCACTGTAGGAAAAAATAATCAAATTACATTTGATCAAGGTGCCATTAATGCTCTGAAGATACATATAGAAGCTCTTGCAAAAGAATTAAAACAAAATGAAGATAGTGCTAACATCAAGATTTGACAAGTGACTGAGGCTGTAGTTGCAGAAGTAAGTGAAAATCTTCTTGCTGATTGAAAAAAATGAAAAGCTGCACGATTACAAGATGCTTTTAGGAAATTGATATGATGAAAGCTTAAGAGAAAAGAGAAAAAGGAAGCAAAAGAAATAGTAAAAAAAGGATTAGCTCGCTTTTCTTACGTCTTGCCAGTAGAATATATTGATGAAAACCTTGCATCTCAAAGATTTCCCATAGATCTCGTACTTTGGTCATCTTCTACAGTTGATTCGATTATAGAATCCCTAAAATGAAAAGCCTCTATAATTCCTGCTTTGGCAAAAAATAAAGGAAGGCCGATAACTTCATAAGACTTTCCTTTTGCCCTTTATCCAAAGTTTTATATAATTTCACCATATAAAACTTTTTTATGCACTTCCCTACTCTTGATCAGATCGTCCTTGATACCATCACTCTTTATGGTAATATCGATAAGCTCCCGAAGATTGATTTTTCACAATTCCATACTCCCTTAATCGTCTGAAGTGGGAACGGCTACTATACTGGTCGTATCCTCTTTCGGAACTCGCCTGCCTACTTCGCCGTAGAATCAGAAGTCGAGAAAAAACTTGAGAATATCCCCTCGATCACCGATGTCATCGTCGTATCAGCAAGTGGCGAGAAGCATGCACCGATCATCCTTGATGCTGCGAAAAAACATGGGAAAAAGACATTTCTCATCTCATCGAGCGAGAAGTCTCGTGGACGAGAGATCGCAGATGCGAGTATCATCATGCCGAAGATCCGTGAACCCTACACCTACAATACTTCGACCTACTTCGGATATATGCTCGCCGAGACTCCACATCTCGATCTCGTGAAACTGAGGGAGTTCATCACCGATGAGCTGACGGATGCTCTGTCATCCTGAGGTTCCATAGCTCAGGATCTTTCTCGAGAATACGGATCCCATGCTAGAGTACCACGGGATGACGGAAGCCGAGAGATCGATTTTGCTGATTTTTCGAGTTTTTGTATAGTTATACCAAACGAATTTGTCCTCTTGAGAGAAATGCTGGAAACCAAATTCATCGAACTATTCGGGCGTAAAGTAGCTAGAGATATATTCTCATATGAACAGATGAAACATGCTACAACAGTGATACAAGATGAGGGTGAACTCTTTATTTGTTTTGGTAATAGTTCTTGAATCCAATATGGGAAAAATCAGATCAATCTCCCGATTTTTGATGATTCGAATTATGCAGCGATGATGCTCGAGTCCTACTATCTCGTGGGGCTTATCCAGAGCGCGCTTCCCTCCTACTTTATGGAGTCGATCGAAGAGTATACCCTCCGTGCGAAAGCTCAGAGTGGATTTGATATCAAACCATGGGTAGAAATCTAATCATCTACGCAGGAATAAAGAGCTTAGGAGTGATGATTTTAGATGATGCTCATCATTTTGAACTGAGTCGATAATATGGTATCTGATTCGGTGTGAATCCTTGAGCAATTTGCGCTTCTAATTTCAGAAGTGTCTTACTTGAATAAGTGCTGAGTTTTTGAATAATTTCAGTAAATGAGAGTCACTGATCATATAACTCATGGAAGTGAATCTCGAGAAAGATACCAAGTCGTAATTGCTCACCATATCAGATGACATCTGCATAGATGAGAGGATGTGCTTCTCCTTCTTCAAATCGCTCACTCGAAACAAGGATATCATGCACTCTTGATTGCGCGAGTAATCCAGAAAAAGTATGCCCAGTTAGCAATGTCATGAATCTTCTAAAGTCTTGTAAGAAGGGATTATATCGCGCCATAATAGGGTTTTCTCCTCTCATAATCTCGAATATTCGTAAGCTCGTACGCCAAATATGTTCACTTACTCAAAGCTCTAATCCTTCTGTAACTTGAGATGCAAGTGCCGTTAGTTCCCTTTCTGAGTATTGTTTTTGAGAATTGGATGAATTTGCCATTAGTCTATCATAATTAAAAAATAAGATAAATCAATAAAAATACTTTCATAGAGAAACTCTCCTTGCCTTTTCGTGCTTTTCCATATACTCTTGCTATGCATTCAGAATCATCCACTCCCCTTTTCGCTTTCACTCTCGGTCGAGAGTCGAAACTCTCTCTCGCAGAGCTTTTGGCTCTCTTCGGAGAACAAGCCTATGAGAGTCATACAGACGAGATAGCTCTTTTCGCACTTCCTCTGAGTGATAGTGATATAAGTGCGATATTTCGCAATATCGGTGGATCTGTGCGCGTGATGCGACTTATTGGTGAAACCGAAGAAAAACGATTTCCAACAGATGTCATACGAGAAATCGGAAAACCTGAAGGGAAATACGTATTCGCACTCGGGGTCTATGGTGGAGAATTTCGACTCTCAGATATAGGACTTAGAATCAAAAAAACACTCAAAGATTCAGGAATATCAGTACGTCTCATAAATATCGAGAATAAAAATATCGTCAGTGCCGTATTTAAAAAAGAACATCTCGCAAAATCCAAATCTGAATACAATCTCCTCCATCTTGATGGAGTATCCTATATCGCTGTGACGCTCGCTTGTCAAGATATAGATGCCTATACCAAGCGTGATATGGGCAAAGCTCGTGATATGGAAGTCGGGATGATGCCTCCGAAGCTCGCCCAGATGATGATCAATCTCGCAAGTGAATGAGCTAAGAATAGTATCTATGATCCATTTTGTGGACTTGGGACGATCCTGATCGAATCTGCGAATATGGGAATACCGAAAGTCATCGGAAGTGATATGTCGTCGAAGATGGTATCATCTACAGAAAAGAGCTTATCCGAATTTATAGCCGAAGAGAAAGTATGGCATGAACGTATTCGTGCAGCATGATGAGTGCCAAGCAAAGACTTTAGTGAGTTTGTAGGAGAGATATTCCAGCTGGATTCCAGTAAGATCAGTCGAAATAGTCTACAAAGTGCTATTGTGGAGTCATTCCAGTCCTGAGAATTTCACATCGTAAGTGAGTGATATCTTGGTGAGATCATGCAAAAAGACTCTATCACGATGGATCGAGTAAAGCAAGAACGATCTAAACTTCGAAATATGTATGATGGCTTTTTCGGATGACTCTGTGGACTCAATTTTGGTGGGAATATCGTCATAACTTTTCCTTTTTGGGATGTTCATGGGACGACTTCATTCTTTACCGAAATCCATGACGTGATAGGGCGTCATGGCTTCGAGGTGATACCACTTCTTCCGGAGAATATGCGTACACTCATGACTCCAAAGGGGACTCTCCTCTACAAACGTCCTGGACAAAATGTCGGAAGAGAAGTGACGAAGATCCATTTGCGAAAAGATCTATGAAAGAAATAAACCTCCGAAACATCCCTTCTGATTTTCGAGATCAGAAAGATATCCATACGGCACTTGCATGGAATGCGGTGAAGAAAATCCTCTCTGAAAATAATCGAGAGGATTTATTCGGTTATATACAGAGCATGCGACTCAGTGAGAAATATATCATCATCAGCACAGGAAAACCTACAGTAAATGCTGAAATCAAAATGTACGCAGAAAATATACTCTCAAGATTTCATGAATCTATGAAGGCATTTGGCTGATCGGTGCGTTTGGGGGTACGGTTGCATTAGTCATGATAGCACTTATCCTTGGAAGAAATGAGTACACCTTTAGTATTCATCTTCCTGCCTCAAGCCTCATAGTTTTATGGAGTTTGTACCATCATCCCTCTACTAGCCGAGGAAGGTAGGTAGAACTCGTCGTAGCAAGTGTTTTTTCGTATGATCTTCCTCCTTTCTCATTCATGAGTCAGGGTGTATCAGAGAGATTATCGATTCGTTCACAGGATTTCGCGAGGAAGCACTCTTCAGGCATATTTTGTATCATTCACTGAAATATCCAGTCAGCGAATATATCTTTCTTTTTTGTTTCATCTCATTCTTGATTATAACGTTCTTCGAATATTCACCAAAGAGATATCCAATTCCCCTTTGGTAATACTTCTTTCAGCGAGGATACAGTAGTATCGTAGGGATCACCCTTCTCTATAAGCGCTATAATATCGAGAAAAGGTTGATATTTTTCTTTCTTTTCTTCTGAAAAATTCCCTACAAGAAGAGGAAGTCCCCGACGGACTCTACTATTTGGTTCTGACATCCAGAGAATCTTACAGAGAGCATCATCACCATAGTTTCTTTCTATTTCTTCTGCGCCATTATCATGATCCTCAGCACAGTCGTGGAGGCATATATTTTTCTCGATGGTATTTATATCGAATTTTGTACCGAATAATTCTGGATGTGAGTGGAAAAAGCGGAGAGATCTATTGATGTGTTTTAGATACCATGATCCATCTTTTCTTTTTACACCGTTATGGAGCTTCGCTGCAATTCTGTATGCCTTCTTTCATGATGATGTAAGAGACTCATATAAACCTTCATCCCATCCCGTATATTCTGGGATTATATTCGCCCCTTTTAGAATAGATGAAACTATCATAGATAGAATTATAAAAAATAAAATCTATGCATAGAAATAAATTTGTCAAATATATTTTTGACTTTTTAATTTTTATAATTATGAAGTCATTTTGCTTTTTCTCGTAAAATCCATATCTTATCTTCTATACATGTCTATAAAATCGTCCAAACCTGACATCCAGCGAACCGTATCTCCGAAAATCCAAGAAGAAGAAATCATCTCAGAGATATCCTTGCGTCCGAAGTCACTCACGGAATATGTCGGTCAAAAGACGATGAAAGCCCATCTCATCGTCGCTATAGGGTCAGCAAAGATACGCAAATCTCCTCTCGAACATATCCTCTTCTACTGACCTCCAGGACTCGGGAAGACGACAATATCGACGGTCATCGCTCATGAGATGTGAGCTCCGATCAAGCATACGAGTGGTCCTGCGATAGAGAAACAAGCTGATATCATATCTCTTCTTACGAGTCTGAGTGAGGGTGAGATACTTTTTATCGACGAGATTCATCGACTTCGTCCACCGATAGAAGAGATCCTCTACTCCGCTATGGAAGACTTCCAGATCGATATCATGATCGGATCAGGAACTGGAAGTACCAGTGTGAAGATGGATATACCGAAGTTCACCCTCATCGGTGCGACGACGAAACTCTCTTCTCTTTCTTCACCACTCAGAGATCGATTTGGGAATATTATGAAACTCGATTTCTATGATACTGCAGAACTCTCGAAGATCGTCGCACGATCCTTCGATATTCTCAGGCTTGATGCTATCACTGAAGGAGCGATATGATCTGTAGCAGAGCGATCCCGTGGGACACCACGGATCGCAAATCGCTATGTGAAGATCTTACGAGACTATGCGACGACTGGACGAGAAATCCACTCAAAAGAAGCCTGCGATAGTATATTTGAAGGATTTTGAGTTGATGCACAGGGTCTCGATTCACTCGATCGGAAGCTTCTCATACATCTTCTTGATACCTTCGGTGGACGAGCGACATGACTCTCTACACTTGCTTCAGTCGTAGGAGAAGAAGTAGCAACCATTGAGGATGTCGTCGAGCCATTTCTTCTTCAGATCGGACTCATCGAGAGGACTCCACGAGGTAGACAGATCACGAAAAAGTGAGAAGACTATCTTCAGAAAACTTAAGCTACTTTTCTCTCTCACTTTCCTGAAGCTAGTTGCGATCATTGTTTTGGACGAAAGAACGTATGATTTCCAATGGTAGTAATTGGTTCTTGAGTTTTATTGATCCAGCCATTCTTGATACTTGCTACTTGAAAAAATAGCGCATTATCAAGTGGGTTTTGTCATGAACGGACAAAGTCATAAATCATAGATATAAAACTCTTATCGACCGGCGTTTTACTAAATCTCCCATCCATTACTGGACTAAATTGTTTTGGCTGAAATAATACCCCTTTTAATCCATTTCCAAAATTTCCATCAAGCACTCGATTGAGTATCACAGCTGCTACCGCCTTTTGTCATTCTACTGGTTCACCGACTGCTTCTGCTCTTACCATACGAGCAAGGAGACTCATATCATTCGATGATAGAGTGATTCATGACCATTCACCATTTCACTTGAGTGCTAGAGAAGATCGAGATTCTGGTTCCTGTAACTTCTTTCCTCATGATCATGCTGATGGAGTCAGGGCAACGGATGGAGATACTTTATTTGATGGAGTATCTGGACTCATAGGTTCTGGGGTATCGAGTATTCATTCCATTTGAGATTTTACGATCAGCCGAAGTATCATAATATCTGTACTTCCAAAATACCGATCATTTGTCTCGATTTTGAGAAGTTTTCTCAATCCCTGAAGATTTCCCTCTGAGTAACGAAGGATTCCTGCCTTATTTGCTGCATATGTTTGTAAAATTTTACTTGCATCTTCTGCATCGATATATTGCTTTTTAACAACACTATCTAATACGGGATTAAGATTATTACTCACCTGATGTTCGATCGGTCTATTTTGCATACTTTTATTGTGCCATAATAGAAAAATAATTGCAAAAAAAATACCTCTTTCTATACTAAGAAAATGCGTACTCCTGAATTTTACTCTGCCGTCTTTGGTATCATAGAGAATGATGAATGAAAAATCCTATTTTCTCGTCGATACAACACCTGACATCTCGATGGATATCTCTCACTTCCTGCAGGACATATCGAAAAAGGAGAGCAAGCGACAGAAGCGATGATACGAGAACTGGGAGAGGAAATCGATATAAAAATAGAAGAGATGAAAATGGTTTTCTCTCAGCAAAGTATCAATTCAAAAGAATGAAGTATATATATGAATTTCTTTTTCAAAATACTTTCCTATAATGGAGTTATCCGAAATATCGAGGGGGAGAAATGCTCAGGACTTATCTTTCGATCACTCGACGAACTTCAGTGAGAAAAAGTCGTCCCCTATGTACTTGATGCTCTCACTCGATGGAAAAATGGAGAAAACTATTCAGAAATAATCTGGTCATAACTTTTTTCAAAACTATGAAACACTCAAAACTCTGACTCTGACTTGTAGTAATCTTCCTTATTATTACACTTGTACCAAGTCTCTATGCTGAGCTCACTTATGGCGGGAAGCAGTGGATGTGGGGATTCATCATCGGAGGTATGCCATTGAGTACATACTGAGTTAGTATTTGATGGTTTGCTTCTACTCCTGGAATGATCATCTTGAGCTGGACTCTCATATTTGGATCATATCTGCTGAATCTCTCTATACTCTACTTCATCTGATATTGGATAGAAAAACTCTATAAAAAATACCATACCTAAGTCACTTGTCTCATTCCTGCATACCAACTATCCCCTATCTCTCTATCTCATGATCCTCGACTGACGCATTGTCGCATCCCAAATTCTCGAAAATATCAAAAATCAGATTACCTACTCACCTACCTGATCTGATAAACCGATGCTTGCCGTCGTACTTGTCGGGGAAAATCCTGCGAGTCTTGCCTATATTCGCATGAAGGAGAAGCGTGCACGTGAAGTCGGCATGGGATTCGGACTTTATAAATTCCCCGTGACGATCTCACAAGTGGATCTCGAGGAAGAGGTCAAGAAACTCTCTCGTGATGATCGAGTCCATGGTATCATCGTCCAAGCCCCTCTTCCTACTAACATAGATCGCTATACGGTGACTGAGTGCATCGATCCTCAGAAGGATGTCGACTGATTCACGAAGACACAGATCGGGAATATGTTCCTCGGACATGATGGACTCTGGAGCTGTACTCCGAAGGGGATCATGACACTCCTGCGCTACTACGATATCGAAGTCGCAGGAAAAAATGTCGTCGTCATCTGACGATCGAATATAGTGGGAAAGCCGATGTCTCTCATGCTTATAAATGCGTGAGCTACTGTGATAAGCTGCAATAGTCACACTGCAAATCTTCATGAAAAGACAAAAACGGCTGATATCGTCATCGTCGCAGCTGGTCACCCTGGACTTCTCAAGAGAGATATGGTACATGAGAAGAGTGTCGTCATAGATGTCGGGAGTACCTTCATTGATGGGATAGCTCGGGGAGATAGCGACTTCGATGATCTGCGAGATACGATCATGGCGATCACTCCCACACCTGGGGGAGTATGACCGATGACGGTCGCGACACTCATCGAGAATACATGGAAAGCATATTGCTCACAAAAAAACTCCTTATAAGGAGTTTTTTTGTAATTTGACACATCTCTAATGATTCTACAATCAGCAATTATCTTATTCACTTTGTAGGATGATCTAATCACAGTACTTACATCGTTGAATTAATTGAGGTTTTATACAAATAAGTGGTTTATCAAGATACATATTAAACTCTGGATTACACGAACGTACATAAGAGAAAATACCAAAAAAGATAGCGTAAAGAATAAATACTCCTATGAGTCAAATCCATAGCTTATAGTACAACGAGAGAGCCTTTATTTGTCAGAACATATATTTTTACACATTAAGATTACTTCACCCTCCCCACCACATACTCCACGATATCAGAGAATTTCGATGTTTGGAAGGTATTCGAGGTTTCGAGAAGAGCATATTCGAGATCTGAGAGGAGTTTCTTCGCACGTTCGATACCCATGAATGCGACAATCCCCTTATGTTTTGCGACATCTTTTCCGATCGCCTTTCAGACAATATCTCTATCTCACTCATAATCGAGGATATCATCTCGTACCTGGAAGGCACGCCCAAGGAGTACTCAAAACCAACGCAACTGCTCTATCATATGAGTATCTCACGCTCAGGCAAGATTCGCTCCTATGAGGAGTGACGCCGTGAAGAGTCTTCCTGTTTTTTCATCATGCAGACGGATGATCTCTTTCTGATCGATATGCATATGATCTTCCCCAATATCTCGTACCTGTCAGCGTACCATACCCATATCCCCGATGGCACGAGTGATCTCTAGGATGACATCAGCATTCTTTGCTTCTGCAAGACATTCTATCCCCATGGATTGTAGAGCATCTCCTACGAGGATACCGATAGTTTCCCCATATTTTTTCCATACAGTGAGTTCTCCACGTCTGAATTCATCATTATCCATAGCAGGGAGATCATCATGTACGAGAGAATATGCATGGATGAACTCTATACCGATGAGATAATTCAGGATGACATCAGCAGGAAGTCCCATGAGTTCTTCATAGATGATCATTGAGAGGATCACGCGTATGCGTTTTCCTTTCCCTTCTACAGCGTATCTGAGAGCTTCTTGGAATTCTTTTTCTTTTGCTGTGACGAGACTATTGTAGCGCCTGTCGAAATACTCTGCTATCGCAGAGTCGACTTTTCACCTGTATGTATCGTACCAGTCTTGGATCATAGAAAGTAGTGACTATGGTCATACTAGCACAAGAATAGGAGAATTGCAATTCTTGAAGAGGACTTACTCTTATTTTCCATATTTTCTTTCCCGATTTTCATAGCTCTGGATGAGTATTCCTATATCTTCTTTGGAGAGATCTGGCCAGTTTTTTTCAGAAAAAGCATATTCTGCATAGGGTGAGTGAAAGAGGAAAAATCCCGAATGGCGGACATGTCAGCCTGTACGTATGATCAGATCTGGGGGAGGGAATAATGAAGTCTCAATATGGGCTCATATATCTTCTATCGTTATATGTAACATATCCTGGCGCGTATGTGCGAGCGAGCGAACGGCACGAGCAATCTCCTCTTGTCATCCATATCAGATGGCGATGATAGCAGTCATATCAGTATTATTTTCAGTCATCCTTTCTGCCTTCAGCATATTATCTCTGCATTTTTCTGGAACGAGGGCTCGATCTCCCACACACATAATCCGGATATTATTTTTATTTGCATCCTTAGCAATATCGAGTATCCCTCTCTCGAGAAGATTGAATAGATATTCTACTTCTTCAGAGGATCGTTTCTTGATATTATCATCAGAGAGTGCCCAAAAGCTTGCGAATGGTATCCCCATTTTTTTGGTCTCTCGGATGATATTTTTCGCATTTTCATATCCTCGTCTGTGCCCTTCGAAGCTTGAAAGTCAGCGTTCTTTTGCCCAAGTTCTATTTCCATCCATGATGTAGCTGATATGTTGCATAGTATGAGGATTGAAGATTTAGGAGAAGGATAGGATTATACAGACATCTGTCAAACTAAAAAATCCCCCAATTGCTTGGGAGATTTTGAGAAATACGATTATCGCTCTTCACGAGGGCGAGCTTCGTTTACGACGAGCTGACGACCCATCACTTCACGACCATTCATAGCTTCGATGATCTTATCCATATCTGCTTCATCAGCATCTACGAAAAGAAAACCTTTTTTGCGACCAGTTTCGCGGTCCATAGGCCAGAAAAAATCAACAAGTGGAGCCACCTCTTCAAAGAGGGCACGAAGCTCTTCAGCTTCGATACGAAATGGGACATTACCTACGAATAGGCGTTTAGTAGTACCGGTACTCATACAAGAAAAAGAGTAGAAAATAAATTGCCGAGACCGCTCTTTGACTTCGATGAGCACAAAAAGGATACAATTCGACC
>JAYVGV010000010.1:0-8274 GCA_043771825.1 Candidatus Altimarinota bacterium | reverse complement strand
ATGTTTTAGCGAACGAGCGCACTTGGTTGCCCTTTTGTTTCGCTAAAACATAATACACTCGGACTCCTTTTTTAGCATTTACTTTTGTAAGTGCTTTTTCGTATGGATAACTCTCTCAAGAAGTGACGAGTCACAGGTCATAGCAACAAAATCGGACTCTATGATACAGAGAAACAGGGATTCATCGCCCAGTCGGGTGATGTCGTGCTCTCCTTTCCATTCAAGGACTGTATCCTGGAAGGTGGGATGAGTGATGAAGAGTCGGGAAGAGAAGAGAAATTCTTCCACGAAGTGCTCGATCGAGCTGATATCGATGCTCTCAGGGATCCGAAAGTCCTCACGGGATTCCGTCGTATCGATGCGAGTGGTGAGAAAATCCTCTCGAATACTGATGAAGTCGAGTTCTTCGATGAGGCAGGAGAACTCCGAGAAAATCTCCTCATAAAAGGAAATAATCTCGTCGCACTCTACTCACTGCGAGAGAAACTCGCAGGTAAAGTGAAGCTCATCTATATAGATCCGCCCTACAACACTGGGAATGACGGATTCCGATACAATGATAACTTCAATCACTCGACTTGGTTGGTATTTATGCGAAATAGATTAGAGATTGCTAGAGGATTATTGAGAGATGATGGACTAATATATATTAGTATTGATGCGGATGAGTGACATTATTTAAAAGTTTTATGTGATGAGGTATTTTGAAGAAGTAATTTTGTCTCTGATATCTGTTGGCAAAAAAAGAGATACCCTCAAAATGATGCAAAATACTTTTCAGATACTCATGAGTATATTTTATGTTACTCAAAGATAAAAGAGAATGTTAAATTATGACTGATTCAAAGGAGTGATGAACAATTTGCTCAATATAAAAATCCCGATCTTGACACAAGATGAGATTGGAGAACACAACCTTTAACGGTACGCTCCTATGCAGCAAAAAATGTATACGAAATTATAGCACCACTATGAGCACGTTATTTCCCAACTAATGGTCGAAGTTGGTGAGTTTCAGAAAAAAGATATCAAGAATTACTTCTAGAATGAAGAATATACTTCGGACAAAGTAATAACGGACGTCCACTACTAAAGAAATTTTTATCTGAAGTAAAAGATGGTGTCGTACCACAAACACTATGGCTATGAGAAGATGTTGGTGATAATAAAATTGCTGCTTATGAAATTATGGCATTATTTTCAAAAAGATCTTTTATGACGCCTAAGCCTGAAAAATTACTAGAGAGAGTAATTCAAATTTCTACAAAACCATGAGATCTCGTTCTTGATTATCATCTTGGTTCTAGTACCACTACTGCAGTGGCTCATAAGATGGGAAGGAGATGGATCGGTATAGAGCAAATGGACTATATCGAAGATATCGCCAAGGTACGACTTCAGAAGGTGATAGAGTGAGAGCAATGAGGCGTGAGCAAGAGTCTTGACTGGAAAGGTGGAGGGAGCTTCGTCTATATGGAGCTGAAGACCTATAATATCGAGTATCTCGAACGCATAGAATCTGCTCGGACGAAAGATGAACTCCATACAGTGTATGCTGATATGGCTCACAATGCTTTCCTGAAGTTCTGGTTCGACCGTCGAGACTTCGAGCGAGAATGATACCGATCGCTCCCACTCGAAGAGCAAAAAGTGAAACTCCGAGAACTTCTCGACATGAATCATCTCTATCTCAATCGCCTCGATATGGACGACTCACGTCACCGAGTCACTGATATCGAACGATCACTTACTCATCACTTCTATGGTACAAAAGAAGACTAGTACACAGGTCAATCATACACTTTCGGAGTTCTTATTCTCTCGGGTAGGTACTTCGAGCGGATATAGTGAATCGAGAGCGAAGGATATCCCTCAATATATCACGGATAATATCAATCCTTCGAAGAAACTCCGACCCTATCAGGAGGAGGCAGTGAAGCACTTCATATATCTCTTCGAGCAGGGTGATATGAGTGCATGCAAGCATCTCCTCTTCAATATGGCGACAGGAACAGGAAAGACGCTCGTCATGGCATGCTGTATGCTCTATCTCTATGAGAAGTGATATCGGAAATTCATATTTCTCGTGCATCAGATACAGATTCTCGAACAGGCAAAGAGAAACTTCATCGACTACTCATTCGAGAAGTACCTCTTTCATCCTGATGGGATGAATTTCTATGGGAGAAGTATCTCTACGAGAGAAATCCGTACCTTCGATGAGGCAAGTGAGAACGATATCAATATCATGTTCCTCTCGACGTCTCTCTTCTTCAATCGTGTCAAAGATGCTTGAGAGAATCGACTCACCCAAGAAGACTTCGAGAATCAGGATGTCGTCATCATCGCGGATGAGGCACACAGACTCAATGTCGAAACTCGATCGAATAAGTCCGAGCTCGAAGAAGCGCTGAACTGGGAATCAGCAGTAGACTGAGCAATCCAGGCAAGACCATGAAATATGCTCATAGAATTCACCGCGACAGTCGATCTCGCGAATAAAAATATCCACGAGAAATATAAAGATAAACTCATCTATAAATACGACTTTCTCGACTTCAATAAAGCAGGCTACTGTAAAGATGTACAGTTTCTTTATAACAACGAAACCCAAGTCGAAGATCAAAAACGACTTCTCATCGTCCATGCGGTAGCCCTCTCTCAGTATCGGAAAATCCTCTTCGAAAAACTCACTCAGACTATTATCCATCCAGTTATCCTCGTCAAATCAAAGCGTATCACTGATAGTGAAAATGACCGAGAATTTTTCAATATCGTCATCGGAGAACTCAAAAAAGTAGATTTCCAGAAACTTCGAGAAACGAAAAATGATGAGAATCATCTCATCGCGAATCTCTTCGCCGAGCTCGAAGAGCGGGGTATAACGATAGATGGATTCATATCGAGTATCAGAGAGGACTTCGCGGCGCAAAATACGATGATCTATAATAGCCAGAAAAAAGAAAATCCTGAGAGACTCTCAAATCTCGATAATCCGAAAAATCGAGTCCGTGCTATATTTTCTGTCAATGCACTCAATGAGTGATGGGATGTCCTCTCACTCTATGATATCATCCACTTCGATATCGGAGCAGATAAGAAAGTCTCACTTCAGGATATACAGCTTATCGGAAGGTGAGCGAGATATTGTCCATTTGTCCTTCCAGAAGTATATCAAGATGGACTCTTCGGATCGTATGAAAATACTCCCGATAAGAGAAAATTCGACCAATCTCGATTCGAGAGTGCTCGCATACTAGAGACATTTTTCTATCACTTCGTGAAGACGGGACTCTTTCTAGAAAATCTCCAAAAGGAACTCATGGGAGAGGGGATTATCAGTGAGTGAGTCGAGAAGCGAACAGTGCGGATGAAGTCGTCATTTCTCGTATCAGAAACGTATGAGAAAGGATTCGTCCTCGTGAATAAGACAGAGAAGCGAAAGCGTACTACTGAAGAAGAGAAAAATGATACATTTGATAAAATCATCACTATCTCATCATATGAGCTCAGGGCTCGCGGACTCACAGATAGAGAAGAGAATAGACTTATCGCAGAACAGAAAGTAGGAGAAATCAATATAGCAGTAGACTTCAGTATCCATATTCTCCGAAAAGCACTGGTACGAGCAGAAAATGGATTTTTCCGATTTGCAGCGCTGAAAAAACATATCACCGACCTCGAAAGTATCGATGAGTTCGTCATGAATCACCTGAGTCGATATGGGATCAAATTTATGTATGAGCCAGGAAAAGAAATAGAGAATCTGAGTCCTCATGAGAAACTCCAGCTTCTCATCGGGGCTATCCTCCCAGAAGTGAGAAATCATATCGACCTCTCTCTTCCGAAGATCGTATGAAGTACTTCGTTTCGCCCTCGGTCTATCTCACACACATTCTCTCGAAATAAAGACCTCTACTTTGCCTCATATCCGACTCTCAATCCTGAGAGTGGAAAACTCGAATTTGCTCGGCATGATGAGCGTATGAAACCACAGACAGGACATGAAAAAGCAGAGCTAGAACTTGATATATGGGGTCAAGACTGGTACGCATATGATGAGAACTACGGGACTTCCGAAGAGAAGAAGTTTGTAAAATTTATGCACTCGAAAATCGAGAGCCTACGAAAGAAGTATATCTCTTGTGAGATTTTTCTTGTGAGAAATGAGCTTGATTATTGGATGTATGGACTCCAAAATGGAAAGAGATTTTCTCCAGATTACCTCCTCTTTATCAATGACTCTCAAAAGAAAAAACTCTATTATCAGTGCGTATTCGAAGTGAAATGATCTCATCTCGAAGAGAAAGATGAATGGAAAGAGAGGGCACTCCAAGAACTCAAATCAGCTTCTGTAGTATCACTCATTTCTGATTCTGAAGATGAAACAGGATATGAAGGATATATCCGTTCAGTAAAAGAACAAGGATATAGTGAAATCCAAAATATCGGATTCTGATTTTATAACTCAGAAGGCAAAGAGTTCGAATTTATAGGAGAGTTTGATTCCCTACTTTTATAGCCCTCACGCCATAATCCATTCATTCATAGATTGAACTATATATAGATGTCTATCATTGTATTCTACGAATAAACTTCTTTTTCGCCTCCCTGATCTTCTCTATATCGACTTTCGCGAGAGTCGAGAGAACATAAGGAGTTCGTCACTTCTGAAATAGTGGCTTATTGCGATCGACGAAGTCCCAGTAGAGATGAGTCATGGGGCAAGTTTTGTCTTTAACCGAATATTGGCACTTTTTGCAATAGTCACTCATCTTCTCTATATAGCTCCCTCATGAGATATAAGGCTTCGTCGCGAGTCTCCCTCAGTCACTATACTGACTCATAGCAAGGACATTCGGTGATACCACCCACTCGAATGCATCGGTATACATCTCCCAGAACCATCTATCCACATCATGAGGATGATATCACCTGAGGAAGGCATAATTCCCGACGATCATGAGTCGCTCGATGTGGTGTGAGTAGTTCTCTGACTGGACTCGTCTGAGTACCGTATCTACGCAGTTCATAGTCGTGATATCTCACTCATTCTCCCCTCCCCCATAGTTCCACCATCTCGATGGAAGTGGGTCTGTGTGATCGAGTGCATTCTCACTATAGAGCGAGTCATAGTAGTAGAGATAGAACTGCCTCATATACTCTCGCCATCCGAGGATCTGCCGGATGAATCCTTCTACACTCGAAAGTGGTGCATGCCATCCGAGTGCTGCTTCGATGACTTCTAGGGGAGAGAGAAGTCAGAAATTGATCGCAGTCGAGAGCATGGAGTGATGTACTCTCATGTCATCTTGGTACATCGCATCTTCGAGTCTTCCGAAGTCAGCATAGTGATATTCGAGAAAATACTGAAGAAGAGAGAGAGCATCAGAGCGTGTCACGGGAAGTGAGAATTCTATATCTTCTAAACCAAAATATCGTTTCGCCTCTTCGAGATACTCAATCTCTTTTACTTTCCAGCTCCAGCTTGATATATGAGTCTTATCGAAGTTGCGATTCTCTTGATCATAGTTCCACTTCCCTCCTAGAGGCTTCCCGTCTTGTTCCATGAGGATCTTCCGACTTTTTCGCATATAGCGATAAAAAGTCTCCATGATAGGTGGTTTCTCGAATTGTTCTCTAAATTCTTCTGAATTGATAAGAAACTGCCTATTCGGAAATATCTGGAGTGATACTCATGGGAGTATATATTTTTCTATCTTTCTCGCGAGATACTCCTCACTCGAACGCATGGAGACGATATCTGTGATCCCTGTTTTTGCTACGAACTCTTTGATACCTTCTCTGTAGCTTATCGTTTCGAACCAGTGAGTCCTATATCCTAACTTTTCACACTCTGCGAGAAATGATCGAGTAATAGCGTATTCGGCGATTTGACTCCGTATATTGAAAGTGAGATCACCTACTGGGGAAGATATTCGACTTCCTGTAAAAAGCACGAAAAAAATATCACTCACTCATGGTTCGATATATCCAAGATTGCACTGATCATAGAGGATCCATTGGGCTTTTTTCATGCTTATTTTTTGTTTTTCTGGCATGTATTCGAGCAATACATTACATTTTCCCACTCTTTTTTCCACTTTTTCCTCATACTAAAAGATCTCTGGCAGACCGGACAGGTTTTGGATTCACGCATAACTCATCGATCAAGGATTTTCATAGTTATTTCTTGAACTTATAGCGTATCCACCCATATACTCTATGAAGCCTCAGGAGGAAAAAAAGGCGCATAGAGCGTCTACGGATAGTGCGAAGTCAAAATACCAGAACTCCAGCAGTCATGATCATAACCCATCCTGCAGGAATAGGAGTGAGAAGCCCTACAATACCAAAGAGAAAGAGAAAAATACTCATACACCACCTCACCCAGAGAGGAAAAAGCATGATACGCTGATGCCAGGGATGAATACGTATACGATAAAATATATCTCTCAGAGCTTCTCGATATGTTTTTTTATCTTTTCGGAGCATATCTATATAGCAATATTATATCAGGATTACTCTTATTCACTCAGTACTGTCGCCTTCACGATCTTCACTTCCTCTATTGGCTTATCATTACCATCCGTCTCACTCGCCTCGATCTTCTCGACGGTGTCCATACCTAGGGTGACATGACCGAAGATCGTATGTTTACGATCGAGGAAGCTCGCATCTTCTGCCGTCACGATGAAGAATTGTGAACCATTGGTATTGCGACCAGCATTCGCCATAGAGATGACTCATCTCTTGTGCGTGAGCTCACTCGTGAACTCATCTTCGAAGGCACGCATCCAGATACTCTTACCTCATGATCCTGTTCCTGTAGGATCTCCTCACTGGATCATGAAGTCATGGATGACACGGTGGAATATGATACCATCATAGTATCACTTGCTCACAAGTCCGACGAAATTCTCGACGGCTTTCGGTGCGTGCTCAGGATAGAGTTCGAGGGTGATATCACCGAGATTGGTGGAGAGGAGAATTTTAGGGTTCATAAGTTTCTATTTTAGAGTTTCTGAAAAATTTGTGATTTTACAAGGATACGCGTGCTATTCGAAATGATATTTTCTTCGCTGGATTTCTGCCACCCAGAAGCAATGAAAGAAACTCAGAAAAATATTCAAAAACAAGAAGTTCGAGGAAGAAAAATTTTTCTCGAAGCAAGTTTACTCATATGTAAGCGAGCAAGAGAAAATTTTTCTGACAAAGAAATTCGCAGTTTTTCAATATTTTTCTTACATTCCTGGCATATTGAGCCCCATAGAACTCATCACCCCCTTCATACGATCTGCAGCGATCTCTTGAGCTTTTTTCATACCCTTGTTGATTGCTTCAGTCACTGCTTTTTCGAGCTTAGACTGATCTTTCATCATAGATACATCTTCTATGACGGTGGAGACGACTTTGAGCTGACCATCGATCGTCACCACGACACCATCGACCTCAGCTTCGATATGAGTATTACTGAGCTCTTCTTGGATCTTCTGGGCTTGTTGCTGGAGCTTCATCATTTCTTGTGCTTGTTTGAAATCCATAGATAGTAAGTTAGTGGGATAGTGATTGGTAGGATAGCAGGAAAAGCCAAAAAAGCAAAAGTTTCGAGCAAAAGATTCTTACCAGAACTTCATCGCCTTCAGGGAAGTACTCTTTCCATGAAATGAGCTCCATATATAGATACAAAGAGTCACTGCATAGATGGTGACTGCGACCCTCTGTTCGAAGAGAGTATGAGCAAACCACTCACCCGACATCGTCCAAAGGAATACTGCCGATATGATGTATGTCTTATAGCGACACTGGAGCTCTGAGACGATAAGAAGGAGGACTCATAGTACTACTATAGCATAGTAGAGATCACCAGGCTGGCCATATGGAAGTCCGAGGTACTGCATGTAGACTGTGATATTCACGACTGTCGCTACCATGATCCATCCGAGTGTGATCTCGAGCATCGATCGGAAATATCCATGATTCTCTCATCGTACGAGAGAGAAAGTATAGATGAGAACACTGAGGAGGAGGAGCATGATGACGAGGGATATACCGATATATCCATATCCCCATGGTATGAGCCAGAATCCCGTAAGTCCGATAGCGAGAGACATGAGCTCGACAGGAAGGCTCTTCTCATGGATCTTCTTGCGGGCAAGCATGACTCATACGACAATCCATGAGAGATAGATGACCGACCATATAGAAAAGGTGAATCCTATAGGTGTGATGACGGTAGGGTACATATCAGAGATATCAGCTTGGGTCATACCC
>JAYVGV010000009.1:0-54439 GCA_043771825.1 Candidatus Altimarinota bacterium | reverse complement strand
AACAATCTATCTCTCTCCAAAAGTCCTAAAACCAATCCCTCCAAACATTTAGCTTAATCCCATCCTAGAAATTGCCTGAGGAAAGTGAACCATTATACTATAGTTACCGCTACTTGAGAAACTATTATCCAAGAAAAAATCATTGAGAAGATTGTGATAGTCGAGAAACCTGTAATTGTTGAAAAGATCATAGAAAAACCCATGTCATTATGTGTTGATCTAAGCAAGGCAAATTCTAGTTATACAACTTGAGGTAGATATACAAATGAAACCGTAGAAAAAATTCGTATGGAGATTGAGGAAATGAAGATACGAAATCAAATGTATTGATGTCCATAAATCGTATTGTATTCGCTTATTCTATATACTGTAACCCCTAAAATTTGCCATTGGTTGAACTTTGAACGAAGTGGCAATATCTACTACATACATAGAGAAGTACATAAGAGAGAAATAAGAAAAATATAATCGTCCAAAAAATAGAGATAAAACCTATCAAATAGAATGTGCCTGTTTCCGAATACCTAAATTTCCTTTTCTGAATAAGGATACTGAGCATATTTACCCGTATTTCGAAAACGAGAATGCATACTTAAACTTAATCATCAGAAATCGTAGAAAATAAGCAACCCGAAAAGAATACCCCCGCTTGTATGGGAGTATTTTTGTGTATAATGCTTTTATGTTCCACAATATTAAAAAGAAGCAGATCATCCTTGTCCGACATGCCAAGACAGTAGAGCTCTCTGAGTTTGGTGGCATGGACTTCGATCGACCACTCACAGAAACTGGCAAGAGCTCTCTCCGCATCGTCTCCAAATATCTCCGACTCGTCGGGGTCAAGCCAGATAAGATCATATCGAGCCCATCGAGGAGGACTGCAGAAACTGCAGAAGTCCTCTGTGAACAATATCCGAATCTCAGAGTCGAATACATAAAAGACCTCTATAATGGCGGATCAGCAGGGAAAAGAGAATCAGATACTATCTATTTGAATATCGTCCAAAAGACCAAAAAAGATGCTACGATTCTCGTGATCGTCTGACACAATGATGATCTGACGAATTTTGCTCGTTACCTCACGGGTGATGGAGTCCCTTCGCTCAAAAAATGATCTATCGCGGTGCTCTCTATCCCAGATACTATCGAGTGGAAGGATATCAAAAAAGAGAGTCTCTCTTTTGTCTATTATCTTACTCCCCATTTTCTCAGACTCGAAGATATCGTGTAGTCTATCCTTTATTTTATCATGCTTAGGCATCTCTGCCGAAATCGTACTATGACGAATACCCGAGAAAATCTCTCTCTTATCATAGAAAATAATCCCTTATCTATCTGAGTGAAAAAAACAGGAATGAAACTCATAGTATATAGTGATGGTGGATCTCGCGGAAATCCTGGTCCTTCGGGGTGTGGTATCTTCATCACAGATGATAATGGAGTATCAAAAGAAAAACGACATAAATATATCTGACATGCGACCAATAATATCGCTGAATATACTGCAGCACTCCTCGGGATCTCACGTGCTATAGACCTCTGAGCTGCTTCTATAGATCTCAGAGCTGATTCGAAGCTTGTCATCGAGCAACTTGCTGGAAGATATAAGATCAAAAATCCTGAACTCAAAAAAATAGCCTCAGAAATCCGCGAGAATATCGTAGCATGGTGAGGAGATATCATCTATACACACGTCTATCGTGAATATAATACTGAGGCTGATCGCCTCTCGAATGTCGCCATGGATGAAGGGATGTGAAGGCGGTCAGATCTCATATAATTGATTCAGGAAAATTTCACTTCCACCTGAAAGAATGTGAATTTCGGTACAATCATAAAAACTATGAACTAGCAAAACGAGTAGTCTTTAAAAATTTGCTAGCCTAGACTCTAAGAACATATAAGAAATATACTGCTTTTAGTAGTGTATTTTTTATAGATGAAGGCAATTTATATGAATTTCCGTTTGCATTCCCGAGTATTTTTCATATAATTTGCCCGTTATTTGGAGCTCAGCATAGGGTGTTTCTCTCTCCAAACCCTACATTTTTAAAATCTTTTTTTATGGCTCATACAGGTATCATCACCAAAATCATCGGAGTCGTCATCGATGTCGAATTTTCCCCTGGGTATATCCCTGGTATATATGAAGCGCTCGAAGTACAGGATGCTCCACACAAGCTCGTCCTCGAAGTCCAGCAACAGCTCTGAGATAGTATCGTCCGCACGATCGCTATGAATCCTGTGGACGGAGTAAAGCGTGGACTCTCAGTCATCGCGACAGGAGCTCCGATATCTGTCCCTGTAGGAGATGCAGTTCTAGGAAGGATGTTCAATGTCCTCGGTGACCCTATCGATGAGATGGATGCTCCGAAGACAAAGATGAAACTTCCCATTCATCGTGCATCACCGAAGTTCGAAGAACTCTCTACGAAGACTGAGCTTTTTGAGACGGGTATCAAGGTCATCGATCTTATCTGTCCGATGCTCAAGTGAGGAAAAGTAGGACTCTTCGGAGGTGCATGAGTCGGGAAGACTGTCATCATGCAGGAACTCATCCATAATATCGCCTCTGAACATGGAGGATACTCAGTCGTAGCATGAGTCGGAGAGCGTACACGTGAAGGGAATGATCTCTACCATGAGATGAAGGATAGTGGAGTCATCGATAAGACAGCGATGGTCTTCGGTCAGATGAATGAGGCTCCAGGACCTCGTGCTCGTGTCGCTCTGACGGGTCTGACTATGGCAGAGTATTTCCGTGATGTGGAGAAGCAAGATGTTCTCCTTTTCGTAGACAATATATTCCGATTCACTCAGGCAGGGTCTGAGATATCAGCACTTCTCGGTCGTATCCCATCAGCAGTAGGATACCAGCCCACTCTCGCGACCGATATGGGAGCGCTCCAAGAGCGTATCGCCTCGACGAAAAATGGATCGATCACCGCTGTGCAAGCAGTATATGTCCCAGCAGATGATCTCACGGATCCTGCTCCAGCAAATACTTTTGCCCATCTCGATTCGACTGTGACACTTTCTCGTCAGATCGCTGAGCTCGGGATATACCCTGCCGTAGATCCACTCGATTCGACTTCGACAGTACTCACTCCGAAGATCGTCTGAGAAGAGCACTATAGTGTGGCTCGTAGCTGCCAGAAGATCCTCCAGCGATACAAGGAACTCCAAGATATCATCGCTATCCTGGGTATGGATGAGCTCTCAGAAGATGATAAACTCACGGTATCTCGTGCTCGTAAGATTCAGAGATTTTTCTCTCAGCCATTCTTCGTTGCTGAGCAGTTTACAGGTACACCGTGAGTCTATGCAAAGCTCGAAGATACGGTACGTGGATTTAAGCAGATTATCGAAGGAGAAGTCGACCATATCCCAGAGAGATTTTTCATGTATAAGGGATCGATCGATGATGTGAAGTCAGCATTTGATAAGGAATCTGCAAAATAGTATTTTGATATAAGCTCTCTCATTTACAAAGTATAAGATACGTCCTGTTTTCTAAATTCGATCTATGAAACTCCAAATTACTTCCGCATCTTGAAACATCTTGAATGTCGAGAGTTTCTCTCGTATTTCTCTCATGACAGAGATGGGTGAGATCACAGTACTTCCTGGACATGAGCCACTTCTCGGTGCGATACGACCAGGGATTATGTCGATCGACTATATCGATGCATCAGGAAGTGAAGTGCATGGTGAATATGTCAGTGGGGGAGGGGTGATCAATATATCACCAGAATCATGCGTGATCGTAGCAGATATGATAGAGAATGGAGATACATTTAGTGACTTAGAATATATAGAATCTCAGAAAAAAGAAGCAGAAGAAATGATGAGAAGCTATCGTGAAGAAAATGGTGTTGCAGTCGATCCGAAGAGACTCATTGAACTCGAATATGAGCTCCTGAAGTATAGCGCCATGCACCGACTCGGACAGAGGTATCATATCGAAAATATGACAGGTGCTCGAAGATAATACTAATTCCGAAAAAACTCGGGATTTTTTCTTGTTTCTTTTCTGAAAGTCGTATAACACATTTTATGATTTATATTCTTGGTGGAGCATTTGATCCACCACACGTCGGACATGCAGCAATCGTAAAGTCGATCCTTGCAAAAAAACATCCAGAAAAAATCGTCATCATCCCGTCGAGTGCGAGAAATGATAAACAATATGCTGTATCAGACGAGAATCGATTGGCGATGCTCGAGATTTTCGCTGATGAGATATGTAACTCATTTGGGGCAGAGTATAATCTCTCGTCGTTCACTTCAGAAACAGGTGAATTCTGTCGAGATGACAAAAAAGTAGCCGTCGATGATTATTTCGTTCGGAATTGGAAATGAGAAATGATCACGAAGGACGTAGATGTCTATTGTCAGAAAAAATACGGGGAAGATATCATCCATATCTTCGGGACTGATACTATAGAGAGTATGCCAATCTGGGATAGCGAAGGATATGCTGCAAGAGTGGTGAAGAAGTTATTTGTCCCTCGTGGCTTGCGTCATTGCGAGTGAAGCGAAGCAATCCAGGAACAAAATAATGATTCTTCTCTTTCACTGGATCGCCACGCTTCGCTCGCGATGACAGAGCAGGGAGCTATCAGAAATTTTGAGCTTTTCACTGACTCTCATATTCCCGATATTTCTTCGACTGAACTCAGAGAAACTATCCCAGAATATACAGATCTTGCCACACTCTTTTCTGCAGATCCAAAATTCATCATACCATGACTCTCGAAGAGGATATCTCAGTATATCCTCGAAGAACGACTCTACCGCCCGAAACTCTGAGAAAAGCCGAAAATCCTCGTCCATGTCTGCTGTGGTCCTGATGCGACGATGCCGATACTTCAGCTTCGTGATGAGTATAATGTCGTGTGTTTCTGGTATGATCCCAATATCCAGCCAAAATCTGAGTATGACAAGCGATATGAAGCCTTCGTAAAAGTCTGTGAGATCGAAAATATCCCGTATATCAAGTGAGCCTATGATGTCGGGAATTTCTTCACGCGTATCAAGTGAGTCGAGCATACACCAGAAAGGGGAGAGAAGTGTACGTACTGCTATGATATGCGGATGTACGTCTCGGCGAAGCTCGCTGCACGACTCAAAATCCCACTCTATACATCGAGCCTGAATACGAGTCCAAAAAAAGATCTCGAAAAACTCTTCATCATGGGGCATAAGTACGCAGATAAATATGGTATCAAATTCCTCGATATACCATTTCGTAAAAGAGGATGATTCGAAAAATCTGTCGAGTATACTCGCGAACATGATATATTCCGACAGAACTACTGTGGGTGTATCTACTCTATCCGTGAAGGAGGGGAGAGTGATATGAAGAGACGGATGGTGGGATAGGAGGTATTATTTTTTTCATCGACTTCACGCTATCACTTCAAAATAAAGCTTTCTTTCTTTCGGTGTCCAAATAGAAGCTGGATGTTCCTGAAGTTCCTTCGTACCGAGATATTTATATTGAGGAAGACCAGTGATGTCTTTGACTGCCCATGATGGATTTTCGAAGCTTTCTATAGTATCACCCACTTCGATTTCCCCTAAATATACACCTGTATTAGATCCTTGGAGAATGTCGATATCCCAAAGTTTTCCATCAGGACCAGCTACTATATAACGATGCTTGAGTATTCCGTGAGTTGGTATAGTCGGTACCATATGTCACTGAGCTATCTGCTCGATGAGAAGAAGGGCGAGAGATGCAGGGATATCTATATCGTATTCTACATATCGTTTATAACCATTTTGGTTCAAGAGTTTTTCCTTGATGGTGACCTGTGCACGTACAGTATTTTCATATGGATCGAGTATATGTCGTACACGTATTTTTATTCCTTGTTTTGTATTTATCATGCTGAGCTTAGCATCGGCTTCAGCACGAAATCTAGCACTCTCAGTATTATTGAATATCTCTGCTATACGTGCATAAAAATCAGGGATGATGACTCATGCTTTGCCTGATCAAAGCTGAGCCTGTCGAAATATTTTAAATCTTTCTGATAAGGCGAGTCAGCTCGTAGGATCTATGATAAATCTTTTTTCGATTTCGAGTTTGTGCATAAAGAGCATCATATTATTTATATGCACTATTACAAATAATAATTCCCTCTATTCAAATGAGATTCATTCTCATTTCTTTTGCTTTTTGACGATTTCTGTCTAGTATCTAAATACTAATATTTAAAATCTCTCTCCTATGTCTGACGATATCTACCAAATCTCCCTCAAAAATCATAAGAAATACCAAGGGAAACTCCGCATGGAAGCCATAGCGCATATCGACTCTCGTGATGACCTCTCATGGGCATACTCTCCGTGAGTCGCCGAACCTTGTCGTGAAATTGCCAAACATCCAGAAAAAATGTATGACTATACTCTGAAGTCTCGTACTGTCGCAGTCATCTCAGATGGATCTGCAATACTCGGGCTCGGAAATCTCGGACATAAGGCTTCTATGCCTGTCATGGAAGGGAAGTGTGTCCTCTTTAAGGAGTTTGCAGGAGTCGATGCATTTCCGATCATCGTGGGTACACAGGATGTTGATGCATTCGTCGAGACCGTGAAGAATATCGCAGATGGATTCTGAGGGATCAATCTCGAAGATATATCAGCTCCTCGGTGTTTCGAGATCGAAGAGCGACTCAAGGCTGAGCTCGATATCCCTGTGATGCATGATGATCAGCATGGGACTGCTATAGTCGTCCTTGCTGGACTCATCAATGCTCTCAAAGTCACAGGAAAAAAAAAAGAAGAGATCAAAGTCGTCCTCAACGGAGCTGGTGCTGCAGGAGTCGCAATCTCGAAGCTTCTCTATCTCTACGGCATAAAAAATATGATCGCCTGTGATTCGAAATGAATCATCCATAAGGGCAGAGAACATCTCGATGCCTCAAAGATCAAACTTCTCGAATTCACGAATCTCGAAGGTCGTACGGGTACTCTCATAGAAGCCGTCGTAGGAGCTGATGTATTTATCGGGGTATCAGTAGCAGGTGCACTCACGGATGTCATGGTGTATACGATGGCACCAGATGCGATCATATTCGCTATGGCGAACCCTGTTCCAGAGATCATGCCCGATATCGCGAAAAAAGCTGGAGCAAAGATTATTGGTACAGGACGATCGGATTATCCAAATCAGGTGAACAATGTACTTGCATTCCCATGAATATTCAAATGAGTGCTTAAATATGGGAAAAAATCTATCACTGACGAGATGAAGATTAAGGCCGCAGAAGCTCTCGCAAGCTATGTAAAAGAAGTCGATGCGGATCATATCCTCCCTGATGCACTCGATAAGTGAGTCGCAGATATCGTATGTGAGGCGATGGCATAATATTTGCTAGACGATGAAGAATATGGTAGTATTTTGATGTACTAGCATATTTTTTTATGGATCGTCGCAGTTTTTTCCGGACATCAGCGACATGAGCAATCGGAGCTCTCATAGGAGGATGAGCGGGGCTGCAGTATGCTTCCTTCCAAGAAAAAAGAGAGGAGGATGAGGCAAAAAGAATGATGAAGTATTCTGAGTGCCATGAAAATATGCTTGATACTTTTTCGAGGAGCTTCGCAGAGCTTAGGAAGTGAGAAATTCTCTTTTTTGATGAAGAAGGAACTTTCATCGAGAAGTTTGCTCTTCCCAAAGATTGGGATACATATGGAGTAGAACAAAAACAAAAGAAACGAGATGAATACAGAAAACAACTTGCTCTAAAATATAAACTTTCTTCTTCAGATGAAAGCGATATTCTTGCCAGTAGTCCTCATGGCGTCCTTCAAGGTGAGTGAACAGGAGAGACACTTCGGACTTTGACGAAAAAACTCTGATACAAAAAGACAATCGGTGACGAAAAAAATCGTACACGTATCGACTATATCCGAGATACATTTCGTGATTTTGGAGGATGATGACTGATCGCAAAACTTATGAGTGAGCATATTTGTGGGCTTGTAGCAGGGGAGTCGCGTTTTGATACTTCACTTATCAGCAGAAGTGGTGCCGTCGGGATCTTCCAGCTTATGCCAGCACGTATACGGGATAGTCGACTCAATCCTAAGAAGTATAGCCTCGATGAGGTGACACTTTCTCTTAAAAAACAAGCAGAGATAGCAAAACGACTTTTTCTTGCTGATTGGGAGCTTATCCGTTCTCGTTTTGGAGAAAAGATCGGGAAAGCTTATTTCGGTGGGAATGCAGATGATACACTTCGATATGTGCTCTTTCCCCTCCTTATCAATGCCTATAATACTGGATATCCGAATATTGAGGCAGTCGTACGAGGATTTATGACGAAATATCCGACAATTTGAGATCTAGAAGCGGAATTTGAGGTGAAGTATAGAGACGGATTTGGGTATGATTTTTTTTGGTATCTTTCACGTTTTGGATTGGCACATAATGGCGCACCTTCGTATGGATCGGATTCAGCAGCATATTTCTATAAGAGCATGGCGATGTCTCGGGTGTTGAATTCTTGGTCACCATCCCTGAGAACAACTCAATATATACCACTTTCTGAAAGATCCTATGAAGTAGTCCAATCATTATGAAATACAATTTCTTCTGGTGTCCTTACGTGAATCGTAGCTGGATGAGTCGCTTGAGTGATTGCTTCACAGATACCAGTAGGATCACTCTTAGCAGGATGGAAAGAGAAACTCCCTGCTATACAAGCCCCAAAAATACAAATTCAAACTCGACGGAGAGCACTTCTGGCGCTCGGCGGATTATCTGCATTATGACTTGGCGGATGGTGAGTGAGTAGGCTTTATGATAGGTTTCACCTCAGAAGGCCAGAGACTCCTCTTGGACGTGGATGAAACTTAGCTTCTTTCGAACCACAAAGATGAGCACCAGAATCAGTACTCGGGTCGATCTATCCTCGAAATAGCAAGGTCGAACATATCCCTGTCGATCGCCGACACCAACCGAAGACGATCACCCCCTGGCTTCATGAACATGCCATTAAGCTTGGTATCTCTTCTGCGAATACTCGATCCGATCTGATGAAGCTGGGTGGTCGGCTCGATCCCAGTCTGACGAATCTCGACTATCGCCCGAGAGATATGGGGAAATCTGCACTTCAGGAAAGCGGAGCAAAGTCAGTAGGATCTCGTAATCATCCAGACTATCTCTCTATACATAGACATACAGAAAAACTTATACGAGATATCAGTCAGACTTTGAATATCGAGCTTCAAAAAGCTTATGGACTCGATCCAAAAAAATATAGAGTCCGACTCATCGTGAATTCTGGAGCTCGTGATCGTGCGTATGCAAAAAGATATCTTCGTAATGCCTCAGATAATTCGAGCCATCCGTATGGTATCGCTTTCGATATTGCTCATAGATTTGATATTATCGATCTTGAGTCAAAGCAGTCATATATGATCACCAGTGGAGATACGTATGAGAAGACAAAACGAGTACTTGATATAGTCGTATCACGCATGCAACACGGATCCTGAAGATTTCAAGGGAAGTTCTTTGCAATTCAGGAACTTCAGCCACCACATATCCATATAAGTGATAGACTTGGAGAAGAGAAGTGGAGACCACCTTATTTGAGGGGGTAATTTTTCAATGTGTATAAAAATATTTAACATATGCTTAAATCTTAAATACAAAAAAATAGTATCTCATATTTTATGAGATACTATTTTTTTATTGCTTAGGTATTTCTACTCGTATATCTTGTCATCATATTGCATTTGGCATTGCAAATAAAAGTACTCTCTTTACATCAGCTACAATAAGTCCTCGTTTAGTCTTAATCGAAACAATTCAGCAGAAATCATCTCAGAGTCCATGATAAACTAGCTGACTTACTTTAGATTGCAATCCTACTACAGTATGAACATATCATACATTAAATAGGATTTCCGTACCTCATACATCTATTTTTATGGGTATGCTTCCAGGAAGTTGTAAGTAAACAGGTTCAGGAACAAATCTTTCTGGTTCATGAAGAGAAGGCATATATATACGATTATAATATTTACTATTGTATCATAATAATAGTTATTAATCAATATTTTTTATAATAATCTACCTTCTGAGAATTTTCTGAAGAAAGGTTTTCTGAGGTTCTACAGGCACTACTTCCGATTCTCGAATCCTGAGTATTTCGAGAATCCCGAGTACACATATCATGATAAATCCGTACTTATACCCATGATGCGAGTTCATGAAATTCGAGATATATGCACCGAAATTCACTATAAGAATGAGAAGTATAAAAATAGTGACCATAAGTATACGTCCATGTTTTTTTGCCCACTCAGTGAATGCTGATTGATCAGGCTTTAGGTATTTCGTCTGAAGCCATGCAAATCCAGATACTACAGCGATCAATATGAGCATAAACAGAGTAGATTCTGGAACTCATAGTAATGTCGGCTCGATCACTTTCGTGAATCACTTTTCGAGCATTTCGAGTGCTGTGAAGAGGATTACGAAGAGTCATACCCACTGAATCGAAGGATACTCTTCGAGCTTGCGAGCTATATAGCTCGATGCTACTACCATAAGTATGATCGATACTACGAGTCATATCATCAGATTGACGACATTTCCGTGACTTGCACCTGCTACAGCGAGTACATTGTCGAGACTCATCGCTACATCTGCTATGATGATCGTCTGTATGGCAGCCTTGAATGTGGTAGCAGTTTTGCTTCCTCCGTGTTCAGAGTGCTCGCTTGCTCGTATCTCACGGTAGAACTTCCATACGACATAGAGTAGTAGTATAGCGCCGAGGAATTCGAGACCAGGAACTTGGAGGAGGAATACGACTCAGAGTGAGAATATAATTCGCAAGATCGTCGCACCAGCAACTCACCAGAAGATCGCTTTTTTCTTAAGTTCTGGGGGGAGATTCTTGGTCGCCATTCCAATCAGGATAGCATTATCTCCACTCATGACGAGATCGATGAGGATGATATTGAGGAGTGCGAATGCCCCTGCAGAAGTGAAGATATGGAGAAAGTCGGAAGACAAATTATCGAACATAGTATATATTTAAGATAGCAGGATTGTATAGAAATATAAGAAAATGCAATGATTTTTGACTCTGAAAGAGAGAAGTGGTATACTCGTAGTAATAGTATTTTCTAAATATAGATATGACAACAACTATGGAATCTCCTGAGAGAAGGATCAATGCAGATCTCGATACTCCTGAGTCGAAAACACTCAAAGCAATTGAGCAAAGAAAAGGTAGCTCACTTGACGGATTTGGTAAAATGCTCGATGGTTTTATCGTAGAAGCATGACTGACTCCAGATAAATCAAAGTGAGCTGAGTGACTCAAAAAAGAATACACGGGGAAGGCTCGATCTATAATGGAAGATCCGACACTCAATGTTGCCTGAAAAGATAGTGCTCTCCAAAAACTTTTTGGGACATTCAAGGAGAATAAAGAATTTTTTCCTACTCCGACTGAGCAAGTCCAGTGAGATCAAAGTACACAAATGAAGTACGAGCAAGGTAAAGATGATTTCTATGAAAAGTTTCATAAAGCACTAGCTCTGCAAGATGCAGAGAGAACTATGAAAGATGAAGCAAGATCCAAAAAAATAGCAATAGCCTGAGATAAATATACCTGAGATAGATATCCTCCCTATGGACACGAAGTTGCTGAAAAGGCAGAAGATGATCTCACTCTCACTTAGATAATCACTAAGGTATTCTTACTTTCCCAAGTATTTCGCTGATAATCTGATCTGTCGATACTCCTAGAGATATCGCTTCGTAGGAGAGTCCTATGCGATGACGGAGTATATCATGAGCGATATACTTGATATCATCAGGTGTCACATAGTCTCGATCTTCTAGGAGGGCTACGACACGAGCTCAGGCGATGAGAGCAAGTCCTGCACGAGTCGACGCACCATAAGAGAGGAGAGGTTTCAGATTTCAGACTCTTGATTCTAGGGATTTTTGTTCAGACTGCATCATTCATACTGTGCTCGCTCCGCTTCTTATACGAGTAGCTTCCAGTATATCAGAGATATAGTCGTATATTTTTTTATCGACTTGTATATTTTTCCTAATAAAATCTTGGATCTCGACGAGCTCCTTAGGCTTAATATTCTCTGGAGTAAGAGGACTTTTAGATACTGCTTTTTCTTGTGAAAATATCTTTTTCTCGTCTTCGGGGTTTGGGTAGGTGATTATGATTTTCATAAAAAATCTATCGAGTTCTGCCTCAGGAAGAGGATATGTCCCTTCATGCTCGAGAGGATTTTCTGTCGCGATGACGAAAAATGGGGAGGGGAGTATGAGAGTCTCATTTCCGATCGTGACCTGACGCTCCTCCATGGCTTCAAGGAGAGCAGATTGGACTTTCGGAGGAGTACGATTGATCTCATCAGCAAGGAGAATATTCGTGAATATCGGTCATTTGCGTATCTCGAATTTCCCTGTCTGAGGACGGTAGATCTCTACTCAAGTCAGATCAGTCGGTAGGAGATCAGGGGTGAAGGATATACGCTTCGAATCGTACCCGAGTACTCATGCAAGTGTCGTGACAGTCTTGGTCTTACCGAGTCCTGGGACTCACTCGATCAGCGCATGTCCAGAGGCAAAAAGTGTGATGAGGAGCTTACGAATGAGATCATCCTGGCCGATGATATCATGTTTTATTGTCTGTTCGAGAGAGAGGATGATGCCACGAGTAGATCTCAGGTGAGGATTCATAAAGGGGAGAAATAGTCGAAGAAATATACTAAAAGCATACAAAAAATTATGATTTTTGCAAAAAAAAATACGTATCTCTTAATAAGCCCCTTCGAGAATTTGCTGGTGTATATTCTTCGTATTATTTCATCGAATCCATTCGACGAGCACTTCTTTTTTTATGGGCTGTGAAGATTCACTGATGAGATGATGAATCTTGAGCGTATGCTGTATCGCTGCCTTCATATTCGTAGGACTCCCCAGTGCAATAGAGAAAGCATGCTTCACTTCCGAAAGATTCGTAGAGGTAATAGTTTTTCCAAATAGAAGAGAGTATAAATGCTTGAGAACTATCTGTTGTTCCATCGTACTAGTCGTACCGTCTATACTTGTAGGATATCACGCTTTTTGGAGTTCTGTGGTTATTTTCGATATGAGTGGAATGAACTGAGATAGTCCAAGTTCCGCATACATAAGAGTATTTAATTTATATTCTTCGAGTTGTTCTTTCGAGATATTCTTTGCCCCAAAAGTAGGTATATTATAGCTCCCATCCTCATTTAAAAATATTCAGATCGATGTCAGTTCTGGCGCATTCATGATGCTTGTATGCATTTCTCATTCTACGATCTGAGTCATACTCACTGTATCGCCGGGTTTCATACGAGCAAGATTTTTTTCTCCTGCTGTTGATTCGAGATCTGTCATTATGGCAGTTTTTTCTATAATCTTGAAGTCATAGGTTTCCTGATGATTTCCTGTGATAAATCTATTTGCTTCAGTAAATATCTCTTGAGCCTCTTTTTCTCAGAGTATTTTTTTGCTTACACTATATACCTGCGCTTCTCGTTTTTTCGAGTCGATAAAGGCGATGATACCAGCTTTCTGTGACTCTTCCTCTGATGTGAGGGGTCGTCAGAGCTCTGAGAGTCTTTTCAGTTCTTTCTGTGCCGTAGCAATAGCATAAATCTGAAACTGCCTCAGATAATCTCTTGATTCTTCGGTCTCGATACGAGCAAGGCTCACATCTTGTGAAGTAAGTGCGATTGTCTGATTCCTTTCAGAATTTAGATTTTTTCCAACATCTTCAGGAGTCAGGATAACTCATTTTTTTTGACTATCTTCATTCTGTTTCTTAGCAAGTTGTGATTTTTTGTTCGTATCAGCCGATCTTTTAAATCATTCAAAACTTTCTCTTCTTACTTGGAGTAGTATTATTATAGCACTATACTCTTGGTTTTTCGGATCATTTGGATTTATACTTTTTAGTAGATGGTATGAGTTCTCTAACTCAATTATTGCTTTTCTTGTTTCTTCGAGAGTATATGTAGTAAAGTCTTTTGCTATATCAATATTTCATACGACTACTCATAATTCTTTGAGATTTTTTGTTTTAGTTTTTTTTGCGATTTCTTTTGATTTTTGGAGGAGGTTTTGGGCATCTTGCTTTAAACTTGATGCAAGATCAGCAAAAAGTTTTGGGATTTCTTTAGCATTTGTGATTTGGCTTTCTTTTATAAGTACTTCTGCATCTATAGCTCAAGAGGGGAGAAGTTTTAGCTTTCTTTTCCCGAGAAGCTCTGCTAGTTCTTTGTTATACTTTGATATTTCTGGGATGATACCAGCTAAGCTTGATTCTAATTTTTTCTCTTCTATGGCTTTCCTATCGGAATATAGAGTTTTGAGAACTTCTCATCATGGGTATTGAGTTTTTGTGAGAGGGTCTTCTAAAATTGCAGTCTTCCATCCGCGACTTGCACAGTATATACTAATATTACTCCAAGTTTCTTTTCTGAATCAGAGTGGTGAATTCCTTTTTGCAAGCTGAAGTAATCCAGGTGCTACTCACTGATTCATAAGTTCAGGATTTAGACAAACTTCGTTTTCATATACATCCTTTGATACAGCCCTATAGTTACCATTAGAATAAATAATTAATGGTAGTACTCACTTTTCTGCCATTTCTATTGCTTGTATGACCGATATCGCACCAGATTCATCGAATTTGAACCCTATTGTCTTAATAATACGTAAATCAGATATCTTTCCAGTAGGGAGTGTTCAAGTCGTTTGCAGAAGAGATATAGCATTCATCATCTTTGGATCATCTGATGCAAAAGCACTAGCAAGCTTCGATGCTGCTTTTCAGAGGTTTCCTGTACGATCGAGAGCACCTTCGTACCATTTCTTCTCCTCTTTTTTTTCGATAATTTCTTTTTTTGGAGCTTTTTCTGATCAGCCTGTATCGGAACTAGTAGCATAGAGGAGATGTATTTTTGGAGACAATAGATACTTCATACCATTATTTTCTCATATTTTTGCTATTTTTGCAAAAGATATACTATTTTGATAGTATATCTTTATGTATACTTTTTTGTTTCGACAGACCCTTCATATAGGCATATATTTCTCAGAAATCCATGAAGATGGAATCGACTGACCTTTACAGCTTCTAAGGATTGAAGCTAGGGAGTCTGAAGAAGTATTTGTTCCCCAAAAGCCCAAGAAGCTTCCACCTTATGGGAAAGAGGATCTGAGTGATGCAAAAAAACTACTTGATACCGTAGAGTCCGATGTAACAACCAAGATGTACATGCATATGCTCGATCGTCTCAAGTCCCTCTGAATCCCAGAAGACCGCTCGATAGAACTTGCAGGAGAGTATATGCGAAAATATGGTATAGAGTTTCGGCAGATGGTCGAAAATTGAATCAAAAAAGATGATATGCGTGCGAAACGGAAAGTATGGCAAGATGAGTTCTATGAATGACATAAAGAAGAACTGTCTACTTTCGGAGCTATAGATGCTGATAATTTTCGGGCTATATGAAAAAATCGGTCACTCAGAAATCGATGATCCTCTGAAAAAGAGACTATGCCACAGGCTGTCGAATCAGAAGATACTTCCTTCTATAGAAGCTTCAGTGAGAGTGTTTCAGATATATGAGAAGACGATGGACTCGATGGACTTTCTTTTGTCCAGATAGAATATCGAGAAAACCAGGAAATATGGCAAGAAAGAGTGGTTCGAGATTATCCTCTTTCAGACGAAGAAAGAGCTATGCTTATATTCACACCATTTCGTGAAGAAGAGAGCCAGTGGGGAGAGTTTGTTGCAGAAAAATCCTTCTGAACACCTGATGATATTTCGAGTATACCTGTATGAGAAAGTATGACATTTGGTTTTATCGATGAGATGGGAGTATCTGAAGTTTCGTGTAGATATATCTCAAGTGGTGACTATATTCTCACATTTCCGTCATGAGAATCCCTCGTCATCGATGCCAATGGTGATAAAGAAAAGGCAAAAAAAGAGATACTCTTCATCAAAGATATAGTATCTACTCCAATTGCGAGACGACTCCTCTCTTCTGGAATAGGAAAATTCAATGAATTTCGTCGTACTCTTGAAAGAAAATATAGTGATATTCCTGCCGTACGTACGCCTGAGTGATTCATCGATCTGACTCTCTCTGAAATATGTCGAATAGTCAAAGAAAATAGTGATTCGCCTCTCCAATCAGAGGAAAAAAGAGTGATGGAAAATATACAATCTTTGATCAATAATCGATGAAACCTTAGTGAAACCCAAAGATTTCTCCGAAATAATCGTGATATACTCGTCTCACTTCTTACAAAACAAGGTATTCTCTATGCTGAGTGAAATCGGGGTATAAATATCTTTCATCTCACTTCGAGAATGTAGATTCGCTTTTGGGTACTTCTTCTATATACTGAGATTCAGATTTATTTTTGAGATTTTTATGTTTGTGAACTCTTTTTCTTTCTCTCTTGATGCGACGGATGGTGCTGCTCGTGCTGGTACTGTCCAGACGCCACATGGGGCTATAGAAACACCGATATTCATGCCTGTTGGGACACGGTCTGCTGTTAAGGGACTCACGATTGATCAGATCAAAGAGATTGGATCAGAGATCATGCTTGTGAACAACTATCACTCCTATCTTCGTCCTGGATGTGATGTCATCGAGTCCTTCGGATGACTTCACCATTTTATGAATGTGGATCTCCCGATTCTCACGGATTCATGAGGATTTCAAGTGTTCTCTCTCGGTCTCGGTATGCAAAATGAGAGCTGAGAGAAGCTTGCAAAAGTCACAGAAGAGTGAGTCCACTTTCGATCCTATCTCGATGGATCAAAACACTTCTTTTCTGCAGAGTCTGTCATGGATATGCAGTGTGCTCTCTGAGCTGATATCGTCATGGCTTTCGATGAATGTGCTCCTGGCGGATCAACGCATGAATATGCGAGACAAGCAATGGAGCGGACACATAGATGGGCAGTACGATCGAAGGATCAATGGAAGAAAAATGAGAAGATACGTGCAGAAAAGTGACTCTATCCTCAATCGCTTTTTGCGATCATCCAATGAGTCGTCTATGATGATCTACGTGCAGAGTCAGCACGATTTATCGCATCTCTCGATACTCCTTGAGTCGCCATCGGTGGACTCTCTGTCTGAGAATCGAAGGAGGATATGTATCGTATCCTCGACGTTCTCTGTCCACTCCTTCCTCCAGAGAAGCCCCACTATCTTATGGGTGTCGGTACACCAGAAGATCTCATCGAAGGGATAGCTCGGGGTATCGATATGATGGACTGTGTACTCCCGACGCGTATAGGTCGGCATGGAGAAGTATTCTCTTCCTATGGGAATCTCAAAATCGGAAATGGGAAATATAAATACAGCCAAGAAAAAATCCCGATGTCCCTAGGATTTGAAACAGGAGTCTCGAAAAAATACTCTCTTTGATATCTTCGTCATCTTATAAATGTCGGTGAGACTACTGGTGGAGTACTTCTCTCATTGCATAATCTTGAATATTTATTACTCCTAGGGAAGAAATCTCGTGAGGCAATAATCAGAGGAAATTTCGAAGAATTTAGGAGGGAATTTTGGAACGAGCTCAATATACATTCAATACAGTAAATATATTGAGCTAGATTGGAGTAAGTTTTACGAATCTATTTTTTGATACTCGAAAGGCAATCGAGTGATCCTATCGTCATCTTATTATAGTACTTTTTTATATATTCTTTATCATATCCTCGGACGAATACGTGATCCATGATTCCTTGTTAACACTGTCTTTTCCTGCTTTCATCGAGAGAAGCACACAGGATATCTGACTCACGAGAACTTCCGAATAATCGCAAGATATTTTTGTGTCTCTCGTCGTAAATGTATGACATTGAACAAGTGATATATCGACATTATTACTACTGATGAACATGAGTCTATTTCTAGCCTGCCGGTGGAGGATCGCAATATCACCAACTTCAGCATCCAGGATTACAATATCCACATGATCCATTATTGACTCTATCATCACAAGTTTCTCATAATTCCGCGATTCCATCACCACAGATCGGAACAGGCGAAGAATATGTTGCATCACTACATCGAACATCGAGCTGCACTCATCCGACACTAGGACTATAATCAAGCCATGATGCACTTATCCCGTCGATATAGAGCTTACCAGCATCGATTATTCATCCGACATTGATATATAATCGATTATCCCCACCATTGTATACTTGTATTTTTGCATTGAGATTACTCGAGTCGAATGTATAAGCCGTTCACTCTACTGGCCAGTCTCAGGCTTCACGCCCAGTAACTCTGAATACTACAGCTCCAGAATCACACTTCTTTTTTAGAAAAATTGTGTTGGTCCATGTTTCTTGCCACCAAGGATTATTTCATCCAGGTGTATCGAAAAATCGGGGCATGGGTGCGAGATTCGTATAGCCACCCAGTCATCCTCATCCTCCACTTGGAGTCCCCCAAGTAGCAAGTCCACTCGCATCACTGGTGAGGACTTTACCCACTCCAGGAGTTCCGCCTGTGATCTGGAGAGTCGTCGTCTTCGTCGTACCTGCGACATCGAGCTTCGCTCATGGAGTCGTCGTCCCGATACCGACGTTGCCTGCGATGATTGCCCCTCATGAAGGCGGAGTAGTCCCCCCATAGCCTACAGAGAGTCCTCCATTGCTACCGAGGATCCCAGCTCATAGCCAGAGAGATTTATCATTGAATGCCCTGATCCATGTTGAGTCCTGCATATAGAGTCCTCCAGCATAGGTTCCATTGTACCAACCCGTGTTACCATAGGTCCGTAGCCATCCTCATCCAGCATCCATACGAGCCCCTGCAGAGTCTGATATGCCACCATTCGCATATATAGTTCCACCAGCGGTGACATTCCCAGCAGTTTGGAAATCACCACTTGTAGAATTGAGCGATGCAATAGGGGCTACACCCTGTCTTCCCCATGTGAATCCACGACCTGCACTTCATGCATTCATCTGCATCTTGATCGAATAATCATTCACTGAGCCATAGGTATAGAGTGAGCCATTTCCCATACTGATAGTGTAGTTCGTACAATCTGCCCAAAAACAGATAGCATTCCCATTTCATGCTGTGACAAGATAATTGGCATTATTATTGGTGATGTAATTACTATCATTAGTCCATGATGAGACAGTCGTCGGTTTCTCTGTGATTCCACTCCATGGAACCGTTCCAGAGATTAAGGATCCATTTGGGTCAAATGCCCAAACCCAGGTATTATTCGATTTATAGAGTCCAGAATAGTTATCAGAATCACGAACCATAAATACACTATTAGGCTTATTGAATCTGATTCCTGACCAACCATTATTGGATCCATAGACCTCAGTGGATCCATATGATCAGGCCGATATAGCTCGGAGTGATGAGGCTGCTGTTGTAGCAGTGGCTGCATTCCCCGAGATATTTATTCACCAAGTACCAGAAGCACCTGCACCTGTAAGTCCTGGAGCATAGGAAGCGATAGTATCAGGGGTTATCAGTCTATTCCAGAGATTCCATGTACTACTATCTCCATTTCTTGTGCGGAAAGAGATTCACTCACCTCATCCATTATAGTCTGCAGAGAACTCTAAGCCGTATCAGCTAGCATCGAAATGTGTAAGTGGTCAGGTATGAGGAGCATTGTTGCTATAGGAAAATCCTGACCTATTTCACGCAATTGTATTGGCATCATATCCAGGATTATTTATCCATCCATCATAGGTAAAAAGTGATGGCTTTCCTGTGATTCCACTCCATGGAACTGTAGGAGCACGCCACTCGGAATTTCCTGTAGCATCTGTGGCGGTGAGGACTCTATTCGCTTGGGCGGTAGCGGGACTGAGGCGGACATTCCCACGGATAGCGAGATCTCCATTCACATCGAGTTTTGCGGTTGGAGTATCGGTTCAGATACCGACGTTTCCATCATCTTGTATTCTCATACGGACTGCTGCTGCCTGATCATCATAGATCTGGAAGCCACCTGCTACACCTACACTTGGTCAAATACGGAAACTACGGGCACCATCAGATAATTGGAGCGGATCAAATCCCGCATTTCCCACAAGAGTGAGTTTCGCTCATGGAGCAGTGGTTCAGATACCGACATTTCCATTATCCTTAATAAGAACTTTTGTTTCTTGAACACCATTTACCCTGGTGACGAATTGGAATCCAGTAGGAACTCCAGCAGTTCACATATAGTAGCCAAATACTGCTCCTGTGAGCGTTGTTGCCCATGCTCATTGAGAGAATTGAATCCCTGCCATATTTGGTCCGGCTACCCGGATATTCATCGCCGCATTTCCTGTAGGGGAAGAATTCTCCATAACAATCTGTCATTGATTTCCATTATTGGTGGGATTATTCGAAACGACGTGAAGGAGTTTATCAGGAGTAGTCGTACCGATACCGACATTTCCATTATTTCTAATAGACATAGCAAGAATTGCATTTCCTATATCATCAGTTGTTCATCCTACCCAGAAACGCAGAGCTTCACTTGTGCTCTGTGCATCATATCAGATAAATCCAGAATGATTTGTATCGGAAATTCATTTGAATTGTACTGTTGGATGATTTGCATAAAAAGTAGTATTTCTATTGTACCCCGCAGTCATGTTAGGACCCCCATCGACCTGGAGTTTCGCATTCGGTGTATTGGTTCAGATACCGACGTTGCCATTTGGATGGAGGATCGTGAGTCTTGGCGTAGATATAGGTCAGCCATTACTCGTTCCGAGAGTGAGACTTCCATTGTAGGACGAGAATGTACCGTTAATGCTAAATATATCAGTGTTGAATATAAAAGGTCTGTCAACATTATCTGCATATATATGTGACCATCCTCCATTTGCCGGTCAGATATTGATTGCTCCATCAGGAGAGGCAAATCGACCAATCCAATTTCCTCCAGCTGGAGTATACACACTCAGTTTATAGAGTGGATTATTCGTACCAATACCGACATTGCCTCCTGTATAGGAGATATTTCCTGCACTATTTTTCCAGTTAGTATCTGACATGAGGGCATATTTGAGAGTACCATCAGGGTTGAATCATACTACTGCTTGTCCAGGTCAACCTGTAGATGAGCTAAATATAGATCCCAAAAGAGTCTGAAAGAGTGTACAGTTCGCCCTTCCATAATTACCACCTGGAGTCGGATCAAATCCCGTGATAACATGATCTACCGCACAAGGTCAAGTTCATATGATATTCGTGAAGATTTCCTGAAATTTTCAGCCCGCATTTCATCCACTTGGTGAAAGAGTCGGTGCAGCAGCATGAGTGATGATACTCACAGAAAGTGTAGTGATACTGATGAAAAAAATCAAAGCGTATCGAGTGAGAGTATACATATGGAGAAATATAAAGGATAGAAGGGAAGAATTGTAGGATTAGTAAGTCATACCAGGCGGAGGGCCTCCATAGATGCGAGGATCGAATTCTATGATGACAGAGTATTCATCATTACCTAGCTTATTGGATCGGTTTCCAGGAGATTTATCATAGCTTCGAAAATAGTTCCAGTCGTATTTATATTTAATCTGATTATTACAATTTTGCTCGATAAATGGACATACACCAATCGATGATCACCCTATGGTATTTCGAGAGTAGACTCCTCCATATATATAGAGTTGGGACGTCGGAAGATTTACTATTTTTGTGGTACTATCATTGGTGAGATTAGCCGCATCAACTCATGAGAATATCGTACCTTCAGTGATAAGAGAAGAGTAGACATTTTTCACTCCCGGTGATATATAGATATTTCCACCGAGTCATGTCGTGCTGGACTTAAGTACGATGATCACACGAGGTGCATCGACATCAGTATCGATAAGTATATCTGTACTGATGTAGACATCTCCTCACTCCACTATGATGGTACGTGAGTCTGTAGAGGCAAGTTTTGAGTGCGGATCGGTGATTCGGAGAGTACCGTCTCATTTATAGTAGAGTATATTATTGAGTTTATTCACCGTATTATTTACAGTATTCATTTTGTCCACTGGGACAGAGCGAGTGAGAAGTGCTACATTTTTTCTAATGGTATCGATAGCACTCGCAGAGTTCGCAGAGATGAATTTGGATCCGAGGACGTAGTCGATATCGAATGCCTTCTCTCCTCAGATGGTACCGATAACTTTGATCTTATTCCGGAACTCAGTATTGCTTCCAGAAGCAAATGATATATACCCAAGGGCATCACTCCATGCATATCCAGAGAAAGACTGTCTCCCTGGCACATAGTATACTCCTGAGTAGCTTGTATCACGGGCATCGAGTTCTATATATCCTGCATTATCACTCCAGAGATTCCCGGAGAGACTCAGATCATCTCGTATCAGAGTGTCGATAAATCTTGCCCACCCTACCGTCTCTATGAAGAGACTTCCTGTGATCGTCGGAGGATATACATCACTATCTATACGCACTCATGATCCATTTACTGCTATTTCTCGACTCTCTGGGATGAGTGTGATCAGTCATCCATTGCCTCCTGCGGGAGTAGTATCCCAATCTCCGAGGATACGAGAAGTACCATAGAGTCCTGAGTTATAGAGTACTCAAGCGGCAAATACTATTCCATGATATATGAGTGCAACACTTGTACCGAGTACGATGCCGAAGATGGTAGAAGATCTGAGTGTATGCATAGAGAGAAGAGTAGGGAATTATCCTCATAGTAACATATTTTTTTCTAAAATACAAAAAATGAACAATAATCTAAAACAAGAAATAAAGATCACCTTAAATATCATTATACTTCGACGACACTCTCGATATGAGGAAGATATATTCATTGAAAAGAAGAGAAAATTAGAAAAATCTTTTGCTTTCTACTCATCATCTCATATAATTTTCTTGTTTTCTTCACGAACTCATGAATTAGTTTTTCCTCGTGAGGCGTTTTTGTGCTTATCTCTGCTCATTCTTTCGCATCTTGTCATGGTACGACCGTGCAAGAGAAATATCACAAAATGAAAAATCCGTTCCATTTTTCATTTCCATCATTTTTATCACCATGACAAAGAAACAAGAAACGAAAGTTTCTTCCGCTCAGCCTCAAGATTCAAAGCTTGGGGAGATTTATCAAGATCAAGGAAGATACTTCTTCAATGATGATCGTACGATCCTGGAACTTCCAGGACTCATAGAAGTCCAGCTCGATAGTTATCGAGACTTTCTCGAACGTCGTATCGGGAAGGCTTTCGAAGAGTCATTCCCGATCGATGACTTTTCAGGAGAAAAGATTTCTGTATTCTATAAGAGCTACTCACTCGAAGAGCCAAAATACTCAGTATCTGACTGCAAGAGAAAAAATCTCAATTATGAGGCACCTATGAAGGTACGATTTGAGATGCTCAATAAGCAATCAGGTGAGATCAAAGAACAAGATGTCTACCTTGGAGGCATACCACTTATGACCGAAATGGGGACATTTATCGTCAATGGTATCGAACGCGTCATCGTCAATCAAATTATCCGTTCTACGGGTATGTTTTTCACGCCAGATCAGCGTCCAGGACTCTATGCTATGAAGATCATCCCACATCGTGGATCGTGGTTTGAGGTCGAACTTGAGAAGAAGGGAATTGTAAACGTAAAAATTGATAAAAAAAGAAAAATTCCAATGACTGTCATCCTCCGTGCCTTCGGATATGAGAGTGATGCAGAGATTCTCGGAGCATTTAAGGGTGAAGATGAGTGGATCACGAAGTATATAGCACCGACGATCGAGAAAGATAAGACAAAAAATCGTATGGAAGCCCTCTACGCTATATATAAGCTTATGCGTCCAGGAGATCTCGGTACGGATGAACGTGTAGAGCAACTCTTTCAGACGACATTCTTTGATCCAAAAAAATTCGATCTCGGGGACGTCGCACGTATCAAGATCAATCGCAAACTCTCGACAAAATATGATGATCATAAGAAACTCACGGGAGATCCTGAGGCAGAAAAAATCCTTATGGGTGTAGATTTTCTCGCGGGTATTAGATACCTCCTTTCTCTTTGTGATGAACGCGTAGGATTCCATGCAGATGACATCGATCATCTCGAAAATCGTCGTGTGAGGTCTGTCGGTGAGCTCGTCTATGATAAGGTGAAAGTCGGTCTTGCTCGTATGGAGAAGATCGCGAAAGATCGTATGACGATCATCACGGATCTCGAAGATGCTGTTCCAGGTACATTTATCAACTCTCGACCTATGATCGCCGTCATGCGAGAATTCTTTGGTACCAATCAGCTCTCTCAGTTCATGGATCAGAGTAATCCTCTCTCAGAACTCTCTCATAAACGTCGTGTAACGGCACTTGGTGTCGGAGGTCTCACGCGAGAAAGAGCTTCATTTGAGGTTCGTGATGTGCATCCGACTCAGTATGGTCGTATATGCCCGATCGCTACTCCAGAAGGTCCAAATATCGGTCTTGTACTTCATTTTTCATCATATGCACGAGTCGATAAGTATGGATTTATCACAACTCCATTTCGTATTATCAATCATTTCGTGAAAGTGACTGAGTGAGAACTCATCAATCGTATCACCTTCGAAGATATCAAAGATGAGAAAGGAAAAGTAATAGTCCCAGAAAAGACACTTATCACTACAGAAATCGCTAAAGAAATCATAAAGACAGTAAAAAATGATACGATCGAAGTACGCTGATTTCTCTCGGATGACCATCAGTATTTCGATGCATATGAAGAGCGAAGTCTCGTCATAGCAGAAGCAAATACGAAGACGGATCAGTACGGGAATTTCATCGATACACGTATATCAGCTCGTAAGGCTTCAGAGGCGACTGTCGCCTACGTCGGTGAAGTGACTCATATCGATATATCACCAAAGCAAGTGATGAGCGAGACGACGACACTCATACCATTTCTCGAACATGATGATGCGACTCGTGCAGAAATGGGGACTAACATGATGCGTCAGGCAGTTCCACTCGTACGCGCAGACTCTCCAGTAGTAGGTACTGGTATGGAGCGTATCATCGCTGAAGGCTCTGGATATGTGATCAAAGCAGAAGACGATGGAGAAGTCATCGGAGTTGACGCGAAGCATATATCTGTGCTCTATGCTAATGGGAAGAAGATCACGTACCCGCTCCGTACTTTCGAGCGATCGAATCATGATATGATGCTCCATCAGTGGGCTCGCGTCTCTACAGGAGAGAAATTCCCTGCAGGTCATATCCTTGCTGATGGTCAATCCATCGACAACGGGGAACTCGCTATAGGGAAGAATCTCCTCGTCGCATATATGCCATGGGAAGGGTACAACTATGAGGATGCAATCATCATATCTGAGCGTCTCATGCAGGATGACTACTATACCTCTGTACATATCAATGAATATGTCATGGATGTCCGTGAGACCAAGCTCGGTCCTGAGCAGACCACCAATGATATCCCAAACGTCTCTACAACAAAACTCAAAGACCTCGATGTCGATGGTATCGTCCGTATCGGTGCCTACGCAAAAGCAGGGGATATCCTCGTCGGTAAAGTCACTCCAAAGGGCGAAGTCGAACTTTCTCCAGAAGAGAGGCTTCTTCGTGCGATCTTCGGTGATAAGTCAAAAGATGTGAAAGACTCATCTCTCGTCCTTCCATCTGGATCAGGTGGTAAGGTTATCGGTATCCATGTCCTTCGTCGTGAAGATGGGGACAATCTCCCGACAGGAGTATTCAAGCAAGTAAAAGTCTATATCGCTCAAACTCGTAAGATCGAAGTCGGTGATAAGATGGCAGGACGACATGGAAATAAGGGTATCGTCTCTCGTATCGTGCCTCGTGAAGATCTGCCATTCATGGCAGATGGTACACCTGTCGATATCATCCTGAATCCCCTCGGTGTCATCTCACGTATGAACATCGGGCAAGTCCTCGAGACGCATCTCGGAGGTGCTGCTCGTAAGCTCGGCATCAAGGTTGCGACACCGATCCTCAATGGTATGACCACGGATCAGATCAGTATACTCATGGCAAAAGCAGGACTCCCTCCTGATGGTAAGGTACAACTCTATAATGGAAAAACTGGTGAATCATTCAAAGAAACAACCATGGTAGGAGTCAAATATATGCTAAAACTGCATCACCTCGTAGAAGATAAGATCCATGCTCGAAGTGTCGGTCCATACTCTATGGTCACACAGCAGCCACTCGGAGGTAAAGCTCAAAATGGAGGTCAACGTCTCGGAGAGATGGAAGTATGGGCGCTCGAAGGATACGGTGCTGCGAATATCCTCCAAGAAATGCTTACAGTAAAATCAGATGATATAAATGGTCGTACTCAACTCTATGAAGCAATCGTGAAAGGAAAGAAAATCCGTCGTCCAAATGTTCCAGAGTCATTCAATGTCCTCCTTCGTGAGCTTCAGGCTCTCAATGTCAGTATCGATCTTCTCTCAGAAGAAGAAGTCGAAGAGCTCGAAGCTCGTATGAAGCAGAGGTTCGAAGAGCTCGAAAAACTCGAAGGACAATTCGATGTCGAAGTCGATATCCCAGAGCTCACTGAAGTGATCAAAGATGAAGCTCCTGTCACGACGAGTCTTCCAGAAGGGGAAAGAGATAGAGAGTAGAACTCCTCACCCCAGCCCTCTCCTTTTGGAGAGGGCGTCTGGTACCTTCCTTTGTCATTCTCGAAGAGAATCTGCCCCTATCTATCTCTGTTATTCCGTGTTTGTCACGGAATCCAGAATCTAAATTCAACAACATGAAAAAAATACTTCTCTTCTTTCTTCTACTTATCCCACTTTCGTCTTCTGCTTCAGAGAAATGCGATCCAAATAATAAAATCTCAAATACTGACTATAGAATCACAGAGAAAATCGTAAGACAGAAAAATAGTGATGAAAAAAATACAAAAAGTTTTGTTTTCAAAAATCGAGCTTTTGATATCACTTCTCTTGATTTCTGAAATCTTCCTTTTTCCCGAAACTGAAATTCTATACAGTTCGGAAAATGGAAAACTGGAGGATGGATGGACGGGTGACCATGTTACTATCCAGAAAGGGTATACTCTCTCACAAAAGCACAAATTTCCTATGAAATTGGGAAGTATCCAAGAAATAAAAAACTTTCCTTTGAAGAAATGTTAGCTGAATTCCGAGATAATGAACGATACAATCTTTATGCCGATGAAAATGCACCAAGTCTTGCATCGGGAACGTTGTATTGAGGAACCATTGTATACGAAACTGGAGCAATAAATGATTATTGATTTATTGTAACGAAAAATATTTGGGAATTTGATGGTAGTACTAATTATTCATTATGGCTTATTTGAAAGAAATATAATTACCTTTTTGAATGACCACATGATAATACTTATGCTGATGTAGAAATCTGGAAGAATATCCTGAAATCAATAAAGTTTCTTTCAAAATAAATACAAGAATTTAACATCCTGCCACTCACCTCCGTATGGCTTTGCCCGAGAGAAAGAGAATACATTTCTCCTTAGATCTCTTCACTCACGTGATACGAAGAACAAAGTGATTTTAGTTTCAAAAGTTCCATCCTAAAAACTAAATTCTAATCACTAATTACTATTCCCTATGTTTCCAATGACAAAAGATCTTGAGAATTTCCTCAATGATAAAATTACTGATTACTCCCAGATCGGTAAACATGCAGGACGAAAAGATATCACCGTCGGAAAAAATCTCGATAATCTTCGAGCGATCGCTGTAGGGCTCGCCGCCAAAGAAGATGTTCGAGCACTCTCTTATGGAGAGGTGCTCATATCTGAAACGATCAACTATCGTACCCAACGCCCAGAACGCGGAGGTCTTTTCTGCGAGCAAATATTTGGTCCTCGTAAGAACTATGAGTGTGCCTGCGGTAAGTATAAAAGAATCAGGTACAAAGGTGTCATCTGTGAGCGATGCGGTGTAGAAGTCACTACCTCTCAGGTACGTCGTCAACGTACTGGTCATATCGAACTTGCCGCTCCTGTGGCTCATATCTGGTATTTGAAGTCAGTGCCTTCTCGTACGGGACTGCTCCTCGATATTTCTGTCAAAAAACTCGAACAAGTCGTCTACTTTGCTTCTTATATCATCACTGATGTCTATGAAGAGAAGCGTGATGAATCTCTGAAAGAACTCGAAAATGCTTATAAAAATCAAAAGGTAAGTCTCCAAAAGGAAGTCCAACAAACGATAGGAAATCTCACCCTCCAGCTCGAAGAGAAGAAGATCTCGAAAAAAGAATTTGCAGAGATGGAGTCCCTCCATACTCACCGTATCGATGAGCTCGATACTGAGTACGCGAAGCTCCGTGATCTTCTGAAGTCTCTCGGTGAAGCTGAAGTCATAGGAGAGCTCGACTATCGTATCCTATACGAGCGTTTTCCTCATGTATTTAAGGGTGGTACTGGTGCTGAGTATTTGAAGATCCTCCTCGAACGTATCGATCTGAAAGAATTCATCGCAGTGAATCAAGCTGAGCTCAAGATTGCTCCGAAGAGCAAACATAAAAAAATCCTCCAAAAATTGAAGCTTGCTTCATCACTCTTTAAGAGTGATCAACGTCCTGAGAACTTCATCCTTGCAGCACTCCAAATCCTTCCTCCTGATCTTCGTCCGATGATCCAGCTCGATGGTGGGCGTTTCGCATCATCAGATCTCAATGATCTCTATCGTCGTGTCATCAATCGAAATAATCGTCTCCGCAAACTTTCTGAGCTCGGGGCTCCAGATGTGATCCTCAAAAATGAGAAACGTATGCTTCAAGAAGCCGTCGATATGCTCCTCAATGGTGATGTCAGATCCAACCGTCCAGGGTATACTACAGCAACAAAAAAGAAACTGAAGTCACTCGCGGATATCCTGAAAGGAAAACAAGGACGATTCCGTCAGAATCTTCTCGGAAAACGAGTCGATTACTCAGGACGCTCCGTGATCATCGTCGGTCCAGAACTCAAGATGAATGAGTGTGGCCTTCCAAAGACCATGGCACTCACGCTTTTTAAGCCATTTGTCATCGGTAAGCTCATCGAACGTGAGTACGCATATAATGTCAAACATGCTGAAAAAATCATCGATGAACATACGAAGGAAGTCTGGGATACACTTGACGATGTAATAGAAGGGAAGTATGTACTGCTCAATCGTGCTCCGACACTTCATCGTCTCGGTATCCAAGCATTTCGTCCAGTACTCATCGATGGAAAGGCGATCCGACTCCACCCTCTTTGTTGTACTGCGTTCAATGCGGACTTCGACTGAGATCAGATGGCAGTGCACCTTCCTCTCACAATGGAGGCTCAAAATGAGGCATCAAGTCTGATGGTAACATCGAAAAATATGCTCAATCCTTCCAATGGTGAGCCAATCGTCGCACCAAGTCAAGATATGATACTCGGATGTTACTATCTCACCAAGATGGATCCTGTCGAGCAGAAATATGTCTTTGCAAATGGTGATGATGCGATGAGTGCCTATGAGAATAATGTCATCACCCTCCATACTCCTATCAAGCTCCGAGTCAACGGTACTATCCTCGATACAACGTATGGGAGATTCCTTTTTAATCAGATACTTCCCGTAGAGATAGGATATGTCAATGAGACTATCGGTAAGACCGCTGCAAAAAAACTCCTTTCTCGATCATTCGATCTCTTTGGAAGTGAGCCTACTGCCTATCTCGCTGATGCGATCAAGAATATCGGATTCAAATATGCTACTCTCTCTGGTCTCACTGTATCGGTATTCGATATGATTATCCCAGATGAGAAATATGGATTCGTGAAAGAAGGAGAAGAGAAAATCAAAGAAATTCAAAAAGCTCACTGGCATGGTCTCGTCACAGAAGATGAGCGATATCTACAGTCTCTACAAGCATGGAGTGGGGTGAAATCTCGAATAGAGAAAGAAATGAAAAAGAACTTTGATCATAATAACCCTATCTATAATCTCGTAGACTCAGGGGCACGATGAAACTGGTGAAATGTGACACAGCTCTGTGGTATGAAGGGTCTCGTAGTATCACCGACAGGAAAGACGATCGAGCTTCCGATCAAGTCAAACCTCAAAGAAGGATTCTCCACTCTCGAATATTTTATTGCGACGCATGGATGACGAAAAGGAAAGGCAGATACAGCCCTCAAGACCGCTCAGTCAGGATATCTGACTCGACGTCTCGTCGATGCTGCACAAAATATCCTTGTACGAGAAAATGATTGTTTCACACTCCAGTACGAAGAATTTGATCGAAGTGAGTCAAAAACACTTTTTGGAGATACATTTGAAAATAAAATTTATAGTAAATTCACAGCCAAAGATGTTCTCGACGCAACTGGAAAAATACTCATACCAGTAGCTACGCTCATCACGAAAGAAGTACTTAAGGATATCATGGATTCTACAGCGACGAAGGTAGCAGTCAGATCAGTCCTTACGTGTGAGACAGAAGAAGGAGTTTGTCAGAAGTGTTATGGTCTTGATCTTGCTACAGCTGATATTGTGAAGATCGGTACCCCTGTGGGTATCATCGCCGCTCAATCGATCGGTGAACCAGGGACTCAGCTGACGATGCGTACTTTCCACTCAGGATGAGTCGCAAAGGAAGGTGGAGATATCACAGCGGGTCTCTCTCGTGTCGAAGAACTCTTTGAGGCACGAAATCCGAAATACCTCGCTGAAATCGCTCCATTCGAATGTCGAGTCACCCATATCGAAAAAGAATGAGGTGAAGTGAAGATCGGTCTCGAAGCATTAGAGAAGCAGATTCGTGAATACTATATCTGAGAAGTCGAGATGAATATTCTCGTCAAAAAAGGTGATACTGTCGAGATCAAACAAATAATCGCGAAATGAAAAGAATCAAAACAAAAAATCCAAGTCGTACAACCAGGACGTGTCGTCAAAGTCACAGATGAGATCATTACGATCGAAGATCTCGCTCCAGAAGTCGTCGAGTACTCAGCTCCAGCTGGACGTAATCTTCTCGTCAAAGAAGACAGTATCGTGAAGATTGGTGCGAAACTCATAGAAGGACATGTGAGTCTCCAGTCTCTTATGGATACTGCAGGACCTCTCGCAGCTGAGCTCTATATCGTCAATGATATCAAAGAAATCTACTCATCTCAAGGGCAGACCGTGAATGCAAAACATATCGAATTGATCGTACGTCAGATGTTCTCAAAAGTTCGTATCACGAATGCGGGAGATTCGACATTCTTCCCTGGAGATATCGTCGATATTATCCGTTTCTCGAAGGAGAATCGTGAACTCGGACATGCAGGACAAAAAGAAGCAATCGGTATACAGATGCTTCTTGGACTCACGAAGATATCACTCTTCACAGAGTCTTGGCTTTCAGCCGCTTCATTCCAAGAGACAGTCCGTGTTCTCGTCGATGCATCGACATCTCGCAAGATCGATCACCTCGAAGGACTTAAGGAAAATGTGATTATCGGACGCCTTATCCCGACTCTCAATTACTTCGAAAATAATCGAGATGTCGGAGAATTCTTTTCTCATGAATCTGATGGTACGCCAGAAGCTTACAGAAATGATCATTTCGAGATCACTACAGCGAGTACCAGTCTTGTCTAAAAAATTCGAAAAAAGCTTTAGAAAAATCCCCTCCAGACCGAGGGGATTTTGCTTTGACACTATACTTATGAGTATCATCAGGAAGTACTAGTATATCCTCATGGATATTTTTTCTGCTTTTTGGGAACGACTCTTCGTTCATCTTGAGGTATAGTTGACAGTACACTTGATATGATATCTCCATCTTGGTTAAATGTGATAGTTTGTATCTTCTGATCACTTCCATTGTGTCATAGCTCCAGAGTTCATCATCAGTCTTCTGTATGATCTATAGATATGAGTGTCCTATAGCCATCCCTCCCAAGTTTTTCATAGAGATTATTCCAGACAGGGTGTCAGATCAGTTTTCGTATATATGCAAAATCAATTCTGACAGCACCGAAGAGGATATTTTCTACGCTTCAATTGACTTCTCATGGAATAGCGCCAAGAAGTTCCCTGATCTCATTTCTATTTTTTGTAATTTCGGATATAGCATTTATAGGTAATGAGGAAGGATTCATATTTTAGATAAATTATACTATAATTATAGTATATATCTGTATTTTTTGCAAAACTTGGAATATTTCTTCTTTTTAAGGAATATTTTCAATTATTTTTTGCTCTTTTTACCAAAGTATGCTACTTTCTTTCTATGTGAAATAGAATATCCCAGACGAACCAGTATATTATTATTGGATTTACCATATTTAATCTCAGCTGTATAGAATATATAGTATATTTCGAATCAGCACGATGGTTTATGTTTTGTATATTTCTTATGAATTTAGTTATTTTATGGTATTTTGTATTTTTGAATGCGAAATACTGGAAAGAGCATGAAAAAATCCTTGCAGATTTCTCAATTTTCATGAGGAATAAATGATGAAAAATTATCTTTTCTCAAGAAGAAGAGTTCGATGAAAATGCAAAATTCCTCTCCCTTATAAAACGTACTTATATCGAACAAAATCTTCTCAAAAAAGACTATCGTGAACTTCAGTGAGTATTCGAAAAATTCATTCCTAAAAAAATCCATGATGAAATCGGATTTAAGTGATATGAACGCATGGTTCTTGGTACAGCTGTCAGTAAGACTTTGACGATCATGTTTCTCGATATTATGGGATTCTCTTCCGTGAGTGAAGAGATACATAATCCGTATCATACACTCCTGCTTCTCAATATATACTTTGATGGAATTGGCGAGATTGTCTACAGAAATGGTGGATATATCGATAAATATCTCTGAGATGGCGTCCTCATAATATTTGATCAAGATGAATCTGATAATGCTCTCACAGCAGCTATAGAGATCCAAGATTTTATCAAAAAATTTCAAGTTGGCGCTATCGGTCGTCAAATACGAGTCGGTATCGGTATCAATAGGGGAGAGGTCACTCTTGGAACTATAGGAACAGATAAACGTATGGATGCTACCGTCATCGGTGATGCGGTCAATATCGCATCACGCCTCGAGCATCTTACTCGTACTTACGATGCTGGTATCATCATCAGTGATTCTACTTATGTAGAGATAACACATAAAGATCTCTTTACTATAAATTTTCTCTCAGATGAGAATATAAAATGAAGAAGTATATCAGTAAAAATATATAAAGTAGAAGATTTCTCTCTTTCGAGGATCTCTCTAGAAGTCGAGAAAATAGCGTAGATACTTGCAATATTGGAGTGACCCACTACAATCATATCATGACAGCCTATATTCATCCATCGTGGCATGAAGTTCTTTCGTTCGAGTTTGAGAAGCCATACTGGGAGAGTCTTACAGATTTTATAAAAAAAGAATACTCTACTATAAAATGCTTTCCAGAAGGGAAGGATATCTTCCGAGCATTTGATACGACACATTTCGAGAAAGTACGGGTCATCATACTGGGTCAAGATCCATACCATACGAGAGGAGCTGCTATGTGACTTTCTTTTTCTGTACCTGATGGTTCGAGGTCTCAGCCGAGTCTCCGTAATATCTTCAAAGAGCTCGAATCAGATGTAGGCATACGACGTACACATACTGACCTTACAGATTGGGCAGAGCAATGAGTACTCCTTCTCAATAGTGTGCTCACGGTACGAGAATGAGAACCTGCATCTCACAAAAATAGATGATGGGAGACTTTTACTGATAGGGTCATCCGTACGATTTCAGAAAAAAAGGAGGGAGTCATATTCCTTCTTTGGGGGAATTATGCCATCGCAAAAAAGTCACTTATTGATACTCAAAAACATCTTGTTCTCACCTCAGCCCATCCAAGTCCATTTTCTGCACATAATGGGTTTTTTGGCTCAAAACCATTTTCTCAGATGAATGAGTATTTAGAGTTAAAATGACAAAATATGATTCATTGGTAAAAAGAAAATTTGCATTTATTGTATTTTTCGAGATCATAGAGGTATTAGTATTAACATATCTCTATGTATAAGAAAAAAATTCAGTCTCAGAAATCTTGCTTCCTTACGGCTCTCATGGCAATGTTCATTATGGTAGGGGTTTTATGTATCAGTGAATATTTTTTATATTTTCCTTCAAAAATGCTTCATAATCCTTGACTCTTCCGCTCCTTCCTTGAAGAAGATGTAGAATCAGGGTGTTCTACTGACTATGCTCCTGTGTGTGGTAAAGACGGGAAGACCTATACAAATAGCTGTGAATCGAAGCTTGCTGGTATCGCTGTAGCTCGTGTAGGCAAGTGTCAGAATTCACCAGAAATCCCTAAAGACACGCCGAGTTCTACATCTTCTTGAGATATACAAATTCCTGAGTGAGCGACACCTCCTATTGTTATCGTACCAGAAGTCATCCCTGTATGACTTGTGATGACATGAGGTGAGATCGATATGACGAAATATCACATTTATACGAATACGAATTTTAGTTATACAGTACTCATACCGAAGTATGCGTACTACCAAGGATTGATCACTCCAGATAAGAAAAATCATATCCTCACTATCGACCTGACAGCTTCAGGAGTACAAAATACGAGTACAGCACTTATAAAGGCTACATACTATAAGTCGCTCCAGGATGCCGATATTCGCTCTGCAAACAAAGTAATTTCTCTGCAAAATGGTGGAAAAGTACTCATAGAATATACAGAGCCACTTTCGAAGAAGTGACAAGAAATTCTTGATACACTCATCTCTACATGGAAGTCAGTCCAGTAGAGAGTGGTGATATATTGTTCTTGTATTCAGGCATCCAGTCATGTACGAGCTTCCAGAAATGCTTACTATGATTCAGGTGATTCAGATGAGCAAGCTCGTGAATGATGACGGCATCTATAGTTTCTTGTGGAAAAGCTATGAGTCTATAGGAAAATGATATATTCCCCTTTGAGCTACATGATCACCATCGAGTGCGAGCGCTATTTATGCGAATATTCATGATACTTCTCTGAAATATTTTGCCAAAAGCAAGCTCAGGAACCCGCTCTCTGAGGTATGCCCGAAGAGAATCCTTCGAGAGCTCTATGATCTCTAGTTCGCTCAGATCTCATCTTCTGTACGTTTCTCCGAGAAGAAAATAGTATTCACTCTCTCTTTTTCATTTTTCTACACGTTCTAAAGTGATTTTTTTCTGTTTTTGTATCCATGATTGCTTCAGGGTGAGGAACTCTTCGATCTTCACTACGCTATAACGAAGAGGGGCTCGTACGATGAGCTGTCCACCCTTATCTATCTGTATACTCAGGGTACGACGGGATGAGCGGATAAGCGTATAGGTATTAGCCAAGATTTTTCTTATGATTTTTTATTGGATTATATTGGTGAATAGAGAACTATTCTCTTCTCAAAAATTATATTTTTTGAAGATCAATGTGAAAACTCAAAGAGAATGACCCCTTTGATATATAGCAACAATCAGAGTATATCTCTTATCTTCCTCGTGCTGCTGAGCGACCTGGACGCTGTTTGCCCATAGGATTATTCCCAGTGGGTCACTTACCGAATTTGCTTGGCTGATTACCAAATCGTGATACTTTTTGTATCGGGACATGAGGTTTCGGTGGTTCTACTGTATCGACTTCTGGGGTATCGATCGGAGATCCATCTGTGTCTGTAGGAGTGGTCATGTGTGAAGTGTTAGTATGAGAATAGTATAGAAAATCTGGATCCTTTTGCAAGGATTTTCTATTTTTTCGGTTGTTTTTTGGTTTGTTTACGACCGAGTGCTTTATATGCTCGTGATCCACCTTTTCCGTATTTACTCGGTCCTTGGGGTCAGTACTTCGAGAAGGTTTTTGTATTGGAATAGTCGATCTCTGTATTTTCGAGGGCTTCATCGAGAAAGTGGGGAGGAAGTGGATTTTTCATAGGATGAGTATAAGAAAAAATCTCATAAAAACAATCCCACCTCTTTTTATAGAGAAGATTATTTCTTCCTATTCGGAAGAGAATCGAGGTCGATCGCTTCCGCGAGTGCTCCTCGAAATGGTCGAATCGGAGCACTCGGAGCAGTTACTCTCATGCATAGCTGATGTACCCATGTCTTTATACGCTCAGGAAGCTTTGTGGATGGAAGTCCTACGATCGACGCGACTCGTCCCATCACACGAAGTTTCAGTGTATCTGTATCATTTTCTTTGAGCTCTTCTTGGACGATCGCGTAGACATCAGTATGATGGAAAGGTTTGCGAAGAGAGGGGGTAGTAGGTGCAATCATATGATGGATATAAATATAGAGTATATATACCGAAAAAATATACTGTGTCAAGGTATATTTTTTTCAGAGCTGTTCAGGAAAAAATATGAAAAACTATCCAACCCTCTTGCTGAGTCGAGCGATGATCGTGCTCATGCTGATGATCTCGGTATTATCAATAGGATCGATGATATCAATACAGTAGAGCTCTACTGTATGGGGAGAGATGGGAAGCCAAAAGTATATTTATAGATTATTCTACTTCTTCTTCGATAAAATCCTTATAATGTCATGAATTTGCGAAGTTTATTTCATAAGTCCCATCATTGATTCTATCGATGCGTACTCAATCAATTCCAATAGTCTGTAACTTCTCATATGTTAATAACTCATATTCCTCTAGATTTAAAACATCTCTCAATATCCATTTTCACAGCTCTTTATTAGAATATGACATTAATGCCTTATCTCCATCTTGGCATATCTTAGATGACATAATATCTCCATTTGGAAGCCTGAGGTCAAATGCAGTATCTCTACTAGGAAAGAATCATGGAAACTTATGGTGAATTTCTGCAGGTATTGGTATATAAACTTCATTTGGATCTCTTGTTCTTCATGCAGCATTCCACTGATTAAGTCCACTTTTCTCATATACAAAATGATTGCTTCAATATAGTGGCAAAAATATAGTTCATATAATTCTTTCCTCTTTAGTGGTTCATTTAAATGTTTCTACAAGTTTTTTGAGTTCTAAAAGGGGATCATCAAGCATTGTTACATCAAATGTATATTCTATAGGTGAGGTTCTAAATTTCTTTAAAAGAGTACTTTTTGATAATGAAAATGAATATTCGTGTATTCAGTCATCAAAAGATATTGATGACTCTCGTTTTTTTATATTCTTGATTTTATCGAGATCTACAAGATCCATAGACTCTTCGTATATCATAAATTTCCCCTTGTCTCTGACTACACAGTGATATATAGTTGATTCTATATCGTGAGCTCTTTTCGTGAAGTTGATTCTCTCATTTCTGAGCTCAGAAATCTTATGGATCATCATCTCTGAACTTAGTAGAGAATATGAAGGTTTGTCTTTGTTGAATTCGGCAACTTTTTGTAATGAATTACTATTTCATGCTAGAAATGTCTTTAATCAGATTCATAGATTTCATTTTTTAGCATCAGCTGATACATCTCATCGAGAAAGGTCATCAGCTCAAAAAGCTCTACAAAAAACTCTTTCCGCAACACGGTAATATAAATATGGAGTTGTAGATTCAGAAAATAGATTAGATAAGGATCATGCAATCTTTAAAAAATCTTCATATTCCTTTTGCTGTTTTGGAGATTGTGTTGTAAAAAACATATTTTAAGAAAGTGATGAAAGCATATTTTCTGCTATTCTCTGTATAACTGGGATTGATACCGAGTTTCAGAATTGCTTATATAGATTTGAATCAGCAATATTCGGAAGTTTATAACTTTTGGGAAATCATTGGAAGTTCGCACATTCTCTTGGGGTGAGCTTTCTTATTCATTTTTTGTCTTTTATGAGCGGGACATTGTGTCCGCCTGTACCCATATTTGCAGTGAGTGTTGGACAAGCATTACTCTTATTTTCCCTTACATATTGCCTTCGCCACTGATATACGGTATCCTCTTTTGTTATATCTTCTTTGATTTTCTCGTATAGAGTTTTATTATTATAGTAATATTTTTCATCTACATTTTCTTCGAGACAATCATGAATTGTTTTTGTGAGTTTAATTTTTTCAGGGAATTTAAACTTCTGAAATGCCTTTTCATCAAGAAATCAAATTATGTAAATGCGTTCTCTTGTCTGTGGAACATTTCAATACTCCATCGAATTCAATACCTTATCCGTGACTTTGTATCAAAGCTTTTCCAACTCATCATAAATAATTTTTAGAGTATTTCACTTATCATGACTTTTTAGATTTTTCACATTTTCGAGCAGAAAGGCTCCTGGTTTCTTATCTCTCAATATCCTGACAATATCAAAGAATAAATCTCAGCGTCATCCATCATTAAAGCCTTTTTTATATCATGCAATAGAAAATGGCTGACAAGGAAATCCACCAGTTAATATATCTATTTCTGGAATTGAATCAGACGATATGTTTCTCATATCTCAGAAAACCATAGAATGTGTGTTGTCTAAAATTCAGGCAAAGTTATAGTCAAATGTAACCTTACATGCCTTATCAAAGTCATTAGAAAGTGCACATTCAAATCCTGCATTATCAAATGCTATTTTAATTCATCCAATTCATGCAAAAAGATCAATAAATTTAAGTTTTTTCCCAGACATCTTTAACATTGAGTTATTTTTTATAAATTTCCTCCCCCAATTCCAAATACTCCATTTTCCTATACTGGTAGTGCTACACTCCCTGCATAGAGTGACTCAGGATCGAAGTCGGCACCATTTTGCCACTCGACAGTACCGAAGTTGACTCTCGCAGTCTGGAATGCAGATCCTACCTTGAGCTCTTGGAATATCCCAGTATCGAGGTATGGCTTCATAACAAAAATCCTCACTTCACCAGTTGTGAAAGTAAGTGAGAGGGTGTGATATGCGAGGGGAGTGACGGATTCGATGATTGGTATCATATTATTGATGATTATCGATGCTGAGTACATACAAGATATCTCACTCGAGTTCGCAGAGGGCTCGGAACTGCTTATTGATACGGAAGTACCATATGCGATCTTCTTTGGGTTCTCGTATTTTGAGATCTACATTTTGATAATATCCACCGAGGATGAATATTTTTGTCTTTTGATATTGTTTGTCGAGTTGCCTTTTGACGAGGTATTCTTGAGCCTCGCGGGTTATCAATACTTGAGCTATCTTTATCATATTAGAAGTTGATAAATTCGCTCTTTGGGATTTTTTTCGCAGCAGTATATGCTGACAGCGTCTCATCAGAGAGATCACTATATGAGACGGTACCGAACTCTATAGGGCTCTCATAGGCAAATACGATCGCATGATTGCGACCATGCTTGGTGATGATCATCGGTTCACGAGGGATAGCATCCATGAGTTGACCGAAGTTGTTCTGAGCTTTGGCTGAAGTGATAGTCTGCATAGTTGGATAGGTTAATATATGTCTATTATATATATAATAGCTATTTTACAAGTTTTTTATAACCCTCCCTCCAACTCCAAATAATCCACCTTCTCGAGTTTTCCCCCCAGCATCCCACCGAGATCTCCATACATTCCTCCCGTATTTTTGATCACTTGTTCGAGGAGTTGTTCTCTCTTTTTCCACCGTGACTCGAACGCTCGACGCTCCTCCGCCACCTGATCCTGCATCTGACGGAATGCATCGATGATATTCTCGACCTTGTCCTTGAACCGGGCACTCGTGAGATAGTTGTAGAGGGTTTCCATCTTCTCGTCCTTGGATACGAGACTCGTACGGAGGTGTGACATCGACTCGATCTGTCCACGGAGCATGATGGCGATCGGGAGCACATATGACCACTCGACGAGCCAGACTCACTTGTAGAGACCGAATTTGTCTACTCACTTCGGCAGGACAGCAGTCACGAGGATCGAGATGTCGGCATTGACTCGGAGTCTATCTTCTTTGAGTTTTTCTACCCAGCTATCTGACCACGCCTTAGTATTTTTGGATTCCCAAGCGATGATACCGACGGATTGTCCATACTCATTCCTGACTTCTTGTATGATATCAGCTCCCTTGATACCCTTCTCCACATCAGAGATGACATCGATCGGAAAGCTGGACTCGAGCAGTGCCCTGAGAGCATCTTCCTGTATCTCACCTTGTATCTGCATCGATCACTGATTTGCTTTGCGGTTCGCATCTTCGACAGCCTTCTGAGTCATTTCTAGCTGTTTTTGCATCTCAGCCATTCGTTTCTCGTACTCGAGTCGCATCTTGTCGGTGTTGTATGATTGTTCCTTCTCTATTTGGATTTTGATATCGATTTCCATCAGCTTTTTGGCTTCGATGATGGCTCGTTCTTTTTCTATCTCCATATCCTTGGCTCGCATCTCCATAACTTGTTTTTCTTTGAGATATTGCATCTCTTTGGCTCGTGACTCTTCATCTCGTTTCTTGTAGCTGTCGAGTTCGATGGCTTGTTTTTTGGCTTGTTCCTCGGCCTCAGCTTTTACCTTCACGGCGTAGCTACGAGCTCGCTCGTCGAAGTCCTTTTGCATCTCAGCTTTGATGGTCTCTTGCATCTCGCCTCGCATATGCTCGAGCTCGTGTCGCTGGACATCCGATAGTGAGAACTGGTGACCACAGTTTGGACAGGTGATGAGGTTTTGTGTAGACATAGGAGGGGATTAGAAGGCAGTAGTTTCAGACTTTTCGAGGAGAGCGATAACTCGGTGGATGACTCAGTCGATGACGGCTATATCTCATTCGGTCGCCATCTCACTCCAGCCTCTATCTCGTTCCATATAGTCTTCGAAGTCTTGAAATGTATCAGGAAGGAGTCATCTTTGTATGAGTAGATTGACGCGAGTATAGACAGCACTAAAAAAATTCGTCCGACACTTATATCGCTCATATCTTGAATCTCAAGGGATAACTTTTGTCTTAGGGAGGTCGCCCGTATAGGTATCCCTATATCTACGAAAATCATTAAGTTGGTTATTTCGGTATTCTTCAGATGTAATTCCAGAGGAAGGTCGCATACTTCTCCAAGTGTATGCAAACACTTCTATCAGTCAAAAAAATCTCCCATTTCGAGAGATTTCTACTATGTTGCTAACAAGCTAATATACTATAAAACTCTTTTACTGAAATATCCATGGAGCGATGAATCAGAGAATATAGCGGAATGTGAAAAGTATCACGAGACCGATGAGGATATTTATCACCCATCATTTTGCTTTCTTCGTATACTCTTCGCTCTCACTTCCCCATGCCCAGAGTATCCCAGCACCTGCTATCGCCATGACTCAGAGAAGCATGGTGATATAGACAACCCACCTCGTAATCTCACGAAAAATATTCTGAAATCCAGTGAGTCATTTACCGACAGTACATACATATTTACGTGTTTTTGGGTCTCAACACTGGCTTTCCAACGACATACCACCCCTTATATCTTTAGAATCACGATTATCTATGGCACACGTGCATTCTGCTCATGGTATTTTTTCAGTTGTCATGACATTGGTTGTGGTAGTATTGACCCCACTACTACCTGGATCGCCTGGTGCTGAGTTCATAGTTCACGGATCATTTGGATCGCCAGGATCTGCTGTGCTTGGGAAAGTTTCGGTAGTGCATTCTGGTCTTCCTCCAGGTAACATTTCTTGGCTGACACATTTTTCTCCCCCACCAGGCTTCGCAGTACATACCATCGTACATGCAGCATAGGTCTGTGATAAAAAAGAGAAAAATATTCCCCCGAGGATGAGTGAAAGTGAGAAAAAATAGAGCTGTGAAGGGGTATGCATAGTATTTATATGATATATAACTTTAGTATATTCTATTTTTGTATATTTTGCAATTTCTCGAGACGATTTGCAATAGAGTCTATTATTCTTATAATTCTTTTTATGTTGAAGCAATATGGTATCATATCATTTGATCTTATGCAATGAAGTGAAAAAATACTCGATATATCGAGTTTTTTTCCTATTTCGGAGCTCCATCCTATACGTTCTACGAAGCCACTCCTCGATACTATATATCCCAGAAGATCTCCCACTCCCGATCTTTCCTTTCCTCGTATTCTCTCAGTCCCTCGATTTCACTCATTTCATACTCTTGATATCGGATACGCGACTCTCGCATATAAACGGGGACTTGTCGATTCACCACCATGAGAAAAACGATGATACACGATAGATCTCTTTCCGACACTTTCGATTCCCTATGGGGCTATCGATGTTAGATGAGAGCCTATCAAGTCGGAAAAAAGATATAGTGATCTCTATCGAAGATCGCTTCCTTGGTCACTCCATGCTCGGCGTATAGTGAAGGGGAGCTCGAAGTTTTTGAGAAAAAAACGACGACCGATACTCCTCTCTTTGTGTATACTCTTTGGATTGACAGTTCCTATGCTCCTCTATACCAAATCACTCATAGAACATGCTTATGATGACCTTTTATCATTGAAAAATATTACGAATCAGAGTGAGGCTTTGAGTCTGATAGAATCATCTCGTGGAAATTTTGAGCGAGCAAATCTTCTTTTCATGCCTTTTCGTATATTCCCATGAGAAAATATTGCACTCGCTCGTATCGCCCTCGATGGATGACTCTCACTCACTCGTGGACTCGATCATATCGTATCGGATATCCCTCGTACTCTCTCCTGAGAGACAATATCGAGACTTGTAGATCCATCAGATTCACTCTACCGTCCTATAGCGACAGATATACGCCCACTGATATCTCTGGGTATATCTGAGCCGACATCATGGATGCGAGATCACCACTCGAGTATCGTCTATCTTTCTGAGTCACTCAAAGAAGCTGGAAAGAAGTATAGTGAAGCTGATGCCATCGATCATCCAAAATCTCCAGAGATTGCCCATATAGGAAGAGGACTCTCGAAAGTGAGTGAATTGCTCGAATACTATATCGCACATGAATCTGATATTCTCGCACTCCTCTGATCTGATACTCCAGAGAGGTATATGGTACTCAATCAGAATCGAGATGAGATACGAGCAAATGGAGGATTTCCCGGATCTGTGATTACTTTTACTATATTTCATGGGAATATCGAAGACTATCGTACGGACGATGTCTACTATTATGATTGGAATCTCTACCCATTTAAGGAGATGCCTCCGCCATGACTCGCGCTTATATCAGGAAATTATGGACTTCGGGATGTGAATTATTATCCAGACTTCCGTGAAACACTCGAGAAGGCCAATACATTTATAGAAAAATCAGGTGATCCGACAGTGACTATAGGCATAGCCCTCCACCAATGACTCATCGAGGACTTACTTAAAGTGGTATGACCTGTAAGTCTATCGGGTATTACTGAGCCTTTCCGCTCAGAGAACTTCTCACTTCTCATGTCTACTCTCGTCGAATCTCGATATGACGAAGAGACCTCAGCGAAGGATGTGCTTCGGAAATTTGTCGATAACTTTGCAAAAAAGATCTATGAAAAACGTGCATATGAAGAAGTGATCAATATCCTCCAAGCGTATATCACAGATGGAGAAATACTATTTGCTTCAAGAAATGATAAAATTGATCGATACCTCTCGACTTTGAGAAAGCCTCTTCCTTGGGAAAAGAATATCGCTAAAAACAATAAAAATGATATCATATGAAATATCGATACTTCGGGAGCTTCGATACAGATAGATATTCTACCTTCGAATCTCTCATGAACGAATCTTCTCGGGTCATATCTTACAGGCGAAAACTGGGTATATCCACTTCTGACATCACTCTCAGGCAATAAGTCAGATAGACTCATAGAGCGATCATATACTGCTGAGACGACGAACATCGGATCATGCAAATATCTCAATAAGCTGAGCTTCACTCATAAACATACATATACAAAACTCGTAGAAATAGAGATTCGCAAATACCTTGCTATGATCGGGGTTCGAGATACGACGAAGATAGAAAAAATGCTTACTATACAATGAAGAGGGAAGAATATCGCGTATATGCGAGTACTCGTACCAAAATCTGCGAGTCTGACAGGATCAACTGCATGAGTCACTGTAAGTCAGCTTGACCGAGCTCAGGAGTTCGTATTTTCTCTTGATACCCCGATCGGATGAACTGCATCAAAAACTTTTCGCTACATGGTAGATATCCCGGGATGTGATAGAAAGGCATATCCCGTCTCATGGTATAGGCAACCATGACTCCAAAAAACAAAGATGAAAAGTAAATAGGCTTTCTCATCTCCCTTTTCAGAATAGAATCTTCTTAATTGCCTCTTCTTGCACTCTACTTTTTCTTATAAAAGATACTTCTTCGGATCCATACTTCTCCTACTTGGTATAGGGATACTCTTATATAGATATCTCATACTGGAGAATACTCCTTCTGATACACGGACTCTCTGGATTATCGATACTTCACTTTCTATGGCAGTCGAAGATATATCTTCGACTGCCAATACTCTTATGGCAAGTCGACTCGATCTCGCAAAAAGGATAATACAAGAAGGAATCGATATAATTCCTGGAGAACATGCGCTCATCACCTATGCGCGATATGCGAGTATAGATGTTCCATTTGCACAAGAAAAATATCATATAAAAAATATCATCTCAAATCTCACTCCTATGGAATTCTATGGTGGAAGTGATCTTATGAGCGCACTCTCACTTGCGAGCACTCTCTACGTCGGATCTGATAGACCTATACATATCATCCTCATCTCAGATGGTGGCATGGATGACTCAAGTATAGCGATCAATCTCCCAAAAATATTCACCCTTTCTCTTGTCTGAATCGGAACAACAAGAGGAGGGAAGATGCCACTCGGATATGACAGCAATGGAAACCGTCGATATAAATATTTCTCTGGTCAAGAGGTAGTCATAGGATATGAGTCTTCTGCTCTGAAACACCTCAGTAATCTCTACGGCGCTCCTCTTATAGAAAGAGAGACTTTTGCTCCATTCCCAATAGAGATCTTGGCTCCTCCCCTTACTGATACGAAAAAACTCATGTTTCTCGTTTTTGGAACACTCTGTATAGTTTTTTGATATTTTTTCCATCCCTATGCTTATAAAAAATAAAGCATCTTTTACGAAGATATTCTTTAAGACCTTTATGGGCTTTAGTCTTATTTTTTTGGTAGGAAATATCTCTGCTAATGCTCTATTTTATTTTTTTCCTTCGATTTTTCGTATATTCTCCTCTTGATATAGTACTCAGATGAGCTACAATGAACTACGAATATCCCACTGATCCTGAGATATTGAATCACTCGAATCTTCTCTTATACTCGGACGAGAAGCTGATCGTACTGAGCTTCTCGGTGATAGCCTCTATACGCGGGGATGAGACCAAAGGGCTATCATAGACTATTATGAGCGTTCTCTTGCTCTGAGAGAAATCAGTCGAGTCAGGATGAAGCTTGCTCAGGTTTCTTCACTCTCATGAATATCTCGATCATGATCATGAGAAGATACACCAGAAAAACCTCTAACAAATCCCATAGGGAGTGGTTCAACCCCTGAGATTGAGAATGCGACTATGCGAACCCAAGAATCAGCAGAAAATCGAGGAAAATATATACAAAAACCATATGATACCTATGTCATCCAAGATAGTCGAGATTTTCTCGAATTCTGAATCGAAAGAAAAGACTGGTAAACTCTATCCAAAAAATGATAAAAAAAATCCTCATACTCCTGATACGAAGGTATCAGCAATATCTCTCTCCTGATCATTCGATATGGGCAAAAGCACTGAGTAAGCCACCATACTGTAAGCATATACCGAGTTGCAGTGAGTATATGATAGAATCGCTCGAGAAAAAGTGAGTCATCGTCGGATTTGGGAAATGAGTATGGAGAGTGCTCCGCTGTAATCCTTGGTCGAAGGGATGATACGATCCTGTAACAAAAATACAGCAGGATGAGCGATCATAAGATACTCTGTTTGATTTTCTCTTTCTTCCGATTATCATAGTCATATGAGTATTCTCCCATATTTACAAGAAAATTTTAATATCTCTTTTCTTTCCTCTTTTAAGACTGAGGCAATAACAAGATATTATTTCGATATTACGAGTTATGATGATGTCCTCCTTCTTCCTGAAGTTTTCTCTTTCGCGAGCACATCAGATATACCCTACGTGATCATTGGTTGAGGGACGAATTGTCTCTTTGCCTTTGATATCTACGAAGGTATACTGATACGAAATCGATATACAGGATATAGTGAACCATTCGAAAATGCAGACGAAACTAATATAGTTGTACATAGTGGAGAGATGACCACTCCTTTTTCTCTTGCACTCTATCAGCACTATAGTATATCGACGCTTATACCTTGGGTGTGACTTCCTGGGACGATGGGCTGAGCCTGTATCGGGAATGCAGGATGCTTCGGGCTAGAAATGACAGATATACTCAGAGAAGCAAAAATCCTCGATCTTGAAACAGGATCTATACGTACCTATAGACATGATGATTTTGTATATAGCTATAGAGAGAGTATATTGAAAAACGCTGAGAAATTTTTCGTCATAGAAATGCTCCTTGATATCTCCCCACGAGCATGAAGTCTCTATGAGTCGTATACTCCTGCCGATCTCCAGGCTCTCAGAAGATTGAAACAACCACCATGACTTTCCTGTGGATCATTTTTCAAAAATCCAAAATCCAGAGACTCTCCAGAGTGGATAGGAGGGAAAGAGGATCTCATAGGAGAGAGAGGTCAGATAGAAACACTTAGTGCAGGCAAGCTCATCGATCAGGCATGACTCAAGGATAGGAGAATGGGCGGAGTACGCGTGAGTGATCGTCATGGGAATTTCTTCATCAACGATAAGAAATGAACCTGGCAAGATATACTCTCTCTTCGTGATCTTATAAAACAAAAAGTAAAAGAGAAGTACAAAATTGAGCTTCATGAAGAAGTCAGAATAATAACCAATAATATATAAACCCGAGAGATGTTTAATTATACGCTCGTGAATCATCCAGAAAATTTTTCTCTTAAAGAATCATCTATTGAGGCCATTTTTCTGTTGGTAAAAAAAGAAGTCCCTCTTGTACAAAAGGGGATACTCAATATTGCTTTTCTCTCTGATGAAGAAATGAAAACTCTCAATATGCAGTACCGATGAATCGATGCTTCTACCGATGTCCTTTCATTTCACTATTTCGATGATCTAAATGCACTCCCTGAAGAAGAAATAGTATGAGAAATCATCCTTTCAGAATCAAAAATACTTTCCCAAGCAGAGGAGCACAAACATAGTCCAGAGAAAGAAGCTGTAATTCTTATACTTCATGGCATTCTTCATATATTATGATTCGATCATGAGACCGATGTAGAGTACAAAGAAATGTGGAAATATGAAAACAAATTACGGAAAGACCTTTCTTTAAGCATACCTTACTAAAAAATATGATCATCAGCTATTTATATACGTATTTGTATGATCTACTCTTCTTATCGAATAAGTAGAGTTTGAACAATACCGGTCTCTATCTCTGAAAGAGAAGAAAATTCAAACGAAAAATTTGCTTTTTCATCAATTTCTCTATAATTCCTCTACCTTAAGGCGGGATAGCTCAGTTGGTAGAGCAATGGATTGAAAATCCATGTGTCCCCGGTTCAAGTCCGGGTCTCGCCACCATTTGATTCGTAAAACCTTCAGTTTGCAAAAACTGGGTTTTTTTATTGCCAAAAGTTGATATTTTTATATAGTACTCGGGCTAACTCATTCCCGAGCTTTTTGTTTACAAATTTGTAGATATTGAAGTTAAAACGAACAGTATATGGTCAGTCCATCTGTTCGTATTTTCAATATCTACAGAAAACTCGGTGAGTTAGCACAAGCCAAAGGACGCATGTACTGTTCGTTTTTTGTTTGTGCTAACCTCCAAAAATCAAAAAACTTGGGACTTTAATTCATTTAAAGTCCTTTTTATGTCCAAAATTCCTCCACTCTCTGAAGATGAAATACTCAGAATAGTTGATCTTCTCAAAAAATGAGAACCTATACCGTCTCACTATTTGGAAAAGATCGAACAAAAGAAAGTCATAAAGCAAGAATATAGTCTGGACTATGCTTGCAAGGAGAGGGAGGAGGATATCATTGCTGAGACGTGGTCTGTGCCATTTCAGAGTGCCAAAACCTTCTGAAGTGTAAAAGACGACGAATGGAGTAATAAGCTCATATTCTGAGATAATCTCCAAGTACTCAAGACACTTCTAAAAGATGGAAAACTTCAACAAGAGATCAAGAAAAATGGATGAGTAAAATTGATTTACATAGATCCCCCATTTGCAACAAAAGCTGATTTTAATGCTGGAAGCTGAGAGAAAGCATATACGGACAAAATAAAATGAGCAGAATTCATAGAATTTATACGAAAAAGACTTATTCTGATGAGAGAACTATTATCAGATGATGGTAGTATATATGTTCATCTTGATTGGAAAAAGACCCATTATATTAAGGTTGTGATGGATGAAATATTTGGAGAATCTAATTTTACAAGAGAGATTATCTGGAATAGATGAACGCCATCAGGATGAAAAGCAGGAGCACAAAATTGGATTCATATTCACGATACAATACTCTTTTATAACAAAAATAAAGATAATAAAATTTTTAATAAACAGTTTGAATCTTATTCAGAAGAATATATTCAGAAACGTTTTGTCCACGAAGATGAAGACTGACGATATAGGCTTCAGGGTTCAGAAAATAGGAAACAATATCTCAAGGATTCTCAGGGGAAAGCTGTTTCATCAGTCTGGGATATCAATGATATAAATGTAATGGCTTTAGAAAAGTGATCTTATCCAACACAAAAACCTGAAGCATTACTTGAGCGTATCATCAAGGCTTCATCTAATGAGTGAGATATAGTTCTTGATGCTTTTTCAGGATCTGGGACCACTATTGCAGTTGCTGAGAAATTCGGGAGAAAGTGGATCGGTATTGATTGTGGTAAGCTCTCTATCTATACGATACAAAAACGACTGATGAATCTGAGAGAAGAGATAGGAAATAAAGGAAAGGCATTTCCTGTAAAACCTTTCAATGTCTATAATGCAGGGCTGTATGATTTTGATAAGCTCAAAGAGCTCGCTTGGGATCAATATATCGATTTTTGTCTTTCTCTTTTTCAGGTACGAGATGAGAAACACACTATAGAAAATCTACCATTTCACGGATATATAGGGAATTATCACACTCATATGTTCGACTTCAATCACGGTCGAAAGTGAATCATCCTTGATTATGGGTATATTGATCAGTTCCACCAGATTGTCGGTCGGCATCTTGGTAGAAGGTGCTATATGATAGCTCCAGCTTCCAGAGTGGAATTTATGGAGGATGTTGTGAGGAGATGAAATACTGAGTACATAATACTCAGAGTGCCATATTCTATCATCAATGAGCTCTATAATAAGCGTGATTTCTCAAAGATCAGACAACCAGTGGCAGAAGAAGATGTGAATGATACGGTAGATGCTGTAGGATTCGATTTTATACGTCCTCCTGTCGTCGAGTATGAAGTCGTGGGATCAAAGGACAATATCGATCTAAAATTGACCAAATTCACGTCAAAAACTATTTCAAAGAAACCTATCGTACTCGAAAATCTAGAAAGCCTCTCTATGTGTATCATAGATTATGACTATTCGGGTGAATATATAGATTTTGAACTCGTGCTCTATGCTGATGAGATCAAAAAATCAGATTATACTATTTCCCTGAAGAAAAAACTTTTAGACAAGCCTTGTATGATTATCTGGATAGATATTTTCTGAAATGAAAAACGTGAAATCGTAGACTCAGATTATTTCTCTTCTCTTGCCTAATATGGAACAAATTTTTATAAAACCTGAGGATCTCACTCTCAAAATCTCATCATCATATAATCCAGACATATATGATCCATCTCGATACGATGCTTTTTTAGACTGACTGTGTGGCACAAGAGAATATCAGAAAGAGGCTATTCGAGCTACTACACTTTTTTTGCTTGCTTGAGAATATTCGTCTCTTTCTGATCTTGCAAAGAGAAGCTATGCAAAAAATTCTATACTCGGAGAAAAATATGGAAATGAGAGGCATTTTCTCGATTCACTTCATCTCTCAGATAAGCTCGCTTGTAATATCGATCTTGCTACAGGAACAGGGAAAAGTTATGTGATATATGGTATAGCTCAAATAATGCTTGCTGAGTGAGCCATCGATCGTGTCTTGGTACTTGCTCCATCCCTCCAGATAAAAGAATGACTCACAAAGAAATTCAGAGATCTTGCTTCGGATATGAGACTAAAAAGTTTGCTTCCAGTATGATCCGTGATGAAGAATCCTCGTATTATCTGGGCTACTGAAACTATAGAGAATGGGGATATCTGTATCGAAAATATACACTCTACCTACAAAGGTACAAAGACCTCTATAGGAGATAGTCTTCTCGAAAATGGTCCCCGAACACTCGTACTCAATGATGAAGCTCATCATATATACTCAAAAGCAGATAGAGACGTTAAAAAATGGTTTGAATTTCTTTCTGACACTGATTATAATTTCAAGTATATTGTCTGATTCTCAGGGACACCATATATCGAGAATGAGTATTTTTCTGATGTGATATATCGATATGGTATTTCTGAAGCTATGGAGGCAGGATTTATCAAAAAAGTCGATTATATAAAGGAAATTGAGGGTGTTGATCTCAAAGATGGATATAAGAAATTCCAGATTATTCATCAAAATCACGAGAACTTCAGAGAAAAATATGCTCTCATCAAGCCGATTACTATATTTATATCAAAAGATATTGGTCACTGTATATCAGATAGGGAGGATATTTTATCATATCTTGCAAAAGAGACAGGAAAGAAGAAATCAGAACTCGAAGATAAGGTGTTGATAGTGACTTCTGATAAAGCACACGAGAAAAATCTGGAAATACTCAAAACAGTGAATGAATCCCATAATCCCGTAGAGTGGATATGTAGTGTGAGTATGCTTACAGAAGGTTGGGATGTAGCAAATGTGATACAGATTGTACCATCTGAAGAAAAAGCATTCAACTCAAAACTTCTGATTTCTCAGGTGATTGGTCGATGATTGCGTATACCAGAAGTCTATAAGGGAGAGGATATGAGAGTCAAAGTTCTCAATCATATACGATTCTGAGATAGCATCCATCATCTCGTGGATGAAGTACTGGAAAGAGAGGCACGCATACATAGCTACCCCGTAGATGCTCGATCTGAGTACAATTTTGATGTACATAATCTCGTGTATAGCCGAGATACTCATATGATCGATGCTACACCAAAAAATATCTATGACTTCAAGAAACTCAAGTCTGAATGAATGAGGCTTGCGAGTGATGAAGACAAGGATGAGATAGAAATCACGTATCAGGGATTGGATTCAGAAACAGATGAATACAAAGAACGGTATGAGATAAAAAGAGAGCTGAGAAGCATAGAAGAAACGGCACAAGAGATATATAACAAGCTCCTTTCCTATGATACTGAACTCAAGACTAACTATAGTGATGACTGGACAATAGAAGATCTAAAAACACTCATCAGAAAATCCTTAAAACTCAAGCCTGAACAGACAAAAATCTCAAAGGATGTTGGAGTCAAGATTCTTCAGTGATTCTGAGTAGTAAAAAGAGAATGAGCCAAAAATGTTCGTTATGAATTGAGGCCTCAGAAAATAGAAACAAAAAATACCAAAGAACTTGCTCGATCTGGTATTGCTCGTATATCTTTGGAAAAAAAGATAGCGAAACTATTTTATGATGAAAAAAGTCTAACTGCTTCAGATAATGAGGATAAGGAGGTACTTGAGTATCTGAGAGAAGAGGTTGTATGAAAGTATGTTGTCGAAGTACGGAATTCGTATTTTTTCAAAACTCCACTCAATCTCATCCTTGCTTCACGTGATCCAGAGGGGATATTTGTCGATATGCTTCTGAAAGAAGAAAATGCAAAAGTAATAGATAAATGGATCAAGTCCAGAGACAAGGGATTCTATGAGATAGAGTATTCTTGGAGAAAATGAGAACATCAACAACACGAAAAAGATTTTAATCCTGATTTTTTTATCAGAATCTGAAACCAGACAATCGTTATTGAAGTTAAAGATGATACTGCAAGCAAAGAGTATTCTCGTGATTTCTTCAAAAATATTGCAAAGTACCAACAAGCAAAGAAACATTTTCAAGATCTCAATAGCTTTCTGAAAGAATCAAAGATTGATCAATCATACTATTTTCACTTTGCGAGCCCAAAAGATTTTCCAACATTGTTTCGTTTTATGCGAAGTGGAAATATAGCAGACTATCTCTCGACTATAGATGAGGTTTATGAGAGAAGTGAGGATTATACAACCTTGAGAGAAGTGTATCGATTTGATGATTCGGATTTGAAAGCTCAATTTTGAAATCATTGGGACACTCTGGAGGAAAATACTCAGATATTTCTCAGAACCGCAGAAAAGAATTATCAGGAGAATATTGATAATACAGCATATAGTTTTCCATTAGAGAAACTTTGCTCAGCATTTGAATATGAAAGTCGTATCAAGATATTTGATAGACTCAGAGATAATGAAGATCTCTCATACGAGATAATCGAAGAAGAACAAAATAAATGAGATAGGGGAAGTAAGCAATTACAAGATTATTTTGAGCTGAAAGGTAATCGCCTTGATCTTTGAACTATGGAATATGCACTCAGAAAAAATCAGACTATTCGTAAATATATAAAGGATAATTTCCAAAATTCAGCATTTTTTCTTTCTTCCACTGAAATTATCTTGGACCATTTAAGAGCTCAAAAATATGAAAAAATAAGCAAAGATGTACTATCTAAAGAGCTTCCAAATATTATATTTCTTGTGAGATGAAAATATAGAAATGAAACCAGTCACGGAGAGAAAGTTGGATCAAAAGAGGAGTTTGAAGATCTCAGATGATTACTCATATACCAATATGGTATACTCCAGAAAATAGCTAACTTGGATGATTAAATATCGAAATGAAGTAGTATGGCTTGCTCATAAGAGCATCGGATACCATCATTTATCAATTGCAGTCTTTTCGTGGCTTTTTGACTTATCAGAGATACTTGCTTGATATTCAAGTTACCATCTTTCAGCAAAGATAGATCGTGTTTCTGTATACTTATTTCCTCTTCCCAATCTTGATTTGAGAGGAGGATTTTTGTATTTCGGATTTTACTGATCTCAGATGATTTTCTCATAGTGAGGCGTGGGTGGGTACGGAGTTATCATTTCTTTCAATTTCCCGTATTAGTCCTACTAATCGATATAGTGCTTCTCATACAGATATATAATCATTGTGTCATATATATTGCTTCATAAGGAAATGGATAAATAATAAAGTTTGCACGATCTATATTATCCATTTTTCTATAGTGAGAACTCTTGGGGTATATTTATGCAATCTTTGGTACAAAAGGGAGAGTATCTGATCATGGTAATGCAGTTCTGACTTCCTCGAATAGTCGCCACCACTTCCGAAATAGCAATAAGGTTTAATTTCTCATCATTTTGATCATCACCTCAAAAAACATAGTACACGTCTATCGCATCGATATTTATTAGGATTTTCTTGATTAGTAGATTGAGGGTAAATAAAAAAAATGGAAACGAATTTTTATTCGTTTCCATTTTTTCGTTAAGAACAAAGTTACTTCAACTTTTTATTTTTGTTCCAACTTGTATGTACCTGCTATTTTTGTAGGAAATCTGATTTCTCCATTAGGGAGAACCTTGGTAGTTCCTACTTTGATAGATTTCCCATTAGGAAGAACTCGGAATACGTTTATTGTAGTACCTTTTTTCAGAGTAGTGGTAGTAGTCATTACTTTTAATTTCTTAAGCTTAAGATCCTTTCTTACGAATGTATCCTGAGCGATATTCGGATTCGATGAGAGAGTTACTATCGCCAATTGAACAGCTGTAGACTCATATTGTGTCGATCCAGTCCCAATAGTTAGTACTATTGGAGGGGTAGATGATGACGATCCGCCGCCACCGCCGCCACCTGAAGATACAGGAGCAGGTGATACTGTGACCGTACGAGTGACGGTATTGCTCATATTACCAGCAATATCAGTCTTCTTGTATGAGAGTACATAGACTCCAGCAATACTAGTGTTGAGGCTACCAGAGACAGTCGCAGCACCAGAACCATCGACTACATCGACCCATCTTGCACCGAGCTCGGTATAGACAGCACCGAATGCGAGAGTGAGAGTCGCAGAGCCAGAGAGAGTGACTATTGGAGCAATGATATCTGGACCAACTATTGCAAGATTATATGCAGAGATAGCTGAGTTCAATGTTGTAACTTGACCATCAACTACAGATTGTGCAGATGCAGAAGTTGCATTTGC
>JAYVGV010000008.1:0-41286 GCA_043771825.1 Candidatus Altimarinota bacterium | reverse complement strand
AAGTCGAGACTTGCGGTCGATATATCTGTCACGAGAGATGGTATATATCCAACATGATACCCCTCTATAGTAATCTGGAATATGAGTGACTCATTGTCTTCGTGCGCATAGGCGAGGAATCCTCACTTCTCGTATTCTCATGACATTTCGAGTGTAAGCCCGTCAAGAAGTACTGATTGTGGAAGGAATTCGATAGTCTTCTTATCGGATTCGATGGTGAGAGTGTTGCTACGATAGAGGAAGTCCATAGAGAGTTATTAATGATGGGATGAGGATATAGAAAAATCTCAAAAAATCAAATATTCTCAAAGGTTGAAGAAAAGAAAAATCTCAAAAACGAGGAGTTCGAGAAAGAAAAATTTACTCGAAGTGAGTTTACTTCTTTGTAAGTGATCAAGAGTGAATTTTTCCGAAGGAAAAAGAGAGATCATTCTGGAGTGCGACGAAATTCGAAGTTTTTCAGATTTTTCTACATAAAGTGGATATTTTTCTCGAGAAATCCGACTACATCAGGCTTGATAAAAATCCCCTTCAATTCGTCAGGGGTGAACCACTTATATCAGACAAATCTCTCTGCACGACGTGGACGTGGTTCAGATTTTCCTGTATATTTTACGAGGAAGAGTGAGACTTCTTTATGGATGACAGGGGCACCTTCGAGATATCAGGCGATAAATGAATAGGCAATCTTGTTCATGAATTTGACGACTTCGAGATCTTTCTCACGGAGTCCTGTCTCTTCAGATATTTCACGGATAGCAGTCTGCATAGCCGTCTCATCTTTCTCTATATGTCATTTTGGAAGGACATATTCGAGTTCATTTTTCGCATTTTTCCAGGCAAGCATGAGTACTTGGATTTGCGTTCAGATTTTTCTATACACCATACCACCAGCACTCTTTTCGTGGAGTTCTGCCATGGGTATTTCGTAAATAATAAGGAACCTACTGGAAACAGTATATCAGAAATGTCTGAAAATGCAATAGTCGAAAAATCATCCCAAGGAATCCCTGCTATCATCGAGATAAAATGTTGCATTCTCTGGCTTTTTCGATAATCTAATCACAATTCTATTATAGTTTTAGAAATTCATTTTCCCTTTCTTACTATGATCTTATCCTCTAATCTTTACACTTCTCATGCGCTTTCGTATCGATACTTCCCTCTTCCGTAAAGCTATAGAGACGGCATCTCATGCCACTGGAACGAATAATCTCACACCCATACTCGAAAATATCCTCATCGATGCATGATATAAGAGACTCGTCCTCACAGGAAATAACCTCGAGATGGCCATCGAATACATCATCGAGAATAATGTCGATGTAGAGGTGGAAGGAAGATTCACTATCTCTTCGAAGTTTCTCACGTCCTATATCGCCCTTGTAAAAGATAAAGAAGTGACTGTAGAACTCGAAAAATGAGGGAGTCTCAAGTTCACCACGGAATCGAGCAACACTAAATTCAAGTGAGCAAGTGCCGAGAAATTCCCCGTGATTCCAAACCTCGTCCCAAATAATCCACTCAAGATACAATCCAAAGATCTCAAGAGTGCCATAGAGAAAACACTCTTCTCTACTGCTGATGGCGCAGTACGACCAGTACTTGCGGGGATATATTTGAAGTCTGTAGAAGAGAAGCTCATATTTGCCTCGACCGATAGTTTTCGACTCTCGGAATTCACCGTGAAAGTCCAAAGTGAGGGGACGCATCCGAGTGTGATAATACCGAAGAGGACAGCCGCAGAGCTCGCACGCCTCGTCTCTGATGATGAAGAAAAATTGCCTATAGAGCTCTACTTTCATGAGAATCAGCTCCTTGCCACAAGAGGAAATGTACGACTTTCTTCACGACTCCTTTCAGGAAAATTCCCAGACTATGAGGGATTCTTCCCGACGACCCATGCGACGAAGACGATAGTACTCAGATCAGATCTTGTCACGAGTATACGCCAAGCGAATCTCGTTGCTCGTGAGAATAACTATAATACCAGAATCCGCTCGAAGCATGAAGGAATCGTCGAAATATCCACTGGAGATACAGAGATCGGAGCATCCCTCATATCGATCAAATGAACCGTAGAATGACAAGAAGATATCGTCTGAGTGAACGCTCAGTATCTCCTCGAGGTCATCAATATCATCCGAGAGGACTATATCGCCTTCGAGTATAAATCTCCGCTCTCACCTATAATCATCACAGGATTTCCGAAAGATGATGAGAAATACTCATATAGACACCTCATCATGCCTTTAAAAATTTAGCTCTCTTGTTATAATGATCGAACAACTCAATTCTCTCGAATCTCGTGTATTTGTGACTCTCGTGAACATCGTCACAGAAGAATCTCTTATAGAATATAAGAATACTATCCTCGGAAAAAGTGGTGAACTCACCGTGATACTCAAGTGACTCAAAGATCTCTCCCCAGAAGATCGTGCTAGGGTAGGAAAGCGTGCCAATGAACTGCGTGATACTATAGAGGAGGCTTTCGATAGACAACGAGGGCATATAAAACGAGCAATTATAGAATCACGATTGTCCGAAGAATGGGAAGATACGACCCTCCCCTTCTCTCAAAAAAGTGGAAGTCTCCATCCTATCACTACCGTCAGAAGGGAGGTAGAGGATACTTTTAGACGTATGGGATTCGATATATATGAATCCATGGAGATGACGACAGAATATTTGAATTTTGATGCGGTCAATGTCCCCAAGAATCATCCTGCTCGTGATATGCAAGATACCTTCTGGCTGGAGTGAGAAGCCAATGTCCTCGCAACTCAGACATCCTGTATGCAAAATCTCATTCTTAGATCTAAGCAGGTACCTATTCGTGCGATCATTCCAGGAAGAGTATTTCGCAATGAAGATGTCGATGCGACCCATGATAATACGTTCTACCAAGTTGAAGGGATCGTGGTAGATCAAAATATCGGTATCGGTCATCTGAAGTTCACGATCACGACAATGCTCTCTGATATATTCGGTAAAGGCGTAAAAATCCGCATGCGTCCTGGATACTTCCCTTTCGTAGAGCCAGGAGTAGAAGTAGATTTTTCTTGTCCCTTTTGTGATGGGGTCGGATGCAATATTTGTAAGTGATCTGGCTGGATAGAATTCATGGGTGCAGGACTCATCCACCCCAACGTCATACGAGAATGATGACTCGACTCTGAGTTATATAGCGGTTTTGCCTTCGGATTTGGACTCAATCGTCTCGTCATGATCAAGTATGGAATCCCTGATCTGAGATATTTCCAAAATCCAGACATCCGCTTCTTACGACAATTCTAAGATAGTCACAATTCTTCTTTAATATTTGCTCATTTTATGATTATCTGCTATAGTATATGGCAGATAGTTTTTTTATGAGGTATTTTCACACTTCAGATAACAAGTATGATCTATAGAAAAAAATACATCGATCTCTTCCATAAGGTCATCCAAGATAAAACTAATAGATATTTCGCTATTATATGACCCTACGGTATAGGCAAATCGACATTTCTACGTGAATGTGAGCAATTCGATATATTCGGAGATAAGCATCACTACCAACATATCGATAGAGAGGAAGGGAGTGCACTTGCTCAGCACGATATACAAGACGGAGTGAAGATTCTCATCATAGATTCTGCTGAAAATCTCGAAATATCTGAAATACGATCATTTATCGAATCATTATCGTCTGAAATACGAGTAGTATTCACATATGAGGAGGAGCTCTACGATGATGATATTACCATATTTCGACTTTCTACGATCTGACTCCGTGAATACCTTGAACATGAAACCGGCAGTATCAGTATCTCTGATATTTTCGCAGGAGATATCGATATAGGAAGACTCAACACACTTCGTGATATCTATATAAAAAATGGTGGCTATCCCGAGCATTTGCTTATGGGTACATCTATAAAAGAAGATTTTGATAAGAAAAAAGCAATAATATATCAAGAATTGTTCGAAAAAGAATATAGTTTATTTGACTCCTATATGCGTACGATTGCTATGAATATCGGAAATCTCTTCAAAGCTGATCAGATAGCAAAGCTCATGAATATATCTCGACGAAAGGTGAATAAATATACGGAGCTCCTCATCCAGCACGATATCGTGAAGCCTATTGGCCCGTGGGTACAAGATACCCATACCGAAACTTCCCGCCATGTAAAACTCTACTTCAGTGATCTTGGATATCTCTCTGCGCTCCTCTGAAATATCCATGGTGAAGGAACTCTTAGACAAGGTGCTACAGAAAATCTCATATTCCTCGAACTTCAGAGGAAACTCTCAGATACACATACGCTCTACTTCTATAGGAAAAAATCTGGAGCGGAGATCGCTTTCATCGCTGAAAACGATGAGAACACTCTCATCACCCCGATAGTAGTCACGACACGAAGCACTGATATTTCTCCACAGGTATTTCGAGTATTCGATGAAGAATACCATGACAGTATAGAGCGCTATATGATATTTAATGATACAAAGTGAAGTATCTCATCTCTCCGTGATACACAAATCATGATCCTCCCTCACATCGGTATCTAAAATCGAGCAGATTGCTCGATTTTTTCTTTACTTTTTGGTATGGCTTCATAGACTATAGCAATATTTTATGGTGCCTACTTTTTAGATTTTTCACTTTTCATTTTCATATGCATCTCGTCATCATGGCTGCAGGAGCATGATCTCGCATGAGACCGTTCACCGATACTACTCCAAAACCACTTCTCAAAATCTGCGGGAAGACCATCATCGAACATAATATAGAAAATATTGCGTCGGAATTCGAGGATATATATATGATCGTCAAGTATAAATCCGAAGTTTTCAGAGAATATTTCGGAGCAGAGTATAAGTGAAAAAAAATCCACTATATAGAACAATGAAAACAAAATGGTACTGGTGCAGCGATACTCTCACTCAAAGGGAAGATCGATGGAGCATTCATCATCGTATCAGGCGACGATATATATGATAGTACTGATATACTCTCTCTCCGCGATACTCCGTGATATGCGACTCTCTGTAAAGGAGTAGACTCTCCGAGCAATTTCGGGATTTTCGTCCTGGAATGAGATGGAAAGCCCGTGAGTATAGTAGAAAAGCCGACTGATCCTACTCTCGGAAACCTCGCCAATATCGGGAATCATAAACTCGATAGTAACATCTTCGCAGATTTAGAGAAAATCACACTCTCATCACGATGAGAGCTCGAAATCACAGATCTCATAGCAACATATATGAGAGAAGGTCGCTACTCTGTCGTGGAAGCGAGATGACGCTGGATCACGATAGGATATCCTTGGGATCTCCTGAAAGCCAATGAGTCAATCATAGGAAGCTATACCCAAACCATCAATCATGGAGCACTCATCGAGGATCATGTCACTATCAAGGGAAGTGTCTATCTCGAAGAAGGGGTCATACTCAAATCTGGAACCTATATCGAAGGGAATGTCTACTTCGGTAAAAACTGTGAAGTTTGACCATACAGCCATATCAGAGGCAATACCTCTCTCGGAAATGATACAAAAGTAGGATCATTTTCTGAAGTGAAAAATTGCTATCTCGATGATGATACGGTCATCGCCCAGAATGCCGTCATAGTCGATACGATCGCTGGGAAAAATGTGAACTTCGCATCAGGAACGATCACCACCAATTGGCGTCATGATAACCAAAATATCAGAGCTCTCTCTCAGTGAACTCTCACAGATACTGGCAGGAGAAAACTCTGAGCTATCGTGGGAGATAATGTACGGTTCGGCGCAAATACTATCACTTACCCTGGTCGCACCATCCCGACAGATGGCACGACACTTCCTGGAGAGATCGTAAAATAATGAAAATAATTTTTTGTATCATCCTTGTCGCTTTCTGCACTTTTTGTGTATTTTATTTTTTATGAGCATATGAAACTCTCGTATCCCAAAAGCAGATAGCCACGACTCAAGCCGAGTCTCCTATGATCAATTCTACATGATGAATCTGTATACACGATCCAAATATCCAATTTTTCATGTATCACTATATACGTGATCACGATCATCGGGATAATGCAATTATCAAAGAACTATCTATAGCGCCTAATCTTTTCGAAAAACATATGCAGGAAGTAGAATCGCTCGCAAAAAAAGGACTGATCACCCTCATGCATGGTGATGCATTCATCAAATCTCAGCAATCATGATGCTTTCCAGGAAAGAAGATATGGATATTCACCGCTGATGATGGCTGGATCGATATGAAGGATTCTCTCATTCCTATAGCAACGATACACCGTGTCCCATTTTTTCTCGGGATTATCACTGATAAGCTCGATATCCCATGATTTGTAACGAAAGATGATATCATAGATTTTTCGAAAAATCCCCTTATTTCTCTAGCGTCTCACTCTCTAGGGCATCTAGATAATAGTAAACTCGCTGAATCTGATCTGAAGCGTGAAATGTGTGAGTCACGAAAAATACTCCAGAAAATCACGCATCAATCAGTAGATGCCTATATCTATCCAAGTGGTCGTATGAATCCAACATTAAGTGAAAAGGTCTCAGAAGAGTGTGGATATACCCTTGCATGGTCTACTCGATATGGTAGTGACTATAATAGCGCGACAGGATCTCTCTATAAGATCAATCGCATACGGATAAGCTCTGATACTGAAGCTAGTTTTTTCGATCATCTACTCAGTAAAATCGATAAGAAACTTAATCTGTCAGAGTAATCTCTACTCCTTCTAGATCCGTGATCACATCGAAAAATACGACATACTCGGAAGATCCACTACGATGATTTTTTTTGAGGTGATCTTTAAGGAGTCGATTATCAGTGATGACGATCTTATCGATCTCTTTCTCAGAGAGAACGTCATAGAGAGCATCGAGATTCTTTCCGAATATAGCTCTATCGAGATGGAGATCTCGTGTCATCTGATCATATATATCTTCGAGAGAAGATATACGCTTTCCTGAAAGAATGAGAGTTTTCATGGGAATTATCGGGGATTATTATCTAGAGAAGAGCACTTTGCTCTATGTATTTAGACTATCATAATAGCGATAAATTTGCTTTTTGCAAAAATAACATATACTACGAAACGTCCAAGTACACGTGAAATGTGGGAGTTCCTACAGCTATCCTGGTCAGAGAGCCAAAGAAGAACGATTGGACCAAATTTATTTTTTCACGTTTTTCAGTATGTCTATCTCTCATGGTAAAAAGTACAATCAAGCGATCACTCTCATCGAGAAGGATCGTGTCTATAGTGTGAAAGAGGCGGTCGATCTTCTCGAACGGACCAATACGGTCAAGTTCGATCCGACGATCGAAATCCACTTCAATCTCAATATAGATCCTCGTCAGGCAGATCAGCTCGTCCGTTCTACTCTCTCACTTCCAAATGGAACTGGTAAAACCAAGAAAATTGGCGCATTTACTGACCTTGGAAACGAAGCAGAGCTGAAGGCAGCCTGAGTGACTATCGCAGGTGGTGACGATCTCATCGATGCCGTCCTCCAGAATAAGATCGATTTTGAAATAGCGATCGCTACTCCTGGAATGATGAAAAAGATGGGTAAAGTCGCTAAAGTCCTCGGTCCAAAGGGTCTCATGCCGAATCCAAAAGCAGGTACAGTAGGGGAAGACCTCCTCGCTATCGTCAAAGAGCTCTCAGCAGGTCGCTTCGAATTCAAAAATGATAAGCAAGGGAACGTCCACTCTATCGTCGGAAAGCTCTCATTCGGTGCTGCAAAGCTCGAAGAGAATATCGGATTTTTCCTCAAGACTATGAAGGCTGCTCGTCCTACAGGACTCAAGGGTGGTACTGCATTCGTCAAGAGTATCTATATCTGTAATGCTATGGGTCCTGGTATCAAGCTCGATGCAAACATCTAATCTCGGCCCAGAAAAAGCTTTGTAAAAACCGTCAAAAAAACTCCTCCAGAAATGGGGGAATTTTTTATTGACATTTATCATTTTAACAATATAAAATACTCATGCAATCCTCAGTACTCTACTCTCCAAATGAATCTGAACGGCAAACATTTGATATTGGTATCCTTATACCCGCCTATGAGGAATGAGCAACGCCATTTGTTTGACTCAGTAAATGGTTGGATGCTGTAACTGCACTTGAGAAAAAATTTAGAGTATTGATTCTTATTCTCGTAAACTGACCTTCCCGTAATGTCCCCTTAAATCAAGTAACTTTAGAGTTCTCAAAAGAATTGAAATCACTAGTTCAAGATGGAAAAGATCTTACTTCTTCACATGAAGAAGCGGTGGGTAATCTCTTTGATGAACTACAATTTTGTATCTATAGAAATAGCGAAAGAGTAGAGATTATACTGTGAGAATTTTATAGTATAGAAAATACTATTGGAATGGCTCGACACAAATGATGTAGTTATCTGAAAAAATGTCTACTGCCTTCTTGAATTATTATTAGTACCGATTCCGATACTTGGCCTGCTCAGAGAAGCTATCTACAAAATGTTGTAACAATACTTGAAAGAGATCCTGATATTTGATGAATGACTGGTGCATTTAAATGTGTTTTAGAATCGAATGCATCAAATAGAACTCATCAGCTTGATACCTATGAAAAAGTTTGTTCATCATTATATATGTCTTTAATAGCTCATTTTTCTACAAATGACAGTTGGGATCCTCTAGGCGATCTTGCTCTTATGCCTGGTTCAAACACTGTTTTTCGTGCGTGACTCTATGACGATGATATTTGCTTCTCTGATAGACTCTGAACATGAGAAGATATGGATTTTTCGAGAGCACTACTGGAGGCAGGTCACAAGGTTGTATATGACTCATCTATTAGCGTGCATACCCTCTATAGACCCTCTGATAGGACAGAATATGGACTTGGCACAGAGATAAGTAGAGTAAATATACCTTGAGACTTTTTAGTGTTGCATCCTCAAGTAAAAATTTGACACCTTTCTGTATATCAACTATTTAAACATGTCTCTGATATAAGTTGAATCGATGAAGAACTCAGATGTACTTACCTCATTCAATGTTTAAAAGATGAATTTAGAGATGATATTATAGATGAAGAGACTACTGAAAAACTGAGAATTGAAATAATGAGTGGGAAAGGATTACTGGTCGGAAGAGTAAATCTCAATGATAAAGCTATTAGGATAGTCAATGATCGATTGAGTAATTATTATTGAAGATTAAACATTGAAGAAGCATATGAGTGGACGATCCAATTTATTCAAGAAAGGCTTGCTCTCATGAATAATACTCGTCACGGTAATCTACTCAATGCAATATTTCTCGAAGAACTAAAAAAAATGCGAACTTTTGATCGAGATATATGAAATTATGAAGTTTTTATAAGAAGTATGCTTAAAAAGATTCAGGTAATGTTATGTTCTATAAGCCCCAATGACTATCAAAATAAAGTAATTCGGCTTGAGCCTATCCCCTCCCCTTAAATGCCGAAAGTAGCGTGATCTCATCTGCATATTCGAAGAGTATATCTGAGCTATCTACATTTCACTAATTATTTCATACTTCAGATTCGTATTCCCGACCCAAGCAAATCCGATAATATTTTTTATCCCGCTAACTTGGAGTTTTTTGGCAGTCTCATAGAGTGTAGCACCAGATCAGACGAAATCATCGATCAGCAAAATATTCTGAAATCACTCTATACTATCATCGAGATAGATAGTTTCTCGTGCATTTTCTATACGCTCATCACGAGACTTGAGGGATTTCTGGGGTATAGATATACCATCTTTATAGTATTTCACGAGTTTTATCTGGGGAATTCCGAGGGGTTTGAGTTTTTTCGCCAGTATCTGAAGGAGTTGGTTTTTTCGTTCGATACTCCACGGAGTGATAGCGATAGCATCGATTTTCTCACGAGCTATAAGGCATTCGAGTTGTGGTAAAATAATATTGATTGTTTCATCGAGAAGTGATTTATTTTGCGTGAGTTTGGCATAGAATGTCAGCTCTGCGAGTTTTCCACGTCCAAAGTCCATCCAAGTATATTGATCAGCGTAGTATACGTGGGAGAATATTTTTTTCTCAAAGTTCTCCTCGAATATATGAATGGCATCGATCAGTCCGCAATTATCTCGAATAGATTCGAGATAATCTACGATTTTTCCATAATTTTCAGCTTTACCCAGGAAATCAAGTGACCGTTCCTGACACCATTTTTGGAAACCTGAAGATCCTCAGAGTCGCTCTCCTCTTGGCGAGAACTTCAGAAAATAGCGATCGAGCATAATGCGATCGCTATAGGAAATCTCTATTCGCGGCTCCCCTTTTGATACAGTCCTATCTATCCCTTCTTGTTCACTCACAAGTGCATAGAGGACATGCGGAGACGTACCGATTTTCTTGAGCCTTCCTACTTCCACCATATATGAAAGGTAACGATGGACTATAGCTCGACTTTTCCCGAGCATTTCAGCTATCTCTGACGGAGAAAGAGAAGATTGATCCCGAAAGCATTCGATTATCTGTTGAAGTGAGTGAAAATTATAGTTCTTTTTCATAGTAAACAGTTTATAGTAAAGTATCTACAGTAGATTATATACAAATATCATACTTTTTGCAAAATTTTTATCATACAATCCTTCATATATATCAAAAGCTCTTTCTACCCCCTCCCCTTAAACGCTGAAAGTAACGTAATCTCATCAGCATATTCGATACTTCCTGCATGAGGAAGTCCTTTCGAAAGTCGAGAGATTTTGACCTGCCGAGGCATATGCTCGATCGCATAGAGTGCAGTCGCTTCCCCTTCTATATTGGGATTCGTCGCGATGATCACTTCTTCGATACTCGTATTTTCAGCGATTCGAGAAAAAAGGGACTTATAGTTTAGCTTATCAGGCATCGTCCCAGCGATCGGTGAGACCACTCAGCCAAGGACATGATAGAGTCCCCGATAGACTCAGGTACGGTCGATCGAGAGCATATCGAGATAGTCTTCGACCATACAGAGGAGATGAGTATCTCGCTTCGTATCCGTACAGATACTACAGATGGGATGTGTCTTATCGGTCATACTATGACAAGTCGTACACTCCCCTACATTCTCATGGAGATCCGCAAGCGCCTTCGCGAAATTCTTCACATACGATGGATGTGCTTTCAGTAAAAAAAACGCGAGCTTCGCCGCAGTTTTTTCTCCTATTCATGGAAGGAAGTGGATCATGTCAATAATTCTTTTGAGTGCTTCAGGCATGGGGGAGAGGATCAGTGAGTGGTAGGATATAAGGGTTAGATTTCTCTACCTCCTACCTCCTACATCCTACATCCTCTTATTCATTGCTTTCGAGTGCTTCTCCCTTCATCACGAGGAACTCTGGACGATCGACCGCTTGCATATACGATATCACAGCGCCTCCCATCACAGTTCCGATAGATTGCCCTTCGGCAATACGGATATCGAGGAGATTTTCTTGGAATGAGAGTTCACGATTCTTCACCTGAAGCTCTCGAACATTATATCATTTTGTCGCATTTTGATTCAGGATCCACACATAGTAGACTCAGAAGATTGCTATTAGTACAGTCAAAACGATGTATACTTGAGTGAAGGTAAATCGGAAATTCTCTCTCGCAGCTTTACGCTCTGAGAAAAATGGGATATGTCATTTTTTGGCTACGAGGACGTTAGCGTTCATAATGTTCTAAGATTTCTTGGCGATGATATATATTATTTCTTTGAGATTATTTTTTGTATGACTCTGAGTTTGGCACTTCTACTTCTCGGATTGACATAGATCTCTTCTTCTGTCGGGATTATAGGTTTTTTGGTATATTTTGCAAACTGAGATCTTTCTCGTATTTGTCCTGTCACTTGGTCTATCTCATCTTTGAGATACTTCGCGAAGAGCTGCTTCACCAGACGATCTTCGAGAGAGTGGAATGTGATAACCATAATGACTCCGCCAGGGCGCAGAAGTGAGAGAGCCTGAGCGAGCGAGTCTTCTATATGAGCAAACTCATCATTTACAAAAATACGAAGAGCCTGAAATACCCGAAGTGGAGACTTTTGATCGAAACTCGAAGATTTGATAATTTCGAGGAGTTTGAAAGTCGTATCGATCTTTTTTGTCTTTCTGACTTTTACTATCTCAGAAGCGACAAACCACGATTTTTTCTCCTCACCGTAGAGCGTGAATATCTGAGCGAGCTCGATCGCATCGAGACTCATGACGATATCAGATGCAGTCTTCCCATGAGATCGATCGAATCGCATATCGAGAGGTCCATCGAATCGGAGAGAAAATCCTCGGTCGGAGTCATCGAGATGGACACTACTCACTCAGAGATCATAGAGGATAAAGTCAATACCTGTAACGTCGAGCTTACCAAGCTCATCTCTGAGTGAAGTGAAGCTCTGAGGAATATATTTTTTATTGATATGTGGTGATCTATTTTCGAGATAGACGCTTGCACGATCTAGATTCTCAGCATCCCGATCGAATCCGATGAATATACCACCCTTCATCGAATCACAGAGCATCCCTGCATGACCTCAGAGTCAGAGTGTCGCGTCGACGACTACCCGAGGTCTCGGCGAAAGAGCGAGAAAAGTATCACGGACAGAACCAAAAAGCACCGGTGTATGCAGTGATGAAAACAAACAAAAATAGAGAGATTTTACTAGAAAGAAATGTAGTCTCTTTTTCTCTTTTGTCAAAGAAAAATCGCTCTTGACTCAGAAAAAAATAGTAGTGATTATATGCTTTATTGTAGATATTATGCACAAAAATTTTACAAAAAATACACAATATGAATAGACATATTCACAAATAATACACAAAAAACTCCTATTTCGGTTTGAAAAAAGGTCTTTTTTTTCTATAATCTCCCCATGTCCCCATTTAAAACAAAAAAACTTCCAAAGAAAGTACGAGAAATCTCATCTACTCAAGAAAAAGAAACCCCTGTTTCTGGAAATTATTTTTCTCGCATAAGGAAGTATCTCTCTCCGAAGCTCATCGTCGGAGGATTGATCGTCTGGCTGACGATATTTTTCGTCGGACAGCTCGCATCGCGTGCCTTCGGATGAAATGAAAAATATGGATCAGAAACATTCACTCCGAAGACCATCGTAGAAGAATTCATCGCAGAGAAAGTGAAGGGTACGACGAATATACTGATCGCATGAATATGAGGTAAGTGACATGACGGAAGTGATCTGACTGACTCAATCATGCTCGCATCTCTGGATGAAGAGAAAAATATTGTCACTCTCCTCTCACTTCCTCGCGATCTCTATGTGGCCTATCCAAACGGAAGATGATCAGGAAGGATCAATGGTCTCTATGATCTTGGAAAGAGGGATAAAGTCGGGATCACCTATCTTGCTGATAAAGTATCAGAGATCACCTGACAGACTATCGATCACTATTTTGTGATAAATTTTGCTGGATTCAAAGATATCGTGAATATACTTGGATGAGTATCCATCGATGTTCCTGAATCTATCATCGATCGAGAGTACCCCGATGATAACTGGGGATATATGACGTTTAAAGTAGAGAAGTGAATTCAGTCATTCGATGGGGATACTGCCCTCAGATATGCTCGTAGTAGGCATTCTACGAGTGACTTCGACCGATCGAATCGACAGCAACTCATCATCAAGTGAATCAAAGAAAAAGCAAGCGAACTCGGCATCATCACTGATGCTTCGAAAATCAGTGAAATCTATACAGCGATCATCTCACACCTTGATACCGATCTAAGTATTGCAGATATGGCACAGACAGCACTCACATTCTCTGATACAAAAAGTGAAAATATAGGAGTCGTATCTCTTTCGGATGCCTGTTTTTCTATGACAAAATGTGCTCCCTGAGCCTACCTCTACTCGCCCAGTCGTGATCTCTTCGGAGGGAGTGCTGTGATCATCCCAGAAAATGCTCAGGCAAATAAACTAAGTTTCTATAAAGATATACGTCGATTTGTCGATCTTACTTTTCACTTTCCTCTACTTCGTACGAGCCCTCGTGAGGTCGTCCTCGTGAGCGATCCTACGATGAAGCGTCGTGCGCAAGAAATCGGTATGGGGCTTGCAAAATTAGGATTTCCTATATCATTTGAAAAGAGCCTTATTGTTGCTACTGGTTCAATAGAAAAAAGTCATGTCAATATCTACTGGAATAGTGATCTGGGTGTTGGCATAGATCCGAGCTCTGCACCTGTAGAAGCCCTCAAGTATATAGAAGAATCCCTCCCGTATATCATCGTCGATGGAAATGAGTATGCTAATACTTCATGACCCAAAATCGAGATTGTCATAGGAAAAGATGGAAGTTCCTATCTTAAAGAGATGAAATCTATATACTACATACCTGCACCTCCGAACGTTATCACTTCTTGAGAGATATCCGTAGGATGAAAGGCTCCCGTCAAAAAAGAGATATCCGAATCAAAAGAAACGAAAATAGTACCAAAATCCTGAGCAATAGTCTCATGAGAGAAACAAATACTTCCAGGTGAATGGGAAAATTTCTAATCAATCATTCAATCTTCTCAAGTATGAACTCATCACTCCGTAAAAATATATTTTCCAGTAAAAAGCCCTTTCAGAAAAGAAGAAAACCCTCATCCCTCTCTTGATTTTCTTGGTCAGGATTTGCTAGGATATTCCGACTCAGTTTTTTCGTAAAGCTTATATGAGTCGTGATCATCTTCGGAGTTCTCGGTGGAGGGGTGATACTCTTCACTTTTATGCGATGAGTGCCAGATATATCATCGATCGAGCGAGGTGACTATTTTCAGGAAAGTACTGTAATATATGATAAGGATAAGAAGCCGATATACACACTGTTTACTGATGGAAAGCGTACATATTCAGACTATAGTGAGATTTCTGATGCTATCAAAAATGCTATAGTCAGTACCGAAGATAAGACATTTTTCGAAAATCCAGGGATAGATGTGAAGTGACTCTTACGTGCTGGATACAACTACGTGAGCGGTAAGACTGTACGTATACAGTGAACCTCTACCCTCTCCCAACAGCTTATAAGCTATACCCTTCTTTCGAAAGAGCGTTCTCTCAAGAGAAAAGTACAAGAAGCATATCTTTCCTATCAGCTCAATAAGAACTACTCAAAAGAAAAAATTCTCGAGATGTATCTCAATACTATCTCGTATGGATCCAATGCTAACGGTGTAGAAGAAGCTTCCAAGACCTACTTCGGGAAAAGTGCAAAAGATGTATGACCACTCTGAGCAAGCATCCTCGCATCACTGCCGAAATGACCGACATTTTATTCTCCTTATAGTCATAGAGATCGCCTTATGTGAGAGGTATATGTCTATCCTCTGAGTGATCCTGATGCAAAAATTTCTCTTTATAAACAAGAAAATCGAAAAAATTATAATAAAATGTATACCACATTTAAGTGATATCTTTCTGGGATCACTCTCGAAGCCGATGGAGGGACTGTAAAAATTTGCGGAATTAATAAAGAGTATGTGCGAAGTAGTGATTTTCTTCCTGATGATACTGGCTGTAGCTCTAAGAGTCACGATGAGCTCCTCGAATTTTTGGGTGATATAATCATACGAGATGACATCACTGCATCATGATCGACGGAGAAGTATGCTCTCGAGTACGCAGTAGGAAGAAAAGATTTTGTCTGACTTCGTATGTTTGAAGATGAAAAAATCAATGGATCAATATTTAAAAATATGGTCTATGATGGACTCGAATTTGAATTCAAAAAATATAGTGAATATATAAAATATCCCTACTTTGTGATGTATATAAAAGAATATCTCGAAGGGAAATATGGGAAAGATGTCGATATATCTCAGTGACTCAAAGTCTATACAACCATCGACCCAAAACTCCAAGAAAAAGCAGAGGAACTCGTCAAAAAACAAGTAATGATAAATAAGAATCAATATGGCGCATCGAGTGCTGCTCTCGTGAGTATGGATAATGTTAAAGGATCACTCCTTGCAATGGTGTGAGGTCCTGATTATTTCGATATAGAAAATGGCGGTAATAATAATATGACCACAGCACTGAGACAACCTGGATCATCATTCAAGCCGTTTATCTACGCACTCGCGATCTCGAAAAACCCTATCGGTCCTGCGAGTCCTATCGCTGATATGAAGACTTCTTTTGGGTCATACACTCCTGATAACTACGATAAAGCCTTTAAGGGCATTATGCCCCTCGAAAAGGCTCTTTCCTGGTCAAGAAATATTCCCGCTATTAAAATGTTTTTCCTTGCTGGAAAAGAAGAAAATATCGTAAAATTTGGACAATCACTAGGCTTCGGTACTCTCAAAGAAAATGCATGATACGGAGCTCCTATGGCAATAGGGACAGCTGAAGTACGTCCGGTCGATCTGATGCAGGCATATAGTATATTTGCCAATCTCTGAGTCAAACACGATCTCTACGCTATAGAGAAGATCGAAGATCGTGATGGCAACACACTAGAAGAGCATAAAGACGAAACAAAAGCGCCTGTATTCTCTCCTGCTGCATCCTATATCATCAATACGATCCTCTCAAATACTGAAGCTCGACCAGAGTGATTCTGGCGGAGTGCTATCACAGTGAGCGGAGGCAGAAGAGTAGCAGCAAAAACTGGAACTTCCAATAAAGATGTCTCAGAAAAAAATGGTGGGAAAAAAATACTTCCCCGTGATCTTTGGACAGCTGGATACTCACCTCAGATCACTACCGTGGTATGGGCGGGAAATGTCGATGGAAAAGAAACAAAATGAACATGTGATGGACTCAACTGTGCTGCAGGTATATGGAAACCATTTATGGAATATGCCCACAAAGATCTTCCCAAAGCTGACTGGAAACAACCAGAATGAGTCTATGAATATACTATCGTGAAAACGAGCTGACGCCTTGCTACTGAATCAACTCCAGAAAACCAGAAAGTCACGACGATTATGGCAGTAAAACTGACAGAGACTGACGCTGGATTTAAGGAAGAAGCTGTCGATACTCTTTGTAATGGTCCTCTCTCAGAAAATACACCAGAAGGTGCAAAAGGAACTATCCTCATACCCAATGGAAATCCCCTCATCGACGGATACGATCCAGAGTGGAAGACTGGATTTCTCAGCGGTCTTGGCTGATCGTGACGCAATATGGAACCCTGTGAGCGTCCAGAATGACCAGGAAATATAGTCCTTTCTATACGTGCTATAGATGTATGAAGCACTGATACTCGTGACAAAAAAATCATAGAATGATCTTGGTCTGGAGAGAGAAATATAAAAGAATTCCGTATCATCTCGAACAATGAAATAAAACTCAAGCAATCAGTCGAATGAGATGGAAAACCTCTAGGCTCAGGACGTATAAATATCGCACTAAGTGAATGAAGTACAACTCTCATATTTGAAGTAGTAGATCTATATGGATTTACTTATCGTGAGACGAAAGCCATCACCATGAGTTCTGGCGATGTCATAGATTCTACACTCCCTATTCCAAATATAGATATTACTGAGCCTACTGATACAGAGTCAGCGACCCCCCCTCTTAGCACGAATCCTTCAATAAATATTACAAATCCAAAATGAAATAATGTCAATCTCTACAGCGGTGATCTCGTTAATCTACGATTTTCTATAAATGTGATTCCATGAGCCCGTGAACTCAGTGTCACATTTTGAGGAAGAATTATACAAAGTGCAAATGCGGGAAATATATTTGTCGTCCCCGTAAATACTGCCGATCTCACTCCAGGGAAATACCCTCTTCGAATCAGCCTCATGGATAGTAATCTCAGAAATACCGAAAAAACCATCACTATCACTATCCTTGCTCGTTAATATGTATTTTTCTCATGTCAGTCTTGCCTATGGCGAGCGCACCATCCTGAAAGATGTCAATATTTCTATAGATTCATGAGAATTCCTCTTTCTCATCGGAACTTCTGGAAGTGGAAAGACAAGCTTCATAAAAAGCATGATAGGAGCTCTACGTCCGAAATCCGGAACGATACATGATATCCATAAAAGAAATATATATAAGCTTTCCTGAGAAGAGCTTCTTTCTTATAGGCGAAAAATCGGAGTGATCTTCCAAGACTTCAAACTCCTCCCCCGAAAAACAGTAAAAGAAAATGTTGCATTTGCTATGGAAGTCTGTGGATATGATAATCATACCATCCATAAACGTGTCCCTGAAGTTCTCTCTCAGGTATGACTTTTGACAAAAAAAGATAAGTTTATAGAGTCTCTTTCTGGTGGAGAGCTCCAGCGCACCGCTATAGCAAGAGCACTCATCCACAATCCCGATATGATCATCGCAGATGAACCTACGGGGAATCTCGATCCGAAAAATGCCGAAGAAATTATCAGACTTCTCTCTAAGCTTAATAAAGAGTGAAAGACGATCATCATAGCAACTCACGATGATCGTCTAGTAGATAGTACAAAAAAGCGTGTTATCGCTTTTTCTGAAGGCATAGTGATATCTGATATAACGCCTGGTATTTACTGCCTTTAAAAAATATGCTTTCCTCTGGAGAATCTCTCGCACAAAAATTTGTAAACAAATGATTCTGGCTCTATCTCTTTACTTTTTTTATATGACCTCTCGGTTATTTAGTAAAAGTTCTTATTACCCGTGATCTTTCGGTAGAAGAAGTTGGGATGCTTTATGGAACACTCAGTTTTGTAATGCTTCTTTCTACCTATAGTGATTTTGGCTGTACCGATAGTCTTGCCTACTTTTTACCAAGACATATAGTAAAAAAAGAGTATGGAAAAGTAAAATATCTTATACAGATAGTGTTTTTTTTTCAGATAATTACAAGTATAGTAATATATAGTATACTTTTTTTTATTGCCCCTTGGCTTTCTCTTCACTATTTTAAAGCTGATATTTCTGATTTACTGCACATTGCTTGATTATTTTTTATTGGAATAAATCTCCTACATATAGCAACAGCTTTTTTCACATCTGTACAGGATACGAAGCTTCAAAAATGAACAGAACTTGTACGTATATGAGCAACAGCAACTGGAACATGTATTTTATTCTTTTGAGACTTTGGAAGTCTAGAAAAATACCTGATAGTGTGGATTGGCTGACTTATTATGGGTATACTTTTTAGTATGATCTATATGGCGAAAAAGTATTATCTCCCCTATTTTTGGTCTATACCTATAGTCAAAGATACCTCTCTTCGTAGGGCATTCTTTTCATATTCACTAGCAACACTCTTTACAGCAAATATCACGATGGTACTGTCTCAGATAGATATGCAACTGATCATTTATTTCTTATGAGCTCGAGATGTAGGCTTTTACTCGACCTACCTTTCTCTTATAGGGATACCTTTCTTTATACTTACGCCCATAATAGGATTTATATTTCCTGTTATTTCCGAGCTTTCGTGAAGATGAGAAGAAAGCAAAATACAAGAGCTTGTACTTCGTTTTTGGAAGTATTTTGGAATTATAGGAATCTGGACATGAGTATTTCTTTTTCAGTTTTCTGAAAGTCTAAGTATTTTTTTCTTCGGAGAAAGATTTAGAGAATCTTGAGAAATCCTTGCATTTTCAGCCCCATTCATCATCTTCAACTTTCTAGTACAAATATCATTTCAGGTTCTTGCTGGAACTGGACATATACGAAAACGTGCAGAAATACTTGGTATTGTACTCATCATCAATACGATATTAAATATCATCCTCATACCTCTTCTTGGGACAAAGTGAGCGGCTTTAGCAGTGAGTCTTTCATGGATACCACTCTATTATATGGGAGCAAAAGCTACAAAACTCTCCCTTCCTATTTTTGGAGATAAAGAATGGTATAAAAATCTTGGTGTTGCACTATTTACTTATGTTATAATCTTCTTTACACTAAAAAGTGGAGGATTTACTATTATTTCTATTAATCTTATCCTTGCGATTCTTGTATATATGATTATATTTATCCTCACAAATCTTGCTATGATACAGGATATGATTTTGACTGTACAAAATGTTCGCCGCAAAACAGGAAAAATACCTTCCCCCGATATATCTTTACCCTTATAATTTTTTTATGTACGCTTTTCTTTTTAGTTCTTTCGGTTTTATTACTTGGTCTCTTGCCATAATACTTATGTATTATTCTCGATTTTATAGTAATACTGATCATATAGAATCTACGACTGGATTTTTATGATATATACTAACAATAGGGATATTCTATGTTGTTTATAAATGAGTGAGTATTATTCTCTGATGGAAGAAGCTCTCATTTAACTTTTGGAGTATTTTTGGTATAATATTTCTTCATATACTTATCTTGAGTTTTGCCTACTCATGATTCCCTGAAATACGCCAAAGTCCTTTTCTGCAATGAGCTTGAGCAAATTGACTGACACTTTTTCTCCATATCTCTACACTCTTGATCTATCCTCTTTTTCTTATCATTATAACAAGAGGTCTCGGCTTTAGTATGGCTCATATGATACTCCCTGCATGGAAAAATATTGATATCCGTTTACGTATACCAGCAGAAATTACTCTCTGATTTATCGTATTTGTGACGGGACTTATCATAATCTGAAGTCTCTGATACTATACACTTTCTGGACTCCTTATAGTATTAGCAATCATATCTCTCTGAGGATATCTCGGACATAAAGAAACGTATAAAGATATCCAAAAAAGAAGTATAGAAATAGAGAATCATGATTTTGATGGCTGATTTAAGGCGAGCTTAAACCTCAAACTCATTTCTATAGAGTTTGGATTCTTTTTTCTTACATTTCTCCTTGGTATAGCCCTCATCAATATTATACGCCCCATGCCGATAGGCTGGGATGATCTCGGGGTATATATGAATTTCCCGAAGATTATGGCTTCAAGCGGGCATCTCCTAGAGGGAGGTTCTATGTATGCATGGCAGCTTATTACTGGTACAGGATTCTTATTTTCTTATAATGCAGCACAAGCCTTTTATATAAATCAACTTGGAGGCATCTTGGCAGTGATAGCAATAATATCTACACTTTCTTATGCTTTTGAGCAAAAAGGAAGAAAATCACTTCTATCACTTCCTATACTTTTTGCGGCTATATACTACGCTATGCCTATGACGGTATTCCAACAAGCAAAAGATATGAAGCTTGATCCCGCATACTTATTCTTTTCTATAAGCGGACTTATGCTCCTTTTCCATGCGTGGAAGAACGGTGCACAAGAAAAAAAGTATAATTACTATCTCATAGCGATTATTGGGCTCATTATTGGACTCAGCTTCACCATAAAGTTCACCTCCATAATGCTTATACTCGGCTGTCTCGGAGTCATCGCTTACCGTCTTCTTTCTTTTTCTTGATATATTTGATTCTTCTTCATTTTTTTGGCGACATTCACGAAGATGCAACTCTGGGGCATGATGAATGTTCCTATGTCAAAAGATGATCCTGGTCTCATAAATTCTCTATCTCTTATACTCGGTGGAGCATGAATAGCTTTTCTTTCCTATTCTCTTTGGTCATCAAAAAAAGAATGACTTAAAATGCATCTTCTCTCTTCATGGCTCGTATCAAGTCTTGTATTCCTTGTTGGGGTCGTCATTACTTGTTCACCTTGGCTGATGAAAAATGCTTCTGAGCTTGGTATAGCATGATTCCGTCAGAATCCTATAAATCTTCTGAATGGATCTGGTGGAACGACAGTTTACCCATATGAGTCACTTTTTACAGAAAAAGAATTATCCGATAAAAAAAAGCTTCAATCTGAGACTATGACTACAAATTGACAAAGTCAGAATGAAGACTTATGACGATATTTTGGCTATGAAAATGGTCTCAATAACTACTTGAAACTTCCTGTGAATCTTACATTTCAGAGAAATCAAGGAGGTGAATTTACCGATATCACCTATATTTTCCTAGCGCTCCTTCCCTGACTCCTTCTCTTCGTTCGAGGTAGACGTGAGTATACTATGCTTGCATGGATTGGTATGTTGCTCTGTTTTATGGTATATTATTACTTTGGGAAAGGATCATGAGTATCCTTATCGAAGTTTTTCTGAGAGTTTAATCTTATTATAGAACCAAATAATTGGAAATCATATGGGTATGCCGTACTCCTTCTGATAAATTTTTCTATTGTTGCATTTTTCCACTTTGCGACCAAAGATACCGAAGAAAATCGAAAATTAAGAGAAGTTATCATGTTTATGGGAGTATACGCATTTCTCTTTATTATCGCGGCATTCTGAATCGTATGGTATGGAATCGTGATGTATTTTTGATTCTTTCTTATCATGGGATATAGTGCTATGACATTCCTCTCAGAGGATGATGATAATGAAACAAAAAATCGAGAGAGTCTCCATCTCACCATGGCGACGATACTCTTTATTTTCATTGTTACGTATTTTCTACGATCAGCATTCCCTCATGGCTGGAATAATCTCAAAAGCGCATATTACAACGAGTATAAATATAATACCATGAGTCAGGAGGAGTCTATATTCGCCTATCGAAGTGACTATCTTGTACCGATAGCGACCATGAACCTGAAGAGTATACCCAAAATATTTGATGGCATCGAAACAAAAATGAAGTCAAAACAGATGAAAGAATTTCTCGAAAAAACAGACATAAAAAATCTTCCTCTCGATACACTCCATGCCTCATTTATTATGAAATACCGTAATGTCACTGACGCAGCATTTCGAAAAGATATACGTACTCTTGGACAATATGTCTATTCTCAAGTACTCTATCCTCCAAAAGATAACCAAAATACAGGATGAATCTATCGTATAGGAACATTCATGACCTATCTCATCAATGAAAATAGGAAACGATATCTCGATGATAGTCTTCTTATGACTTTTGGTGACTATCTCTATGATCCATCCCCTGAGAAAACTATCGACCGAATGAAGAGTCTCGGACTGAGATATCTTCTCGTAGACCTGAATGCTGCGACGATAGATAGAGATCCTCGACATGCTCTGACTGAGAGAGCAGAGAAGCTCCTTATTACGATGAATGCGTCGAATCTCAGACTCGTAAATACTGATAACTTCTGTATTGAACTTGCTGTGGCTGAAAGAAAGAAATGAAAACTCCTTACTGATCTGGAATTTCTCGATATTGCAGGTACAAACTATGAATCCTACAGAAATGGCATAACCATTTATAGAAATCAAAAACTTGCGAACTGTCATACCTATATCATATGAATTATCAATAGTAAACGAGCCTCAGAATATCCTATGATCGAAGGAATCCAGCAAGAAATCTTAGCAGGAAATGCAACACAGGATACAAAGAAACTTCAAGCTATCCTCAGTAAATATGCTGGACAAAGCTGGTTCGCCCTCTTCGAGATCATTGATAGACCCTCATCGACTCTGCCCGTCAATCTGCAGATGAATACTGGGATGACGCTCTCAGGATGAACTCTCAATAGATAGTATCCCCTTATAAGAAGACTCTCCGCACTAGTCAGAGAGTCTTCTTATACTTGCTCGGAACTGGTGTGCTCGATCAAGATAATCCTGGAATAATCCGAATGAAGCACACCCAGGAGAAAGCATGAGTACGTCTCACTTCCCTCACTTCTCATAGAGCCATATTACCCCTTCATCGAGAATATCTGTAGCGAAAGAGGTGATTTTCTTTGCTTTTGCCAGAGATAGGAAATGCTCTTTGGTCGCACCCATACATATCAGCGCTTTTACTCGCTTCTCCATCTTCTCCCCAAGATACTCGAATGAGTCACCCTTATCAGATCATCCTACGATCAGGAGGAGATTTTTCGTAGTTCCATATGATCCGAGTGCAGCCTCTAGGCTTTGTGAACTTGTAGATTTTGAGTCCTCGACGAAGATAATACCATTTTTCTCACCGATCTTTTCGAGTCTATGAGGCAATCATTCTATCTCAGAAAAGTATTTTTTTATGTTCTGAGGGGAGATTCCCATCTCATCTGCAACTAGAGCTACGGAAAGTATATTCATCGCATTATGTATGCCAGAAAATCTTGTTTCAGAGAGGGTATACGCCTTCCCTCCAGAGATAACTATACTCTCACCATCAGTCCGATCCTGAAGTCTCGTCATTTCGACAGAGTCTATCTCTTCCATTAGCAGATGACGAGAAGTGTGCTGTCGTGAAAATACTCGAGCACCTTCGGGTAAAGTTAATGCTAATCAATTCTCTCTCGCAAACACTATCACTTGTTCATTCATAATCACCTTTTTTTTTGTATTTCTCATAAGATGCATCTTCGCATCAAGATAGTCTTGAAGATCTGTGTGCCAATTCAGATGATCAGGCTTAAAATTCGTAAATATGGAATAATTTGACTGAAATAGTCGAAGTGCATACGCCATAAAACTCGATATCTCGACTACGATGATCCCCTTTGTTTCTCATCTTTCTAAGATATCGAGGATCGTCGCAGAAAATGGAATATCAAAATTTCCAGAAATATAGACACTTTTTTTGCCAAAGTACTCTTTTTGGAATATACTATACATGATCCAACTCGTAGTAGACTTCCCATCTGTTCCAGTGACTGCTATAGTCTGAAATCCTTTCGGAAGATACCTATAGGCAAAATCAAGCTCACACATGACCTTCCCTGTAGAGTAGACTCTATGATGGGATGGGATACCAGGTGAGGGGATGATCGTCTCGTATGGTTCATAAGAATCTACAGGATTTGTATCATCTCTCATATGATAAGAAATACCCTGATACTCACAGAGCTTTGCTATAGCAGATCCGACTTTTCCTCTTCAATAAATAAGAATCATACCTGTAAAGATATGAAGAAATACTAAAAAATCAAGGACTATCCTTATTATGCCTTCTAGAATATCACATACCCTACCTAGTACTATAAGAATAGATAATTTACGTAGCCCTTTGAGTGATACATCCTTGGGCAGAACGAGAATACGCTATGAGGCTATTTATTCTATCGATAGTAAGGCTACCTTAGGGGTAAAACTCCATGAATTATTCCCTGATAATCGACAAAAAGTGATTCGAGATTTTTTTATAAATCATCCTGTATCTTGGACTGACCTTCTGAGAAAACTTCATAAATATCGACAAAATAATCGTGAATCTGGTTGGTATATAGAAGAATGAGATATTGGAGAAATATATACTTCGTTTCTGATACGAGGCAGAAAATGAGATATCGGGATAAAACTTCGAGCACTTCTTCCTGACGCTATCTCAAAAAATCAAGAACTTATAGAATATGCTGCAGATCAACCCTCACTCCTTGATGAGAGTGGATATGCATTTAGTAAAATTTCTCTTGGAAAGAGAAAATGACATATAAAAAAACTTATTGGTATCGGCATGATCCAGAATATAAATGGATGTACTTATGAAACTCTCAATATATATTTTGCAAAAATTCTTCCCAAAATTCTTCACTATATGGGATCAATATTTGGCATAGAAATGCATCTTTGATTCTGCAAAGATGTAGAGCAACTTATACATGAGCTCGATAAGCTTATGTCCAGTGGAAGCGGTGAAAAAAGAGAAAATGCCTTTCGAATGATTCAAGCATTTCATGGATGGTCGGGAATCGAAGAAATAGAAGAAATGTACGATAAAGCGCTTTCGCAAATAAGTAAGCTTCCTCAAAAAATTAGAGGTCTTTGATTTAAGCTCTACGACCAACAAGAAGAGAAAAGGGATGGGACAACAGTATATAGTGCCACTCTAGCAATTGATGGTAAAGAATACCGTCTTGAATGGAGGGTAAAAACTATAAAAAGCCTATTGCAAAAGATGTGGGAGACGGAAGAATATACAAATATAGATGCCGTAAAGGATATTATATGAATAACTTGTATATGGAGAGATGATGCAACCGATGAAGAAAAAATAAACTTAGTAAGTAAGTTTGCTCGACTCATGCCCGATTTTTGATACCTGCTTAAGGATAAAGGATGACTCTGAGAGAAGATAAAAGATGTGGAAGATCGAGTAAAGATCAAAAAGAAACAACCTATTTATATCTCGAGGAAAAAATGAGATTCTACAGATCCAAATTTTAAAAATACCAGTCTCAGCGGATATATGACCCTCGATGATACTCCGCTCGGGACAGAAATACAATTTTATAATAACACTTTTGCTGAATGGAAAAAACGAGATGATAAAAACTATAAGCCACGGTGAGCCCTCTCTGCACTCACACGATGAACAAAATTTACCACACCAAAACAATGCTTTCTTCTTCTCAATAAACGTGTAGATGCAGATACTTTAAAGCAACTAGGGTACCACGATATCAATGATATGATGTTAAAAATAATATCATCTGGTTTTCTTAAACCGTATATTTCCGGAAATGGAGAAGAACTTCTTCTGTCAGTAAATGGAAAAGCTACAGATTTTGAGCAAAAATTCCCAACAATGAAACCATGTAATCTATCAAATCCTTATTATAATAATATGATACGATATATTACTCAGTTAAATTCTTGAAATCAATGAAGCTTTTTCGCTGCATCCACTTCCTGAACTTCTTCGCCGACTCTACCCCAGGGTCGATGATTTGTGATGGATGAATCTGTAAGATGAACTCTGGACTCCATACTTGCAGTAAATAGAGATGCCACATCTTCTCGATAGATTCTCGAATAAGTGGATAATGCGTACACCCAAGTACAATCGCCTCTATATCAGGGGAAAATTTCGAGAGATAGTCATGAAGCAATATTTCTATCTCAGGTCAAGATACGATACCCTGCTCTATAAGTGGTACAAGTCATGGTGCGGCGACTTCTTCGACGATCACGCTCTCATCGAGGACATGGACACGCTCACGGTACATACGAGTCCGCACTGTAGCTTCTGTCGCGAGAACTCAGATCTTCCGATATCATCGCTCCACTACCGCCTCAGCTCATGGCACGGTCACACCGAGTATATATCTTCATATATATACTTCTTGCTGAAGCCACCGCAAGGCATGCACACTCGCTGTATTACAAGCAAGGATGACGACATCGGCTCATCGAGCATAGAGCTTCTCGACTCCCCTCTTCGTGAGCATACGAATCTCCTCTCCACTTCTTCCTCCATATGGAGCATTTTCTCTATCCATTTCGAGGATCATTTCTATACCTGGAAACTCCTTTTGGAAAACTTCCATGACGACCAGCCCACCGAGTCATGAGTCAAAAAATCAAACAATCATATTTTATTTCGGAAGCTTATTTTCAGTAATTATGAGAAACCGACTCACTCACTCAATTATACAGGTTCTTCGCTTCCTCGCAATTTTACTTCGGAGTATTTCTGAAGGAAATTTTTTACCAGAATGAAGTGTTTCTATTCTAAAATTCGGTCAGAGAAGATTTTTCATGATCCTTATATTTGCCATAAAAGTACATGCAGCAATACTTTGGGCTCCTGCATTCTCGTCCAGTATACTCACCACTAATTCCGCAAAACGATTATAAGTAAGTCTATATATAGATATTCTATCAGGCTGATCCTCTTGGATTATTCTTTCATAAGAAAGTATTTTAAGTGGCATAAGAAAAATCAGGACTAAAGAATCCTGATTATATCAATTTCTATGGGGAAGTCTATTTTTAGAGTCCGACGAATACCTTCGGACTCTTCCCAAGTCTAGTACGAGATACAGCGATGATAAGGATACGAGATACCCACATAGCCGTAAAAAGCGAGAGGACGATACCGAGACCGAGCATGAGACCAAATCCCTTAATCAAAGAAATACCAAATACGTAGAGAATCACTGCCGAAGTCAGAGAAGTAATATGAGAATCCCAGATTGCTGTCCAAGACTTCGCAAATCCTACACTGATAGCTTTTTCCATATGAAGACCTGCTCTGAGAGCCTCTTTCATACGTTCGAAGATGAGGATATTCGCATCGATTGCGAGACCGATAGAGAGTATCACTCCTGCTATAGAAGCAAGTGTCAGAGTGACTCATGCGAACTTCACGAGCGCTATGAGGATAAGAGAATAGATGATAAGTGCGAGTCCTGCGAGAAGTCCGCTGACATGATAGAAATATACAAGAAGAAAGACGATAGCGACAAGTCATACCAGAGCTGCAACAAATATCTGACCAAGAGCATCACGTCCTATTTTCGCATCGATCATACGCTCACTCGTGAGATAGATCGGAGCTGGGACGATACCAGTATTGATATCGTTTGCGAGCTGCTGAGCACTCTGGATAGTATAATCACCCGTGATGACTGCTCGTCCATCCGAAATGACCGCTTGCACAGTTGGATCGGTGAGGAGCTCTCCTCCGACGAATATCGCTATCTTCTTCCCGATGAGACGCTTCGTGAGTTCTCCGAATATCTTCTTTCCTTCATCATTAAATATCAGCTCTACCTGTGGTATTCCCGCCTGGGTAAATGCCATACCTGCACGAGTGAGAAATTTATCGTTGAGGATTTTCCCATTGGCTGTCTTCGCTGCAGCCCAAAGAGACGGACGCTCATCGATATATAGGAGAGAGTATACGTACTCTTTTTGTTTGGTAGTAGCACCACTCCCTACAGCAGGAACTTCGACTTCTTTCATACTTTCGAGCGAGACGATAGAGTATCCACCAAGTCCTTTCGATGTGACTGACTTTCAGTCTGCATCGACGCTGATCGTCTCCTCTCAGGGAATATAGGTGACTGGGCTGATATAGGGGAATTCCGTGATCATATCAGCTCTATCGAACTTCGCTTCTCGGATCAGGGCACCAGACGTCGATATATATGCGACATTCTCATACTGATCACGGTACTTCATACCCACAGTAGCAAATGGTGTATTTTTTGTTTCTGTGAGTGCTTTTTCGGCGATATCACGACGGAGTTTTTTATCCGCTTCTGTAGTTTCTAACTTTGATTCTCGAAATTCAAGCTGGACGACCTTACCGATGGTATCCTTAGCTCGAGTGATGTCTTCTGCATTTCTTATACGCTTTTCTTCATCTGAGATATTTCCATAGTCACGTACGGGTATCTGGACGATAAGATGTGACTCTCCTGGACCATATGAAGCAGTCTGGATCGTCGGCTCTTCAAGTCCGAGACTTCGTACACGCTTATCGATGATGCCCTTGAGTGAGTCGATGACAGAAGATTCATTGATTTGACCACCTGTCTGAGATCGCAAAGCGCTGAGATCGATGTTGTAGTCGAGCTCGACACCTCCATGCAGATCGAGACCGAGCTTATATGGTTTGACCCAAGTCGGCAATTCTACACCATATTTATCCCATGGAAATATGTAAAGCGAGGAAGCGAGAGTAAGTACTACGATAAGCAAGAGGCGATACGTGATCTTCATGGAAGTGAGAAATTAGTGTATAGAAGAAGAGAGAATATGTTTTTCTGCTCGATTTTCCGATGCGACGTGCACGAGAATGGGCTGATTATAAAAAAAGTTCTCTTTTTTGCAAGAAAAAGAAAAAAGTGTTATAATAAAATTCATATAAAAGAAAAATTATCGATTCTCCTGATTATATTCACTGATTTTTCCCCGATTTTCTCTATTTTTTAGCTACTATTTATGCCTACTATTATCGAACAAGCTCATGACTATGTTAGTAATCTTCTCGAAAAATGTAAGGACTATCCGTATCATAATCCTGCTCACACGGCAAGTGTATTCGGGCGTGCTACCTATCTCGCTATGGCGGAAGGGGTCGAGGGTGAAGATCTTGAAGATATACAGATAGCGGCACTCTTCCATGATACAGGATTCACAGAGCAATACGAGAAAAATGAATACTTCTGAGCGCGTATCGCTCGAAGCTGGCTTGAAGGAAACAGCTACGAAGAGTCTCGTATCGTGAAAATCGAAGGAATCATCATGGCGACTGTCCTCTTCTCGAAGCCAAAGACGCATCTCGAAGAGATCATCCAGGATGCTGACCTCGATAATATCGGGACAAAAGAAGAGTTCTTCTATTCGCAAAACTACCTCAGAGAGATCCGCACGATCGGTCATGTCGATATCCCTGATTGCGCCTACTGGCAGTTCGTCTATACTCTCCTCACAAAGTATAAGTTCCATACGAAGACTGCAAAAAAAGAACGCCATGATCAGCAGATGCGTGATGTCGAACACATGGGGAAATTCCTTTCGATGATCGGATGTGAGATCCCGAGTACCGAGTGATCCAATATGCATCACGTCTCATAAATAGAGCTCCCTAATTAGGAAGCTCTATTTATACAGAGCATCAAATGAATTTATAATCTCTAAACTCCGTCTTCTCGAAAGAAATATATTTCTCATAGATTCACCCTGTTTTCCATTCCAGAAAAGTCACCCATCTGGTCGAGCAATATCTCTAAAAAGTTGTACTTCATCTACACTGAGGCTCGTCGCTACGAGCCTCGCGGTTTGATGGACAATATTTTCTAAAGATTTTTGTCCAACCCCGAAGGTTGTTTTCATAACACGAGCAACAATTTTTTCCATTGTACCATCTTCGATCGCAACTGGAGGAAGAGATTTAGAGAAAGCTTCGAGACTCGGTACATCCATGACCCCTGTTTCTGATTCCCGAAGGAATTTTACTGATATCTGCATCCTCTTTCAGAGCGTGTACATAGTAGAAAAGAAATAAAATATTGAACAACTTTATTATACAGTATTTTTGATAATTACAAATGATTTTGATAAAAGTGCATTATATATTTCTAGCACTTGATCAAATAATGTGCTAAATATTTTGACTTAAATAAAAAATTCATATAATATTCATGTGTGCTATTTCCATCACATGGTATTTATCCTTTAACTTTTCATTCCTTTATGAGCATCACTCATGACATGATCGAAAAGATCACTCCCCTCTCTGATCGCGTCCTTCTCAAGCCTGTCGATGCAGAGAAGATCACTGCATCTGGCATCATCATCCCCGATAGTCCGAACAAGGAACGCCCGACTCTCTATGAAGTCCTCTCTGTCGGCCCTGGTCGCACTGATAAGCACGGTATAGAGATCACGACTGACCTCAAGAAGTGAGATCGGGTGATCAGCGGACAGTACTCAGGTGACGACGTGAAAGTCGGAGATACCACGTATAAGATCGTCGCATTTGAGTATATTTTGGCGAAGGTAAATTAACTCATAAAATGGATAATCAAATTATTATTGCGATAATTTCATCACTCGGTATTTGAACTTTTATCTGAGCTTTAATAAATTTCTTTTTATGAAAGAACAAAGAGTTATTATTTGCTCAAATTGAGCAAAGGGAAAAAAGATATAAGTCTTCATTGCTTTTTATGGAAACTTATCTTAATCCCGAAAAAATTCCCTGGATGAATGCTTATTGAGTTTCAAATGCTAAAAATAAGAATGATATTCTTGAATATCTCATCTCTGAGTATAATCAAATGATACTGTACAGCTGAAAGAATGTAATCCTTTCAGTAAAACATTTTATAGAAAATCCAACTGAAAAGAATTTTCTGAAGGCAACTGTAGAAATGAGGAAAGATTTGTGGAATAAACGAACTGATTTAAAGCTCAATGAAATACAACTCTCCTTAGAATCAAAATAACTTTATAATTTTAACTAATAATTCTATGTCAAAGCAAATTCACTTCGGAGACGAAGCTCGTCTCAAAATGTTCGCAGGTATGGAGAAAGTCGCGAAGACCGTCACCTGTACTATGGGACCAAAAGGGCGCAATGTGATCTTCTCGAAATCATATGGTGCACCCCAGGTCACCAATGACGGAGTCACTATCGCCAAAGAGATCGAACTCGAAGACAAGATCGAGAATATGGGTGCCGAGCTCATCAAAGAAGCGGCGAGTAAGACCAATGATGCTGCCTGAGATGGTACGACTACTGCTACCCTCCTCACCTATGCTATGGTAAAAGAAGGACTCCGTGAGATCCGGTCTGGGATCAATGCCATCGAACTGAAGAACGGTATGAAGAAAGCAGGTGCTCTCGTCGTCGCTGAACTTGCAAAAAATAGTAAAGCCCTCGTGACCCAGGAAGAGATCGAGCAAGTCGCAACTATATCAGCACAAGATGCTGAAGTCGGAGGGATCATCGCATCAGCTATGGAGAAAGTCGGAAAAGATGGTGTCATCACAGTGGAAGAAGGTAAGACATTCGGCCTTGAAGTCGAAGTGACTGAAGGGATGAAGTTCGATAATGGATATATTTCTCCCTATATGATCACTGATGGTGAGAAGATGGAAGGTCGTATCAATGACGCTCATATCCTCATCACTGATAAGAAGATCTCAAGTCTGAAAGATATCCTCGGAGTACTGGAATCTCTCGCAGGATCTGGTCGTCGTGAACTCGTCATCATCGCTGACGATATCGATGGAGAGGCGCTCACTGGGATTATTTTGAATAAACTCAAATGAGTCCTCACCGTCCTCGGGATCAAGGCTCCAGGATTCGGAGATAGGAAAAAAGAAATACTCAAAGATCTCGCGATCCTCACAGGGGCTACTCTCATCACTGATGAGACGGGATACAAGCTCGAAAATGCGTCGATCGAGCATCTCGGTCATGCTAAGGCGATCGTATCTACGAAAGAATCTACGACGATCATCGGCGGTGGAGGTGAGAAGCATCTCATCGAAGGTCGAGTCGGCGAACTCCGTAGGATGATCGATGTCACGAAGTCAGACTATGATAAGGAGAAGATCGCTGAGCGTATCGCGAAGCTCGCTGGTGGTATCGCCGTCATCAAGGTCGGTGCAGCATCAGAGGTCGAGATGAAGGAGAAAAAACTGCGAATAGAGGATGCTCTGAATGCTACGAAAGCGGCGGTCGATGAAGGGATCGTCGCAGGTGGTGGTGTGGCACTTCTGAAAGCTGCTCAGGCACTGAAAGGAGCAAAATTCACCCCTGCAGAGCAAGTCGGTGCAGATATCGTCGCCCGTGCACTCACCTACCCTGTCCGCCAGATCGCGGACAATGCAGGAAAAGAAGGTGCCGTCGTGGTCAATGAAGTCGCCAACCATGATGATATAAACTTCGGATATGATGCTGCCGCTGACGAGTACAAGGATCTCGTGAAGGCAGGGATCATCGATCCGACGAAGGTCGCACGCTCAGCACTTGAAAATGCTGTATCAATCGCCGGGATGTTCCTCACGACTGAAGCGCTCATCGTCGATACTCCAAAAAAAGAAGATGACCATCCTAGTCATGGAAGTGGTGGAGGAGGAATGGGGGGGATGTGAGGTATGGGGTTCTAAAAATCTTTATTTGGAATAAAAATCGCACTATTTGTGCGATTTTTTATTGATTATAAATCTATTTTGAAGGTTTTTTTACGGTGACTCGTATAACACAAGCATTATCATGAATACTTTTTGTTTTGACTCCATGTTGGATATGAGGATCAAAAAATATAACCTGCCCTTCTTCTAATTGTAATTGTTCTTTCCCTACATACAATAATACTTCTCACTCCACATGAGTCACTATGAGGATAAACGCTTCTTCATCAAGCACATCAAGATCAGTATGAGGTTTTACACTTCTTATAATACTTGCTCAAGCATATCTATCATTTCCAAAATCAAATCATAGTGCTAGTACTTTTAACTTACAAATATTGAGTAAGCCTACTACTTCGCTATGGTGTACTACAACGTGAAGATCTCTTCATGGATCATCTATAAGCTCATCAAGAGCCATCTCATGCAGAACATCAGTGGGGAGTACTTTAGTATCGATATGAGATAATACTTGTAACATAGAGTAGTAGCTTTATTTCTTCACTCGTTCCATAATCCGCCTGAGCATCTCCGTACGCATCTCATCACTATGCGCACCTCGCTTGAGAAGCGTGAGGAAGTCGTCTTTCAGAAATACCTGAAGTTCTGTATCTTCTGTGGTCTCGACTGTAGCGGTACGTGGTTCATCGGTGATGAGGGCGATCTCTCAGAAAAACGATCATGGTCCAAGAATAGCGAGTTCCTTTCATCCACCTGTTACTCGGACTGATCCACGATTGATATAGTAAGCACATCCATTGGACTCATCCCCTACAGAGATGACTACTTCTCCTGATTTTCGAAGTTGCGTTTGACTCATAAGGAGGAAAAATGATATCTCCGTCTCAGAAAAACCATCGAAAATATAGAGATTGGATACGTCTGACATAAAAAAATGTTTAAGATATTCTCATAGTATCAAATATTCGAGAAAATTGCAAATAATAAGAAAAGAGGATCTCATCAAATAAAAGAAAGATATGCTTATTTCGGATTATAAAAAACCTCTGTTTTCCAGAGGTTTTTAGGATATATCTTGAAAATACTCTATTTCTCGTTATACGGATGGTCTACACGCTGGATTTTATCGACGACGAGGAAGTCTGATCGGATATACCCACGTATGGTACCCTCATCATTTCTCACTTCTGACCAATTATCTACGCTAGAGGCGATATAGAGTGGAGTATCATTTCCGAGAGTCGTGACTATAGAGGCAGTATACCACGGATGGGAGCGGACATTCACCTTGTACTCGACATTCACCCGAGCGATATCACTCCAGTATGCCTGATCTGCTTGCTCGATACGCACGAGATCTGAGTTATTCGGATCACGGAGATATTTCCCTGCGCTATATCCAGAAGCTTTTCCCCCAGTATTCGTCGTGATAGTATTCTCTTGGGTATCTGCTACCATGACTTCTGCACCTTGTACTTTCACCCATCATGTTTCCTTTCCTTGAACTATGACTGCATCATTTTTCATGAGATACACCTTAGTCTCTGAAGCCATATTCGCCGATCTTCGCATACGGACACTTCGGAGAGCACTGACAAATCGTACACCTTGTTCTTTTATTTTCTCAGCTCTATAGCGGACAATGTCCGTTGAGGCAAGATCGAGAAGTGGACCATTTGAGAGATTCACGCGAGAGGTATCAGGATTGATATTTGGATCATATAGTGCATTGATACACCCAGGAAGATCAGGAGCGACATGGGTGCTATAGTAGCGACCATTCGAAAGTGAAGTGAGTCTGAGTCCACTACAGTTTGTCACTTCATCTATACGGATCATCTCAGGAAGATCAGATACGATAGACATACCCGTATTCGTAGGGTTTTGTGTATTGAAGCTCATGACTTTCGCACCACTACAACCGGGAAGATTCGCTTCGACATACCGCACTTCAAACTTTCCCGTAGAGAGTCGTACGACCTGCGTGCCACTACAATTCGTGATCGCATATATATCTGTTACGTTTGCCTGAAGGATACTAGAGACATACGCAAGAGAGAATCCTGATACAATGACTGATAGGAGAATAAACTTTTTAAACATAAAATATTGAGATAGTAAATATACAATCTCAATATACTATTATTTACATATTGTCAAATTTATTTTAAAAAATCTTTATGAATACGTATTCCTATTACTTCCAGATAAATTTCAGAATTTTTTTCTCTACACTTAGAATGACTGATTTCTTCGATTTTTTCTCTACCATAGCATCAGCGATACTATCTTCGATTTTATCCTGTATGTATCGTCGTACTGGACGTGCACCATACTCAGGATTATAAGTCGTGGCGACGATATGTGTCACGAGTCGAGCATCATAAGTGAAAGTGATACCTAGAATCTGGAGTCTCATAGCGAATTCGTCGAGCTGGATCGTGACGATAGATTTGAGGACTTTCTTATCGAGAGGATTGAACACCACCGTCTTGTCGATACGATTGAGAAATTCTGGAGCAAATGTGTCAGAGAGAGATTTGAGGACTTTTTCTTTGATCGATGCATAGTCAGCGATGATTTTTTCTTCTTCATTTTCTGTCGTCGTGAATCCGATTTTCTGTGCTTGCGTATTGAACTCTTCTGATCCCATATTCGAAGTCATGATGACGATCGTATTCTTGAAGTTCACATTTCGTCCTTTCCCGTCTGAAAGTGTACCATCTTCGAGGATCTGCAGGAGAAGATTATAGACATCGAAATTTCCCTTTTCTATCTCATCGAAGAGAACGATCGAGTACGGTTTACGTCGGACTTTCTCCGTGAGGAGTCATCCTTCTTCATATCATACATATCCGGCTGTCGTACCGATGAGCTTCGATGCACTCGACTTGTCCTGATACTCACTCATATCGATCTTGATAAGTGCTTTCTCATCCGAGAAAAACTCTCTCGCAAGCACCTTCACGAGCTCTGTCTTCCCGACTCCCGTAGGGCCAAGGAAGAGAAATGATCCGATAGGACGCTTCGTCGAAGAAATCCCGACGCGAGAACGCTTCAGTGATGAGACGATCGCATCGATCGCTTCATCTTGTCCGATGATCTGTTTTTTCAGAGCAGCTCCGAGTCATCGGAGCTTCGAAAGATCTTCTTTTTCGAGATTCTTCAGTGGTACTCCTGTCATCTGATGGATGACTCTCTGGACATCCGAAGAAGTAATGTGGAGACGATTTTTGCGAGGAATGATACGTTTTTTACGTTTTTCGTCAGCATCTTTTTGGAGCTTCTCGATCTCTCGGCGTTTTGCGAGAGCTTTCTGATATTGCTGAGATATGAGGAGTGCTTCTATATCTTTCTGGAGTATAGCAATGCGCTCCTTGATCTCCTCAACCTCACTCGTATCGATAGTATAGGTCATACTCTTCGCACTACATGCTTCATCAATGAGATCGATCGCCTTATCTGGGAGGAATCTATCAGTCACGTATCGCGTCGAGAGAGCGACAGCATCTTCTATCGCATCATCGTCGATGATGAGATTATGGAACTCCTCGAACGTCCCACGAAGACCCGAGATGACGGCGACTGCCGTATTATGATCAGGCTCTGGCACATCGATTTTCTGGAATCTCCGTTCGAGTGCGGCATCTTTCTCGATATATTTTTGGTATTCATTCATCGTGGTCGCACCGATGAGGCAGATTTTCCCACGTGCCATCGCAGGCTTCAATATATTCGCAGCATCGAGTGTACCCTCTGCACCTCCAGCTCCAATGATCGTATGGATCTCATCAATGAAGAGGATAGTCTCATTTTCGAGCTTCGATGCCTCATCGATGACTTGTTTCAGACGGCCTTCGAACTCACCACGATACTTCGTACCTGCGACCATGAGAGACATATCGACTGAGATGATCCGCTTATCTCGCATAGCGAATGGCACTTCTCAAAGCGCAATACGAAGAGCAAGTCACTCCACGACTGCAGTTTTTCCGACTCATGGATCACCGACGAGACAGGGATTATTTTTGGTTTTACGATTTAAGATACTGATAAGTCGATCGATCTCACCTTCTCGACCTGTTATGGGATCGATCTTCCCTTCTCTCGCTTCGAGCGTGAGATCGATACCGAAAAAGTCGAGTGCTGGAGTCTTGGATTCTTTTCCTTGTTGTTGTTTATTTTGTGAAAATGGCGTCTGACTATTTTTTGGAGGGATGCTCGCACCTTCTTCCTCGGGATTTTTCGCAGAAAAAGCTCATTCGAGCATCTTCATAATCTCCTCTATTGGTCCAAATATTCATCCATTCTCGACATTCCCTGTCGCTGAAGCTCCTGCGATAAGCGTATTGATCTCGATGACTTGTATCTCGAAATCTTTCGGTGATACTCCGACAAAATCGAGAATCTGATAGAACCAGTTCTCCGTCTCGGTGCGAAATATCGCGAGAAGAAAGTCCTCGATACCAGCTTGAGACTTCTGGAAACTTGCTGCTATTTTCATACTCATCACGATGAGATTCTTCACACGATCAGAGATACCGATATAGGATCCATCCCGAGAGATCTGTGGAGCAAAAGGCGGACGAGAGAGGACATCGATAATGATAGACTCATTGAGTCCAAAGCTCGTGAAAAGATCATAGATATTCCCACTTCTGATCGAAGCGATTTCTACCATCACATCTTCTGGAAGGATCTCCCTATGTCAGAATTGTCGTACACGATTCTCAGCAGAAAGCATGACTCATTTATATTCTTCGTTGAATTGATTAAGCATAATAGGATGGGTATTTTTGTAAAATTTGCGTGAAGATTATAGGGAGAAATAAAAATATTTCAATCTCCGTATGCTCTATTCTAGCAGTTTTCTTAGGAAAATCCCAATATTTTCTCTTGCGTAATAATGACTTTCATGCCTACTCTAGGCTTGCTTTCTCTCTCTTATCCGTACAATGAAATAATACAGTCGATTCTCCCTTCTAATTTCTCATCATCTGCCCTCCTATGCACCTCCTCCTTATAGAAGATGATCAAGGCATTATCACTCCGCTTCGTATGTATCTCGAGCAGTCTGAACATACTGTAGTAGTGTGTCAAGACGGGAAAGAAGCTATAGAGACATGGAAAAAGGAGAATCCTGCACTCATCATCCTCGATATCAATCTTCCTGGGAAAAATGGAATAGAAATCTGTCGTGAAATCAGAGAGGCCAGTCGTATTCCCATTATTATACTCTCTGCACGTGAATCAGAAGATGATAAAGTGACCCTTCTCGAACTTTGAGCAGATGACTATGTGGCAAAGCCATTTAGCTCTCGTGAGCTCGTCGCACGTATAGCTGCTGTCGCGAAGCGTGCAGAAGAGAGAAAAGAAAATGGGAAAAAAGAAAAGATGGTAACATTCGGCAATGTCACCCTCGATAACAAAAACTATCTCGCATATCTCTCTGGAGAGGAGATCAAAATGACGAAGACAGAATTCGCGATACTCGACTATCTCATCAAGAATGCCAAGTGAGTCATAAAACGTGATTCCCTCATGAAAAATATCATGGGATATGATAACTATCTCTATGATCGTACGATCGATACGCACATCAAGAATATACGCAAAAAACTTGATGTCAGTATCAATATCGAGACGATTCGTGGTATCGGATACAGGATACATGCATTATAGTCAGGTATGATAAATCGGTATTATTTGCAAAAAAATACCAGAACTATAGAATAAGGGAATCCTTCCTTGCTCTATTTTTTCACATACTCAATTCATGCTTAAAGTCTCTTGACCGCAGTCACTCTCTGGAACGGTGAAAATCTCTGGATCCAAAAATGCAGCACTTCCCCTCATCGCTTGTGGACTATTTTTCGAGAGATTCACCCTCCATAATGTCCCGAAAATCGGTGACGTCCTCACATTCCTCGCTATTATAGAATCACTCGGCGTGACCGTAGTATGGGAATGAAGCACAGTAACGCTCGATACTACGAAAATGTCGATCCATGGACTGGATCGTGAAAAGATAAAGAAAATCCGTGTCGGAATATTCCTCTTTCCTGCACTTCTCTCGCGCTTCTGAGGTCTTGATATCCCCTACCCTGGAGGCTGTAATATCGGAAAGCGTCCTATAGATGAACATCTTATGGCATTCGAAAGTTATGGGTATACAAATATGGGTGAAGGTGAGAATATCGCATTCCAGTGAGAAAACCACCAAAAAGATATCACGATACGAGCGAACTCTGCTGTCACAGCGACAGAAAATATCCTCATGATGGCAGCATTTCATAAAGGAAAGACCCTCATAGAGCTCGCTGCCATAGAACCACATGTGATGAATCTCATAGGATTTCTCCAGTCGCTCTGAGTCCGTATAGAAATCGACTACAAACATAATATAGTCATTTATGGCTCTATAATTGATCATAAATATGCAGAAGCGACTGTCATACACGACTATATCGAAAGTGGAACGTTCGTGATACTCTGAGCACTCACCGCCGAGCCATCTATACGCATAGAGTGAGCTCGTGTAGAGGATCTGACAGCATTTCTCGGAAAGTGTCGAGATGTAGGAGTACGATTCGATACGCCAGATGACGATACGATCATCGTCTACAATTCTCGAAGTAGTCTTCGTCCGACCAACCTCCAGACAGCTATATTTCCTTGATTTCCGACAGACCTCCAATCTCCATTTGTTCTTCTCTTGACGCAAGCGGAAGGGATATCTCGTATTCATGAAGTACTCTTTGAAGGTCGACTCAACTGGCTCATCGAAATAGAAAAAATGAAAGGACATATCGCCATCATGAATCCCCATGAAGCTATGGTATTCGGGCGTACCCATCTGAAAGGGACGACCGTATCGAGCTGGGATCTGCGAGCATGAGTGACGATGATTCTCGCTGGCATGATTGCACGAGGTGATACGACGATCACGAATGTCGAATATATTGAAAGAGGATATGAAGATATCGTAGGCAAGATCAAAAAACTTGGAGGTATTATTGAAACTGTTTAACTTTAGCTTATGGGGATATGAGATCTCATGCCATCTGGAGGATATCGACCCAAAAAACCTCTCACGAAAGCTCAACTTAAGAAAATGCAACAATCCTATGCAAAAGCTGAGGATATCAGTAAGAGTGTAAAGGAGCTAGAGGAAAAAGAGCAAACCCTCGCTCGATGAGAAACCGAGAATCTGCTCAATCTTCTCTAAACACAGAAGTCTGATAATACCCTAGAAGCACGACTAAAGGCTAAATCAAATAGTCATATATTATGAAGCCGTTAAATGGAATACTGCTGTTAGATGAACCTCTGATTATAAAGTTTGATTCCTAAGTTCAAGAAAAAATTATTATAAAGATTGAAATTAGTAATACATACCTTTCGCCCGGTTTTTCCCTCTTACCTGATGATTATATGTGCCATCAATAGATGTTTCTTTTTCGAGTTGCGTGAGCTCTCGAACTGTTTCAACATCAGTTTCGTCTACTACCTCCACCATTACTTGACCGCCCGCACGCGTTGCTATAGGAATAAGTTTTGGATATTTCTTCAACAAGGCAAGTAACTGTTCAGTTGAGAGTGTCGAACTGGAAATCCAATATTGATTTACGATATAGCCGTCGATGTCATCCGGCAACTTTAGCTTCGATTTCGGATCGAGTTTGGCTGGATTAAATGGTATTTTTCCATTTGTATTAAGTGGTTTTATTGCTATTGGGTCATTTAGAACCTCTACCTCAGAGCCAGACATTATAGGCACTTGTTTCGTTGAGTCGGCAGATATAGACTCCTTCTTCTCTCCCGTAGTGGTACAAGAAGCAAGAATAAATGCACTTATGCATATGACAGATAGGCTCAATTGAGATAATCTGTTTTTTTGATTGTTCGCAAGGAGTTTTTCCGACATATTTTTTAATTTAAAAAATTAGGGTCTAGACTAGCAAATTTTTAAAAACTACCCGTTTTGCCAGTTCAAAGTTTCTATAATTGTACCGAAATTCACATTCTTTCAAGTGCAAGTGAAA
>JAYVGV010000007.1:0-17402 GCA_043771825.1 Candidatus Altimarinota bacterium | reverse complement strand
ACATAATCACCAGGAGTGGTAGACTCAGCTCCACTTAATGTGATAAGTCCAGCAGCTGTTGCCTTTGAAGCATTGAGAACCGTTACATTTGAAGGGGCTTGCAGGCGAGTCGCTGCAAAACCTGTGAGTGCCGTTCCTGCTGGAGTCGCAGTACAAGTGATAACAGCTATACTACTCGTACATACGACACTCGTATTCGCATCTATAGCAGTAGCGAGTACAGATGCTACAGTTGGATCTGTATCTACATTGCTCACTGTATGGTTATAATCTGTACCATTGACCGTAGCTCGGAAGAGATCCTGATCGATAGATGATGATCCAGCTACTGTGAAGGTCACGACCTGTGCAACGGCAACAACAGGGATAACTCCAGTTACAGTGGTTGTAGCAGTGATGTTAGCACTTGGAACCAGAGTGATATCTGTAGCAAGGACCTCAGTACCTGTAGTCGTGAATACTGTTGTAGTAGATATATCAGCTGCGACTGTGAGAGCTCCACGAGTGAGATCAGATACACTTATCAGAGAGTCGAGTACATCGGCAATCTCTGTAGGAGTTCTCAGAATATTTGTGGGACCCAAGTCCCTATCGATAGTAGCTATATTATCTGCACAATCTGTATCATCAGTAGTAGCAATTGGTATAGTCACAAATGTCACCACACAAGAACCTATAGTGATAAATTCTGACACTGCAGGGAGAGCCGCAACGGTGAGTGTTCGAGAAGCTTTGACTTCTGACACTGTCGATACATTCGCAGTAGTCTGTAGTGCTACCAATGTGCCAGGAGCAGCAAATGCCATATTGAGTCAAATCGGGCCGAACTGAGATGCGAGCATCGCTACCATGCTAACCACTGATACTCATCTTCGCGAGAAGTATGAAGAATTCATAAGAATGAAAGAATAGAAAAATAAGATATAAATAGGCTCGTATGAATGAGGAAATTTATTATCAGAAGTATATATATAGGGTCTAGATTAGCAAATAAAAATCTCTCCTTCATTCAAGGGAGAGATTTTTTATACAATAAATACCATTTAGCTTTCATCGATCTTATCTTGTATATCTTGGAGATATTCTTTGAGTCTTGTCGGATCTTTGATATGCTCCATGAGAGTACGATTACTGATTTGGTTCGTCTTATGAAGCTCGATGAGGGCTTGTTGCATCATGACTTGTCCATCTTGCTTTCCTGTTTCCATCACAGAATAGAGATGGCTTATATTTCACTCCATGATGATATTGCGAGAGGAGTCATTATTGATGAATACTTCTCGTGCTACGAGATTTCCAGACTCATCTTTCTTCGGGAGGATGATCTGACCTATCACAGCAAGAAGCACGAGAGCTAGCTGGATGCGTACTTGGGATTGCATAGTAGCTGGGAAAGCATAAATCAGGCGATCGAAAGCTTGGATCACGTCATTGGTATGGAGGGTCGATATCACGAGATGTCCTGTCTCAGCAAGTGTGAGTACGGCAGAGATAGTCTCCTGGTCTCGCATCTCTCCGACGATGAGGATATCAGGATCTTCTCGCATGGCATCTCGTATAGCCTGATCGAATGTCGATACATGACGTCCTACCTGTTTCTGATGGATGAGACTTTTATTATTTTTTATGACATACTCGATGGGGTCTTCGACCGTGATGATATGTTTATGGTAGTTCTCATTGAGATAGTTCACCATCGCCATGAGGGTCGTCGTCTTTCCACTTCATGTTCCTCATGTGATGAGGATGAGTCCTCTATCTTCATGGAGAAGCTTGAGGAGATTTTGCTTGAGTCAGACACCATCGGCAGTGGGGAGATCCTTTTTTATAGTTCGGAGCGCTACACTGACTCATTCTTGATTTTTCGATACATTTGCACGAAATCTCGTTCCGTCATTTTCATAGATGAAGTTATTTCCCGTAGTGATTCATTGGATTTTTTCTTTATCAAGGAGGGGATTCATGAAACAAATAATCTCTACAATATCATCGATATTGAGCTTTCCAAAACTTGTTACAGGTTCTACATTTCTATTGGTCATACGAATATACGGGAAATCACCACTTCCTATATGAAGATCAGTGATATGGTTTTTTACGACTTCATCGATGAGTTGGAGATATTTCTCGATGAGGGGACTATTGGACATAAAAATACTGAGATAGTGATTTCTGTAGTATACCTCTTTCATTTATCATGGTCAAAAAAAATGACTGTACTATAAGAAAATAAATGGGAAAATGCGTTGACATTTTCTCATTAAGCGTATAAATCCCTACTTATTCTCTGTCCGAAGACGGAGAATATAAAATTTATCATACTATCTTTATTCCTACTATGCCTACTCATATAATACCATCTCTTCTATAGCTATAGTAGTCAGGATTCGTGAAAGTATCTATAGGGCTTATGTATATGTTTTTCTCACGTATACCGAGTGTATATTCCATCATATTCAGAGAATGAGATTTTTCTATTTTCATAGGTGATTTCATGAATATCTCTCTGATGCATTTGTTTTATAGGGCGTATAATTCTTGGAAGGATAGATCTATCGCGAAAATCACCATCATTTTTTGAAGAAATGAAAATCTCGAATCATGGAAATGTATGAAGTATTTCCATAGAAGTATTAAAGAATATATTCTATATACTGTCCAATATGATTGATTCATTTTGTCAAGACTTTTGTTGTATCGATCTCATCATACTCATCGACTTCTGGAGCTGCAAGTTCTGGACGGATGATGATGCTTTTCTCACGTATTTCCATGACGTAGCCATATTGTTTCTTTCAGATTCTTACTTCTTTTTTCTCCTGATAGATCTCTTCGAGAAGAGGATTGATGATTTTTATGCGATTTTTCGCGATACCTTCAGTGATTTTATTTGGGAGTTTCGAGCTTGCGGCGAGCTCTTCATCATGGTATTGGAATATCCCGACTGATTCGAATCGGTATTTCTCTACGAAATCCATAAGTATCTGGAAATCAGCTTCAGTCTCACCAGGGAATCCGATGATGAAACTCGTACGGATAAAAGAAGAAGGGAAGTGGGCTCTGATATATTCTATAAAACTATCGATATGTGTTCGGTCATAATGGCGTCACATGAGTTTGAGTATTTTCTCACTCGCATGCTGAAATGGTATATCGAAGTAGGGGAGAAATCTTTTGAGTTTCTGAAGCTTTTCGAGATGAGAAAGTGTGAGGATATCTGGATAGAGATAGTAGACTCGGAAAGTGAAATCTCATTCGATAGCATCGATCGCTTCGAGCATCTCCATGAGTCGGGCTTCTCCATAGAGGTCAGTACCGTATCGAGTCGTGTCTTGTGAGAGGATCTGTATCTCTCGTATTCCTTGCGAGAGCATGAGTCTCACTTCTTTGACGATGGCTTCGATCGGACGAGATTGCTGGCGACCACGGATCGTCGGGATGATACAGAAGGTACAGTTATTGTCACATCACTCCGCCACTTTCAGATATTCATATCCGAATGGAGCATGCATATACGCACGTACCTCATCACCTCTCCAGACGAATGCTTTCTTCCCTTTTCCAGGAGCTTCGATCGAAGCGAGATAGTTCGAGAGTGTTTTTTCTTTCGACTCTTTGTGGGCTTGCTTTGCTTTGACTATAGCAGAGAGGTTGAACTTCGATTTCTTTCCTAGGACGAGCTCTTCGATGACAGAGTAGCTCATGAAAGGGACGATCGAGACGAGATTTTTGAGTCATGTAAGAAACACATCATCCTTCACGCTTACGTAGCATCACATGAGTATGAGCTTCTTCCCGAGAGAGTCGTAGTAACTCAGGGTTTCTTCGCTTTCCTCTCGTGCTGAAGAGAGGAATCCACAGGTATTGACTATCACATATTCTGCATCAGGATCTTCCGGATCATCATGGAACTCTATCGGTGCACGGTCAGAGTACTTCAGTATCTCACCGATAGCGTATTCGAGATCGACGAGATTTTTCGAACATCCAAGATTGATAGCGGAAAAGGAGAACATAGGAGTTTTTACAGTATAAAAGTACGATAGTTTGACAGAAGAGCGGCAATTCTATGAAACTATAGAAGCATGATGCTATCGAACTTTTGCGAGAGTATAAAAATAAACTTGCAAAAAGCAAGGAGTTGACTATATATAGTTATAGTAATTAATTATTTTAATAAAGAATATGTCATTTAATACTCTTGTCGAAAATTCTTCGGATAAAAAAAATCCTTGATTTCATCATATAGCAAATGTTTACTTATCTTTTGTATCGAGCGAGAAAAGAAGGAGGATTGCACGTCTTCTGGATAATGCACCACTTACAAACATTGTTATCGAAAATAAGTGACGAGGAAGAAGATGAAGATAAGAGAAATCTTCTTTAGTACTATACTCTTTACCAAAGAAAAGATTTTTTATAAAATTTTTAATAATATATGCTTCAAGGAAATAATCCTATAGATGAACTTCTGCGTCTTCCAGATTCTGAATTGCATATTGGATTACAGCAATGATATTTTCCAAAGTGGGTGCATGATTATGTCCACTTTGTTATTTCTTGATGATTTCCACCAGAAGTAGAAATAGTCCTTCATTAAAGCGTAGAGAGTTCTTCTATTGAGAAAAACTTCTCTTTCGTCTTCACCCACTCTCTCGGCTGTCTACAGAGGAGCTTCGCATCTTCTGGATTTCTGAGGAATTCTTTCACTCACTCTTCGAGGAATATCGTATTTTGACTTCATTTCACGTAGATGATCGTCGGTTTTTGCTCTTTTTCGAGGAGTATCGCTATCTCCTTTCCGAGAGATCGACTCGATAGTCCATGACTCGTCGTGATATCTTCCTTCACAAGTGGATAGATATATTGCTCCATCAGTGGTCATACGAGATAGAGGGATATAGTACTCTTATTCCCACTAAGTAGTTCGACGATATACTTCGCGAGTCGTGCGTGTAATTCTTCTGTATGGTCACCGAGCTCTCGCATATCTCAGAGCAAGCAGATGATCCTATGAGTGGAAGTGAATGGCATGAGTCAGTCGATGCCTCTGCATATGGCTTCGAATCCTCCGTTGTAGCTTCCATCGATGATGACAGAGTCATACTTTCCTCTGAGTATACGAGATCTCCCTGCTTCAGGGACGAATATATCGGTATGCTCTTCTATCTGATTCTCATCTATCTGGAGTAGAGAAGATATGATGTAAAGTGGGAGTATATTCTCTATCTGATAGAGTCAAAAAGAGGGGAGTGTGATAGTATAGTTTTTCGTATTATAGACTATTTCAGCATTGATCCCTTCGAGGTTTTGCTCTGCGGAGACGATAGATGCATCAGAAGACGCATCTTTTCCATAGAAATACGTATTCTCTTTTAAGACAAATTCTCTGAGCGATTCATGGGCGATCGAGTGAGCCTTCGCAGAGTCGATCAGGAGGAGCTTCGCATCTCGATATCGTTTGAATGTTCCGAATTGTTCGAGATGGTTGGGTGCTACGGGTGAGAGTATGGCTATATCAGGTCGTACGATAGAGACGAGGTATTCCATCTCTCAGGGATGGTCGATCCCATATTCAAGTATGAGATACCTAGGATATGGTCTCGTATAAGTCCATATTGCTTTCATGAAGACGAGTATCCAGAGGAGAGGATTCCGCCCTCCAGTTTTTGCTCCTATGATTGTCAGAGGCAGTCCATATTCACCGTTATAGTGGTAGGGGGAGATTCCTACATTTCATTCTCCATATACCGCCCGAAGATACTCTGCGATATAAGTGGTGATCGTCGTCTTTCCGATAGTACCAGTGACGCCGATGACATAAGGCTTATGCTTTTTTATGATTGCACGTGAGAAAAGTGCGAGAAGCGAGAGGAGAATTTTTTGCATGCCAAGAATCATATAAAAAAACTTGCAAAAAGCAAGAAGTTGACTATTTATATTTTTCTTGCTACGTGTCGAATACGGAGTATTTCTATAGTACCCTCTTTCATTCGATAAGTAAGGATATAGTTCTTATGTACAATAAGTTCACGTGTTCATACCACTCGCCCAGATCGTCATATATTTGGAAAATTCTCGAGTACTTTTGTTTTTTCTCGGATTTCTCGGATGAAACTAGCAGCTCTATCAGGACTATCTCATCCGATATACTCGGCAATTTCCTCGATATTTTCGAGTGCTATAGAAAGCCACTTAACAGTCATATTTTGCGAAAAGTTTACTTACTTCTTCTCGACTCGCGAATTCACCACGATCAGCCTCTTTTAGAGCTTCTTCTATATCGTGTATCTGCCATGCTTGCTGATCAAGATATGCTTCGAGCGCTTCGAGAGCGAGATAGCTCTTGGATCTTCCTGTCGACTCTGTCAAGTCGGAAAGTCGAGTATGTATGCTTTTGGGAAGGCGTATATTGAGAGTTTTTTCGAGTGTAGGCATATAAATATTATTGTAATACATAGATAGTATATGTATTACATGCTATAAATCAAAACTTTTTATATCATGAGCATATCTATAAACTCCTTCTCTGTCTTTCCTGCTTTTTTCCACATCTTCGGTACAAGAGAAACTTTCGAAAATCCTGGTATAGTATTCACTTCTAAGAAATATATATCTTTTCCATCGTATCTCCAGTCGATCCGCACGACTCCCCGACATCCGAGGAAGTCATATATTTGCACACTTTGTGATTCGAGCATCTCTTTAAGTCATTCTTCTATATCAGAGAATATTTCATTAGATCCATCAGTCTCATACTTCTCTTCATAGTCGAAAAAATCTCACTTCAATGTGATAATCTCGATAATAGGAAGTACCTGTGTTCATCATCTATCTCTATAGACTCATACAGTGAATTCCCCTCCTTCTATACACTCTTGCACCATAGGCACATCTCTGAGCAGAGGGAATCTCCGAGTATACCCTTTTGCATCAGTAGTCGAGAGAAGCTTCATCCTCTCTCATGTAAGTGATTCTATGACATCATGTACGGCTTTGATCCCATTTCTGAATTCTTCGAGTGTCGTAGCTTTCGTCATCGCAAGAGAGCTTCATCCCTGATTCGGCTTGATGATGAGAGTAGTATCGAGATTTTTTTGGTTTTCAGTCGGGATGAGCTTCATAGGGTGGGGAAGTCATGGAATTCACGTCTTTGGTATTTTGACGCCGAGTTTTTCTACGACACAGTTTGTATGATACTTATCGATACAAAGAGCATGTACTCAGGAAGAGCATCCTGCCACGGGTATACCTACGGTTTCACACATTCATGTGATAATCCCATCTTCACCGTATCTTCCATGAAAAATAGGAATGACGAGATCGTATTTCTTATAGATTCCGAGAAATATATCTATCTCTTCGGGAAGATCATACATGTCAGCGATATATCAGGCAGTTTTTATCCATTCGAGCATATTCATAGCACTTTTCTGAGCAACTGGTCGTTCTGCGGATATCCCTCATGTCAGTATGGCTATTTGCATAATTAAGTACAGGTAAGTATCAAATACGAGTATAGAAAAATCAAGATGAAATGCAACGCTCACCCTTGAAAATGATGTCATTCGGGATATAATCCATAAAATTTGCATATACAAATACAAGAGTTACAATTATTTGTTTTTCTTTCACATGGGACGCTTCTTCTTAGCTACTCTTCTCATGATTCTCATACCTACAGAGACTTTTGGCTCTGTAGTATTTCAGTCTCTCCTTCCGAATCCAGCGTGAGATGATACTCTCGGCGAATATATCGAGATCCGAAATACCGGGTGCACTTCGATCGATATATGAAACTATAGCCTCTCCGATGCCAGTGGAAAGACCTACACACTTCCGAGTGGTACGAGTCTCACGTCTCAGGGTAGTAGGAGGTTCCCCTACTCTGAGACGAAGATAGCACTCAATAATTCTGGAAATGAATCGGTATACTTCAAAGACCCAAGTAATAATCTCCTCGACTCCTATCAATACTCAGGGACACAAAAAGATAATGTCGTCATCACTATATCGCTCACCGATGACTCGTGTATTGAGGAGCCCATTCTCACATCTTCAGGAACTACAGAAGCTCACACAGGCTGAGTAGAGATTATAGTATCTACTGGTTCGACGAGCTCTGGAATCGTAGATACTTCTACTGGACTGACTCTTCACCTCTCTGGATCTACTACGAGTACTGGAGAAATATCTTCCTGATCTACCGCATCATGAGATAGTAGTACAAATAGTGGATCATCCATGCCTGCTAGTACAGGAAGTACGACTTCAGGTTCTACAGAAGCGAGCTCTGATTCAGGAAGTCTCTCGTGAAGTACTAGTCTATGAGAAAATACTGGAAGTAGTTCAGCTTCAGGAAATACGAATTCAGGGAATACTACTACTCTAATATATGCGGAAACAGGACTCCTCGTGCCTCTCGATATGTATTATAGGGATACCGATGGGAACAAGAGGATCGATACTCTTGAGATATCCTATCCCTATAGCCTGACTGGAATAGTCAATACATGAGCTATCTCGCTCTATTCGAATACTGGCTGAATTTTTTTCTCAAGGATCAATACCCTCACGGGGTATATTTCTACTGCTACACTCTCTGGAAACACTCTAATCCTAAAACTCCAAGAGGGCGATATCGAGAAAGAAGTCTTAAAAATCAATAATACTACGACGAGTGATCTAAGACTTAAATCTTCTGGAAATCTCGGCTTTCAATCGCTCGGGTGACAGACTCCAGAACCATTTTTCCTCACTTCCTCATTCTCTGAGTATAAGAAAGTCTATAAGAAATCTGGAGTTCACTCTTCATGAAGTACTCTTAGTGGAACTGTAGAAGCTTCACTGAGCTGATCTGGCATAGTAGGAGGAAATACTTGAACGACGAGCACAGGAATTACCTATATAGAAAATACTGGAATTATCTTTCCCTCGATCATTCCGACTCTTCAATCTCCGACAAATGCTACATTTTCGGGAGATATATTTTTCTGTATAAGTAGTGATTGTCGAATCAATCTCACTCTTGAGCCTATTTTTTCGAGTGGATTTGCTATGAAAGATTTTAGTTGCTATTTTGGTACAGGAGTCTTCATGACTTTTGATGCAGATTGCAATCCTAATACTCTCTATTTGTCTTCTTCAGGGAATCTCAATATTGAACTTGTATCGAAGAAACATCCTGAAGAAAAGTCATGGAAATCCTATCCTGTAGAATGGAGAGTCTCATATACGAGTACAAGTCCTTCTCTATCAACAGTCATACTATGATCACGCATCGATATAGGAAAGCCTACTGCACATATCGAGATCGATGGGAAGTGGAAAGAGTACTACGAGCAAATAGGAGACTATGAGATGAACTGCTATACACTCACCTGTAGTCTGAACTTCACTGCGGAGAATTCGAGAGATCCAGAATGATCTCCTATCAGATGGCTCTGGATATATGGCCCGAATGATATATCGACTTCTCGCGATCCTGGAACGAAAAAATATGAAATCTGAGATCATAAGATCATCCTTAGAGTCATAGATAGTGCAGGAAACTACGATGAAATAGACTATGTGATCCATGTACTTTGACCAAAGCCGAAAGTAGAAAAAGTGAAAGAGAGTAAAATCTTAAAAGTACAGAAAATTACAAAACTCATCTCTGCTCAGATCATCAAAAAAAGAAAGCCAAAGAAAATAAAAATGCTCCTCTTCTCTCCTCCTGAAATAGTACTTCAAGGTCGTAGTGGCGAACAGATCCATCCTCTCTCATATAGCTGTAAATATAAAAAAAGTCCTCTTTGTAGTATGAACTTCACTCTCTCGTGAGCTCAGAGAGGATACGAGTATGTCTGGACTCTAGATGGAGAGGAGATACATCGATGAAAGAATCCTTCTTCCTGGAAGCTTCCACCATGAGTGCATAAAGGAGAGATATCCTCATACTATAAGTGAGCTACAACTTCTATCCATACATCAAGATTCTCTATCCAAGTCACGGCAGAACCAAAAAAAGCGAAAAAACCAAAAAAAGTAAAACAGAAGAAATCTTCGCTAGTATCAAAGATAAAAAATAACTCTTCACTCATACCAGAAGCTAATGCTGAAAATGATACTTCAAATGAGATGTCATCTCCAATAGGAAATATAGGATTCGCACTTTTTGCGAGTGGAGCACTTCTCTGATACTTGCTTCGTCGGAGAAGAAAAATATAGCTATGATGTTCTCTGTCGTTTTTGTCGAATATATCACTACTCAGCATAGTCATAGGAGTATACGCATCTATGAGGTTCTCGGATGTATACATTTATAGGAGAGATCAATCGTCAAGAGATTTTAGAGAATTTTTCTTGATTTTTCTTCCATGGTAGATAGTATAAATACATATTCTCGCTCTTCTCGTGCATCTGGTCGGTATTTTTCTCTACAAAATATACCGCTTCCACAGGCTGAACTCAGTATTCTCGGTCATACGAGGATCTCAGCTACTATCTATCAGAGCAGTACTCGGGTAGATCTCCTTGCAACCAGGGATAAAATAAGATCTATAACGGTCGAGAGAGACTATAAAAAAATCACCATGTAAGTGGTGTTTTTTTTATTGCGTACCGTATATTTCTATGAGATTTTCAACTCTTCCGTTTCTACTATAGGGTGATCTATAGATTCGATAGGATAGGTGAATCCGACTTCATTTTTTGTTTCTTGTATCGTAGTTATATGTGACTTCATAGTAGTATATCTCTCTCTCAGATGCACCCATAGTCAGACGATAGGTGCCCTCGTCGCACTATTAGATCTCGCGAAAGATATGATATGCACGATAGGGAAGAGGAGAAGTAGTCATACCGCAGATCAGAGGACTCATCCGATAAAGTATGCATATCCAAATAAGAAAGTGATGATGAGTCACTGAACGATGAGAGATCGGTAGGGCTTATATTTCGAGATAAAAAGCGATGGCAGAGTAAAAATATTCCACACAGGTACCGCGATGAGCTCTACAGGCATAAAATACGGTATCAAAATCTGTGGAGCTTCCGGAGTGATAGAGGATTGTTCGATATATTCAGCGTAGGTTCATCGTTTCTCTTTTCCAAATACCACTCCGATAAAATCAAGTACCGACCTACTCGATGCGATAATATGTGCTTCGATCTGAGAGTAGCTTGGTATGGAGTCAAGGATATTCCAGGAGATGAATCTTCCATAGACGAAAAGGTAGACCCCTTCTACGACAAAGACGAGTATATAGATGATTGTCAAAATAAATGTCACAAACCCATCTTGTCCACTCAAAAGAAATGAGAGGATAATAATACATGTAAAAAACGATCCGATAATACGTCATCTTTGCATGAGTGGATGCTGATATTTATGCGAGAGGTATATACCTACCCAAGGGAGCATACTCGCGAGTATACGGATTTTATCCTCTTCATTTTCTACGCTATAGACTCAGGATATCATACCCATATTTCTCATATTTCCCGGAAGAGCTATCGCAGATACTTCACCTGTATCACCCATATAGGCCCTATAGGCTCCTCGAAGGAGGAGTATACTGCATCATGCCATAATAAGTCCAAGTACGATAGTACGAAGATCTATACCCAAAAAAGAGATCTGTATATACGGTCTCACGAGGAAGTATACTATACCGATGATCGATGTCATCCCGATAATGATACTCGACTGCTTCGCATGACCGCGAACATAGGGATCAGCGAAAGGGGTATTTTTTTTGGCAAGCAAGAACAATGGTCCAAGAAAAAAATAGCTTATCATGGCATTTATGCGATCTTGTTCGAGCATAGTAAGGGATTAAGAATTCGAATTTATCCTATAATACTACAAAATCTACAAATCTACAAATATCACTGATGCATCTCCTATTGACGTATTTTTTTCTTATTTCGATAGAGAAATATACTTCCCACTCATCCGCCATAAATCAGGGTAAATATACTTCCGAGGATACAGATTCGACTCAGAGAATCTTCTATGCTTCCTCACTCAGGAATAAATCTTGCTTCTTGTCCAAATATATATCCTATAACAAGAAGTCAGAATAGTGCAAAAGAGAAAATTCCTAGACTCATCGGAAGCACCTGTCGAAAGCGAATATTGTGACGCGCGACTATCCCTGTGACTACCAGGAGACATACCTGAGATATGAGCGTCACCCAAGCAGATCCGATAAATGAGTAGTAGGGTATGATGATGATATTCCCTATGATATTGAGTATCGCTATCACAAGATTGATCATGAGCATCTTTTTTTGTTCTGATCGTGCGATCAGAGTGAAAGTGAAGAGAGAAGAGAGAAAATAGAAGAGGAATATCCAGACGACAATCTGCATAGCTTCGACACTCGTACCTCAGAACACGACTGTATCGAGATATTCCCTGGATGAGATGATACGGATAATATCGGGAGCAAGGGCGAAGGAAAATGTCGCTATCCCAACACCGAAAAAAAGTAACAGCTTCCAAGCATGAGCGGTCAGATGATAGATCTTTTGGATTTCATTTTTTTCTATGGCTTTCGTGAGTACAGGAAGAAGGGAATTGAGAAATATCGTTCCATACATCATCCCGACTTCGACGATCTTCATAGGAAGTGCATAGAGTGCGACGACAGTATCAGCAAGTGATCGTGGTGACATGAGAGAGAGAAGGATCGTATCCACCTTGAAGAATATGACATTGAGAAAGAGTGCCAGTCAATACGGGAGAGAAATACCGATAATATGACGGATATATGTACTATCCCAGGCGAAGCGGACACGCTCATATTTATTCACATACCACCATGTGAGTGCCATCATAAGGATATTGCCAGCGAGTCCTGCGAGCATGACAAGGGTGAATTTCTCAGTATGTGCTACACTCGCGAAAAAAATAGTAAACATGAGTATCATCCCGAATGTCAGGAGCTTCCCTGAAGTATTCGCGACGATAGAAAATTCTGTCCGAAGAGTTGCCTGGAGATAGCTCATGAGCGAGCTATTCACGAGTCCTGCGAGCGTGAATAGCCCTGCTATCCCGATACCGATAAGCGCTTCTGGACTATCATATCCACCGAGGAAGAGTCCGATGAAGAGCGAGAGAAATACTATGATCACCCCAGAGAGTGTCCGAAGCGAGAGGACATTGCCAGATATTTTTCTTATCATAGCTCGATCTTCCGCATGAGCCGAGAGTTCACGGACCGTGATGGTATAGAGTCCGAGATCTGCAATGACGGCAAATATCGAGAGATAGTTATAGATCTTCGAGTAGAGTCCATATCCTTCGATATCGAGGTAGGTCGTGAGGATCTTGATCATCGCGATAGATATGAGTGCAGTGAGGATTTTTCCTGCTATTTGTGCAACGGTATTGGTATAGATTTTTCTGGTAGGCATGAGGGGATTATAGAGAAAAGGAGTGAGGAGTCAAAGGGGGATATATTCAGTTTGGAGAAATCTTAGTTTTTCGTAAAATCCTTTCATGTCATCAATCCAAACTTATCTCAAAGACCTCTCTTCACTCTTCTCGATAACAAGCTCAGAATATAGCTACCGTACACCTTTCGAGAATTATCTGCGAGAAATATTCCCTGAATCAGAGGGATATCGCATAAAACATGAGGATAAGACAGGCGATGGGAATAAGCCCGACTTCATGGTCGCAAAGAAAAATGGTGACAATCTCATCCCACTCCTCTATATCGAAGTGAAAGATATCGGGAAAAATCTCGATACAGTAGAAAAATCTAATCAAGCATCTCGATACTTTTGATATGATAATCTCATCATCGCTGACTATCTCGAATTTCGATTTTACCGATATGGTCAATCATATGAAGCGCCTATACTTCTCGGTAAGTCTGATAGGAAAACCTGGAAGATCACTCCAGAAAAAATAGGAAATGCAGAAATCCTCGAAAGACGTATGAGGGACTTTGCCTCTACTCATAAAGAGAAAATAAAATCAGCAACACATCTCGCGAAAATCATGTGAGGAAAGGCTCAACGAGTCCGAGATAATCTCCGTGAGATGATGGAAAATACTGAGAGGCATCCTGATATCTGGAAACTCTATCATACGTTCAAATCCGAAATCCTCCATGATCTCTCATACGACGACTTCGCTGATCTCTATGCTCAGACGCTCGTCTATGGACTCTTCGTGGCTCGCTATCATGACCAGACTCCCGATACGTTCTCTCGTTCTGAGGCTCGTGATCTCGTCCCGAAATCCAATCCTCTCCTTCGGAGATTTTTCGATCATATCGCAGGAGAGTGATATGAGAAACGTCTCGAATATATCGTCGATGAGCTCTGTGAAGTATTCGCACATGCGGATGTCCATGCCCTCATGCATGGACTGTATCAGAAGGAGACACATGATCCTGTAATTCACTTTTATGAGGACTTTCTCGGGGAATATGATGACAATCTTCGCAAGCTCCGTGGAGTATTCTATACTCCAGCACCAGTCGTGAAGTTTATCATCCGAGCAGTTGATGATGTTTTGAGAACTCACTTTAATCTTCCAAAAGGTCTTGCTGATACCAGTAAAATTAAAGTGGAACGAGAGATCCAAAAATATGATAAAAAGTGAGAACGAAAGACCGAGATCATCGAAACCCATCGTGTCCAGATCCTCGATCCTGCAACAGGGACAGGGACATTTCTCGATGAGATAGTGAGGCATATCCATAGCAAAATGAGCGGACAGGCAGGAATGTGGCCGAGTTATGTCAACCATGACCTCCTTCCACGCCTTCATGGATTCGAGCTCATGATGGCGAGTTACACAATTGCTCACCTGAAGCTTGGACTCACCCTTGCAGAAACTGGCGTTCCCGATCTCGAAAAACGACTCCAGATCTATCTCACGAATTCACTCGAAGAGGCCAAGACAAAAAAAGAAGATCAAGGTACATTATTTGGACTCCTAGAATCTATCACGGATGAGGCGAAACAAGCGGATGAAGTGAAGCGGAACAAGCCAATTATGGTTATAGTAGGGAACCCTCCTTATAGCGGAGAATCAGGCAATAAGGGACTCTTCGAAAAAGAACTCAATGCCTATAAACAAGAACCAGGTGGTGGAAAACTCCAAGAGAAAAACTCAAAATGGCTCAATGATGATTATGTCAAATTTTTCAGATTTGCAGAATCAATGATCGAGAAAAATAGAGAATGAGTGATGGGTTTCATTACGAACCATAGCTATCTCGATAATCCGACATTTCGAGGGATGCGGTGGCATCTCCTTCAGACTTTTGATCACATCCATATTGTTGACCTGCATGGTAATGCGAAGAAAAAAGAAACTTCACTAGATGGTTCAAAAGATGAAAATGTCTTCGACATCATGCAGGGAACTGCTATATTTATCGGTATAAAAACAGGAAAGAAAAGAGAATGAGAGCTCGCAGAGGTTCTCCATATTGATCAATACGGAAAAAGACAAGCGAAGTATGATTGGTTGGAGAGTAGCACTCTACTAATAGTAAACGAAAAACTAGAACTTTCAGCACCTAATTACAATTTTACATATACTGATTTTAGTAACTCCTCAGAATATGGTCTATGATTTTGAATTGGGGAATTGTTTAGTACCAATACTATTGGTATAGTAACCTGAGATGATAAGATTTTCATATGAAAATCTACTAACAACTTATTGCAACAACTTACTCCGAAAAACACACTAAATCTCGATACTAATTTGATTAAGAAGATCTCGTATAGACCATTTGAATCAAAATTTATTTACTATGATAATAACTTATTAGAACGATCTAGATATAAAATTATGAAACATATGTTAGAAACTAATATTGCATTAGTTTCTGTAAAAAGAACTCCATGAAAAAGTCAGCCACCTTTTATATTTTTATCTAAAGACGTTATTATAAATTGATATATCCGTTCTGATAGTGTTAGTATTGATAGTATTTTTCCTCTCTACCTCTATTCCGACTCTGTCACACTAGATTGAATTACGAAAATACCAAATCTCGAGCCTGTGATCTGGAAACAGATCAATGAAAGCATAGGAAAAGAGACAACACCAGAAGATATTCTCGATTATATCTATGCAGTACTCCACTCACCGAGTTATCGAAACAAGTATCGGGAGTTTCTCAAGATAGATTTCCCACGAGTACCGTATCCAGATGCATTGGTACGGTCCACCCCTAGCCCCTCAAGAGGGGAATGTAGAAAAGTATTCGATGCGCTCGTGAAGCTCGGGGGAGAACTCCGTGCACTGCACCTCCTCGAATCACCGAAAGTCGAAGAGTATATCACGACATTCCCCGTCGCGGGGAGTGGAGAAGTGGAGAAAGTGATTGCCCGAGATTCCCCTCTTTGAGGGGTGTCGCGTAGCGACGGGGTGAAGGCTCCTGAAGAGTCGCGAAGCGACGGGGTGAAGGCTCCTGAAGTGTCGCGTAGCGACGGTATGGTTGCTCAAGATTCCCCTCTTGAGGGGTCGCCAAAGGCGGGGGTGGTTGCTCTGAATAGGAATATCCCCTCATGGGTAGAGGATTCACTCTTCCCATATTGGTCACTCCCAAAAAGTAAAAACCTAAAAGAGAGAACGAAAGAACTCAGAAAGCAATGAATCCTTTCTGAGGTACTTTTCTGGCAGGCATTCAAAGACAAGAAAAGGCTCTGATGGGATATAGATAGACAGGTGATTATTGGCAATTATATTGTGGATTTTTGGATACCAGAATTGTGACTTGTATTCGAGATTGATGGATCGAGTCATGAGTGAAGAGAAGAGTACGATACTGAGAGGGATGCATTTCTCAGGGGTCATGGGCTTCAGATAATACGTATTCTCGATGGAGATGTAAAAAATAATCTCGAATGAGTATCAGAACTTGTGACAGAAAGCATAAAAAAGAGAAAATTAGAACTCGAAACCACCACCCCGCCTCCTATCGTCGGCACCCCTCAAAGAGGGGAATTATCCGCTTCTCATCACTCCAGAGATGCACTTACAGGAAAACTCCTTGATATCTATATTAACTCACTTCAGTATTTCGGCGATGTACCAGAAGTCGCATGGAACCACTATATCGGAGGATATCAGCCAGCACAGAAATGGTTGAAGGACAGAAAGTGACGCACTCTCACATGGGAAGATATCTCACACTATCAGTCTATGATCGTCGCACTTACAGAGACGAGTAGAGTGATGGGGGAGGTGGATGGGGTTTTGGAATCTAGATAAATTGGTGTATGAAAAAATCTCCAAACTTCTTTATTCACTATGAACTTGATGAGTCTGAGTCCAGTGATTTAGATTCTTTTGGGAAGTCTATTATCGGCTTTAATTCTTTGTTGAAAGAAATATTTAAAATCACAAAAATTGATGCTGATTTAGAAATTAGAGC
>JAYVGV010000006.1:0-17505 GCA_043771825.1 Candidatus Altimarinota bacterium | reverse complement strand
CTCTCAAGTCCTCATTTCTTGTTCTTTACTTCCCATTTCAAGACCCTTCTAGGGTCTTTTTGCTAAAGCCACCCCCTTTGGGGGTGGATATTTACTTTTGTCAATTAAATTCCTAATTTATCCCGAATTACATTCACTTCGTAGACGACTTGCTGATCTTTCTTCATGATGGTTTCGAGTTTCTTACAGCTATACATCACAGCAGTATGGTTACGACCAGAGAATATATTCCCGATACGTTCATACGTATAGTGGAGTCGATTTTTGAGAAGATACATTGCAACTTGTCGAGGGATCATATTTTCTTTTTTGCGATCTTCGGAGAGGAGCTTACGTATCTCTATACCGAAGTGTGATGATACGGCTTGCACGAGATCTTCGTAGCTGCAGTTTCCTGTTCTGATGCTACGTCCTTCAGTGAGACTCGATGTGATAGACCGCACAGCAAGCTTCGAAAGACGGAATGCGACATTTTCGAGGGTCGGCGGTGTTCCTTTGAGATCGTATTCTGCGATCACTTGATTAAGGATACCCTCGAGTTCTCGTACATTTGTTGTGACATTCTCAGCGATGAACTCTGATACTTCTTGGGTCAATATGAATTCACGAGCACGAGCCTTCTCTTGGATGATAGCAAGTCGAGTTTCATAGTCAGGCTCTCCGAGATCTACGGTGATCCCCCATTCGAATCTGCTTTGCAGTCGTGGTTCGAGTTCAGTGAGTTCTTTTGGTGGACGATCCCCTGAGAGGATTATCTGCTTTCCTGCTTCGTAGAGAATATTGAAGATATTGTAGAGTTCTTCTTGGGTCGATTTTTTGCCAGCGAGAAATTGGACATCATCGATGACGAGGACATCGATCTGTCGATACTTCTCACGGAGCTTATCTACGGATCGTCATTTGATACTTGCGACATAGTCCGTCAAGAATCTATCTGCTGTCGTATAGACGACTTTTAGAGACTTATGTTTTTCCCGGATACTATTGGCTGTAGCTTGAAGGAGGTGGGTCTTCCCAAGTCCTACATTTCCATAGAGGTAGAGCGGATTATATGATGTGCCAGGCTTACGAGCTACTGCCTCAGATGCTGCATGTGCAAGTTGTGTAGAAGGGCCGATAATGAAGTTATCTAGCCGATATCTGTCACTAATAAGGCGACTATTGATTCCTTCTACGATTTCGACTCATTCTACCTGTTGTTTTTTTGTGATTTTTTCGCTTTCCTTGAGTGAGAGTCGACATTCGATGACAGCATCAGCACCCTTAGTATCTATAGCATCATCGACAATGATATCGATACTTTTAATATTTGGAGTGATTTCAGCAACAGTAGACTTAATATCTTCATAGAATTTCTTTGAGAGATTATCCCGATGGAAGGATGATACCACCCCGAGAGTGATACTATCATGAGTACTTTCTAGAAGAGAGAACTTTTTAAAATAAGTTAGAAAATCTTGCTTTCTTATAGATACCGAAAGTCGAGATATCGTCTCTTCGAGATGAGAAAATGAGAAATTTGGAGTCATAGAAAGATCGAGGAAGCCGATGATCGACTGTATTGTTATTATTTTTTTCTCTGCTTATTTTTTCTTTTCTGCAGAAATCTATTTCTATTCTTTTCTCTCCTGAAGTCAAAAGAAAAAAACATTTGACATGATTATCGTATACGCTATGTATTCAGGAAAATCAGTAGTCCACTTCACATGAACTTCACTGAAAAAGCAAGGGGTAAATGTGAAGAATTTTATATTTTTTTCCTTGGAATACACCTGATCCTTCATAAGAAAAAAAGTTCTTTAAAAAGAACTTTTTACAAAATACAACTCTTATAAAGAATCATTAATTACTTAATTTCCTTAAGTCGTGCAGCTTTTCCAGTAAGATCACGAATATATCTAATATTTTTACGACGAACCTTAAATTGTCGAAGTACGATAATCTTTGAGATAAACGGAGAATTGATCGGGAAGATCTTCTCGATACCGATACCATCGATATCAGTACGGACAGTGATCACTTTATCGAGCTCTGTCTTTCCTCGCATAGCGATGATCAATCCTCGGAATAATTGGATACGCTCTTTCTCGCCTTCTTTAATAATCTGATGTACTTCTATTTCCATACCTGTCTTGAGTTCTTGATTATCTGATCTTGTTTGTGTGCTTGCTTGGATAGCTGCTATGAGAGTAGAGTCCATAAGTGAAAATCCTATAATATAATGGGTGAAACGCGGTGGATTATATAAGAACTCGAGATAATTGCAAATTATTTTTCGAAATTTCTACGAACCTCTCTCAATTCATCTTTCTCGTTTGCAAATTTCCCTTTTGTCCTTATCATTGTTTTCGTAAACATCGGGAGAACTTGCTCTCTTAAGGATATTTCTCCTATAGAGAAGAATTCTCGAAAAATATACAATTTCGACTTCGTACTTTTGCCTTATGGAATTTCTTTTTGTGAATCAAATAGCATCGATAGAGGCAATGATCGTTTTTGCTTGTATGCTTATTATAGTATCAATATTTGGATATGATGGATTTCTCTACGTTAGACGAGTGTTATTGGTTCTTTTCCCAAAAAGAAATAGTCCTCTTTCAGAGGGTCTTCCACGCGAGATAGCTCCTACAGTATCACCTTTTTCTGAAACTTTTAAAGAGAAAAATCCTGAAGAGTCTCACCAAGCATTTACGACCATAGATGGAGTTGTCTTAGATAATCCAATCCTCTACCCTGAGAATGAGATTGATCAAGAGGGAGTACCAGAAATTCTATCAGAAGTACTTCTGATAGAAAATCCTCTACTAGATCATGTCGAACTAGATTGAGTAGCATGACTCACTGATGATGATACTGCATATATCGGTGAGTCTCTAGGGAAAAAAGAAGAGATTGCACCTCCTGTCACCGCTTATATCTCCCTACAAAAACCTATAGTAGAGAGTATCTCAGATAGAGAAAGGGAAGAAAATATACATCAAGAAGATCTAAAATCCTTAGTAGCTAAAGAGGAGAAGTTCCAGTGAGTCAGAAAAGAGAATATAAGTGAGGCTCAAAAAAAAGGAAGGTATGAAGAAAAATCTTCAGCCAAATCACCTAAAAAACCCCACATAAAACCCGAAAAGAGAGAAAAACTCATCGAAATAATCAATAATGTAAAAACCCTTATAGCTCGTGGACAGATTGATGATGCGAGAGCTCTCATCGTAAGTGGGCTTTCTATAGAAAAGGATAATCGTGAGCTCAATCTCCTCATGGCAAGCCTCTATGAGCGCGATCATGCTTTTGCTAAAGCAGAGTTCATACTTAAGGATATCGCTACAGAAAACCCTGATGATATAGAAATTCTCACCCATCTTGCCACAGATCTTGCTATGCAAAGAAAGTATGATGTAAGCTACGAGCTCTATAAGAAGATACTTTCTCTTGGTGGAGAGTCAGAAGAGTGCCTCTATACCCTTACTCATCTTGCTTCGGAGATGAGCCTCTCTGAAGATGTCGTACTCTATGCTCGAAGCTACCTCAAGCAGTATCCGCATAATCCTGAGATTCTCTGGATCTATGTGCAATGACTCATATCTCGCGGGCAACGCAAGGAGGCAGTCGAGACCCTTATCAAGCTCAAAAATCTCACTCCATATAATCAAGAAATCGCAGATCTTATACAAAAACTCGTGACCGAAGAAGAGCTTGCTGGGAATTTCTGAGGAGAGAGATAACCCGGTGTTCACTGAGAAATCTTCTATGGTTGAGACGAATTATCATCTTTTGACTTGTTTTTCTTTCTATAAAAAATATAGTACACTTCTAATTTTTTCATGTGCCTCTCACTACCCCCCCACATAGCATCGAAGCTGAACGCTGAGTCCTCGGATCTATCCTCATAGATAAAGATGGGATGATGCAGGTCGCGAGTATGCTCCTCCCTGAGGACTTCTATGATCCAGCTCATGGTATCGTCTATGCTGCTATGGTCGATCTCTATACACGCAATCGTCCTATAGATTCACTGACGGTTCGTGAAGTGATCGATGATCAAAAAAAACTCGATTCGATGTGAGGAGACGGATTCCTCGCAGATCTGATGACGAGTGTATTCACGAGTGCGAATATCTTCCAGTATGCACAGATCGTCAAAAATAAATCTGTCCTTCGTAAGCTCATAAAGGCAGGAAGTGAGATAACCCAAGCGGGATTCGATGAAATCACCGAGATCAATGAACTCCTCGAAAAAGCGGAAAAGTCTCTCTTTTCTGTGACACAGACATTCATCCAGAATAAACTCGTCCATATCAAAGATATACTCAATGCTCGATATGAAGAATTTGCGGCTATCCATGCTGATCCTACCCTTTCCCAAGCAAATAGCGTATCCTCATGATATGAGGGATTCGACTTCAAGCTCTGATGATTCAAGCGATGAGATCTCATCATCGTTGCAGCTCGTCCCTCTATGGGTAAGACCGCTATAGCGATGAACTTTGCTCAGAACGTCTGAGAAAAATGAAAAAATGTCGCTGTCTTCTCTCTCGAAATGTCCAAAGAGCAACTGACTGATCGTATGATCGCTGCATCTATGGCAGTCGATAGCTGGAAACTCCAGAAAGGCAAGCTCTCAGAAGATGAGTTCGCAAAGATGGGGGATGCACTGGAGCGACTCTCTCGAGCGAAGATCTATATGGATGACTCCCCTGCTGGTGCAGGAATCCTCGAGCTCAAAAGCAAGGCCAGAAGACTCAAAATGGAATCCGGACTCGATCTTATCGTCATCGACTATCTCCAGCTTATCTCAAGTGGCAATAGCTTCAATCGTGTACAAGAAGTATCAGAAATATCTCGTGGACTGAAGTCCCTAGCTCGTGAGCTTGATGTTCCTGTCATAGCACTCTCTCAGCTCTCTCGTGCGCTCGAAGCTCGTCCAGACAAGCGTCCGATCATGTCAGATCTTCGTGAGTCAGGTGCGATCGAGCAAGATGCTGATATCATCCTCATGCTCTACCGAGATGACTACTACAATGAATTCTCTGAAACTCCGAATGTGACCAATATTTTTATCCGAAAAAACCGTAATGGGCCGACGGGTCAGGTCGATCTCAAGTTCGAAAGACAGCATCAAAAATTCTATGAAATTGAACGAGCCCGAAGTAGTGACTTCAATAATGAATAAAAAACTTCCGAAAGGAAGTTTTTTATTATGGACTCGTATTATATATTCCATATTTGAGAGCATCATAGTATTTACTCTTGTCTTCCGTGAATCGTATAGATTGGAGGGCATTTCCCTTGCGTGCTTCAGTTATGATTTTGAGCTCTGGGAGTGTAAATGGGGTATCAGTTTTGAGGGTGATATTTGCATTTGCTCATGAACTAAATATTAGTATATATGGATTATTTATAGTAGTAATAACAAATTGTCCTGAACTATTGAGAAATTGTAGAGTAGATCACGTAAGATCATAAAAGTAGGTTATAGTATCACCTCAAGAAGCTTGATTATATGGATTTGGACAAGATCCGTCAGGATTCAGATTTATACTTACGGGTTTCTCGATTCCTCAGCTGTCATAGCAGGACTCTCACTCGAGTCGCATAGTGGCTATTTCAGTGCCGTCTATCGCTCAAGATCAGGCGATGCTGATATTCTCACTTCCACTCAGAGCTACGATACTCCAAGAGAGATCATTCGGATTTCAGGAAGTAGAAAGCTCAGTGATATTTCTTACTTGGGTTATACCAGTATAGGTAGTGGGGTCACATGACTTTAGAGGATCGATATATCCCTGACATTTCCCCACAAATAGAGGAAAAATAGTATAGTCATCATTTCATCCTGAGAATACGATATTTGTATTTTGAGCCTCTATCCTATATTGTATGCCCACTTTATCTGTGCGCGGACTTGCACCAGAAAATATGAGGGCATCAGGGCTAGAGCTATCCATCCTATCAGCAAATCCATCCCTATGATTTTTTACCTTGAGCATCGCATATTCGAATGCTCACTCTGCTTGCGTCGCTGAAAGGATAGAATCATATTGGAGTCTCGAGAGTCGCATCTCAGAGAGGAATATATTCGCCATACCAACGACAATGATAAGGAGTACTCCTGTTGATCAGAGTGCCATGAGTATAGAAAATCCACGTCGAGATGTGATAAGAGAAGAGGTCATGATACGATGGATAGTATTAATTTTGCTTAAAGAATCGTTCGCTTATGGTCGTCTGTACTCTGAGTCTGTTTTCGGAGAGTCAAATTAGGGGGACGCCTATGCGTGGCATAAGTATAAGACTCATGACGAGCGTAACTTTTTTTTCGGTAGTATTACCATCTCAAGAAATATAAAACTTCAAGTCTTCGATTTTTACTCGTTTTTTTTCTTCCTCGGGGATGAAGCTATCGACGATATTAAATGCTTGTGAAAAATCTGGATTTAAAGTATCTGTAATGGCAAGTATACTTGATGGTATACTATAAAGTCAGCATTGAGTCACTCTATCTTTTTTCTCTATAGGAGTACAGAGTGAGAGAGTTGTTCCCACCTTTTTTCCATAAAAATAACTTCGAAGTACTGATGACTCTGAGCCGATCGTAAGAAGCTCTCCTCCACTGAGATAGCTTGGATTTTTCCAGAGATCATTCCCGATAGTACCATCATCATAGTTTGAGTATTTCAGGCTTATCCCCTTACTTTTCACATCTTCTGCTATACGCTCAGTGATCTCACGAGAAGTCTCAGAAAGGTATCGCGTTGCTTTCAGTCTATTGCTGAGATTAGTCGTCTGGATATATATAGACATGACGGCGATACTCATCACAGCGAAAATCGTCGTAGCGAGTATCATCTCGACGAGCGTAAATCCTGAGATGTTTGATGCATGTTTCATAGAAGGTATATACTTACGCTATTTTTCAGTTTTTAGGAAGAGCACTTATTTTTTCCAGTCGGTTATTACGGTCTTGAGGTCATATTCACGATATCCTGTACGAGATTTCGTGATGACTCGTGCATCGAGGATGAATCATTGATTTTTACCTGATATGGTTTTGGGCTCTATGGGTCAGATAGGGCTCCCTACCCTTAGTGGAGATACTATGATATAGGATGCATACGAAGTGCCACTACTTGTCAGAGTATGAGTGAGTCTCATATCAGAGTCATAGTAGAGTCGTACGGTATTGAATTTTCATTCTATATCGCTTGTTGCCGAGAGAAGTGTTGTGACATTATCCATATATACAGGGCTTTTTTCTGGAGTGCTCATCCCAGGAGTATAGAATATCCCTGTAGAAGTATAATCATTCTCAATAATATAGGATCACGGTGTGAGATATCATGGATTTGCTCAACCAGTGAAAACACTATCCCACTCTACGAAACTTCTTATATTCGAGTTTCGTGTATTTTTTATAAGCTCGATTTGTTCTCTTAGGATATTCGAAGCGATGATCTCCTGACGAGAAACGGTAGAAGTATCGATAGTAGAGGAGAGGAGTGCGAGTATCGCTGTCATACCGACGGAAAATATGGTCATACCGACTATAAGCTCTATAAGAGTGAATCATGAGCGAGAATATCTGAGTGTATGAAGATACATGGATGAGATACGAAAATTTGTAATAATAATAAACTCCTAATCGAAATAGGGCCGAAGCAACATATCTCGTGCTCGTCGAGAGTCTCTACTTGCTCCAAGATATCCTACTGTCAGGATCACTCAGGTCATAGAGGATTCGATCATCCCTCATGTAGAGAAAGCTCCTGTAGCAAAAGGTGGAGATATATGATAGATGAGATCTGTCGTAGTTGCATCGATACTTCCCGTCAGTTCGAGTATGCTGATATTCTTATCGAAGGCATATTTTTTATATACTTTTTTCATACTTGATCCTCCTGTAGATGTAGAAAGCGTGATAAATCCATCTCATTCCTTCATCTCGATATACATATGTGCATGAGATCCTGTTCATTCATGAAGGAGTCCTCATCGTATATTCTGATGTGCGATGATCCACTCTTGAGATATCGCATCGATCGTCTTCTCTACACGAGCACGATCCATATAGTACATATACGGGAAAATACCACTTCAAAGAAGGAGTGCTATCATCGACATCACTATCATGAGCTCAAACAGGGTGAATCCTCGTGATGAATTAGCAAATGTAACCATAAAACTCTATTGTCATGCGATACTCACTATCTGCATGATAGCTCAAAATATGGCAATAGCAAACCAAAGTACAAAAACTCATGCTAGAAGAAGGGCTATAGGTTCAATATACTTCACCATATTAGAAAGGGAGAAGTCTACTTCTCTTTTATATTGTGTAGCGATTTTTGCTGTGATTGCTCCGATAGTCGATGTACGCTCGGCACTCTCGATCATCTGTATAATATCAGGAGTGAAAAATGTATGCTCTTTATCCCTTTCGAGCATAGAAAGAGATATTTTACTTCCTCATGCGATATCATCAGATATACTCCGGAAGAGTTTTTTGATGATACTATTTCCAGAGCTTGCTCCCGTAAGACGGAGAGTTTTTACGATGCTGACTCATGCATTACTCAGAAGATGAAAAGTCGACATCGTCCTAACGATAAGGTAGTTCTTATAGACCAGTCCAGCAATCGGGAGGGTGAGTTTTTCTCGATCGATCATCGTCGATCCATGCTCAGTCCGAGCGTATCATACTCATATGAGACCGAGACCCATACAGGTAATAATAATGTAGAGAATATTCTCTTTTACAAAAGTACTCGTCCATATGAGTGCCTTGGTCGTAAACGGGAGGTCTCCTGTCACATTACCGAGAATCGGCATAAGCTGAGGTACGACATAGATCATCACGATAGATATGGCAAGAATCAAAAAGAGCATGATGATAATAGGATAGGTCATAGCACTCGTGATTTTATTTTTGAGTTCTTCCTGACTACGAAGGTCATTCGCTATAGCAAGAAATGATTCTTGTATCATACCAGTCTGCTCTCCACTTTCTACTATAGCTATCTCTTGTTCGTCGAAAAAATTCGGAAGTTTGCGCATCGCTATGTTCACCGCATCTCATCACTCTACGAAAAATACGATATGATCTATCCCTTCTTGGAGCTTTCCTCTAGGGAGTCGATCACGGAGTCACTTCAGTGCCATGAGGAGTGTGACTCATCCTTCGAGAAGATTTGCAAGATTTTCGTAAAAAAGTGCTTTATCCTTTATAGGGATGCGAGAGAAGAATAACATGATAGAAAAATAACTAGGAATTAAGAAAGACTGGAAGAGGTGTACTTACTCATAATAATATACTCAAAGACTAATACTTAGACCATAACTTCCAGCCATAACACTCTCGGGTGCTGTATCTATAGGAAGAGATATCGAATCAAGTGTGAAGACATAGTCAGTCTTCTGGGCAAGATAGGTGATAAATGTGATGATATCAGCGATAGTTTTTCCCTGAAAGCTTATCGATACATTTCCGAGAGAAAGCCCATTCGGAAGTTTTTTTCACTTACCTACAGAAATCGAAGATATGCTGATGAGTGCGGATTCATTTGCACTATCTTTTGTAAAATTATTGAGTAGCACCGTCGACATGATGTCACTCGTATCATATTTTTTTGCGAGTTTTTGTATGCGCTCGAGCTTCTCAGGAGAGAGTAGAGAACCTACATTTTCTTTTATGGCTTTTAGACTTTCATACTCTGTAGTGAGTCTTTCTTGCTCTTTTTCGAGACTGGATAGTACAGATTTATTTTCTATATAGGTTGCGTATGTGGGCTTGAGAAATACTATAGCACATAGAAGGGCTATGCCAAGACATATAGGAGCGAGGATACGGTTTTGTGATCCAGAGTGAGTTGTTTTCATGGAGAAGAAATTATTTTATAGGAGTTGATACCACTTTAAATTGCACGGAAGTCATCCTTGATTTGAGATCACCACTGATACTTGTAATAGGATCAAGAGCAAATTTTCCACCCTTTCCTTGCCCATATTTCCGCATCATCTCTATGATCGTCCCTGCAACATCGGGATGAGCTATACCATAGGGTTCTGTGGATACGAGACTTGTCGTTATTACATCGTTGACGATATTGAATCCTTTCAGGCGGACATTAGAGCTCGTGGCAGCTTCATAAAATGCATCTACTATTCCCTTGAGGTCTATAGAAGGCCGTATAGTCCCTGACTCTTCGATCCTCGTGATTATCACTTTTCGATCACGACTGATATCATCGATAGATATACGTGTCTGTGATATGGCGACTTTCTTCTTTTGTATCGATTGTTCGAGAAGAAAATTGTAGAAAAAGAATCCGATAGAAAGTCAGATAATAAGCAAAAGAAGAGATACAGAAAAATAAAACGGTGTACGTGATACTTTCGGCATGAGATCAGGAGGAGAAGGAGAATCTTGCATATAAGATAATAATAAATACAGTATAAGCATATCCTATTTCTTTTTATCATGCAAGAATCGCACGATTTTTTTCTTGACACTTTTGATGCAGTTTCTGAAGATGAGATATCTTCTCTACTTTTTCCTCTGCTTTCCTGAGATCGTATCTTCTTTTTTGGTGATCTCGGGAGCGGTAAGAGTACTTTTATTAGAGCCCTTTTACGATCACATTTTGCTGATGAATCACTCATTGTAAGGTCACCAACTTACACATACTATCAGAAGTATGGTAGAGATATTTATCATTTCGATCTCTACCGTGTAGAATCTTTGGATAATATTTTTCTCATAGGAGCTATGGATATCTTCGAGAATCCTAGGGCGATATGCCTGATAGAGTGGCCAGAAATACTCACGGGCTCTCTCCGTGCTACCAAAAAAATCTCTCTTTCTCAGAGCACTGACGGTACAAGGACGTATACTATAGAAAGCTTAAAAAGAGAGCATTAGAAAGAGGTATTCCCTTCATTTTTTATACTATTTCCATCGGATAGTATCCACTGAGTGAATGCCATATATCCTATACCAGCAAAGATACTGAGAAGGAGAAAGCTATTTCTTTCTATGAGAAGATTGTACAGGCTATGGATCATCGTAGCTATGATAAATCCTGAAACAAAAAAGACTACATATCTCCACGAAAAAAATCTATAAGAGAGAGCCTTCCACCAGAATATGACACAGATACTCGCAGCAAATATATGAAGAGGGAGGGCAAAGAGTATACGATATATTCCTGTCGTTATCACCGAAAATATACCAGATGCATATGCTTCCTTGAAATATAGTATATTCTCTCCGGTTACAAATCCAAGTGTGATAAGAAAAGTAAAGATAAGAAAATCAGTCCGTGAAAATCGAAAATCCTTTGCTATAAGTCCGATACTTGACACATGCTTGACGCCCTCTTCGAGATATGCTGCGATGAAGAATCCTGATATTCCTGCAAAAAATGAGAGTGCTCATAAGCTCATGGGGATATATTCTCTGAGGTACCCCCATCCGTAGAGAATGACTGAGAAAAGTATAATATGTAGAGAAAGTGTACGACGAAGAAATCCTCTGATATACGGAGAACCGTATAAGATAATCCCCCATGTGATACTCCCAAGAACCAGAAATACTCCTATGACGGCCCATATCTGTGGATATCCTGTACTCATCAGTCACTGTTTAAAAAAAAATATACAGCTAATAGACATGATTCACCCGCCTATTCCTGCGAGAAATCTTTTTCTATTCCAGATATGGGAGGAGAGATAGATATTCCCATATCCCCAAAGCAAAAGAGGAAGAAGAGAGAAGAAAATAATAAGAATGATACTAAAAAAGGAGAGGAGCATTCTGTGTGATTATTTCTTTTTAAGGATTTCATATTTTCCGAAACTCCACGATTTTGCTTCTCAGGGATTTCGCTTTTTCATCATGAGACTGATACAGAGGGAGTTCACTCCGATGAAAAGAAAGAGAAATCCTATGATATAGGCAAGAAAATCAGGGAATGCGAGTATGATAGCTCCAAAAAGTATAAAGAAGAGAGCGAAGAATGGCATAGAAAAATAGATAAAAAAATCATGAAATACCCTAAAAAAACTTCGATACATCGAGAAGGGCTACTAGAAGAGAAAGTCCAAGGAGAAATATCATCCCAAATGCGTGAATGAAATACTCTATCTTGTTTAGTATGCGAGTCTTATGGTAGAATACTCCTATAATACTCCGTATCGTCGTGGAGACGAGCCTCCCTCCATCGAGTGCTGGAAATGGAAGGATATTGAGTACTCAGAGATTGATCGAAAGCAGTGCGACTATAGAAAGTACGATCTTCCATGTGATGCCATGTTTGACAATGTCTACAAAGCCTGATCCTATACCGATCGGTCCTGAAAGCATCTCTGTAGCTTCTTTTCGCTCTGTAGGTGTGACAGGAGATATGAGTTTTCTGAAAGTACTACCAAGGACATCGAGAGTCGTCCGAGATAGGGCGTAGGTCTCAGAGAAGGATCGATTTACTGATTCAGTGAAAGTGAATGTCTCGTGGTATTCATTCTTGAGCTTTATATTTTTATATCCAAGATAGGTTCCTATTTTTCCATTTTCTGGTGATAGGGATATCGATCTTGTTCCCCCAGTACCAGAGACCATAATCTCGAGTATTCATCATCGTGATATGCTATCACGAAGAATATCCATATCTCTGATTTCTTCTCCGTTTAGAGATTCGAGTATATCTCAGGGAAGTATCCCCGCATTCGATGCTACACTTCCTGACAGAGGACTCAGGATGATGCCACTATGTTCTATATAGCCACTCTTCAGAGCATTTTTAAACGATGGAAGGAGATACGATCCGTAGTCATTCTCTGAGAATACATTCGGACTGATCGGAGAAGTACCTACCATGAAAAATCAGAATAATATAAAGATCGCCAAGATGAAGTTCATCGTCACTCATGCGACGAGTACAAGAGATCGTTCCCACCATTTTTTCGATGAAAATGAATCCTTATCATGTGCTTCTTCACTTCCAGGATCTTCTCATTTGATGCGGACGAATCCTCAGATAGGAAGCCAATTGAGGGTAAACTCAGTTCATTTTTTATCTCGTCAGAGAGTCTTCGCTTTCGGAGGTATACCAATACCGAACTCCTCTACCTTCATCTTCGTGAAACGAGCCGTCAGAAAGTGTCCCATCTCATGGATGAAGACGATAAAAGTAAATACTGCAAGTGTCAAGAGTATACCGAGGAGGAGAGTCATGAAGGATAGGGTAGAAAGTAGGTTGGAAGAAGAGATAGGGGGAATGAAGAGACAGAAAAAATCTACCTCCTAGGTCATCGCATCTATTTTGCCATTTGTTCCTTGATATGGGTGAAGAGATGATTCACGAGATCAGAGAGACTATCGAAGTGTTCACGTTCTGATCTGTATGATTTCGGTCATACAGAGAGTATGAGCTTCCCTGTAGCTTTGCCATCGTTTTCTCTTTTGGTCGTGAGTTCGACTCGTACGGGACTATTCGGTTTCTCGTGTTTTTTAATATAGGAGTCCATCTTTCAGGCGAGGTTTTTCTCTATGAGGATAGAGAGAGACTCCTTTTCTACGGGGTAGTCAGCAGCATGGATGATGATTTCTGGATTCATAAGAATATAGTAAGGAGATAAAAAAATGTAGGTATATACTAGTGATGACTTCCGTGGACCTTTTCTTCATGATCATGAGGATCCTCATTTTTCACATATTTTTCTTTCCAGTTTTCTATAAGTATTTTTTCTTCTTTAGTTCGGAGGTCTATGGCTATACCTTTCAGGATTGTTTCATCGAGTTTTTCTACATATTCTGTAGTGATGTAGTTTTTTCCATGAGTATCGAGGTGACCTTTTACGACACTGGAGAGACTATCGACCAAGATATCGAATGGCTCTCTCGCACCTTCTTCATGTTGATTCTTCTTTTTTCATACTTCTTGGATAAATGCGATGATATCACTTGGACGTCTCGCACTATAGAGGGTGAACTCATCACTTCCAGCGAGTTTCACGACCACATCTGACATACCGAGGAGAGCTGCCCACCATGATCTCGTACGTATCTCGACTCACTCGATCTTCGCATAGGGAATATAGAGAAGGTCTGACGAGAGCCATTTCCATTTCATATCTACGATTGTCGACTCTGTCATGATCCAGACATCCACATACCAGTCGAAGAGCTTGTACATGAGGATAGTATAGATGATGAACATATATGCATATGAGTAGCCTATGGGGATATTTGACCTCAGGGAGAATATGTCTTGTCCGTAGAGAAATCCTGGTATGATCAGCCCAAAAAACACCCAAACAATAATATCTTCTATAATAACAAAAGAATGTCTATGAAATACTTCTCTGATCTCAGTATCAGCTCCTGTATATGCTCTGAAAAAAAGATTATCGAAGTTATTCATGGGATATGCTCTAAAATAGTGAGTGTATATTGTCGCTATGCTTTTTCTTCATTTTTCTCCATTTCTTCGTAGAGATGTCGATGATTCAGGCTAATAGCCAAAAAAAATCCTGCTACTCCGACTATAAGTCCTATACCCGTAAGAGTGAGATAGTAGAGAAACTGATTGCTCGTAAGCTGATAATTGGTCTCTATGTACATCATACCCCCCGTATAAAGTGCTATCTCAATAAAACCAATAATCCAAAAGATCGGCCTATGTACTCGATAGATCAGCACGAGAAAGAGTATATTCACGAGTGGAAAGTAGAACATACCTTCAGTATAGGAAAAACTGCTTTGAATTCAAGAAAAAAGCTGCTTAATTATTTTTTTAGTGTATCAAAAACTCTCGCTCGTGCTCTTTCAATTACATATCGATCTTGGGCAGTATCTCTTAGATATCTATTCAGGATAATGTTAGTTGGGTGAGATACGCTATCTCTTCTTGCAAGAGTCGCAATAGTTCATGAAGGTATTCATGTCAATTCGGATAATGCTCACTGAGAAAGTCAAAGTGATACGAGTAATAACTTAACTTTATCCCTTATAGGAAGACTAAGCTCTGTTTCTAATCTTTGTATAGTTTGAAGCGAGAAGTGTTTTGGAAAATTCATAGCATGAATATAAGATTTCCTAGAATTCTGTAAAGACTTTTTATATAATTATGTTTAAATATATCTATCCTTTTGCTGCAACCCAATTTTTGCCCGTATGTATATCGACGCATATCGGTGGCATACGATCCCCGAGCATACCGTGTTTTGGAGCATGACGGGTGAGTATTTCTTCCATCGATTCTCGTACGAGCTGTTCCCAAGTCTCGACCTCATCCTTCGGAATATCGAAGACGAGCTCATCATGCACTTGGAGGATCATCGAACCTCGGAGTTTCTTTTCCCGAATCTTCGCATCTATATCGAGCATGGCGATTTTGAGCATATCAGCTGCTGTTCCTTGGATTGGCATATTTATGGCTTCACGTTCTCCTGCTGATCTGACCATTTTATTGGCATCTGTGAGTCCTGGGATATATCGTCTCCGACCGAAAGCGGTCTCGACATATCCGAGAGCTCTTCCCTCTTCGAGGATCGACTCATAGTAATTCTTCACTCAAGGATATCTGTCATAGAATGCTTCGATATATTTCTGTGCTTCCCATGATGGAGCACCGAGTGTCTTGGCAAGCCCGAATCCCGTGATACCGTAGATCACTCCGAAATTCACCGTCTTCGCTATACGCCTCTGCTCGCTACTTATATGTGTATCTTCTCCAAAGAGGAACTTCGCCGTACGAGCGTGGATATCCTCATTATTTTCGAAGGCATCGAGGAGTGCAGAATCCTGAGAGAGCCAAGCGAGTACTCGAATCTCGATCTGTGAGTAGTCTGCGACGAGAAATATATTGCCTGTGCTCGGGATGAAGCAGGATTTGATCTCGCTGGCATAGCCTATCCCTGTCGGGATATTCTGGAGATTAGGGTCATTCGAGCTCATGCGTCCCGTCGCTGCACCGAGCTGTCCATACGTCGTATGAACTCTATGTGTTTTCTTATCTGCGACTTTCAGAAGCGACTCGACATAGGTCGAGCTTAGCTTCGAGAGGCTGCGATGCTCGATGATGAGTCGTGCGACATCATACTCTTTCGCGATCTCTTCGAGGACTTCGGTGTCGACCGAGTATCCTGTCTTATTTTTCTTCGTAGGCTTGATCCCGAGCTTTCCGAAGAGGATCTCAGCGACTTGCTTCGGGGAATTGAGATTGAAGAACTCTCCTGTCACTTCGTAGATCTCGGTCTCACATGCCTTGATTCCTGCACGTATCCGCTCCCCTATCTCAGCAAGCTTCGCGGTATCGAGCGAGACTCCACGCGTCTCCATCTCAGCGAGTATAGGAAGGAGGCGAGATTCCAGATCGAGGATATATCGTTCCTTCTCGGTGATCTCCTTCTCTTCTATGAGTTGCATGAGTGCGATCCTCCCTTCGAGAGTACCATCCCAAGTGTATCCTGTCTCTCGTTCCATGAATTCTGCGAAGCTCCCCCGAGAGAGAGAATTCGTGAGTCCTGAGGCGATGCGAATGTCGTGGAAGATAGGCATAGATTATTTATTTAACTCTAATGAGATATTCCAAAGTGAATATATCTCATTAATTTTGTTTAAATCATTTATTTTTAAAATACTTGTTTCATTTGTACCCATTCAGTTTAATGAAGCTAGCATACTGAAAATTTCAGAGCTATCAATTATGATGAATCTACTATGAGTTGTTGTATTATGTACCTTACACTCTAAATTCTTTCGATCGCAAGATAAGAATAGATTCTTAAATCCAATTTTAATTTTATTTTCTCACCCGAGTAGTTTTATTTTGATAGAATCATCAGTTTCTTCAATAAAATTAAAAATATTAGTATCAAAATAATTGTCTAGAATGAGTATCTCATTTTTTGCACTCTTAAAAAGTTTTGTTAAATGCCGTCTTAATCTATATTCTTCATTTGATCAAAAATGTTCTTCATCTTTTATTGAATCAATTCAAGTTACTTCTATAAGAATAGAAATTAGATCTTGAATCATTTTATCACTAGAGGCGTAAGATCAATTATTCCTATCTGAAATATACTGATAATTCTTTGTTTTCCATGCCTCAAATTTTCTTCATTCAAATGACTCGGGATTAATAATTCAACGTACTTCAGAAATAGTATTCTGAAACATATCTGTTAAGGTCTTATTAGTAACAATTCACTCTTGAATTTCTTTGGTAAATAACTGTAGTTTATCAATAACTACTAAGATTTGTTCTTTTGGTTCATTAAGCATAGAATTATTTTATAAAAAAACATCATTTCTCCAACTTCTTTTTCTCCTATTTTGACACTCCTTCCCTTTTCTCTATACTTTCCTCATGTATCCCATCCCTCCCTCTGAACATCTCGTAGAGTCAAGGAGGTTTTGTGTATTCGTTTTCCCTTTCCATACTTCCTGCCAAAATCATAACTCACTTTCATGAGAGTATCATACGTCACTAAAATAGGTATTTGCCGATTGAA
>JAYVGV010000005.1:0-22277 GCA_043771825.1 Candidatus Altimarinota bacterium | reverse complement strand
CTCTCAAGTCCTCATTTCTTGTTCTTTACTTCCCATTTCAAGACCCTTCTAGGGTCTTTTTGCTAAAGCCACCCCCTTTGGGGGTGGATATTTACTTTTTTTTAAATTGTCACTTCTTCTCTTCGCATTCATAGATTGTTGACTAGAGCGATGATTCATTTTAACTCAGTTTGCATTTAAGTTGCGCATATTGATGATTGATTAAATCAAATTGATTATATCACTCTCTCTTCTTCTTGTCAAAAAAATTAGCTCGCTTTTTCTCATATTTTCCATACAATTCCACTGAAATCCTAGAGCAAGATTTCTCGATTTCGGCTATCGTCGCCGCTCGAAATGACAGTGATCTACATACTAAATACTCCCTAAATGCGCATTCTTAAGTTCGCTTTCCACAATATTATCCGTAATCCACTCCTCTCGCTTTCATCAATTTTTGTGATTGCACTTCTTATTTTTTTTGTGAATATTCTTCTCTGAGTACTCTATACTTCAGAACGATTTATAGAATGAGTGAATAATAGAATATCTTTTACCATAAGTTTTCAGAGCGGATATACTACGAATGATTCGCGAGTTCGGACTCTTGCTTATACGCTTCAGACAGCTTTCACAGGAATTACTATAGAAGTAATCTCTAAAAAAGATGCTCTCAATCTTCTCAAAGAGCGAAATCCTGATCTTACAGCACTCATAGAAAATACAGGAGAGAATCCACTTCCAGATTCTCTACGTATCGATAATATCCCACTCGATCAGTATAGTACGTTTAATGAAATTCTCTCAAAAGAAAAAGATATATTTTTTTATGATAAAGACGCACTCGACCGAAAATATCTCGATTATCAAAGTCAGTTCCAGAGAGTATCACTTGTAGTGAAGCTCCTTTCGACTCTCGAATATGGTGTTTTCGCGCTATTGGGTTTATTTATATTTACCGTTGCAGTTATCATCTATACGGTAATCGGGAACTCCATATTCTTTCATAAACAAGAGATCGAGATTATTGAGCTTGTATGAGGGCGTGCCTCATTTATTTATGGACCATTTCTTCTGCAGTGAGCGTTCTATGGGAGTATAGCTACATTTTTTGCTCTCGGCTCTGTCACACTACTTAGCATATTTATCCCAGTTGAGTTTATCGATGGACCACTTATGAATCTTCATGCGAATCTTCATGCAGCTCTTCCACGTATGTTTCTTATAGAAGTTGGGATATTTTTTTTCTTGGGAATACTTTCCTCCCTTATAGCCCTCAGAAGGTATGTAAAAGTCTAAATATCGATCTTTGTTTGGAACTTTGTATTTTATCCTAAAAAATATTTGCATTTTCTAAAAACGTATATATACTCCGCTCGCATTTGGAAGCCTTGTGTGTACACAAAAACTATTCGAATGTCACTAGTTCCTTTCTGGTGCTGTAGCTCAGTTGGTTAGAGCGCTGCCCTGTCACGGCAGAGGTCGCGAGTTCGAGTCTCGTCAGCACCGCCATTTTCCCCTTTTGGGGCCTTAGCTCAGTTGGCTAGAGCGCCTGTTTTGCACGCAGGAGGTCAAGGGTTCGACTCCCTTAGGCTCCACCATTTCTTTAGAATCCAGAATCCAGAATCCAGAATTCAATGATGACTTCCCGATTCCTTTCTAACTTCTAATTCTAAATTCTAAATTCTACGAATTATGTGAGTCCGCAACAAACGTCCCCATAACATGATCTATTCTGTAAAAAGAAAATGAGCATATTCAGGAAGAAAATTACAACATGCTATAAAGCACTATAAGAAACTTCAAGAACGTATTGCATTTGAAGGAGAAACTCTCTGGCTTCAAAATGCTATGATGATTATTCTTGCAAAATTCAAAAAATACGCTATTAATCCGAGTAAAATCTAAAATATAATTTTTTTTCTATGCCACGACTCACCTCCTCTGCTCATAAGAAGCTCAAAAAAGCAATCACTCGTATCAATAAGAAGATGCAAAAAACCAAGAAATAAACTTGCATTTGGCTCGTTTTATATACAATCTATAGGCGCTTAATTTTATTATTTATTTTTTCTCAATATGGCTACATACGACAGATCAAAACCACATTTGAATATCGGTACTATCGGACACGTCGACCACGGAAAGACTACTTCTACGGCTGCATTCTCTATCGTTCTTGCAAAGAAATATGGAGGTGAAGTGACGGCATTCGATAAGATCGATGCTGCTCCAGAAGAAAAGGCGCGTGGTATTACTATCAATACTGCACACGTCGAATATCAGACAGCGACTCGTCACTATGCACACGTTGACTGTCCTGGTCATGCTGACTATGTCAAAAACATGATCACTGGTGCTGCTCAGATGGATGCTGCGATCCTCGTGGTTGCTGCTACTGATGGACCTATGGCACAGACTCGTGAACATATCCTTCTTGCTCGTCAGGTAGGTGTTCCATTCATCGTCGTTTGGATGAATAAGTGTGATATGGTCGATGATACAGAAATGCTTGATCTCGTCGAGATGGAAATCCGTGAACTTCTTTCAAAGTATGATTTTCCTGGAGATGATCTTCCAGTAGTTCGTGGCTCTGGTCTCGTCGCTCTTGAAAACCCAGAGGATATGGATAAAGCATATGGTGCGAAAGAAGTCATTGCACTTTTTGATGCAATCGAAGCGTACGTTCCTGTTCCTAAGAGAGATCTTGAGAAGCCATTCCTGATGCCCGTCGAAGATGTATTCTCTATTAAGGGACGTGGTACCGTAGTCACAGGTAAGATCGAACAAGGTGTAATCAAGCTTGGTGATGAAATCGAAATCGTCGGAGTTCGTGATACTCGTAAGACTGCTGTCACTGGTATCGAAATGTTCCACAAACTTCTTGATCAAGGTCAAGCTGGAGACAATGCAGGCCTCCTCCTCCGAGGTATTGAGCGTACTGATGTCGAGCGTGGACAAGTTCTCTGCAAGCCAGGATCAATCAAACCTCATACAAAATTTGAAGCAGAGGTATATGTACTTACAAAAGATGAAGGTGGACGTCATACTCCATTCTTCCCTGGATATAAGCCACAATTCTACTTCAGGACGACTGATGTGACTGGTGCTATCGAGCTTCCAGCTGGTGTCGAGATGGTCATGCCTGGAGATAATATTAAGATGGTGATCGAACTCGGTGCTCCAATCGCTATGGATCAAGGTCTTCGCTTCGCGATCCGTGAAGGTGGTCGAACCGTCGGATCTGGTGTCGTCGCAAAAGTGATCGCATAGTTCTAGAAATTTTATACTCTCTCCGAGAGAATCTCTCGGAGAGTCATAAGATTTTTTATCCTTTTCCTTAAAATACCCATGGCTTCTAAAAAAACAGAGACAACTTCTCACAACAAGATTCGCATTATCGTAAAAGCATTCGAACATAAGGTTGTCGATGAAGCAGTGACAAAAATCGTCGCTACTGCAAAAGATAGTGGAGCTGTCGTCGTAGGCCCAGTACCTCTTCCTACAAAGATTGAGAAGATTACCTTAAATCGTTCCACTTTTGTGAATAAAAATGCACGTGAACAATTTGAAATTCGCCGCCACAAGAGACTCATAGACGTCATGGATCCTACTCCGAAGACTCTTGAACTCCTTCAAGGAATCAATATTCCAGCGGGTGTCGGTGTGGAAATCAAAGTTATGTAAACCAGAATTAAGAAGTCAGAATCAAGAAATAAGTACGGTGGTTTCGAGATTTCTTCTAAAATCTAAAATCTAAAATCTAATCTCTCAATATATGTCACGTGTCTGCCAACTTACAGGAAAAAGAACATCCGTCGGAAATAATGTATCACATTCAGTACGACGTACAAAAAGAAAGTTTTATGTAAATCTTTTTTGGAGAAATATTAAAGATCCTACTACAGGAGCAACTCTCCGAGTGAGACTCTCTGCAAAAGCTATTAAGACGCTGAAGAAGAAAGGGATACTCTAAGATACAGAAACACACACACAAACACAGTGAAATGTTTCTCTCGAAAAATTCTTTTCCTGTGTGTCTTCTGTTTGTGTATGTGTCCTCTATTCAATCCTGCCCGGGTGGTGGAATGGTAGACACGGAGGACTTAAAATCCTCTTCCTTCGGGAGTACGGGTTCAAGCCCCGTCCTGGGCACCACAAAAAATTCACAATTTATTATTAAAATTTATTCTTATGCTGAAGATTCGTCTCTCTCGTGTTGGTCGAAAACATGTTGCAAAATATCGTGTCGTTCTCACTGATCATAAGGAAGCAGTAAAGCATGGTTTTAGTAAAGTGCTTGGCTCATATGATCCACATACTAAAACTCTCGATATGGATATAGAAGCTGCAAATGGCTACATCAAAAACTGAGCACAATACTCTGAGACACTTGCGAAAATCATCGCAAAGAATAAATAATCTTTCCCTCGAATACTTCGAGGGTTTTCCTTATTTTATAATTCTTTTCTTATGGAAGCGAAAAAATTCCTTCAAAACATTATAGAGATCCTCGTCGATCACCCTGAATCTATAGAAATAAGTGAAAAACAAGATGAGCTTGGGATACTTCTTTCTCTGAAAGTAGCACCTGAAGATATGGGCACGATCATCGGTCGTGGTGGGAAGACGATCGACTCTCTTCGCACGGTGATCAGGGTGTTTGGCTCTAAGAGTGGTGCTCGTATGAATCTTCGTATCATTGAAGATATTCAGAGAATGTAACTGGTAATTTCAGTTTCTTTGTGCAGAATTATTTTACTTTCAAGGTAATTCTTATACAATCCAAAGATGGATTCCCTAGTATTTCATGTAATTTTTTAAATTTCTATGTTGCCGAACCCAGTGGGTATACAATATTCTCTTACGGAGATGATACAAATAGCTATAGCATTGGTAGTTCTTATTTCGTGACTTCTTGCTATCCTCTATAGTATATGGGGAGGATTTCTTCTTATCACTTCTGGATGAAATGAAGAAAAAGTAAAACCAGCAGTGAATCATATCAGACATGCATTTCTCGGACTTATAGTCCTTATTCTTATACTATTTGTCACTCCGAAGGCACTTGATCTATTCTGACTTCCTTTTGCAGAGGATCTGAAACCGAGTATTATTTTCTCGAAGATGACTGAGGTTTCTGCGTGACTTTTCGGAGCTCGGAGCTCTTCAGATACAAAAATCGATAACTCAGATACTCCCGACTTACTCCCTTTAGATTTTTCTGATCTTTAAATCACTATTTTTATGGAATTTGCCTTTAACATCCCTGATGCCCAAGCTGCTACAACTCTTGCAAATATCAGCAGTGACTATAGTGCTGGAAATATGATCACTACTGGAGTAGCTATCGTCGTTCTCGTGGCAGTTCTCTGTGCGGTGATATTTATCGTATGGTGAGGGGTGATGCTCATCCTTTCAGGAGGAAAAGATGAAAAAGTGAAACCAGCTATCAATAGTATACGTTACTCAGTAATTGGACTTATCGTAATAGTGGTTGCTCTCTTTATTGCCCCGAAGATTATAGAGTTCATGGGTCTTGAAAATATGAAACAATATCTTGGACCAGATGTGATATTTCGCTCCATTAAAGACATAGCAAATGGTATCTTTAGTGGGAATGGATCGATAAATAATTTTACTCTAGAATCATCTTCCTCATCTTCCTCGACTAATCAAGTAGACTTTACAGACTTATAAAAATTAGAGATATATTTCCACTAAACTCCTGTCAAAGATGGGAGTTTTTCATTTGCAATAGTGACCTATTTCCCTATACTATTTCTGTTATTTAAGCCTTTTCTATGTCAGAAAATATCCTCCCAGAAGAAACCGAAAACCTTGCTCCACCTCCTCCATCTATTATGACAGGAATGTCATATAGTGGTGATCAAAATCGTAATATCGTCGACGAGATGGAAACATGCTACCTTGATTATGCTATGTCGGTGATCGTCTCTCGTGCTCTTCCTGATATTCGTGATGGTATGAAACCTGTACATCGTCGTATCCTCTATGCTATGTATGATGGATGAGTCCGTGCTACTGGCAAACATCGAAAGTCGGCTCGTGTCGTCTGAGACGTCCTTGGTAAGTACCATCCACACGGGGATAGCTCAGTATATGAGGCGATGGTGCGTATGGCTCAGGATTTTTCTCTGCGCTACCCACTCGTCGATGGACAAGGAAATTTCGGATCTATGGACTGAGATAGTGCTGCTGCGATGCGATATACGGAAGTGAAGATGGCGAAACTCGGAGAACTCATGCTTGCTGATATCGATAAAGAGACAGTCGACTGGAGAGATAACTATGATGCCTCGACTAAGGAACCATCCGTCCTGCCGACTCGTATCCCCAATCTCCTTCTCAATGGAGTCATGGGGATCGCCGTCGGTATGGCGACGAATATCCCACCACATAATCTCAGAGAACTCGTCGACGGACTTATGTTCATCCTCAGTCACCCAGAGCCAGATACGATCTCGATAGAAGACCTTATGCAGTTTATCCATGGGCCTGACTTCCCGACGGGAGGCATCATCTATAATAAAAAAGATATCCATGAGGCATATGCACGTGGCAGGGGATCGGTCGTCATGCGAGGATGTGCGAATATCGAAGAGATGAAAAATGGTCGTGAAGCTATCATCATCACAGAAGTGCCGTATCAGATGAATAAGAAAGACTTCGTCGAGAAGCTTGCTGACCTTGTCATCGATAAGGTGATCATCGGTATTGCCGAACTTCGAGATGAGTCCAATAAAGACTGAGTCCGAGTCGTCATCGAACTCAAGCGCGATGCATTCCCGAAGAAAGTTTTGAATCAGCTCTATAAGCTCACTTCACTGCAGACGAGTTTTTCGTTCAATATGATTGCTCTGACAGGTCGTGGACTCCAGCCGAAGCTCTTCAATCTTCGAGAGATGCTCGTCGAATTCATCACGCATCGTGATGAGGTCATCGTGAGGCGTACTCGCTATGATCTCGCTGTCGCAGAAGCACGAGCGCATATCCTCGAATGACTCAAGATCGCCCTCGATAATATCGATGCTGTCATCAAGACGATCAAAGAATCAAAAACCAAAGAAGAGGCACATAGTGCTTTGATGCAAAAATTCTCATTATCAGAAAAGCAGTCTCAAGCGATCCTCGAAATGCAGCTTCAGAAGCTTGCTGGTCTCGAACGCAAGAAAATCGAAGATGAGCTTACCGAGAAGCATGGACTTATCATTGATCTTAAGGATATCCTCGCGAACCCTCTTCGTGTGAAGAAAATCATCGGAGAAGAGCTCCTCGAGCTCAAAGAGAAATATGGAGATGCTCGTCGTACCGAAGTCCATGCTGGAGCTATCGGAGAGTTCAATCCGACGGATACTATCCCAAATGAAGATGTCGTCGTGACATTTTCAAAAAACGGATACATCAAACGTGTCAAAGCATCGTCATTTCGTGCCCAGCGTCGTGGTGGAAAGGGAATTACTACCGCTGTCAAAGATGAAGATGAGATTGCGAGTATCCTCTCTACAAAAAATCACAATACGCTCCTATTTTTCACGAATACAGGACGAGTGTTCCGTCTTCCTGCGTATGAGATCCCAGAGATGCAGCGTACGGCGAAGGGACAGCCTATCGTCCAGTCCTTTGCTCTTGCAAAAAATGAGAGCATTTCCGCAATACTCGATCTCACTGCTATCGTCGGGAAGCATCTCTTCCTTATCAGTGCTCTCGGAGTCGTGAAGCGTATCGATATGACAGAGATCGCGAATATTCGCGCGAGTGGACTTATCGTCATGAAACCGCATGACTGAGATACTCTCCGGTGGGTACGAGTCACTGATGGGACAGATAATATCCTCATGGTCTCTCGTGGTGGAAAGGCGATCCAGTTCTCAGAGACCGATGTCCGAGTCATGGGTCGTGCAGCCGCAGGAGTCCGTGGGATGAAAGTGGCTTCAGGAGACTCACTCATCGAAGGATGTGTCGCAGGAAAGGACGATCTGTATGTATTCACGGTGGGGGAGAATGGTATGGGGAAGATATCAGCTCTCGAAGATTATCGCGAGCAAGGACGATGAGGAAGTGGAGTGAAAGTATGAGCTACGACACAGAAGACAGGACAAGTTATCGGAGCATTCACTCTCACAGATGCTCAGAAAAAAAATGGAAGTGTCATCCTCATATCCAAAGACGGACAGACTGTCCGAGTTCCTCTCGCAGATGTCCGCATCACCGGACGTACGAGCCAAGGAGTGATCCTTGCGAAGCTGAAAAACCCCAAAGATGCATTCCAGAGTGCGACCGTCATCGATATCACGGAGATAGAAGAGGAGTCTGAAGATACTTCTGAAGAAGGGGGAGTATAAATCTCGTATTTCTCTACGTATTCTCCACTCTCATAATTTGCAAAATCCTCGAAAAAACATATCCTTTGGGTATGTTTTTTTCTTTTTCTTCGAGATTTTTTCTCTTCAGTATTCTTACTATCAGTCTTCCTGCAAATCTTGTGTTTGCTGGCACTGTAGTAAAAGAGGCGACTTTCTACTCTGATGCTTTTGAGGGTGGTTCAACAGCTAATGGTGATATATTCCATCAGGCGGATTATTCGGCAGCAGTATGTGATATCCCTCTTGGGAGATTTCTCTATGTTTCGAAATGAGGGACAGGAGTTGTTGTAAAAGCCAATGATCGACCCAATTGTGCTCGAGATCTGAATATCATAGATTTTTCTCGTGATGTATTCTCTCTTTTTGCTCCGACTTCTCTTGGAAGGTTAGCTGATCTTCAGGTCACTGATATCGGGAATGCTCCCATCGGTCAGTCGAAATGATTCCTTCCAAAAAACAACTTCTCACATCTAGGCATTACTCTTATTTCTTCTATCCCAAATATTCTCTTCGTGAACCAAGGTATCGAGATACGTGGGAAAGTGACAAGCCCTTCTGACTATGTGATCGTCTATATCTCTCATACAGAAGATCCAGATACCAAAGAAAGTAGTCTTGTAAAAGTAGGGAAAGATGGTATATTCTCTGCTCGTATCCTTCTACCGAAGAAGATAGGGAATTATACTTTCGTGATAGCTCGTGGGAAAAGCTTTAATACCGACTCATATGCTACCTTGACTCTTATCGATCCAGAGAGTCTCACTTATCCACCTCTTCCCACCCAGAAATATACATTCGTCCCTCGTATCTCAACTGTTGGCAATACATCTACTATCAGCCTTCCAGAGAATATTTTTTGAGAATTGACTCTTAATAGTAAAAATAAGCGATACAAAACAAATGGTACTACTCTAATTCTTCGAAATACCGGATTCAAACCAGGAGAAGCTCAAGTACACATAGGCTGATATGCTCTTTCTACAACATCCCCTCTTGATAGGAAGTCTCAGATCACTACTTTATTTTCTGGATCTGTCATCCTCGATCGAACTCATGAAGTAACCGGTGCGGATAAAGTACTTATCCGTATCAAAAATAATAATGCAAAAATTCGCTTTGTATCTCCATACGATAAAGTAATACGAGGAGATTATTACCTCACATTACCGAATGGAGATGTTCAGAAATTACTTTTTAATTTTTCAAATATTGATATAGATGGAAATCTCATTCCAGGTAAAGTTATAGAAGAATCTCTTCTATTGCCATCTAAAGGGGTATATCTTTTAGAAGTTCTAGAAGGAAGGGGGATTGCCTACATCAATACGCCAATTATACAATGAAAAATTTGGCCTATATTAAAACAAGTTTCAGAAAAAGAAGCCACTACGATCCGCAACAATAAAAAATTGGTTCAAGAATATGCCTTAAAGCGAATTAACACTATGCGCGTAAAACTTGGAGAGCTTCCTCTTATTCTTGACGATAATATTTCTAAACTTGCCCAAATGAAAGTAGATGATATGATAGCTCGTAAATACCAAGAACATAGAGATCCTGATGGAAATTATATCGATGGATTCGCTCAGAAGAGAGGATTTTCTTTCGATGGAAATATTGCTGAGAATATTGGATATGGCTCTGTATCGGATATTTCTCTTCAAGATGGACTCGAAGAGTCATGAGGACATAGACACAATATGATTCTTCCTGAAATGAGAAAATTATGAATATGATACGGAGTAAATAATAACATGGTATATGTTGTTCAAGTATTTGAAGAATAAGAAGATTTTTGTCACAAACATAAAAACTGCACGTCTTGGTTATAGATCTATATATTTTTATTTTTTCTTTATGCGTGTCATTTCTTACATTTCAGTTTTTCTGACTATTTTCTCTCTTGCTTCCCTCTCTTCACTTTATGCATCAGAAAAACTGTGTACCCAGGTCATCCAGTATGCAGAGAATATTTCCACTTCTGAGTGTCAGGCTTTTCCGACCCCCTGTGATGTTCCAACTGGATGGACTCCAGTCAGTGCTTGTATAATAAAAGAAAAAATACCAGTACCAGTCTCTCCAAAGTTCGAGGTCGCAAATTTCGAATCATGTGAAGATATGGAAGATGCTATGCTCGATATTTTCACACGCTATCAGTCGAGGTACTGGTACCCTTATCCTCTCTACCGAAGAGGCATGATCGATGATACGGTGACGACAGCCTCCCCGATGTCTCTTATGGAAGCAAAAGATACAAGTAAATGAGCGATGCCAGATTCATCAGTTGGGAACGGAAGTGCTGGTCCTGTATCTGCTACGAATATGCAAGTCCTCTGAGTCGATGAAGCAGATACCGTGAAAACCGATGGGAAAAATCTCTATACTTACTCCGAAGAATCTCGAGAAGTCCGTATCGTTTCAGCGATGAAGCTCAAACTAGAGAATACCATCCGTCTTCCAGAGAATTTCTCTTCTATACAGATGTATCTCAGAGGAGAGAAACTCATCATAGTCGGACATAAGTATGTCACGAGTGGAACCTACTGGACTTCTCGCTGGTATGCTCCAGAGTCAAAAACTGTTATTGCGATATATCGCATCAGTGATCCGAAATTACCTGTACTCGAGCGATATTCCCAAATTGATGGAGAGTATCGAGATTCGAGAGTCGTAGATGGTACACTCTATATTGTCTCCTCGAATTCACTCCGGATGCCTCCACTCTATGTCACACCGTATCTGAGTGAAGATGCAGGATTTTCTCAGTCTCTTTCTGCTATAGATAAGAATTTTTCTCTCAAGAAAGTTGCCCCAGAAATCCGAGAGTCTCTCCGAAATACGAAAGGACGGTATCTTCAGTCTATCCGCTCCTCAGTTGCTCACTGTAAGGATATCAAATTTGTCCTTCCTGATGATACCACTCTCAAGAATATAGAGTTCAATCCTTCGTTTATTTCTCTCTCTTCTGTGAGTATCACTGATCCTACTGCAAGGATGAAGAGTCAGCTTCTTTTTGGGGATGTTTCTCAGATACATATGTCGAAATCCTCACTCTATATAACTTCCGTGATATCACAGTCGGACAATGCATCGAGTAAGTGTGGAGGTCCAAATGTCCGATGCTTTGCTCCTAGCTATAATGTCGTGAATTCCACCCTTATCCATAAATATACGCTCGAAAATGGAGGACTCAAATATATATATACGACAAATATCAGTGGAAACCCTATGACACAATACTCTATGGATGAGGATATAAGTGGGAACTTCCGTCTCGTCACACAGAACTATGCGTGGTCGAGTGGAAAAAATGAAAATAGTACAGAACTCTCTATCATATCTCCTTTTGGAAAAATCATCGGAAAGATCACAAATATCGCTCCAGGAGAGAATTTCCAATCGGCACGATTTATCGGGAATCGACTTTATCTGGTTACATTCGAACAGATTGATCCATTTTTCGTCATCGATCTTTCATCTCCTACAGCCCCGAAGATCCTCGGTGAGCTGAAGATTCCCGGGTACTCGACGTATCTCCATCCCTACGATAAGGATCGCCTCATCGGACTTGGATATGATACGAAGACGAATGCGTGGTGAGGTGTACAAAATGGTGGACTTAAGGTCGATCTCTATAATGTAGCGGATGTAAAAAATCCAAAACAAGAAGCATCACTCGTGCTTGGTGATGCTGGCTCATCTTCTGAAGTTCTCACGAATCCTCGAGCATTCGTCTGGTACAAAGAGAAAAATCTCCTCCTCCTTCCGGCATCTCTCATGAAGAGTGCGAATGATCCAAAAGATACCTATCGATCACAGAGTGCTTTCCAGGGTATCGTCGGAGTATCGATACTTCCAAATTCTATAAATGAGAAATTTCGCGTTACACATATCTCTCTCGATGCGACCCTCGAAAAGAAATGGAAAAATGACTGTGCACAATACACAGGAACGAGAACATCCTGCCAGAAACTCCTCGACGGGACTGAGTACTGCGGATGATCCTACTCATATGTACCACCATACTGCTATGCTGATTCGACTGTCGATACATACTTCGCAAGCCAGATCTGGAACTATCAGAGAGATTTCATCACCCGGGCGCTCTATGTTTGAGAGACATTTTACTCCATCGCAGAAGGAGGAGTGAAGTCATGGAACTTCGCTGATGTCCGTATACCGAAGGCATCGATAGGATTCTCAGGAAGTACCATCAAGCCACTCTACCCTATACCGATGATGGCTCGCTAGACTCATACATATGAGAGTCTCCTCGGAAATCGGGGAGATTCTTTGACTTTCACAGGATTCTCTATAGTATATCTCTATCAGAAAAGCGATCGAGCGGCCAACACCCGCAAGGCTAGAGGAAGAAAAGCAAAAGCTAACTAGACCCTCTCGGAAGCTTCCGTAATAGAGCATAATCCAAGTACGAGCCTCGGTGGCACCTTTCGATATAATCGAACCGAAGCACATGAAATTTATTTTGTGTGCTTTTTTGTATGAATTTCTTTCTTCGTTTGTTATTACTCGTTTTTATTGTTTGAGTTTTATGACTCAATTTAAATTATTTTTTTTGAACCTCCTTTTTTAGACAATTTTTTGAAAAGTTTGGTTTTTTACTATTTTTACTATCATTACTCACTGGAATAGTCGTTATTGTAAGAGAAAGGCTACTAACTGGCAAGATTGTTACTATTAATAATATTCTTGCATGTGTTTTACTGTTACTTATAGCTCCCTGACTACCAGACTTATTATCAATGTTATTTTCATATTTCGATCCACCCAACTATGCTCATAGAGAAAGAATCATGTATTTAAATACAAGTATCATTTATCTAATAATTGCTTCTATAACCCTCTATCTTTTCAAGATCCAATATATTCCTAATTTGTTACTATTTACAAATAGAAATATTCTTGCTCGTTTCGTAAAGTATTTATCTTATCTTTTTTTAGTATTATTTAGTTTTAGTATTCTTAGCTTATCTCTCTCATCTACCTTTGGTTATCTACGAACCCCAAGTTGTGAATATTTAAATAGAAGTCTTTCAGAAGAGGCGTCTGATTTATATTTTCAACTCTCTTCTTTTCTAAGTAGTATGGCTTTTATAATAGCAGTTTCCTGAATGTTAATCTTGGTCATTTCTTTGAGTTTAATAATTTTTTTATGGAGAAAGGAAGAAGATATTTTTACTAAAAAAATTCTTCTTTATAAATATCTATTGCCCATAGTAATATTAAATATATTCTATATTCCAACACTTATCTTCATATTTTTATTAATAGGAAGGTTGTGCATCGATTAATACATTAGACAAATTTTGTTATCTAATTTACCATTTCACTTATGTACCGCACCCATACTGCTGGCGAACTCACTGCATCTTATATTTCCTAAATCTACTACTCCTGTATGCAATCCAACTATGCATTCATCGATGGACAAAATCTCTATCTCGGAACAGCCAAATCTGAGATAGATCCATGGATAATCGATCTGGCAAGGTTCAAGGCATATCTCAAGGATAAGTATAAGAAAAATAAAAAGGGCTCCTAAAGCACGAGCACTTTTCGGATCCCTTTTCGTATGAATGTAGAGCGAGTATATCACTTTCACTTCGAAAGTAAAAAATTTTATTTTGTGTGCTTTTTACTGTATGCCTAAAGAAATTCCTGTTCGTGCTACTTTTAGTGGACTTAAATTTATGCCAAAAATATTTACAGTTTCAAATAATAGTGTATTTCCTCTTTTTATTATTCAAGAAAATTCTATAATACATAGAGTGTTTTTAAAGAAAGAAAAATCTATACAAAATATACAAGAAATTACTATTTTTCGATGCTGGAAGACTGAAAATATAATAATCTCATTTAATGATTCATTATTTACATTCATTGCGAACTGTCAAACTGAAGAAGATTTGTATTGAGCTCTTGTATTTTTTCAAAAACATTGAGTCTTGTTATCCCAACAGGCTGTAGACTACATTAGTATAAAGAAAATAAGTAGTGATACACTTCTATATACAAAGTAAAAGTGTTATTTTATTTTCTTGTTTTAAAATCCATGAATCAAATCATATACATCCTCACAAATGAGGCGATGCCAGGATATGTGAAAATTTGAAAAACGACAACGAGCCTCGAACAACGCATTCGTGAATTAAGTGCTTCGACCAGTATACCTCTCCCTTTTACTTGTTTCTATGCATGTATCGTAGGTGACTGTGACTTTGTAGAGAAACAACTTCACAATGCATTTTGAGATAACCGTATAAATCCAAGAAGAGAATTTTTCCAGATTGATCCTGAAAGAGTCGTTGCAGCCCTCAAGCTTGCCACGATCCAAGAAATCACTATTTGAAAAGATATTGTTGACTCTAAAGAAGATCAAATAGCTCTTGATAGCATTCGTGAGAAGCTATCAGTGTTTAATTTTGAAATGGTGAAAATTCCTATTGGGTCAGAGCTTGAGTTCTCGAGAGATCAGAATCTGAGGGCAAGAGTAGTGAGTAATCGATGGATCGAATTTGAGTGAGTCGAAACAAGTCTTTCCGAGGCAGCACGAAAAATCCTTGGATATTCTCGAAAGCCACAAGGAACACAATATTGGATGTATGAATGAGAAACACTCTCTGAAAGAAGAGAACGATTTGAAAAAATCGAATAACTGGATTCTTTCATTCCTCGAAATGCCGAAAAGAGATTCTACCCACAAGTGGTATACTGACTATTTTTCGGAAAATAACATAATAGGCTCCACTAATTACTTATAACTCATTTCTAATCACTTCTTCTATGCACCGAACACATACCGCTGGCGAGCTTACCGCAAAAAATATTGGCGAAACTGTCACTCTCGCAGGATGGGTGGCCAATCGTCGTGATCATGGTGGACTCATATTCATCGATCTTCGTGATCGCTATGGAATCACACAGACGGTCTATGATCCGACTGAGAATGCTGATGCTCATGCTATAGCGGACACATTTCGGAGTGAATATGTCGTGAAGCTGACGGGACTCGTTCGTGCGCGTCCAGAGGGACAGACGAACTCGAAGATCTCTACAGGGGAGATAGAGGTGATCATCACTAGTGCTGAGGTTCTCTCGAAATCTGAAGTGCCACCGTTCGAGATCAATGAACATACGGGAGCCTCTGAAGAGATCCGTCTCAAGTACCGATACCTGGATATACGGCGTAAGAGTATCTTTGATAAGATTGCATTCCGAGCTCTGATGAATCAATTTACTCGTAACTGGTTTACGGATAATGGATTTCTCGAAGTGCAAACTCCGATATTCACGGCGTCATCTCCAGAATGAGCTCGAGACTACCTCATTCCATCTCGTCTTCATCCAGGTAAGTTCTATGCACTTCCCCAAGCACCACAGCAGTACAAGCAACTTCTCATGGTCGGGGGAGTAGATAAGTACTTCCAGATTGCCCCATGCTTTCGTGACGAAGATCCTCGTGCTGATCGTCACTCATGCGAATTCTATCAGATCGACTGTGAGATGAGCTTCGTCGATCAAGAAGATGTATTTGCTATTGCAGAGCGATTTGCGAAAGATCTCATCAATACTATCACACCGAAAAAACTCGTCAAAATGGGAGCGGGAGAAACATTCCAACGGTTCGCTCACAAGGAAGCCGTCGATCTCTATGGTTCAGATAAACCAGATATCCGTTTCGATATGCACTTCGAGGACTTCACCGCTGAGTTCGCTGATTCTGGATTCTCACTCTTTGCCAAAACGGTTGCCGAAGGAGGAATCGTGAAAGCGATGAAGCTCGAAGCCAAGACGCTCTCTCGAAGTGAGATTGATTCACTCACCGAAGTTGCGAAATCACTCGGAGCGGGAGGACTCGCCTATATCATCTATGAAGCGGACGGTCCGAAGTCCCCGATCCTAAAGTTCTTTACTGGAAATGAGTTAGAATCCTTATCGCAAAAACTCGCTCCAAAGGAATGAGACATGATATTTTTTGGTGCGGGTGAATATAAGGCTACCTGTAAGGTACTTGGATGAGTTCGGACAGCTTGTCGCGATAGATTTGATTTGGTTGATAAAAATGAGATCGCATTCGCCTGGGTGACAGACTTCCCGATGTATGAGCAAAAGGATGATGGATCGTACGACTTCGAACACAATCCTTTCTCGATGCCTCATGGTGGACTCGCAGCGTTCGAGTGAAACCCTGATCCACTCTCGATCTACGGATGTCAGTATGATCTCGCGTGTAACGGATATGAGGTCCTCTCAGGCTCTATCCGCAATCACAATATTGAGTCTCTCGTGAAAGCATTCAACATCGTAGGCAAGGGAGAACAAGAGGTGAAGGACAAGTTCGGAGCTATGTACACCGCCTTCCAGTATGGTGTCCCTCCACATGGTGGATTCGCATTTGGATTTGATCGACTCCTCATGATCATCCGCGACGAGAACAATATCCGTGAGATCTACGCCTTCCCGAAGTCTGGTAAGGCAGAAGATGCTATGATGAATGCTCCAACTGAGGTAGAGGAGGTACAATTGAGAGATCTGCATATCAAGATGAGGGAGACGACGAAATAATTATTCTTCTTGTTTCATAATGATTTTTATCGTACTTGATAATATAATTTATTTCATATACTATAAATGTATTTTTTAATAGTATATATTTATGTATTCGTCATGTATTTCATCAAAAATGATGAGAAGTATTTTCCTTATATCTGGACTATTTCTCGGATTTCTTGGTTTGTGATCTGCTTCAGTGAGCTCCGCTCCACTTGATACTATCACTTCATCACGTGCTGCTACCTACTCTCTTCGTCAGCTCGAGGCAAGCTATACTGGTCAAGCTGTCAGGGTACGACGTGATTCTGATAATACAGAGACGGATATTGCTTTTCTTACAGGAGAGCTTAACACAGGTTCACTCAATACCTTCTGTGGTGCTAATTCATGTTTTGTGACAACTTGGTACGATCAGAGTGGAAATCAAAAAAATGCCACACAAATCACACCTTCTATGCAACCAAGAATTGTGAATGCCGGTGTTATCGACATGAGTGGGAATCGTCCATCACTTGTATTTATGGGAGCACAAACGCTCAGTGCAAACTGGGGATCGGGATATACGAGTTATGCGCATAGTGCTGTTTACTCCCGTGATAGTACTACTTGGCCATTTGGTTCCGTATATCACCAAGGACCAAGTTGGTCCTTGGGATGGATACATGCCATAGAAGGTAATGGTCCATTTAATTTTGGTATGAATGGTGAAAATTTTGTTCAGACTGGCGGTTCGGGATCTGCATCTGGCGACGGTATGAATAGTGCGAACTCGGTACCGATGAGCACTGTAGGAGTATACACGATGAATGCCCCAGTCGGGAATATCTCACTTTATCTCAACAATACTCTCGAGGTCTCGGCAACTCGTACTGGAATCTCCCCAGTCGTGAACAATGTTCGTATCGGATCGTGGGATGATGGACAGACACGATATACATACTTCCACCTTTCAGAGATGATATTCTATAGTTCCGCACTCTCAGATATAGAGCGATCCACATTCACCATAGATGAGAAGTCGTACTATGGATTCGATGTGACTCCTCCAGTCGTGAGCCTCGTCGGATCAGGCACTCAGACTATTGCTCATGGATCTGTATTCTCAGACTCTGGTGCGACTTGGTCAGACGCTGTGGATGGTACTGGTACTATCGTTATTGCGAGCTCTGGATCAGTCAATACTGCAACCGCAGGGATATATACACTCACTTATCGAAAAATCGATGCTGCAGGAAATACAGGGTCTATGACTCGTACGGTGATAGTTGCCGATCAGTCTTCTCCAGTCGTGACTCTCATCGGGTCTGGTACGATCACTCTCGCGAACGGAGCTGTATATACAGAACTTGGGGCAACATGGGCAGATAATGTAGATGGTACAGGTATAATTATGATAGCAATTTCAGGATCAGTAAATACGAGTATAGCAGCTATATATACCCTCACGTATAGAAAGGTTGATCTTGCAGGAAATACTGGATCGACTACTCGAGCTGTGACTGTCCTTGCCCCAGTTGTTGTACAGTCTTCAGGTGGAGGTGGTGGAGGGACTTCATCTGTGAATTCTTATATCCCTCCTGTGAATCAGACTGCATCATGAAGAGTCCAGACCATCACTACTCCTATGACGATAGTATGAGAAAAACCTATCTCTCAGGAATCATTTGATGTCAGTAAGGAAGTATTCGGTAAATCGAAAAAAATATCTTCTACTACTACTCTCAAAAATGGAACTAAAATCGTCGTCTATCGTATCTCTCTGAAAGGGAAAGAGATACAAATAGGAACAACGAAAGTGGTAGGTGGAAATATCAAATATACAATCCCCACAAAAGGGAAGTATATCTTCGTAGTGAAATAATAAGAAATCCTCACAAATTTGGGAGGATTCGCATTTGGATTTGATCGTCTCCTCATGATCATACGAGATGAAGAGAATATCCGTGAGATCTACGCCTTTCCGAAGTCAGGCAAGGCAGAAGATACTATGATGAATGCTCCAACCGAAGTAGATGAGATCCAACTCAGAGATCTGCATATCAAAGTGAGGGAGATGAGTAAGTAGAAGTAAACAAGATAGAAAATCCTCCGCTTAGGAGGATTTTTTGCTTTTCGAGAGAGATTATGGTAGGATAGAAGTATCAAATAACTTTTTCTTATGGGAAAATATCATCGCAATAAGGGCATTACAAGTTTACCAGATTTACTTGCAACACTTGTGCAAATTGGATTGGTTCTAGTAGGATTATTTATCCTTCCATATATTCTACCACTATATTATTTTATAGTGAATAATTATATTGCACTTGTAGAGAGGTATTATTTTCCAACATATATTTATGTTATCGAGCATCCTATTTTTCTTATTCCTGTAGGAATAGTAATGTTAGGTATTGCTTGAGGATTGCATTATTGTAAAGAACAAAGAAAGAAAATTCGCTTGAGAGCCATGACTCGACTCTCTGAAGTGATGAAACTCGATTGGAGGGAATTTGAAGAATTTGTAGCTGAGATCCTTAAGCAAAAAGGATTTCATACTATTTTATGAGTCTGAATAAAAGATGGTGGAATTGATGTAACTGCAAGTTTTGAAGAAAAAAAGTTCTTTGTTCAATGTAAACATTATGGAACAGACAATATAACTGTAGAAAAAATTCGAGAACTGAATGGAGTTATGAATGGACAGATTATACCCGTTGGTTGAATATTTGTTACTACCACCTGATTCACTGTAGATGCCATATCTGAAGCAAATAAATATGGAATAGAGCTATGGGATAAAAACTATCTGAAGAATTTTCTTGAGATATCAAATATTGATATTAAGAAACAAGAAGATAATGGTTGAGTTTGTGAAAAATGTTGAGGGAAGCTTGTTTTGCGTACTGCTCATACTGGAATAAATATAGGATGACACTTTCTTTGATGTGAAAATTTTCCTGAGTGTCATTTTACAAAACCGAGTTAGAACCAGAAAATCCCCTCTTGAGGGGATTTCTTAAATCAACTTCTCTATATCCTCCTGCATTGATAGAGGACTGACGGTCAGAATATCTCTGTATGATGTTTCCGTTTGCTTTTCTCATATTTTTCTTAGAATCAAGTATATTCGTGATTTTTTTCTATGCGTATTGGTTTTATCGGTCTCGGTCTCATGGGTGCCCCTATGGCTCGCAATATCCTCGCCAAGTGAGGTGATCTCTCAGTATGGAATCGTACCCCAGAGCGGGCGAGTGAGCTCATATCTCTTGGTGCGAAACTATGCAATAGTGCTAGAGAGCTCGTAGAACATACAGATATCCTCATCACGATGGTGACGGCTGGAGAAGATGTCTCGGGTATTCTTTTTGGCACTGATGGTATCGCGGACTGTATGAGACCTGGGACGATCGTCATCAATATGTCGACTATCGGAGTCGAGTGGGCTGTCCGTATCGCCTCAGAACTCGACAAAAAATGAATCCACTTCCTCGATGCTCCCGTCACGGGCAGTACCCCGAAGGCGATCACTGGCGAACTCACGATATTCGTCGGAGGAGAGGTAGAGATTTTTGAGTCAGCGAAATCAGTCCTCGCCATGATGGGAACCAATCTCCAATATATGGGGAAGACTGGCAATGGTCAGGCTATGAAGCTCGTGAACAATGCTCTCGTGGCATACTCGATGATCGGACTCTCAGAGGCGATGAAGCTCGGAGAGGCTATGAGTCTCGGATCTCAGCAACTCGCAGATGTTATCAAGACTCTGCCCGTGAGCTCTCCGTATACCGCGATGAAGGTCAATAACTTTGTCCAGGATCAGTATCCGATGATGTTCTCCCTCGCGAATATGGCGAAGGATATCTCACTCGCACATGATGAGATGACCAAATACGGACTCTCACTCGAGGTCCTCTCTGTGGCTGCATCTCAGTACCAGAGAGGGGTCGAGCAGGGAATCGGTGGACTCGATGTATCGGCTATCGGGAAGGTTGTATAAGCAACTTCTCTATATCTCACTTCATCGATAGGGGGCTGGTTGTCGGGGCGTAGCGATCTACTACATTTCATTCTCTGTTTATGAGGAATTTGGTATAGTTCCACTTGATACTCCGACTCCAGAACCAGCTTTTTGGGACTTGAGATATTTGCACTCCATTGTTGATTATAGCAGAGACACGTGATAGGTCTATTTATTGTTATTCTTATAGAGATATTTATAATAATATATTATTCAAACATACATATATCCGTCTATCCGTTATTGATTCTTATACTTGTTTTCTCAGAAAGCATGTGTTACCGTGGAGAGGTATATCAATATTTATCTATGAAATCCCTCCTTCTCCATACTGAGCATAATGCTGTCAAGCGTGTCCTATCGCTAATGTTGATTCTCTCATTTGAGTTTTCTGCATTTGCACATGCAGGAATACTTGCTATCATGCCAGTAGAGAAACAATGGTTTGCTAGTTCACAGAATCCATCAATTCTAGGCCCGTTTTTGTACAATAGATCTCCGATCTCAATATTACCAGTATTCACTCCTGTACCACAAATCATATATCGTACTCCACAAATCACAAATAAATCTGCAGTACTGAGTACAGCAGTTGTAGCTGCTAATAATAATATCAATGATGGATGGCTCGACATGAGTACTATTAGGTATAGGCTAAATCCATTGAAGAGAACTATAAACTATCCGATTTTTCCTCAAACAACATGGGGTTCTGGAAGTAATATTCTCATACAAAATACTAATGGTAGTATAGCTAGTATACCACTTGCATCATTTTTTGGTATCGCTGTCAATCCGTTCAGTCGCTCTATCACAGATACTCTCTCTCATAATATTATAAGTACGTGGGGAACAAGTCCTTACCCCACTACTCCACTCACGAATAGTATGCTATATCTCGGATCTCTTGGTGCTGGAGCCCAGAGCTGACCATACCAGGGGCAATATATCAATGGCAATAGTACTATCAATGGTAATCAGGTACTCACAGGAAATCAAAATATCAATGGTGGCCTTGTGTTCTCTGGAACCATGACTCATATTGGTGATACAACCCAAATTGGATCTACTAATCTTGAAGGAAATAGTGCTATCACGGGTAATCTTACTATCTCATGAGCATTCATCATAAATGGTCCTGTTATCAATAACAATAATATTACAACAATAGGCAACGTTACCACAAGCGGAAACACCACCCAAAATGGAAATGTGAATACCACGGGAAATGTTACTCAAACTGGAAACCTCACCATAGCTGGAAACACCACTCAGACCGGTAACGTCTCAACAACTGGAAACACTTCACTCATTGGATCCTCTTCTCAGATCGGATC
>JAYVGV010000004.1:0-19548 GCA_043771825.1 Candidatus Altimarinota bacterium | reverse complement strand
CGGATCGCCCGAGACGAGTAAACTCACGGAGAGTACATCGACGACAGATATGCTATATGGTTTCGCGAGTTCTCTGATGGCCTGATTATACTGTATAATTCCTTTTTGTATGGCAGTGGGATCACCTGTTCTCTTTCCTGTAGGAGTCATCCCATAATCTGGGATATCGACGATGAGTGTTTTCGCATCTGGAGCAATTCGTCTGATCTCTCGGATAATATATTCGAATCTGGTACGGAACTCGGATAATAGAACTCATCGAAAGTAGTCATTCACCCCAATTTGGATCGTGATAAAATCAGGATGATATTGCTCGATAAGTGGGAGCTCATATTTGATGAGATCCAGTGTTGTATATCCTGTCACACTCGGATTGGCTATAAGTGCAATATCAATACCACTTGCTACGAGTCTCGACACGAGCATATCAGGCCATCTCTCATCTTGTCTGACTCATTCGCCTATTGTATAAGAGTCTCAGAGAGCAATATATGTGAGAGACTGATGATTCATAGTTATATATCGATTGTATATGAGATATCAGGAGAAAACGGTACCTATGAAGATGATACAGGAGAGTATTTTCATATTCGATTTTTTGTTCTTGAGATCGAGATGAGGATTGGAGAGGAAGGGCATAGATTACGATATATTTTCAGCTATTTTTCTAAACTTCTCGATATCAATACTTACCTTCACTATACTAGAATCCTCTAAATATGCTTTGATGAATAGATTCAGTACATAATCCATCGATACTCCTTGCTCTTTGGTAGTCTGTTTAAATTTCTTTTTTAGTTCTGTCGGTACTCTGAAAAGTATCTGTGAAGTCATAAATATGAAAAAATGATATATATGAACAGTATATATCATTTTGATATCATTGCAAATTATTTCTTCACTAGAACCTTCACATATTCTTCATCGGGCTGAAAATATTCCAAAAATCCCTCATCCAACATACCTATCATCTTGCTCCTCAGTCTATAGCTCTGTGTATGGGATAAGAGTCCGAGATACGAGTTCATCTGAGCGAGTATACGATCTTGTTCGAGATCTGAGAGCGGAGTCGGATCACTGAGTCGGGTATTGATACTCCTGATAAGTCCGTAAAAATTTCCTTTGGTTCTCTTCCCTATATATTGTCTCCATGGTTTGATGAAAGTCCCGAGAAACAGTACTCACTTATTGATGTGATGAAAGTAGATTTTCTTCGGATGAAGAGTCAATCCGAGTTGACTCGATAAAAAATCTCGAATCTTTGGAATACACGATCTCAGGTATTCATGGTATGTATGGATCAAGATAAAGTCATCCACATATCTTCCGTAATACCTTATTTTCAGAGTTTTCTTCACAAAAGAATCGAATTCATGCATATAGATATTGGCGAAGAGTTGACTCGTGAGATTCCCGATCGGGAGGCCGCATCACTCATTTGCATAAAATAAGCTCTTGTTGCGAGGGAGTCCGATCCAATCTTCCTTTTTTCCGACTATTCTTGCATCTTTTTTCACATCAGTGAATAGGATAGTACGGATGAGGTAGAGGAGCGTTTCTTGTTCATCTGGGAGTGTGTATCTCATGATGAGTATCTCAATCTTCTTCCACAATATCTCCCGATCGATACTCATGAAGAATCCTGAAATATCCAACTTGAGCACATACGCATCCTCCTGATAGTTGTACGAACATGATCTCATGAAGTGATCTACTCTCTTGATCCCATAGTGTGTCCCCTTTCACTTCCTCGAACTATAGACATCGTGGATGAGTACTCGCTCGAGAATAGGTGTGAGCCTACGAGCGATGAGATGATGTACGACTCGATCACGAAAATGCGATGCAAATATCTCTCTCTGCACTGGATCTCGCACGATAAAAGCGGTACTCGGTTGCAATAGATATCTCTGACTCCGGATCTCATCATAGAGCTTGATACACTCAGTTTCATAGTGGAGTTCAAATTCCAATGCACCAAGTGTACTTCTTTTATTTTTGCGACAATCATAGTACGCAGTGAAAACATCTTCGAGTAAAAGCATAGTTCTGGGGATACATAATTTTCGCCGAAAACAACCAGAGCAGAGAACCCATGCTGGGGATTGTTCCAATTATCATTCACATCACGATTACCACGGTCCAAGTTCAACGATTTATGACCAGTCTGATACGCAGACGAAGACATCAAATACGCCCAATCGCCAACATTACGGAACTCGCGATTATCTGCATTGAAGTAACCAGAAAGAAATGAAATAGCTTGTATGTTTCTATCTTGAAGACAAGATAGAAATCTTTTTGTACTCAAAGAATGAGTGTATTTCCGATAAAATAAGGCACTCTTGTATATTCCAGAAAATATACAATTCTCGCCTGTATATCCCCAGAACTATGCCTTTATGCTTTTTTGTTGCCAGCCTGAGAGTTGTTTTGAGATATTCTCTATCTGTAGTGAGAGTGAAGAAAAGTCTTGTACTGATACTTGTTTTAGATCTTTTATGAGACGGAGCAAAAGACGCACCGTCTCAAGATGAGTTTTTGCATTCTCCAGAAGGAGGAATCGATCCTTTTGAGAGCTATTTGCTCTATAGATATGCAAGATGAGTTGTATGGTTTCATTCTTGAGTTCTTGTCCAATTGTATATTTGTATTCTCTTGAGAATGCCTTCGAGAATATGAATACAGCCAGAAGAAAATCATATGTTGCTTTGTATATAGGGAGGCCTTCGTAAATCATATTTTTTTGAAACAAAATAAAATACTCCGAATAAACGGGAGTATCATATTATTTATGAAACAAAAGTCTAAAGAGACAAAGAGGGCGAAGAGTCTATTTTTTATCCTTAACAACCAGAGCAGAGAACCCAAGCTGGGGATTGCCCCAACTATCATTCACATCACGAAAACCACGGTCCAAGTTCAACGATCTATGACCAGTCCGATACGCAGACGAAGACATCAAAAACGCCCAATCGCCAACACTACGGAACTCGCGATTACCTGCACTGAAGCAACCAGAAAATGGAATACCTGCATGTGTTGCCTTATCCAGAATATTGTTCCCAGGAATCTTCTCAAAGATATCGATTTGTTCTTGTTGAGTGTTGGGTCTACCACCAAGATATGCTGCATGTGCAAGGCGTGCCTCGTGATTCATAACATAGATGATTGGATACGGATTGCCCTCTTTTACCGATGCCTGAATAGTAGCTAAGGCGTCTTTGTCCGTAATGATCTTTGCGAGTTCTGCATCATTCTGTATCTGGCGTCCCATCACCTGTGGAACTTTTGCATTTTCAACAAATTCTTTCCATCGTTTTGGTCAAACATACAGGTTTTCTGCCACAAGAACTCATGACTGAATCATACTATCAATATGTGCCTCTGTTGGGCCAAGAGAGAGACGGAAAACATGAATAGGGAGTTCACCGAGACCTTCGATATATTGATGAGGTGTAGATACTTTTTGGTCTATACTTTCTGATGTAAATAATGTTACTTTAGTAGCCATAGCACGGCGATTTTGAAGTTTTTCTTTTACTGCATCTTTGTATCGGAGCTCGGCAAGGCGCTCTGCATACTGTATCATAGTCATAATATTAAGAATTATATCGAAATTATATCACTATACCTTAATTTGTCAAACTAGATTTTCTGTAAATAATATGATACCCTACTATTCTGTTATGAGGAATCTATGCTAGGCTGGCTGGCTGGCTGGCTATGAGGATGATCGTTTTTTGTGACATTTGAGCAAGTTTTGTATACTATATTTTTCTTATATCCTCTCCTTCCCTCCCATATAATTCCTCAGCACTTTCGGAACCGTGACGGTGCAATCTGCATTCTGATAGTTCTCCATGATCGCAACGAGTGCACGACCACAGGCGAATGCTGTTGCATCGTTGGTATGGATCAATTCTACTTCACCACTGGATCTACGGACACGAGTACACAGTCTACGAGACTGATAGTCAGTCATATAGTCAGCGGTGTGTGTCTCACGATATTGTTGCTGTCCTGGGAGCCACGCCTCGATATCTGATCATTTTGCATTCGGTTTTCCGATGTCGAATGTGCATTTTTGGAGTTTTTGGTACGGGATCTCGAGTTGTTGCATGAGATACTCCTGTATACCAGAGAAGAGGAGGTGCTCGTCGTGAGCGGTCTCAGCCGTCGAGAACGACTCCATCTCGAGCTTGTCGAACTGGTGCATACGGATGATCCCCTCCATATCCTTGCCGTAGGTGCCGGCTTCCCCACGAAAGCTCGTCGCATATCCGAGATAGCGAACGGGCATATCCACCTCGGCGAATATCTCCCCTGCGTGCATAGATCCGAGCACATGCTCCGCAGAGCCCTGGAGCCAGAGATCTTGACCCTCGATCTTGTATCTATCCTCTCGTGGTTCGAGACGATCCATCGCATCGTATGGAGCGGTCTTGATCATATATGGAGGGAGGACAGGGACGAATGGCTTATTCGATACTTTGAGTCCGTGTTCGGCAATTATTTTATCCAGAACGGAACTATCTCCGAGCGTATCCATCACCCACTGGATGAGCGCAAACTGAAGTCTGACCAAGTCACCTTTTAGGTAAGCAAATCGCGATCCTGCGACATTCGCGGCCCGCTCTTTATCGATCCAGCCTCGGATTTCTGCTATCTCTGCATGATTGCGGACTGGGAAGTCGAACTCACGGATCTTCCCCCACTGCTTCACCATAACATTCTCCTCTTCGGTGAGACCAATCGGTGTATCTGCGGTGGGGATATTCGGGATACGCTTATAGAGCGCGAAGAACTCAGTCTCTGCTGCCTCGAACTCTGGTTCGAGATTTTGGATTTTTTCCTTGAGTTCTTTAGCCTCGGCGAGGATATGTGGCTCAGGCTTGCCCGCTCCCATCGAGTGCGATATATCGTTGCGACGCATACGCAGGACATCGAGGTCTTGTCCGAGAGCAATACGTCTCACATCGAGGGCAATGACATGATCAAGATCGAGTCACTTCACGACTTTGTCATGAAGTGCTTTTCGGACGATTTTTTGGTTATTTCGCAGGATTTTTATATCGATCATTTTCGTATATGAAAGGGATTACATGGCTTGGATTATAGGTGAATATCAGGAAATTTCAATATTTTTCTATTTTTTGCAAAAATATCTTTCATATGATAACATTAGAGTATGGATAATATTTATGAAATGGAGTTCACTACTCTCGCACTGATCATCTCTACTATACTCGTATATAGTTCGATGTTTCGCTATATCTATTCGATTCTGAAAGGTCGTACAAAGCCGAATCTTGTAGGCTGGCTCCTCTATCAGATAGCGACTATCTGTATCCTCATATCAAGCTATGAGCTCGGGAGTCTCCCGACGATCATGCTCTCACTCGCATTTGCAGTGACGCAGCTTATCGTCATCATCCTCTCTTTTCGTTATGGATTTACACGGATTGATAAAGTAGAGGGATTCTATTTCGGAGTCTCTATGATCTCTCTCATATTCTGGGCTATCGCATCGCATAGTACGGAACTTCTGACTACTCTCCATTTTACCGAGCGATGACTGGCGATATTCGTCCTGACTGCCAATACACTCATAGAGATCATGGGCGCCCTCGCTATCTTCACTAAGCTCTACAGACATCCCGAGACAGAAGATGCGACTTCTTGGCTCCTCTGATGGCTTGCAGGAGTATTTGCGCTTCTCGCTGTTACATCGTATACATATGAGGATCTCCTTTACCCCGCATACATCCTTGTGACGAATATCGCTATATGGCTCCTCTGCTTCCGCAAAAAACCTCGCTTTAGATTCATACATGTATTCAATCGTTTAGAAAAAATCGTAGGTCGAAATTGGCGATGACGAGAATAGTTTATACAGAATCATTTTAAGAGAATTTGTCTTCCTTTCTCATCGAGGAAAATGTTTTTGTTTTTTTCTTGCTTTCTCCTATAATAATTTGGAATTTTTCATTTTTAATCTGCGAAGCATTGTCCCTCTACAATATCTATCGACCCCGTGACTGGGACTCAGTCATCGGTCAAGAATACATCACGACGATACTCCGCAATAGTCTGAAAACCGGAAGAGTCCATCATGCCTACCTCTTTCATGGATCACGTGGAACGGGCAAGACGACGAGCGCTCGCATCCTCGCAAAAGCCCTGAACTGTCTCGAACAGAAAACTGGAAATCCCTGCCATATCTGTGCGAACTGTCTCTCCTTCGATGATGATACCCTCCTCGATATCATCGAGATCGATGCAGCATCTAATACATGAGTCGACAATATACGGGAACTCATAGAACGAGCAAGATTCGAGCCAAATCAAGCACCCTATAAGATCTACATAATCGATGAGGTCCATATGCTCTCGTCTGGTGCCTTCAATGCTCTTCTCAAAACCCTCGAACAACCACCTCCACATGTGAAGTTCATCCTCGCAACGACAGAGATAGAAAAAGTCCCTGAGACGATACGATCTCGTACATTACGGTTCGACTTCAGAAAGATCGGATTCGAAGATATCGTGAAACGTCTCGAATACGTCTGTAAGGCTGAGTGACTCAAATTCGAAGTTGAAGCCCTACATATCATCGCAAAAAGTGCTCGCGGATGACTCCGAGATGCCCTGACGCTCCTCGAACAAAATATCATGGATGGTGAAGTAAGTAGCGAACATGTCCGCTATACACTAGCACTTGTCGAAGACTCTATGATCGACGCCTGCATAAAATCCCTAGAGCAATCCGATGTACCGACGATCCAAACACTCATAGGAATACTCAAGGAAAAACATATCGAAGCACGAGCATTTCTCGAGCAACTCATGTACCGACTTCGTGACTATATGATCGAACATATCGATGATCCCCTCTTCTATACATATAGTGAGATACTCGATATGCTCGAATCTGCATATGCTCGTGTACGGAGTATCCCCGATGCGATGATGCTCATCGAAATCACCCTCCTACGTATCGTACGACGATGAGGCAAGATCGAGGTCGCAGAGAGAGACTCACCGACGCAAAAAATACATATCCCAATACTTGAAACAAAAATTATAGAAAAGAGAAATCCTCCACCGAAAGAGATGCTTCAAAAAGAGAAAGAGTCAGCTGAGATAGCACCACCATGAATAGAAAAAGTCATATCATCCTCACAATTCTCATATCCCGCACTCATTAATGATCTCAAAACTACAGAACCTGCTCTCACGATGGATCTCAAATCCGCACGATTCCAGATCGATGGTACGACTTTGATCCTGAGTTTCGAAAAAAAGTGGAACTACGACCGAGTCAATACTCCAAAAATAAGAAATATCGTCATCGAGAAGATACTTTCTCTCTTCGGGGAAGTATGGAAGATAGAATGCAAATTCATAGAATGACCCAATGATTTAAAAAATACGGCACATGAAGTATTTTAGTATTATAACTCTCTCTTATGCTTACACTCAAAACTATCATTCCCATCATCTTCGGTGAAGTCTTCTGGAAAAAAATTATATCATATAGTCTTCTTTTTTTCGTCGGGTACGCCCTGAGTGACTTTTTGGTACTCTTTTTTGTGACATTTCTCTTCTCATATATATTTCTCGAACTCGGTACCTTCGTCGCAGGAAAGATACATACCTGGTGAGTCCAAGGAAAAGCTGATAAAGCCCACCTACTCGCTCGCAAATATGCGACTGCCAATATCGTCATCACTGGCCTCTATATCATATTCATCAGTATCGTGATCTTCATATTTGTGAATATCCTTCCTCAGATCGGGAGTGAAATACAAAGATTTTTAAAAGAAGCTCCGAATATAGCCCTCCAAGGAAAAGACTTCATCACCAAGATCGAAGAAAGCACGAGTCTCGAACTCGGACTCAGTAGCTTCATCGGAGATATGGTCAGCTCAGATAACCTCGAATCTATCGGACAGAAAGCCATCGGATACATCACCAATGCAGGAATAATATTGACGAAATTTTTCATCGCACTCATACTCTCCTATCTCTTCATCATCGATAGGAAGCGGATAGAGAAATTCCTCTGACAACTCAAAAATGGAAATTTCCGATTCCTCTACGATGAGTGGGCAGTCATCGCACAAAAGATGGGAAGAGGATTTGGGCTCATATTTAAAGCACAATCTATCATCGCTCTCGTGAATGCGATCATCACTTCTATCGGACTGATCATCATTAGTTTTATTCATGGTGGAGCCGCATTTCCTTTTATTTTCACACTTTCACTCATCGTCTTTATCTGTGGATTTATACCTGTATTTGGGACATTTCTCTCTGGGATACCGATACTCATACTCGCTTACGGATACGGATCTTCAGCTGGTGATGGGATCACCATAGCCCTACTCTGTATCCTGATGATCGCGATCGTACATACTATAGAAGCATATTATCTGAATCCGAAGATCGTCTCATCCTATATGAATTTTCCTGTATTTGTGACATTTATCATCCTCCTCATATCTGAGCATCTCTTTGGGCTGATCGGACTCCTCATAGGAGTACCACTTTTTTCTATCATCACAGGGCTGATCGAAGATCTCGATAAATACGTAAGTGAGATCAAGAAAAAACTCACCACTCTCTAAGCCTCTTGCTCAGTGAGATATATCACACTATGATACACGAAAGAATACAGAAATTCATCAGAGCAGAAAGCCAGCTTCCGAAGATCATCGTCATATATGGACCGACTGCTTCTGGGAAGACAGCACTCTCACTTGAAGTAGCACATATCCTACAATCTGAGATCATATCTACCGACTCTCGTCAGATCTACCGTGGGCTCGATATCGGAACAGGCAAGATCTCTCAGGACGAGATGGAGTGAGTCTCTCATCATATGATTGATATTATCGATCCGAGTGAGGCTTTTTCGATGGTCGACTTCGCGAATATGAGTCTCCCGATCATAGAAGCTATACGAGATCATGGTAAGATACCGATACTTTGCTGAGGTACGGGACTCTATATCGACAGTATCCTCTACACGATGGACTACCCCGATACCCCACCTGACTCAGGATACCGTGAATCACTCGAGCTGATACGAAAACATGAGTGAAATCAGAAACTCTGGGATATGCTTCACGAAGTCGATCCTGAATACGCCCTCATACTCTCTCCAGAAAACTATCGATATGTGATGCGCGGACTCGAGGTAATCCGAGCTACAGGAAGATCAAAACGAGAATCCTATGGTACGAAGAAGCTTCGATTTTCACCACTTTTTCTCACACCATATACTGATAGCATAGAAAATCGAAGAAAGCTCTATACAAGAATCGACATTCGCGTACAACAGATGTTTGATGATTGACTTATAAAAGAAGTATGATATAATATTATTAAGTACAGTGCTCATTGTCCTGGTCTTGCGACGATCGGATACAAGGAAGTCGTCGAGCATTTCGAGTGACACCATGCTCTCGATGAGACGATAGCACTCGTCGCTCAGCACTCTCGCAACTATGCCAAACGGCAGATAACCTGGAATAAAAAATATGAGTAATGTGATAACTCTCAGACATGGATCACACGGTATTATCGATGCCCAACAACTAGGAACGTCTCAGGCTATCATGACCTATAAAAGCTTAATTGCTCAAAAATTAGAACTTCCTCGTACCAAAATTACTCAGATTGATAGCGAATTTGTCGAGTGGCTTGAGGCAGACATGGAGTCAAACAGTCCTCAAAAAATATTGCAGAAACTCATAGAGCTCATACGAAAATATAGAACACTCTGAATAGATAGTAGCACTATGGTTATCTTTATAGATACCATACATTCTCTGCCTATAGGGAAATCGATGGATTTTAAAAAATATATTTTTTACACCATCTGTGAATCTAAGACTCTGGAGAGTATAGATATTCATACAGGAGCATTCATCATAGACGGACTACGTGCACTGAGCCTAGAAGAGTGAGAAAGATTATTACTCGATCTCGAAAGGAAAGACTAATAATTCTTACGTAGATATTCGAGCTCTCCCTCTCGATTCAGAAAAAATATATCTGAAGGAGGATGACCACAGAGTCAGCCATCAATTCCGTCAATCGATGGGAAAGCGAGTTTCGCTTCGGCAAGAGTTTTTGATTCTGGAGTTCCTGAGAAATTCGCAGAAGTGAGAAAGAGGGGATAGTCTATATTATCACGAATATTCGCATTTATACAGCTCTCTGCTACTCGCAGAGAGAGTCTCTCATACTGAAGTAGATTCATGAATTCAGGAAGGATGAATTCTACTCGCCTTTTCCCGAGGAAACTCCATGGATGAGGATATCACTGGAGGAAGTCGATCTGTGCATCTGAGATCTCGATATACTCTCACATATCTCTATAAGATCTCACGAGAAACGCGAGTGGCTTCGCAAAATCTCGTCACTTCAGACGATAGATAGACTCATACGCTTCTTGGGTGAATGAGCCAGCAAGTCCATAGCATGTATCGGTCGGAAGGAGAAAGAGCATACTACATGAAGATAAAAGCGATAATAAGATTCAAAATCATAAACCAGAATATATAGCCTCGTGGTGTGACTCATTTCAGATAATTTGCCCCAAAGTGTGAAGCGATGAGGGTCACTGCAGTCGTCCAAAGAAGATAGGTAGGATCGAGGTTCATGGAAGACGAGCTTATAGGATCTGATACCTGAGTCAGTCTATATCCCCTGCTCCGAGAAGAAGAATGACGGAAGATTCGGGATTTCGCTCATCATATTCTTGGATCATCTTTGCTGTGTTAACGAGTCATTCTCCATTTTGCACCGTCTTTGCTCAGCTATTTTTCACTTCTCACTTCTCACTTTTCACAGCGGCGATAAGCCGCTCCATCGTCATCCATTCGACATCTTCCTTTTTATCTCGTGAGAAGTAGATATCTGGAATCAGGAGTGTATCTGCATCACCAAATGATGTAGCAAATTCGAAAAGAAGCTCACGAGTTCGAGAGTACTGGTGTGGCTGGAATACGACAAAGAGTTTTTTATCACTATATTTTTCTTTTATTGCTCTGAGGGTTGGGCGGATCTCATTCGGGTGATGTCCATAGTCACTCATGAGGATATTACCATTTTTGGTGATTTTCACGATTTCCGATCGCCTCCAAGAGCCTTTATAGGACTCCAGCTTCGCCACGATGACATCATCTTGCATTCCGAGAAGTCGTCCCACTGTATAAGCAAGATATGCATCATGAAGAAGATGATCTCATGGGACTTGGAGCGACATCTTTGGGAGAGGCATATCTTTTTCGACAAAGTAGACTTCCTTCTTTCCATCCTTCATTTCTTCTACTCGTGGAAAATACATAATCGTATTATTTCAAACGATGATCTTCTTCTCTTCCGGTATATTTAATTTTTGGGAGCTCACATCATCAGTAGAAATGATCACGAATCCACTCGTCTGATCGACGATGGACTGAAATGCAGAAATATAGTCTTCAAGCGATGTATAATAATCAAGATGATCGAGATCGATATTCGTGATGACCGTAATATACGGATGATAGTGGAGGAATGATCGCTTATATTCGCAGGCTTCTATGACGAAGTTTTCTGCTTGGATCTCGGTATAGAAATTGGTATTCCCAAGCTGTGGTACTTGCGTCCCAATGATTGCAGAGCAACCAGGTGCAGTCGACGTATAGGTATATGTTCCATCGTCAGGAATCTCGATAGTAGGATTATCTCTATATTCATTGGCAAGCATGATCGTCGTCATCGCAGTCGTCGTAGACTTTCCATGTGAGCCTGTGATCGCTATCCCCTGCTTCGCATCGAATAATTCTCCCAGTGCTACTGGATAGGAGAGATAATGAATACCGAGGTCTCTCGCTTTCGCAAGTTCAGGATTGGCATATATCTGCTCTTCTGGAGTGAGGTCAGGCTTCGTGATGATCGCTTCGGAGTAGATGACGAGATCCGTATGATCGGGAAGATTTGCTCCATCATGTCCGATATGTATATCGAATCCTTCAGCCCGAAGAACATCGAGAAATGGTGAATCTGCACCATCTGAACCAGAAACACTATACCCGAGATGTTTATAGTAACGAGCGAGCGCTGAGACTCCTATACCTCAGATACCGATGACGTGAAGATGTTTTTGAGAATGTGACATAAGCATATTTTATTCAAAAAAATGATTTTTTCGAATTTATCTTACTTTCTTCGTGTGATAGAGAAAAATATAGAGGAGCATATAGAATCCGAAATAGAGGAGTATAAATCCATAGACATTCATCGAATATGCTCCATAGAGGAGACCTTCTGTGGCTCGACTCGTTTCTGAAATTTGAGGAAGTCGATTTGGAGAGAGAAGAAGAGTCGATATCTCTCGTATGAAGTTCCATGGCTCATGGATGATATCCCATGAGTTAAACCGGAGAAATCGTCCGATATAGACTCAGAAAAGTGAGACGATCATGATACATGAAGTAATAATCCATCCAATCATACGATGATAATGATGATTCCATGAAGTATGCATGAGTTCCAGTGAAGCGAATCCTGCGATCAGTCCTGCTATGGCAGTCACACCGATATACACGATATCGAAGTGGACCATAGCAGGATCTTTGCCAAGGTGGATATAGTCAGTAAATATATAGAGTGCATTCGGAAAGAAGAGAAGCCAGAGAAATGTGAGAATCACGAATTTCCACCCTTTTTGCTTCACCGCAAGAAGTGCGAAAAAATATGGGATAAGTGCAAGGATCAAGTTCCATATGAGTCATCCGAGGATCATATCTCCCGTGAGATATATGCGCAGAAGAGCGAGAAGTCCTGCATAGAGACAAAATGCTGTGTAGGCGTGAAGATGCATCTTAGAGATTAGAGATTAGAGGAATCTGTTGGCTTTTTATATTTTTCAATACTTCTTCTACAAAATTTTCTGCTGTTTTTCCTTGTTTTGCCAATTCAAAGTGCAGGCGATATTTTCTGATACTCAGATCATGATTCATATACGTAGCACCGAGGCATGTCCAGAGTCGGTAAGCACGCTTCGGATCGAGAGAGTGCCAAAACGATGAGTACATCTCCTGTCGTCCTTCGAGGAAATCAAGCATATCGAGAAGATAGTAGTCTTCATCTATTTTTAGATTCTCCTCGTATGGAATTTCGACGAATCCAGTACGAGAAGTAGAGTATTCGAAGGTTATAAGATTATTCATTTTGTCATTCCGTAGTATAGCGTAGGAATCGCTTTTTCGTTCGTTTGAAATATCTTGTAAGTTGTTTTCTCAAGCCTGATTTTGAAGGGGATTCCTACGGGATGACAAAGCAAAAGAAACTCGGTATACTCCATTATTCTTGATAAGTACATCTCGCAGGCTCACCACAGGAGAAGCAGACCAGTATGGGAGGAAACGAGAGTTCAGGATTTCGAGTATTTGCTTCTTTCATTCTTCGATTTCAGATTCTGTGAGTTCACGAGGAAAAAGTGGTCACGAAGCATATATTCTTTCGTTTTGGGCTCTTCTCTCCCCTATCTCCTTTTGGCTATTTTCTAATATTCATATCGGACACTCTTTCCTCCCCTGTTCGATACTTCCAGTTTCGATCTTATATTGTCTTCAAGCAAGGAGAGCTTTTTGCGAAAATTCGTATCAAGAGTTTTTCGCATAGTCGTGCTCGATCGAGACGATCTCATCGAGTGGGAATATCGATAGCATATAGAGCTCTTCTGAGAGACTTTTCGGATAGGCGATCCCCTGCCCGATAAATCCTCTTACAAATCCAGAAAGTGTGAAGAGATTCGGAAAATGTGCATACTCTTCGTATTCGTACTTCTCATACGATGAGAGGATATCTTCTTTCTGATCAGCGATATATTTTTCTCGAAATGCCTTGCGTTTATTCGGGAACAGATCATAGAGTGGTACCTGACCTTCAAGGCAATTGCGACTTGAGAGATAACATCGAGTCAGATATTCTTTGCAAGTGAAGACTTTATAGAGTGACTTTTGTACTTCTTCATCATATAGATCAGGGATCATATCGATCTCAGCAAAGAGGAGTTCACTATCACTCGAAATCGCAATCATCATGACATCATCTTCATTGGTGATCTCAGGATTGGGCCACATATATCCGGTGATGTCTATTCATCGGAACAAAAAAGTCTCGCGATTATTAAGCCAGTGGATCTTCACGTGTGGAAGGAATTCATGCAGGAGTCCTTCGAGATAACGAAGGGTGAATGGGAAGATAAGAAGGGGGGAGGCGTATTTGTATATCTCGATGAGAGTATAGGGATCGAAGTGATCTGTGTGTGCATGCGATATGTAGATAGCGTCGAGGGTCTGCATCTTCTCAGGATCAAGTCGTACTTTCACAGTCCGTTCCATCATATCTCCGACAGCGAAGTCAGAGAGCCAAGAATCGACGAGGATACGGATATTTTCTCACTCAGCATTCGCTATATCGACGAGGAATTCGGTATGTCAGAGCGGGGTGATGATCATGCTGAGAGGATACTCAATATTGTAATATTTCAAAATATTATAACATACTTTTCTTTTCTCTTCTTTTCGCTATACTCCTCCCATGCCTAAGATCATCTCCCATACTCCGAAGAAGCACCGAGAGCTCACCTATGATCGGAACAATCTCCGACTCACTCTCACCTGTCAGTCATGACTTGAGTCACTCGTACGCAGAGAGTCTGAGAAGATGGGTCTCACGGATGTGAAAGTCCAAGACCGACTTATATCAGGAACAGGCACTCTCATCACTCTCTATGAGCTCCTCGTCCGTAGTAGATTCGCGAATAGAGTATACATCGATATAGCGACCACAACGATCACTGACTTCGATACCCTTCATGATACACTCGCCGATATCTCGTGGAGTGAGTATGTCACAGGAAAGGAACGTATCGTCGTAGAAGCTTCGAGTACGAGATCACAGCTAAGCAATACTCCTACGATCCAATCAGTCGCACAGAAAGCGATATTCTCGACGGTATTCACCCCGAACTATACGACAGATACTGAAGTCCATATCCTCATACTCATCATCGATGATATCGCTCATATCATGCTCGATGTGACAGGTGATCCACTACATAAGCGAGGATACCGTGCAGAAGCATGAGAAGCGCCGATCAAGGAGAATCTCGCAAGTGCACTCGTGGCTTTCACTGGATGGAAATACCGAGAGCCTCTTCTCGATCCTTTCTGTGGATCTGGGACGATCGCGATCGAAGCCGCGATGCTCGCGCGCAATATCGCTCCAGGAGTGAATCGAAGATTCCGTATCGAGTCCCTTCCCTTCCATGATGCGAGTGAGCTTACCAGTGTGAGGAATATCGCTCGCATGAACGCCTACCCGACTGGCGAATATACCATCTCTGCCTCAGATGTAGATCCTGAGATGGTAGCTCTAGCAAAGAGAAATGCAGAACGTGCGGGAGTATCGGATGACATCACCTTCTCTATTGCTGATTTCAGTCAGCTCTCTGAAATATTACCAAGCTGAGAGACGGCTATAGTCACGAATCCTCCGTATGGAAAGCGTCTCCATGACTATGATCTCGATGATCTCTATACTGACCTCGAAAGAGCTATAGGAGCTCATCATGGCGGATTCATCACGTCATTCGAGCGGAATCCTGGAGCAGGATGGTCAAACAAAAAACTCCTCAACGGAAGTGAGGAGTGTCGATTTTGGTATAAGAAGAACTAAATTCATGGGGACAATAAATCCACATTATCTCATGAATCAAGAAGACTAATAACTTTTTTCGGTGTACTACCATTATGACTTCACGTAATATATGGCGTTCACAATCATGGCCGTGAGCTAGCCTGCTGAATTCATGAAGGTACTCCTTTTGATTCAGTTGTATTACGATGCCGACGACCTCTCTCCTTACTTCACGTTCTATCGAGCCAATCTACCATTTCAACAACCTGTCCCGTAAGATGATCATAAAATTTTGCCATATGTATTTTTTAGTGAGAGAGAGAATTAGTTCATTCTATCTATCTTATAGGGAAGTCAAGAGGACAATAGAAAAATCTCCCCGACCAAGGGAGATTTTTCTGAGAGAAGAAGGGAAGATCTTATAAAAGCTTTGGTCATCCTATCTTTTTGGGACTATCCATTTTTACTACCAAAGAGAGACTTCACTTTAGCAAAAAGACTCGTAGCTGTCTTTTGTACGTATTCTTTTGTTCCGGAGAGATCAGTATTTGCTATCGCTTCTTTCGCATTTTCGATGGCTTCCGCGACTCCTGTCTTTCCGTCACCATCACCGATTTTTCCATTCTTATTGAGATCTTTTTTTGTCACTTCTTCGACTGCTTCGAGAGCATTCTGGAAGTCGATATCAGGAAGAGCAGAGTCATCGAGTCCGACTTTTGCAGCTGCAGCCTTGAGCCCACTTGTTACGATCGTCGATTCGAATTTGTCACCGAGACCTGACTGGAGCTTTTCGATCACATCAGCAGAGACTCCTGCAGATTTGAGTTTTTTAAGTATTTGGTCCATATGAGAGTGTGAAAATGTAAAACAAACTAAGTATAGTGAAATACCTAAGAAAAACAAAGGATTTTCTAAATATCCCCATGGAGTATTCCAAAGAAAAAAATATTCTCACTTGCAATCCAGTGGAGAGTCCTACAATATTCTCATGGAATACCAAAATCTCAGTACCGTCCGACTCATCATCGATGGAGCAGATGCTCTCTCTGAGATACTTCGTGCGATCCATGAGGCAGAAAATAGTATCCATATCCGAGCTTTCATGTGGCGAGATGATACTGTGGGGAGGATGCTCATAGAGGCACTCCTGCAAAAGATAGAGATCTATCCTGATATCGATATCGATATCCGTAAAGATGCTTTCGGTACTCGTGTATACAATACGCAGAAACTCTTCACTTTCGGGAGAATGTGAGGAGATATATTCTCGACGACACGAGCAAAGAAACTCCTCGAAATGAAAAATGTATCTTTCGTTCTTGTAGGACCGAGCTCGCTTATCATGTGTAAATATCTCAAAGAGAATGATCACTCGAAAATCTGGCTCTTCGATGAAGGGACGGAAAGTGTAAAAGCGATCATCGGTGGGATGAATATCGCAGAAGAATACCTCACTGCACAAAATCGAGAAGATCCTGACCAAGGATGATGGCATGACTATATGGTGATATTCTCATGAGAACTCGCTAATGATATCAATATCAGACAATGAGAACCAAAAGATCCTCTCTGGATCGCGAAGAAAATCCGTGAATGAGTCGAAATCCTCTCCAATATCAAGGATAGGCACTTCATCCGCCGAGAGATCCTCGCAGAACTCTCACGAGCAAGAAAATCCGTCTTCATCGAGCATGGATATATCACTGACTTTGCCATCATCCGCAGACTCAGAAAGATCAGTCGCAAAGGAGTGACAGTGAAAGTCATCGTCCCCGATCGATCGGACTGAGTATATCATGCGAATATGCATAGCATCTACGGACTCCTTCGACCGAGTCTCCTCTATCCCGATACTCCTACTCATCTCTCTGTACATCTCTACAGAGGGCGTATTCACGCGAAGGCGATCGTGATCGATGAAGTCACTGCGATACTCGGATCAGCGAATCTCACCTATGGAAGCTTCGATCTCCTATCGGAGACCAATGCGATCTTCCGAGGATCAGATGGAGTCGTGCGTGACCTCCTCACCCAGATCGAAGAGGATCTCACGTACTCTACGAAGCTCACTCTTGATACGATACCTCCATACAAAAAGTGGATGGCATGGGTGCAGAAGATATTTATATAGAACTATCTTTAGAAAAACCTCTCATTCATCGCCTCCTCGAATTCGCTCTCTTTGTCCTTATTGTAGAATGGCAATCAAATAAGCTGATATAATCCAAAATTTATCTCTAGTATTTTCGCCTGATCTTCGATCTCTAGCAAGAACTCTTGTTTCCACCACTCTCACGAGTTCTCATATCCTCACTCACTATCCTTAAATTGATTTCACTTTGGCTCGATAAAGATCTGATACGTCATAGGCTCTTTTGTATTCTTATCTTTCATGAAGAGTATGAAGTCAGGCTCAAATCGATCTCATGTCTTGAAGGAGTATATCGCAACTGTTCTTTCGTTTCGGACGAGATATATATCCGTATACTTTTTTTCGAGTTCTTGTATTTTCTTCTCAAAGAGTCATACGAAATCCTCCTCTTCAGACGTGCCGTTTATCTTCTCGAAGACAAACCAATCTTTGTTTTTCGAGAATCCTTCGACTCAGAGCTCTACTTTTATCGCTTTCTCGAACGGATACTTCGAAATATTTTTCGATACAAAGGTTTTTGTACCCTCGTATTCGATTTTCTTATCCTTTATTTCGACTTCAAGCATACTGAGAAGAGCTGATACGCCTCTGAGCTTATCTTCGCTCGTCAGATTATCTAGGATCTCACGAGAGCTATAAAAATCGATAGTTATCCCTCAGAGATATCTTTCTGATTCGATGAATTCATCGATACTCTGGAGTTTTCAGAGGAATTCTCTGATATGCGAGAATTTGTAGAAATCGTTTCTCTGGATTGCTTTTCTTACGATCCGCTTATCGAGCGTACTCACGAGTATACTTTTCGGCTCTTTCTCGATTTTGAGCTCTGTTTTCTTCTCTTCGAATGCTTCGATATCATCACTTTTCCCTGTAAATATATTCTTAAAAGCAAATCGCTTCGTCTGGAGTCCGATTTTCTCGAAACTATCAATATTCGAATAATCTTTTTCTTGTCTTATATTTGTAAAGATAATTCACTCTTTGTAGAAAATACTCTCTTTGAAAGACTCCTTGAATTTAAGTGAGAAATCTTTTTTCTCAACTGCATCGATAATTCCTATTTCTCTCAATGCTTGACGTATCTCGTTGATATACATATTATCAAAGCTCGTATGATAATAGAAAGTCTCTAGTACTCTTAGATCATCATCCTTATGATCAAATTTCCTCTTATATTTATCTTCTCCTAGTGCCTTATCGGTACTAAATGGAAAATATCGTGCTCCCCTTCCGATAAGCTGAGCTTCTGAAATGGTTTGAGGTCAAACTTTTACCTTTCCAGTTTTCTTATCCACTACGTTACTTCTGGATTCATAGAGACGGACGATATCAAAAAGATTCAGCACGTCCCACCCCTCATTGAGTTTTTGTACTGCAAAAACCGCACGTATACGATTATTTTTATCTTCGAGCGTATTTAAGAGTATTTGATTTTTTCCTGCTTCACTATCATCATTTGCACTGATACAATTCTCAGGAGAAAAATCATCTTTGAGCTCGTTTACGAGAGATTCGAGACTGAGCTTGTTTTCATCAAAAAATCGAAATGCCTTTACGATAATTTCAGAATTTGCCTTGTTTTTGATATTTTGTATTTGCTCGACTCTCAGATCTTTTATAAGTCTCTCTAGATTCGCGAGATTCGCTTCACTTTCTGCAACGGTTTTTTGAGCCTTAAAAAGTATGACAGG
>JAYVGV010000003.1:0-3882 GCA_043771825.1 Candidatus Altimarinota bacterium | reverse complement strand
TCCCAATCTATAACCAACCTATAGACATGGTCACATGACTTGGTACGAGCACATGCACTCTTCTCCCGACGATATCGTAGGTTTCTTTTGGTCATCCTGTCCCGATCATTCGGGATCAGGATCTCTCCATATAACTCCCTCGATTTCTGGGGAGTTTTTATTTACTTTTCCGAGTCATATCTCATTTCCTCTTTTTCTAACCTCCCTCCTATGCAACTCCTCATCCTCACTCTCATCACCTCACTCCTCATCGCACCATCTCTCTCTGCGGCTACCGTCTCAGGTGAGATCAGTAGCCGAAAAACTACAACTCCTACGACTATCACCACTCCAAAATCTCCAACCATCAAATACTATACTGGCATCAAATGAGGATGCTATACTCTCGTGAAAAATACTAAAACTGGGAAAATGATCAAAAGATATGTAAAGAAGAGTTTTTGTAAGAAATAAGAATCGAGAATCAAAACACTCTACCTACCATATTTCTCATCTTCCTATGACTCGCGTATCATCGACCATCTCTGTTCGCAAAGGAACGCCCCTGAAAAAAAGCATCGAAGAATATATCTGCTCTCATCCGAAGATCATATCATTCTGATTCGGGAAAAAACGACTCATCTTCCTGAGTAAATACCTCGAATGTATAGAAAACAGAAAAGATAGAAACAGACGAATGCAGTTCTTCACGGCAGCCATAGAGCTCCTCAAAACAAAAAATATCTCCTCATACGAAAAGATAATAGAAAAACAAAAATGTATCGAATGTTTCTCTGAAACTGCTGACGGATATCTATTCGGACTCCACATCAGAGAAGAGATCACAGATGGAGATAGGCGACTCTATCTGATATCCACATTCGAACGAAGCAAATAAAAAACGATCCTTATGACGCACGAGACGCCCCAGATCGTATTACCTTCAGTGAATTGTATGAGACATCGTGAGATGATTTTGCACTCATACCTGACAGAGAAAGTGTCTTCGCTAAAAGACTTGCGATAAGTATATCAGAAATCTCCAAATCTCCAAATTTATTTTGCTCTCGTCCCTGTCATTCCTGCGTAGGCAGGAATCCAGTCACTAAAAATATTCCTTAATCTCACTCCTATGAAACTCACCCTCCTCCTCATCCCCCTGATCCTCCTCTCATCATGTACGATAGACTGGAATGATGAAAAAGATGCAAAAATCGCAAGCCTCAATACTAAAATTGAAGAATTAAATGGAAAAATTGAAGAATCTAAGAAGAAATCACTAGAACAAAAAGAAGAAATAAAGAAAGTAAAGGATGATGAAGTATTTAAGAAAAGTCAAGAATGTTGAAGCTATAAAAAAGAATTAGATAAAAAATATACATACATTCATCCAGATGGTACCGAAATGAATCCAGATGGATCTATATTTTATAGTCCTACTATGAAAACCTGTGTTTATTCTTATCTCGATAATGTATGAACCACAAAACCTGCTTTTTATTTTATAGATGCATTAACAAGTACTACTATAGATAGTGTGCCATTTGAATTTAAAGAAGGTTTATTTCTTAAGGCCAGAGAAGAAAATAACAAAATGTATCTCAAATTAAAATGAGAATAATTTATTTTAACTAATTAAGAAAAAAATGACAGATTATAAAGAATTATGGATAGAAAAAAGACAACTTATAAAAAATTTACACGCCTTTAATACTGACTGGGAATTTATTATAAATAATATTTTTCAAGAAAGAATTAGAGAATATTATCTTAATCCAATTAATAAACTTATTACTAAATGAGAGGGAAAAGGAGAATGATTTTCGATTGTTGCTATAGAGTGTTTACTTATTGAGACTTTTTCGGCATTTAGATACTGAATGTGTTTTGATCAAGAGAAAGCAAAATGTACTACTTGTAACACTAATACATATTATTATTCATGAAGTAAAGAAATTTTTGTTAAATTTCTTAAAGATAAGGAGATCTCAATTTTTGAGAAAAATTTTTGGACAAGTGATTGAGATCAACCCATATGAGATGCCAGGAAATTTTACTCGGAAGTTCGTTGCTGATTACTACATGAAGCTCAAACTAAATGAAAATGGACAATTAATACCATTAAATGAGCAAAATTACGAGAAAATTTTCTTTGAAAAAAAGATTGAAATGAAGATTGAAAAATACAAATCTATAGAACAACTCTTGCTTCTAAACTTTCTGAATACCTTAAATATTATTGTACTGAATTGGCTCAAGAGAACCAAAAATGAGAAAAATTACGAAAGAATCTTTGAAGAAAATTTGATCATATGTTTGAAATTTTGGAACCCGAAACTAACTGATTTGATTGGTGGAATCAACCTTAATTCTCAAATTAATAAACCTTTAACCCTTTCTCTTATGACTTCCCCTATCTCCACAAAACGCCACTCTCTCTCCCACATCATGGCTCAGGCCACTCGCATGGTGATGTGAGCTGATGCAAAACTCGCCATTGGTCCTGATATCGATACTGGTTGGTACTATGATATCGATTTTGGTGATATCCCTCTCGAAGAATCCAAGCTCAAGGATATCGAGAAGAAGATGCGGTCTATCGTCCGTGATGGACAGGAATTCCGTCAATTCTCACTCTCAGTCGCTGATGCGAAAGAATTCACGACTGCACTCGGTGAGATCTACAAGCTCGAGATGATCGAGGATCTCGCAGCTCGGGGTGAGACGGTGATCGGATTCTATGCCAATATAGGGAAATTTCAGAATCCTGTGTACAAGGATTTTGGTTTCCTAAACCTCCTTGAGAAAGGAGGTGGCACGAGTGCAACGAGTGACGGAGGATTGGTTGTTTCGGAAGATTCAGAAACCCCAATCCCCCCTACCCCCCTTTCTCAAGGGGGTCGAGACTTCCGACTTTCGACTTTTATCGATATGTGCCAGTGACCTCACGTCCAGTTCACCAACGAGATTCCTGAAGATAGTTTCAAACTCGATAAACTCGCAGGAGCCTACTGGAGAGGAGATGCGAAGAACAAGCAACTCACTCGTATCTATGGTCTCGCTTTTGACACCAAAACTGAACTTGACGCCTACGAATATATGATGGAAGAGGCAAAAAAACGGGATCATAGGATACTAGGAAAGAAACTAAAACTCTTCACGGTATCCGATATGGTCGGATCAGGACTCCCGCTCATCCAGCCGAACGGTATGATCATCCGTGAAGCGATCAAGGACTATCTCTGGGATCTCCACAAGGATCGAGGATATGATCGTGTCTGTACGCCTCATCTCGCGAAGGAAGAACTCTATCAGACATCAGGCCATGCTGGTAAATATCTCGAGGATATGTTCTCCGTGTATGGTGGAACGAGCAAAGAGAATTTCTTCCTCAAGCCGATGAACTGTCCTCATCATATGCAGATATTCGCGGATAATCAGTTCTCCTATCGTGATATGCCAGTTCGCTACTTTGAGCCTGCGACCGTATACCGTGATGAGAAAACTGGGCAACTCTCAGGTCTCACTCGTGTCCGCTCGATCACTCAGGATGATGGTCACCTTTTCTGTCGAGTCGGGCAAATCAAAGATGAAGTCTCCTCTATCGTCGATGTGATCAAGCAGTTCTATACGACTTTTGGCCTGATGGACGGATACTGGGTATCGCTCTCGATCCGCGATCCACTCACTCCTGAGAAATATCTCGGAGGTGATGATGTGTGGGAGATCGCTGAACAGGCTCTGGAGGAAGCCGCTATTGCGAATGGTCTCAACTACCGTCCGATGCCAGGAGAGGCGGCCTTCTACGGACCCAAGCTCGACTTCATGTTCAAGGATGCAATCGGACGCGAGTGGCAACTCGCCACCATTCAGTGTGATTTCAACCAGCCGGCTCGGTTCAAG
>JAYVGV010000002.1:0-38174 GCA_043771825.1 Candidatus Altimarinota bacterium | reverse complement strand
GAATATAAGTATTGCTCCGAGCATTCCCATAAATGGATCAAGCCAATTCCATCCATAGTATTTTGCTCCAAGAAGAGCAAGTATGGCAAAGACAGAAGTCAGAGCATCAGCGATGACATGAAGGTATGCAGATTGGAGATTGAGGTCTTTATGTTCGGTAGCATGATCATGATCGTCGTGAAGATCACCAATATGACTATCGTGACCATGAGAGGAGTGTCAGTGATTATGATTGCCCTTATGTCCGAGTATGAGAGCACATACTATATTGATAAGAAGTCCTATGATAGCAACGATAAGTGCTATGTTATAGTCGATAGCAAGTGGTGATACCAATCGCTCCACTGAAAAGATAGCTACAAACAGACCCATAATACCGAGTAAAATAGCACTGGTATATGCACCAAGTATCTCCACCTTCCAAGTTCAGAGAGCAAACTTTTTATCATTTGCGTGCTTACGAGCGAATATATAGGCAAGGAGTGATATACCAAGTGCAAGAGCGTGAGTCCCCATATGCCAACCATCAGCAAAAAGTGCCATAGAGTTCGATAGCCAACCTACAACTATTTCCACCACCATCGTAAGTGCTGTAATAATAAAAACTATAAGGGTGCTTTTCTCAGCAGTAACTTTCACAGGGTTGAAGTCGTGAGAGTGCTCAGCGTGAGAGTGTTCATTGTGTTTCATAAAATAGAGTTAAGTGTATGTGTAAAAGATATATCATATTAAGAAGTAAATAGTTTCTGGTAAATTAATCTAATCTTTTTAAGTTTTCAAATTTTCCACTTACTTCAAAAGTCACCGTTATATCTTGGTTTCATCGATTGCGCCAGTAGAGACCATGAGTACCATTGAATTCAGCAGTAATTGAGCCACTATACTCTGTTTTATTGGCTCATCTTTCATATTGAGCAAATCCTCTTCCAAAAGCACCTTCGCCATGTGCATCATAATTGAGTGGTCATCACTCGGCTTTCCAAGAATAAGTAATAGTATCTCATTTCGACATTTTCGCTTTTATTTCAGCACTCCCATTCGGTTGGATTACGGCGGTCATCTTTCCTTTCTTGATATCAGTAGGGATATTCTTATTTATGACCACTGTTGTATCTTCTGAATTTGGATTTTCTGGGGTTGTAAGTTGTGAAGGAGTATTAGATGATACTTTTTTGTCCTGAGCTTCTGCTTCTTTCGCAAGAGATTGTTTTATTTCTCACATTTTTTTGAGTCAGAGGAGATTTCCGATACCAGTAGGGTCAATAGCATATTCAGCAGGGAGAACGATAGTGATTAAAATAGCTGTTGCTGATATGATTGCTATTTTTGTAGACCGAAGAAGGTCTTTTGATGAAGGGAGTTCATCAAGGGTTGGTTTATGGGCGTTAAACATATATTGTATAATTAAATTAGAGACTTAAAATAAATCCAGCAATCTGGTATCCCATAAGGAGAAAACCTGCACCCATCATCACCACGTTGGCTGTATAGGCATTCTTCCAGAAGCTCTTTGTCTTTCGCCAGTAGCTCATACCAATGAGAATAACAGAAAGAGCAAGTATTTGCCCGATTTCTACACCGATATTAAAGGATATAAGGTTCAGAAACAGTCATTCTGGTGCCAGTTCAAAATCTTGGAGCTTGGTAGCGAGTCCAAATCCATGGAAAAGTCAAAATATCAAAGTTGCTATCTTGGTATTTGGTTGCACACCAAACCACCGCTGAAATGCCCCGAGATTATCAAGGGCCTTGTAGACAACAGAAAAGCCAATAATGGCATCAATAATATACGCATTGATACTAATATCAAAATATACTCACGATATGAGTGTGACAATGTGGCCAAGAGCAAAGAGTGTGACATACAGAGTGATATCTTTGAGTCTGTACAAGAAGAATATAACACCGAAGAGGAACAAGAGATGATCATATCCCGTCACCATATGCTTGGCTCCGAGATACACGAAGGCGATAAACTGAACTCCCGTTGTCTCCTGGATAAATCACTTATCACCGAGCGTGACACCGTGTGCAAAAGCAAGAAGAGGAAAACTCAAAAAAGCTACCAAAAAATAAAAAAGTCGTACCATATGATGATAAAATATTATAAAATAGGAAAAAATATCCTATTTTATAGAAGCAATCTTATGGTATCGGAAAAAAAGAACCTTTGTTTATCAAATACTTTTTGTCTATGTAAAGCGTATTTCCTATCAGGTATACCTTTTTGGTCATATACGAGATATGTTGGATATTCTGTATTGAGGGGACATTCGATTTCATTATGTGTGATAAGGTTTCATCGTCATACTATATCTTCGCTGTGATGTATCTCATGGTCAGGAATATTATGATTATGTTCATCAGCATATCATACTGAATTCACTATAAAAGAATGCCCAAAACCAGAAGCATAAAATAGTCCTAAAAAAATTACTACAAAATATGTCAAGATTTTCCATAATTTCATATTTTCGATAATACGAAAATCTTAAATATATCAAATCTTTTATTCTATAAAAATCTATAAACAAGAATAGTCTTAAAGAAGACCTATTTTTTTAGCTTCATCTGAATGGAGAGCTAAAAAACATAAAATAGTGGTTATGTATGATAGTTGCGAGCAAAAAATATTTTTCTATCCCAGCATAAAGCTTTATCCATAAGCGTTTTTTCTAGGGTCGCCTTCGTAGGATTGAAGCTATGGGAGTTAATGGAGTGAGGGTAATTCATTGAGAAAAAGTATATGGTTTATTTCTTCGCTCTTCCTGCGAGCCATGAAAGCCAGAGTATAGCCAGAAGTACACATACCGACATGAATGGGATTGTGATAAATCCGAATATGAGCACTCACTCATGTGAGGTACAAGCAGGGAGCAGTCAGCCGACTTCACAGGGCATCGATACTGCATATCCCATCACATGACCCATGAAGTGATAGTAGTAGTGGTATCCTGCGAAGAAGAGCCCGATAAATGAGAGTATGCCCGTGATGATATGATTTCATCGTATCCTTTTCCAGAGACTGACGAGGACTATGATATCGATCGGAAAGATGAATATCCTCTGCCACCAGCAAAGTATACAGACATCGAGCTCGAAGTAGAGCTGATAGATCATCGCGAAAGTCGTGGCTGATATGGCGATAATTCCAATGATTTTGAGATAGATGAAATAGGGGATACTTTCGAGAAAATTCCGAGATTTCTTCGAGAAGAAATAGAGCGTCATCGAAGTGATCGTCATAAAGAGAATCCCGAGTACTCAGAGAGCGAGTATGGTTGAGTAGAGAGGCATTTCCATAAGAGAAAAATAAGAAAACTAAAATTAGTGATGGTGATTATGATGGTCGCCACCATCACGGACGATCGAGACACCACTCCAGAGAGCGATACTCCCCATCCAGATACTCACGAGGATATCAGGATAGATCGATGAGAAAGCGATGGTGAGAAATCCTGCTATAATGATGAGGATATTATTGATCGCATCATTTCTCGTGCAGAGCCATACAGCCCTGAGCTCGAGACTATTGTTCTGATATTTTGAGTGCATAGATGCTTGAAAAGTAGTTCGCTCCATCGAAGGAGAAATCGAGAGCATCAAGAATGAGACTGCTCGATCCTGAAAAAACCCCAGCAATTATCTCGATGACTCCCATAGAGATATTGCTCACGCCAGCAAAGGTAAGGGCATTTTTGAGTTTTTGATTGTGTGACATAGGGAATTATCGAGTAAAAAGGTATTATTTTCCCATTCGACAGAGTTCAAGGTATTTATACAAATCATAGTTTGCCCAGAGAAGTCAGAGTACAGCAAGGAACTTGATTTCTAGTCCATCATAGGGAAGGAGTGTCATGAGCGGAATAAGTCCAAAATATATAGCAAGTGTCCCACCACAACATGATGCTCCTGAAATAATCGTCCCGATGATGCCGCCCGACGCTCCAATAGTATTTTTTCATCCAAGGGTTTCACGCATTCAAAAAAGCATTCATTTATAGATAACTCCAATAAGAAAAAGTGGGAAACCAAAGACGATAATCATCGAAAATATAATATCAGTATAAGTATGAATCTTCCCGTAATTTCAAAACATAACCTCTATATCCGTGAAGTTCCACCAGAGAAAAATCCCGAATATACTCAAACTAACATAAAAAATACTGAGGAAGATATTCTGAAAAGGCTTTATAAAATTTTTAAGCATAAAATTATGGATTTATGATTCTCTGGAGATTGAACTTGAATGTAGAAGGATCTCGAAAAAGTGAATTATCTATCTTTTTTCCATCGAGAAATACCGTCGGTGTACTATTTACTCTACGAGATTCTCAGAGCTTTATATCCCTATCGACTTGTGCGAGATACCTATCAGTATCGAGACATTTTTTGAGCTCTGTAGTATCTATTCATATCGTCGAGAGTATATCGACTCTATTGGCATCAGTTACAGGAGACTCTTTTTTAGAGATTTCTAGAGCATAGATAGCTGATTTTGCCTCCATATACTTTCCTTGTTCTGCTCCGCAAAGAGCTGCCATAGCGTCACGGTAGGCATTTTTGTGCATAGGGAGTGGAAACTGCCGGTACTCGATACGGATAGTTCCTTCATTGGCCAGTTCTATCAGTAGTGGCTCGAATGTCTTGGTAAAATTCTGACAAGCAGGACACTGAAAATCAGCAAATATTTCTATGAGATTCTTTCCTGATCCATATGACGGTGTTAGGATGGTTCTATTTTCTTTTGGAGTTGAGCTTACTGATTTAGGAGTATCTCCAGAAGAAGGCGATTTTGGGGGAACACTGTTGGTACAAGATGTCAGAAAAAAAAGTACAGGAACAATAAAAAGTAATTTTTTCATAAGAAAGTAGGGTAAAAGTTATATACAGGAAGAGGGGCTATCTATTCAGCTCGCATCGCGTAGACTTACTAGATCATCAGTATCCTAATGATGAAGTATTAGCCGATACAGCCGATGAGGAGGTATGGATTACAGGAGCTGAGAACGAAGGATTTCTCATTATTCATACGAAGAGAGTTATAAAAAAGCTCGGAGAAAAGTAAATATGTCAAAAGTATATTTTATAAAAGAAGTCGTATCGTCTCCACGAAGAATAGACTCTGTTTATCTCTATGTGTTTGTTCCCTTAAGGCAATAAGAGGATATTCGAGAGGATGATTATCGCCCAAGAGATGCCTATTTATGGAAGAGTCAGTAAGCGAAACTTCTGTATCCTTTTGGATAGACACATGTATGGATTTCTTCTCATTCATGAATTTTTCATGGCCATCCTCTGGAAAGCAGTGGTCACTAAAATGATGTACGATATGTACGCTATCTTTAAGGGTATGATTGTCGGACATTTTAGCACTACACGAGAAAACGGCACCAAAAAAAAGGAGAAAGGTAGCTCAGAGATGGATAGGTATCTGTAATGACATAAATACTATTCGTGTGAATGGGGAAGTGACTCTTTCCACTCCATGATGGGGGTGATGATCGGTGAGAGCCATCCATAACTATTAGATCCACAGCTTGCGGGGTCAGGCTTATGGTTGTATTCATCAGCGTCATTTGCGACGAGTGTAGAGACTTTTTCTTGGATTTCTTTTTCTGTACCGCTACCATACCATACGAGGAGTCTATCTGTACTTTTGACTATCTCATTGGCGGGATTCATCACGGGTGTTTCATTTATGAAATAGTATAGATTAGTACTACCAGTTTTCGTCCTGATTTTTCCATAGGGATCAGCGATATACGTCGTCCCTATACCCCAAGTGAGATTCGAGAAGAGGTCTCCCCATGTCGAAGCTGCCATATGGACATGCACGAGAGATCACTTTCCATCATGAAGATGGATCCTATCTTCTGGCCTTACATCGTTCGTGACATTGCACCGAGAAGTCTCCTCCATGTACATCTGCGAGCTGAAGTCTTCCTCTTTCCCGTCGATATATACTGCGAAGTTCGCATGATAGTGGACTTGATATGGGCGAGGTGTGAAGAGATACGTGAAGAATCCTACGAAGAGAATTCCAAGAAAGAAGAATATATATTTTTTCATGAAAATAGAATATCGACTTTTATTCGTTTTTCAAGTCTTCGTTCTCTTTCACGGATGGACAAATATTTTTTAAATACTGAGCTTCCCGACCAATTCTCATTTTGTATGCAGGGCGAGGATATCATCATATCATCCGAGACACTCTTCTCATACGAAAATCTGTGGTAGAGTACGCATTCAGGATTTTTTCACGATCTCCATGAGAGTATCTTGATTATGAGTGACATCGATTTCTTCGTAGGGAGAGCCGAGTGAATCGAGGAGATTCTTTGCTTTCACACAGTAGGGACAGTAATCTTTGGTATAGAGAGTGAGCATAGGAGGATAGTGATGAATTATTAGGAAATAGAAATTAGGAGATAGGAAGAGGAGTGAAGGACATGGTGACTGTCATGTCGACCGAAATGATGAAACTACTAAAATAATCTAAAGAGTTTTTTTCGTTCTCCGTGTACGACTTTCATTGGAAATGCAGATTCGAAATCAATCATTCCTCAGGAGAGGTTGTATGCTTTGACCTCATCTTTTTCTATAAAAGTACATGCCTGCGCTGAACGTGCACCACTTCGGCAGATAAATATTACTTGTTTTGTCTTGTCGATCTCACTCATGCGTATCGGAAGCATGGGAAGTGGTATTAGTAGTGCTTCAGAAATATGTACTTCTTCGTATTCGTCTGCACCGCGCACATCGATAAGTTCGATGGTATTGGGAGATTTTTCGAGAAGGGACGAGAGTTCTCGTGGTGTGAGAGTGAGCATAGAGTAATAAAAAATGAGAATATCTTTCGAGAAAAGTCTATCTGAGAATATCAAATGTCAAAAGAAAATAAGAAATAGGAGGATGAACTCCTATTTCTTATTTTTTTGCTGATATGGGTCGAGGTCACTTATTTGGTTCCATCATTCCTTTATCATATTTCAGGAGAAATTCTTTTACCGTTCCTGGGCCCATAACGCCATCGAGACTTCGACGTTTATCAGGATTATTTGGGGTGAATCCCAATTCCTTTTGTAATTCTATGATTTGGTTTCTTGGAATTGGACTAGATTTGAGGAGAGTCTTTATGGTAGCAAAATCTTTTCCTTCCAGTTCGAGTATTCTCTTTCCGAGAGGATGTTCTAATTTTGTTGCTATTTCTGGGGTTGGATCAGGTTGTCCGAGAAGATCTCCATTGGCATCAAATTTTGCCATAATGAGAGGAAGTCATACTTTATCTATCCTTCATGTAGGGGTTATAGAGAGACTTTTTTGGTAGGCATTGATAGCATCCGTAAGCTTTGTGCTTATTTCATATTTTCTATCAGCATCTTTCGCAGGAACTCATTCAGCAATTTTTAATTTTGCTATATCAGCAAGATAAAGTTGAAGTTTTGAATCCTTTTTATCTGAAATCTTCAAAGCTCACTTATCATCATAAATCTCATCCAGTATGTACCCATTTTTTCCATCACGCATATTTGTCATAAGGATATATCGTGCTTTTTTATCGAATTCTACGAGTTTTTCGCCTGAAGCAACTTTTTTCTCGAAATTTAGACCGAGAAGTGCTCCAAATATCTTCATGAGTTCTCACAAGCCTCGGAGTGCTCCATTTTTTGAGTCGAGGAGATTATGTATCATTTCTTCCATTTTTGCTTTATCTGTTCATTCTGGAAGTTGTTTTTTGAGTTGTTCAGCACCTGCCTTGAGGTCGACGGTATTGATCTTGGATATATCGATACCCTTTGCGAGCTTGCCACTTGCATTAATTACAGAGTCAAGAGATATTTCAGATCCATTCGATTTTATGATTACTTTAGGATTTCATGTATAGTCTTTTAGGATTCATTCTCACTCTTTTTCTTTTTTGATTGATTGCTTTATCTTATCATTTCCATTTTTTTCTAGAAACTCTATATCTCCCATATTCTCTATAGTCATTCCATTTTGGACCATATTTATGACGGTAGCAGATACTATAGACTTAAGAAGGTCATAGGTATTTTGATCTATTCACTCAGGCTTTGCATCAGGGATAGCTTTTGCGATAGCAATGAGATCACCTTTATTTACGGATCGGAAGAGTTCTTGGATTTTCTCAGGGGTGAGTTTTTTGAGTTGTTCAAAGTTCATTGCCCCACCATTTCCATTGAGAACAGCGCTTATCTTTCCAGAGGGTTGATTCGTGCTTATAAGGCGTGCTTCTAGAGTTTTCGCTGGGTAGAGGATGGCGAGAAGTCTTAAAATATTATTTTCTCACTCAGAAAGAGGTGTCTTTTTATTGAGAGTATCAGTTATTTTCTTCGCATCATCTTCTTGTATGGTTTTTTTTATGAGGTCAATATACGTAGGCTCATTTAATGCTTTCGCTATCTTGTTTAATTCATCGACTGAAAGCTCTTTTGAACTCAGTGCAGTTTTTAATTTTTGAACTTCCTGACTTTGTTCAGGTGTTTCAAGTGTCATAATAGTAAAAATTAAACAATAAATTTTGTAAGAAGATCTTCTTCGAGAAGCATTTGTTCTGAGGTTCTTTCTTGACTCTCTTTTTCTTTTAGAGCAGCTATCCGATCGAGTCCTACTTGGATTTTCGCTTTTACTGTATCATCCTTCACGGTTTGGATGGATTCTTTCAGTATATTCTGTATACCATCGATGAGATCAGGAGTCACATAGCTACTTCCTACGAGTGCTGAGAGTCCTTCTGCGAGATCCCAGTGACCTTTGAGAGATGCGAGGATCTCGATGATTCCATCGCGACGAAGGAGGTATGAGTTTTTTTCTTCTGGAGTCATGTATCCATGCTATCATAAGGCAATTTTTTTGTCAAAAAATAGGCAGTATTTCTCTTTCCATGCAAAAAATCAGTAGCAACAATTCGCTTCGGATTTCTGATAATGAAGATCTACCCTAAATATTCTTTCACGAGAGTCCGAGTTGCCCAGATAAATGCTCATGCCATCACGATCATGCCGATAAAGTGGATGACTATAGCGATAGTATGATCATAAGCAAGGAGATTCATCATAGTGAGAAGGTTTCCCCAGTCATGTGCTTCTTCACTCATACCACCGATAAGTGGGAGGCTTCGAGCACTTGCATCAGAAGCATAGAGTGCGACATCAGTAAGATTCTGACCAAACCACCAGAGTCAAAATGCAGCAGAGTAGAAGGCATGTTCCTGAAAGATAAATACGAGGGTCACTACGAGAGGGATGATACATTGCCCGAGACTTCCTCAGAGTATCGTCATAAAATCCCCAAATGGCATGAATATCACATGTCCAGCTTCATGAAATATCAGGTTTGATCCATGCAGAAATGAGTACATCACTTGCTGATTCACATCGAGCGTAAAGAACTGGAGGGAGTATATGAAAAGGGCTATAAGAAAACCTCCTTTCACAAGAGTAAGGGGAGCATCTTTTGCATCTGATAATGAGCGAGAAGTCATGGGCTGATTATACGAGTTTCTCTCATATTTCAAGTCCGCTCTATTCTCGATCTCCTTTCATGAAGAGGACATTTTCGAGAGAGAATTTCCGTCCAGCAATCCATACGGCATGAGTCTCTATATCATCCTCCCCTTCGAAGAATCCCGTTGTGCCACCATTCGACATTTCGGATACGAGAGTTCCTTTGATCTTGCGTATGATTCCGAGCTTTTCCATCACATTATAGACACGATTGACTCACTCAGTATACTGCATATTCGTCATACGGACGATCTCTTCGATACGCTCTCACTTCACTTCGAAGTTTAGAGCATCGATGCGCGATATCGTGAATCTCTTCGGATCATGGACGCGCTTCAGATCGTAGACATGTACATTCTCCTCTTCTTCGTCTCCTCACTCGCGCGTTTCTTGTATGTAGCCTTCCTCATTTTCAGTGATGACTATCGTCTCTCGTTTTTTCTCAGGGATACTCGCGATGAGGAGATCTTTCAGTGTATCTATGCGGATGTAGGCTCACGCAGATATCGTGAGGGCGACTTTTTTGCCTGTGAACTTCTCAAAGTGTATTCTCATCTCTTCGAGCATCTCAGGATCGATGATGTCCGCCTTTGAGAATACGATGATCTCTTCCTTTTCCCCCATGGCTTCACTCCACTTTTCGAGCTCACCCCGGATTACTCGGTAGGCTTCGATCATTTCTTCTTCTCACTTACTCGCATCGATAAGGTGGATGATGATATGGCATCGATCTATATGCTTGAGAAATTGTGTGCCGAGACCTTTCCCGTCACTCGCTCCCTCGATCAGTCCTGGTACATCTTCTATCACGAGTGATCGTCCTTTGTGTTCCATGACTCACAGATTGGGTATCAGTGTCGTGAAAGCGTAGTCTGCGATTTTGGGTTTTACATTCGTGATAGATTGTATGACGGTGGACTTTCCAGCATTTGGGAGACCTACGAGTCCGACATCAGCGACGAGCTTCAGTTCCATCTTCACTTCGACTTCATCACCGATATCTCCGACTTCAGCAAAATTCGGAGCCTGACGAGTACTAGAAGGGAAGTGTGCATTTCCGAATCACCCCCTTCCACCATGACAGAGTGTATGCTCCTGACCTGGAGTCGTGAGATCGACGATGACAGCACCAGTCTTCACATCAGTCACGATCGTCCCTACTGGCACTTCGAGGATGGTATCTTCAGCGGTTGCTCCGTGCATCTCTTGTGTCGCGCCACGTTCGCCTTCATGGGACTTGATGACTTTTGCATGGCGATAACGTATGAGGGTCGTCTCATGGGTCGTAGCTCTGAGTACGATATTCCCACCATTTCCCCCATCACCACCGAATGGCCCTCCATTTGGAATATACTTTTCTCTTCTCCATGAGACAGCACCGTCACCTCATTTTCCAGCTCTACAGGTCAGGATGACTTCATCGATAAACATAATGGATATTTTTTAGATACTAGATTACAGTTCTTTTTGAACGAGGGGTAAAAAACAGATAGCAGAAGCATACAGAAAAATCGAGAAAATGCAAAATGAGAGCAAGAAAAACTTGCAAAATCTAATATTTTCATATTATGCACTCATTCGTGGGAGTGTTCTCTCTCAAATTTCTTATATAAAATCTCTTATCTAATCGTATATGGCAAAAGGTAAAGCAACATTCCAAGCAGGAAAGTCGGAGAGCGGTCTTCAAGGATATGTTTATGCAGTAAATAAAAAAAATCTCCCACAAGGAGAAAAGCTCAAACTCATGAAATATGACAAAAAGCTCCGCAAGCATGTAGAATTTACTTTCAAAGACGTAAAGTAGTCTTCCTTATTTTTTAGAAAGCAGAACTTCACTCTCGCTACAGATAGTCAATATCTAAAAAATATCCGTAATACGGAAATTTTTTGTTATACGACGAGCTCTTGTGAATGTATCGTAGGGAGATTCTCGAGGAAAGTCGTGATCTCACTTTTTTTCGTCGACTGGAGTTCCCTATAGTACTCTTCGAGCGTTATCAGTCGGGCATCGAGGAATGCTCGTTCGGTATGAGAGAGGATCACACGGGTGATTTCTTCATATTGCATATTGTACTGGAGGAGTTTCTTGATGAGTTTTTTGCTGACTTCTTGATCGTTCATTTCTCCGAAAAGTTCGCGGAGGCGAGGAGATGTTTTTTGAGTACGAGGCATAGAAAGGTAAGTGACTAGATGTCTAGAATATTAGACGTCTAGGAGGAGTTAATATGAGATAAGATAATGTTTCTAGACTTCCAGACCTAGTCCTCTAGATGACTAAATACATCCTATCATATACTTTTTTTTCTCGCAAATTCTTTCACTTGCAAAAATCATAATTTATTCGAGAAAAAGTTTTATACTCTGACGTCTTATTTTTATGAGATAAAAACAATATCTTCTTTATTTTTTGCTTTATTTCACTATTTTCTCTTGCATTCATATCCCCTTTTCATATAATCTGCGGGCATTTTACATAAAGTGCACTTTATATCCTTCTTATGACCCTTGTCATAAGATATAACCCACAGGATTCTATGAGAAAATATGAACTCATGATGATACTCGATTCTACACTTACAGAAATTGACCGCTCTACCCTTATCTCTATGATAGAGACTGAGCTTACTGACTCTGGAGCTACGATCATATCGAGTGACCATCCAGGCGAGAGAGCTCTTGCTTATTATATCCACGGATCAAAGGTCGGATATTATCTTCTTTATACTCTTGAGAAATCAGGAGATTTTGTAGCAGTCAGCAACTCCTTCAATATCAAAAAAGACATCTGGCGCTATATGTTTACGAAGATAGAAGCGTAATCTTATCACTTATCTCTCTACTTATGAGAACTATAAATAAAGTCATCCTTATCGGAAATGTGACGAAAGATCCGTTTATCAAATCTACATGAGCTTCTCTCGATAAGAAAATATCTACTTTCACTATAGCAACCAATCGGTATTATAAATCTCCCACAGGAGAGTCTCTCTCTGAGGCTGAATATACGAATTGTGTCGCATGGGGACCTCTCGCTGATCAGGTAGAGAAATTTCTCGTGAAAGGAAAGCTCGTATATATAGAATGACGCCTCAAAACTCGTGTAATCGATAAAGAAGATGGTACGAAACTCCATAAGACAGAAGTAGTCGTCAGTCAGCTTATCTTCCTTTCAAAGAGAGAAGATTTCGAGAGTGCCGATGGCTCCAATGTTATGCCTGAAGAATTCGACGATTTTTCTGATTTGGAAGAAAAATTCTAGTTTCATATTTGTCATCTCGTAGGGATCACTTACGAAATCAAACTTGAGTAAGAAATAATCAAAATCTCTTGAGTAAATGAAAAAGTGATTCCCCCGCTTCGCTCGGAATGACAACAATACAATAAGCGAAGTATATTATTCTAAACTCTTAATTATTATGCCAAAAAAAGTAAAAAAACCATGTCCTATCACCGTCGCAGGGGTAAAGGTTATTGATTATAAGGATACCATCTTTCTTAAGCAGTATCTCACGAAATTCAATCGTATCATCCCACGATACTATTCTTGAGTTTCTCTCGCAAATCAGAAGAAGCTCGCTGCAGCGATCAAGCGTGCTCGTTATATGGCGCTTCTTCCTTATGTCCTCGAAGTGACTCGTCCTTCAGGAGTATCTCTGGCTCAGAACACAGCACCTGTAGCATCTGATGCTGTCGTCCTCGATGAGAGTGCAGTGGCTCTATAGTCAGTAGATTTATGTACTATTCTCTAAAAATCTCACTTTTAAGAGAGATTTTTTTTCTGTCAATTTTCTCTCTATAGTGAGGAAAGAGGGGGGATAATCTCACAAAAAGATTATTTTCTGTAAAAATATGTTGACTTTATTCTGACAGAGTGCTATCATACTTGTGTCGTTTTACTTCTTTTCTTTTTTCATATGTCTATTACGAAATCTTTTTACGCGACTATCGGGAGTTTATTTGTAGCTCAAAATGTATTTGCTTCTGCAGCTGGAACTCTTAATAAGGGAGGATATGCTGATGGACTCAAGCTCGGTTCATCTACAAGTGCTGGTGGTGCATTTGCGAATATCATCCTTGCCCTTCTCGGACTTGTGACCCTCATCGCTGTAGCATACGTACTCTATGCTGGATTCCAGATCCTTACAGCAGGTGGTGATGAAGAGAAGGTAAAGTCTGGTCGCAAGACGATCATCAATGTACTTATCGGTATCGTCGTGATGTGGCTCGCCTACTGGATCGTCTCACTTATTATGGATGCTCTTATCTAAGAAGACTTCCTCAAAAACCTCCTCCGCAAAGAAGGAGGTTTTTTATTGTTTTTTTCAGAACTTTCATTATATTAAGGGCATCCTAATCATATCCTATGGCATACGATCATCAGCTTCTTGAGAAGAAATGGCAGAAATACTGGACGGAAAGTAAAACGTTCGAAACGAAGAGCCCCCCATTTTCAGAATCAAAACCCAAGAAATATATCCTCGATATGTTCCCATATCCTTCAGGAGCAGGGCTTCATGTCGGTCATCCGAAGGGATATACAGCGACAGATATCATGTCACGATACTATCATGCTAAAGGATTCAATGTTCTTCATCCTATGGGATTTGATGCTTTCGGGCTTCCGGCTGAGAACTATGCCGTAAAAACAGGAACGCATCCAGCAATTACTACGGCAGCGAATATAGAGATTTTTATCGAGCAACTGAAGGCACTCGGATTTTCCTATGACTGGGATCGCATGGTCGATACGACAGATCCAGAGTACTATAAATGGACACAGTGGATATTCCTTGAGCTTTTTAAACGATGACTTGCTTATGAGGCAGAGATGCCCGTGAACTGGTGTCCAGCACTGAAAGCCGTCCTTGCGAATGAAGAAGTCGTCGATGGAAAGAGTGAGATTGGCGGACATCCTGTCGAGAAGAAGCTCCTCCGTCAGTGGGTACTCAAAATCACGGAATATGCTGATAGGCTCATCGAAGATCTGGACACACTCGACTGGCCTCTCGGTATCAAGGAAATGCAGCGCAACTGGATCGGAAAAAGTGAGGGGTGTGAATTCCGTCTCTTAAAAAAAGTAGAAGGGAAGCCCACTGCTCTCATCCTTCACGGATGGGAAGAAGAAGGATCTCCTATCATCCGACACTGGCAGACTTGGCTCAAGTGAGAACTTGAAAGACATGGATATGAGGTATATATGCCAGATCTTCCCGGTCATGATCGTCCGAATCTCGAAGAGCAACTTGCCGCCATAGAGATATATGGAGAGAAGATGCGTGAAGACTCTCTCATCATCGGACATTCGATGGGGGGATTCCTCGCGATGCACTTTGTGGGAAGTCTCGATGTGAAGATCGATAAGCTCATCTGTATAGCTCCGATATTCAATGATCTGCATAACCATGTAGAGTGGGATTTTACCACAGGAAGCGCACGAGGTATAGGGTTTTGTTCTATGCGAAGTGAGTATCTCCCAGAGAAAATCAAAGATAATGTGCATAACTGGAAAGTATTCCTCTCTGAGGATGATCCATATATCCTCTTTCCACTAGCCAAGAAGCACTTCGATAGTATCTGAGTCAGTCATATAGATGTATCGAAGTCCTGACACTTCGTGACGGGCGATGGATATACGCAGTTCGATGCACTCCTTGAATCCATCCTCCCTTCCATACGAGTCTATACCACCCGAGTCGATACGGTGTATGGTATGACCTATGTAGTCCTCGCTCCAGATCATCCAGGTGTAGGAGAGTTCATTACGGACGAATATCGAACCATATGTGATCATTATATATCAAATTCAAGAGGGAAGTCTGACCAAGATCGTATGAATGAGGGGAAAGAAAAGACCTGAGTGTTTACTGGTTCATATGTCGTGAATCCATATAATGGCGAAGCAGTCCCACTCTGGATAGCAGACTACGTACTCGGATCATACGGTACGGGAGCTGTCATGGCTGTTCCAGCACATGATGAGAGGGATTTCGAGTTTGCGAAGAAATATAATCTTTCAATTAAAAATGTTATTGAGCCTAACGAATGAGCTATCAAGGCTTGATTTTTTTATGGAAATCTTGATTGAAAGTATGTTACTAATTCGTCATCACCATGACAAAATGATGCAAACATTCATCTGTATAATGCATTCCAAAATCACCTTATCTCATTTGTTGGTAAGCATTGTTGAATATTGATTAATTCAGATAGTTTTAATTGATATCCTGATGAAATGGCACGTCAAGCTCTCACTCAAAAAGCAGAAAAAGAAGGTTTCTGATATAAGAAGACGAACTATAAGCTCCGAGATTGGCTCTTTTCTCGGCAGAGATACTGGTGAGAGCCGATCCCACTCATTCATATCACTCATGAAGCATATCTGAATCTTCCAAAGACGAAGAGTGATGCGGCATGGGTAGAAGTATGTGGAGAGGAGGAATTTCTTTTTATTGACGAAGTCGAATTCTCGAAGATCTATGAATGACTTTCTGGTAAGCTCGTCATCGATTCTCGCCTCCCTCTCCTCCTCCCAGAAGTAGAGAAGTATGAGCCATCAGGCGATGGACAGTCTCCTCTTGCGAATGTGACGGATTGGGTCAATATCAGACTCTCTGATAACCTCATAGGGAAGCGAGAGACCAATACCATGCCTCAATGGTGATGAAGCTGCTGGTACTATCTTCGTTATATGGATTCTAAAAATAGAGATTCACTTGCAAGTGTTGAAGCTCTCGACTACTGGGGTATGGTCGACGAATATGTCGGCTGAGCAGAGCATGCCGTACTCCATCTCCTCTATGCGAGATTCTGGCACAAGGTACTCTATGATATCGGCATCGTCCCGAATAAAGAACCTTTTCAGAAGCTTACGAATGTCGGAATGATCCTCGCATATGCCTATGAACGTGCAGATGGTGGTCTCGTCGCAGTCGACCTCGTCGAAGAGCGAGAAGGAAGATTCTATGAAAAAGGTGGCGAAGAAGTGAAGCAAGTCGTAGCAAAAATGAGTAAATCTCTTAAGAATGTCGTCAATCCGAATGATATCGTGAGTGAGTATGGTGCAGATACCCTCCGTCTCTATGAGATGAATATGAGTGGATTCACTGATACCGCCCCCTGGAATCCAGATGCGATCATCGGTGCCAGAAGGTTCCTCGATAAAGCATATAGTACATTTATCGATAACAAAAATATCGCAAAAGATGAGATGAAGACGATGAAGCTCCTTCATAAAACCATAAAAAAAGTAGGTGAAGATATACTCGAATATAAATTCAATACTGCTATCTCTACTCTCATGATTCTTCTCAATGCAGGAATCCCGACAGATCCTGAGTTTATAGTCGAGTGGAAGCAAAATTTTATCATTATGCTTCATCCATTTGCCCCACATATGGCAGAAGAGCTCTGGAATATTATGGGCAATAATTGTTCTATATATGACCAAAAATGGCCAGAATATGAAGAATGGATGCTCATCGATGATGAAGTCACGATCGCAGTGCAGGTAAATGGAAAACTTCGAGGTACCCTCACTTGCTTCAATGGAGTAGCTCAAGAAGAAGTCTCTGCTCTTGCCTATGCAAATTCTGATATTGCAAAATGGATGGATGGTAAAACTCTCCTCAAAGAGATATTTATACCAAATAAGATGCTTTCAATTGTTGTAAAGGATTAATATCCCCTATGAGCTAAAAATATCCCTAAAAAGGGATTTTTTTGTATAACTTATGTTATCGTAAATGATTATATATTCATTTTTTTCTAGAAGTCAGTGCTATGAATTATATTTTTCTCAATGAAATTTTCTCTTATCTAGCATATATGTACAAATATAATTTTATATCTGTACGAGTAAAAATTCTTCACATTCCTATACCACATTTTCCTTGATTTTCAAATTTTTCTTATAAACTCTATACCATAGACATTTTATTATTATCTTTATTGTATGAGATTTTTTAGCAATATTCGTACCATTGTTTTCGCTGTATGAGTCATGATGAGCCTTATAGCGTCTTCTGATGTATTCGCTGCAGCACCAGTGGTAGTGAGTCCATATAATAATGAGGTACTTACCATAACAGGAACAAGTATCTATCCCACTATCACAGGTACTGCTGATAGTGGGTCTTCTATCACGGTAGAAAAAGATGGTAATCCCATTTGTACGGCTACTACTGATTCTATAGGAATATGGTCATGCTTGAGTACAGTTGCATTTACTCCAGGTATCTATGCTCTTACTGCTATATCTACTCTTGGTGATATAAAGCAGGTATCTTCTAGTATTTCTTGTGTCATCATCGAACATACCCTAGATACACCAGTCGTGGTAAGTCCATACAATAACGAAGTACTCTCTATCACTGGTGCAAGTATACTTCCCACTATTACTGGTACAGCATCTCCAAATACCTCTATAATAGTCAAAAAAAATGGTAATCCCATTTGTACTACTACTACGAATTCCATAGGAGTATGGTCATGTGTCAGTACTGTTGCTTTCACTCCGGGTACCTACGCTCTTAGCGTGACATCTTCCCTTGGAAGTCAGACCAAAGACTCAGCAAGCATATCTTGTGTGATCATCCAGTACATACCTCCCCCTCCTCCAGCCTGCACTCCCCCTACTCTCAACACTCTCTCAGATCTCACGCTCTCATGTAACTCAAAAACAATCTCAGATATCTATATCTCCGGAAGTGGTAGTGCATGAGCTACTGTTACTGTCACTACAGCGAGTGGTATCGTCGTAGCAAGTTCAGTAGTAAATGGAAGTGGTTCATGGTGGGCAACTTCATCATATCAATTTGCTGTAGGTACATATACCCTCACAGCAACTGCTACTCTCTGAAATGTCACTGTAATCGGTGCTTCTCGTACCTTCACAGTACGTCCAGCTACCAACTGTACCCCATCTCATACTCCTCCCTATATTGCTCCAGTATCTAACATCACTCTCGCATGTGGTACAACTGCTACAAGTATCAATCTCAGTGGTACTGGTACTCCAGGCGCTACAGTCACAGTGAGAAATAGCTCAAATATCCCTCTTGGTAGTGCCCTTGTAGGAACAGGTGGTTCATGGACTCTCACTCCATCTTCTACATTCCCTACAGGTACTCTCATACTTTCTGTCTCTTCAGAACTTCCTGGAACAACTTCACTTCTCGGAAATACTACGACATTCTCTATATCTGCTCCTACGAATTGTACTTCAGCCTGCACTCCCCCTACTCTCAACACTCTCTCAGATCTCACGCTCTCATGTAACTCAAAAACAATCTCAGATATCTATATTTCTGGAAGTGGTACAGTATGAGCTACAGTCACGGTCACTACAGCAACTGGTGTCGTCGTAGCAAGCTCAGTAGTAAATGGAAGTGGTTCATGGTGGGCAACTTCATCATATGCATTTTGATCTGGTTCTCATACGCTTACTGCTACTGCTACTCTTGGTGCAGTGACTGTCATCGGTGGTTCTCGTACGTTCACAGTACTTCCAGCTCCCAACTGCGCTCCGACACATATCGCTCCTACTATCTTATCAGTAGCTAACTCTACTCTCTCTTGTGCGTATACGAGTGATGGACGCACATTCTCTGGATCAGGTACTCCAGGTGCTACCATCACCCTTAGAAATGCATCTGGAACAGTTCTCGGATCATCTACAACTGTTGGATCAAATGGAACATGGGCTTTTGCTTACTCGCCATTCTATGCTGGTAATCATGCAGTCAGAGTCGAATCCACTCTTGGTACGTCCACCATTATAGGTAATACTGCCTTCTTCATCGTAAGTCCTGCTACGAATTGTACTCCAGTTCAAAATCCACCATATATTGCTCCGATATCCAATATCACTCTTGCATGTGGTAATACTGCAACTTCTGTGAGTCTCACTGGTACTGGTACTCCAGGCTCTACTGTCACCGTGAAGAATAGTTCTGGTGCAAGCCTCATGACGGCACTTGTAGATTCAAATGGAAATTGGTCTGGTACAACTTGGTCGCTCCTTCCTGCTGGTAACTATACTCTTAGTGTTTCTTCGACTCTATGAAGTAGTACTATCAGATGAAATACTATCACCCTTACTATCTCTCCAGCTACCAACTGTGGATGACCTATCAACAACACTACTCCAGTGATAAACCCAGTATCCAGCCTTACACTCACTTGTAGTGAGTCTTCTCGATCGATGAACTTCTCTGGAACGGGCACTGTAGGAGCTGCTATTACACTTCGAAATGGATCAGGGACGTCTATCGCTACGACTACAGTCGGAACTAGTGGAACTTGGTCTATCACTCCTGCCTCAAGCTTCAGTGTCGGTAGCTATGCTGTCAGGGTAGAATCTACAGTAGGACTCAATACGATCATAGGGAATACTATCTCATTCTCGATCTCTCCAGCGACTAACTGTCTCAGTCATACAGTTCCTACTATGACACTTGTATCGAGTTTATCACTTGCCTGCGGACAGACATCTATCACGAGGAGTCTTTCTGGAAGTGGCAGTTCTGGCGCTACGATCACTCTTCGGAATGCTTCAGGTACAATCCTTGGTACTACGACAGTCACGGCAACTGGTATATGGTTACTCACTCCGGCTACTTTATTTCCTATAGGGAGTTCTACACTGAGAGTAGAGTCCACTTCAGGCAATACTACCATAGTAGGCAATACTATCTCATTCACTATTTCGAGTGCATCGAACTGTGGAGGTGGAGGATCAACTACATGACCTGGATGACCAAGTCCGATCACTCCGATCACTGGTGCTACACCACTCTATACGACATCGAATCTTGTACTTATGCCTATCGTCGTGAATCCGCAGAGACCACTCAGTCGATATGAGTTCGCACAAAAGCTTACTCGAAAAAGCCTCAATGTGAAGCCATATTGGAAGAGATTTGCAGAGAAAAAAACTCCGACAAAAACATTCCTCGGTACAGGACCGAAGACCCTCACCGAACGTACTCATATAGTCACAAGTAAGCGTGTTCAGACGAGTGATGATGCTTCTACGAGACAGGCTCAGGCAAAAAAAACTTTTCCTTATCCGCTCCTCGCACCCTAATAGATTGGATCGATCATCTCGATGAGCGGGATAGAAGTGGCTCTGCATATATCGTCATCCCAACGAGTGGTATCATCGTTCCTATAGTCAATATCCCTGAAGATTCCCAAGATTATCGTGAGTATATGAAAGGGAAGGTAGGAGTGACAAATAAGTATCTCAAAGATGGCGTACTTCGTCATCCTGGATCTGCCTACATCGGTGAGAGAGGTAATGCTATCGTCGCAGGACACTCTTCGTATTATAAGAGTGCCCTTGGTCGATATAAGACGGCCTTTAAATATCTCCCCACAGTCGATATTTCCGAAGAAATTTGGGTCTATAAAAAATATGATGATGCTTACCATCTTCTCCGTTATTGAGTCGAGGCATCTTACGAGACTCATCCTCAGGATACTGGTATCCTCGAAGGACACGGAGATAAGAGCGAAATAACCCTCTATACCTGTGTCCCCATTGGTACAGATAGATATAGATGGGTCGTGAGAGGGGCACTCATATCAGAGAAATAATTCCTAATGTATTAAACCCCTGGCTCTGCCAGGAGGAATCCTGAAGCCTTTGGCGTTCCTATACTCAGACAGAAAAAAGGTTACAATATTCCCTACAGAGAGAAACTGTAAGGGAATTTTTATATATTGTAACCTTTTTTCAATCCATATATGCCACATATCACTGATGCTGACTGTACATACCATATCATATTTTGCCCCAAATACCGTAAAAAGATGGGTAAATAGAAAAAATGTAGGCTACTTTTGGTTCCTGAGATAGATCCAAAGTGCAGTAAATGAGAGGAGTCTCTTTCTGGAAAGTCACTTATGTTCGTGGTATCATTCTTCAGTGAGAACTCCAAAATATCATTCGAGCCTATTACTTGTTTGTTCAATATGGGGATCATTGTATTTGGTTGATTGAAACATATAAGGGAGAGCATTCTGTATATGCTTCATTGCTTTCCTAAGATTCTTATGAGTCCACGTCCATCATCCTTTTTGGGTGATGGATTTTTCATGGAGAAAGAAGTCATATGTTTGTATCCATATATGAAAGAGGATCGGAAAGAGAAATGAATCAGATAGAAGAGGATAACTGGTAATATGTTTGAGCTGTCTGCCTGCTTGGGTTCGTGGATTATCTGAAATAAAATTTACCATATCCTCTCTCTACAAATTATAGTCTACAAATTTGATGAAGACTATATTTTGTCATTTCGGGCGACCCGTCCTCCACAGAAGCTCTGCTTCGGAGGATGGAAGTCCCGGAATCTATTTCCTTTGCTGGATTCCTGCCCTCGCAGGAATGACAGTAAGCGTATTCTATTGAGATAAAATCACTATAAAAAAATCTTTTGACAATATATTACATTTCTATAATGTACTTTCGTACATTACATTTCCCTACTAGTTATGAACGATCTGGAAAAGAAATCAATCGAGGTCACGAAAATCCTCAAGGCAATATCACATCCTAAGCGACTCATCATACTCTGTCGACTCTCCGAGTGACCACAGACTGTCGGTGAACTCGAGAGGACTTGCAGCATCTCACAGTCACAGCTCTCACAATTTCTCACCAAGATGCGGGACGAGTGAATCCTCGGATCTGAGAAATCATGACTCTATATCACCTATCATATCAGCAATCCTGAAATACTACAGCTCCTCACATCACTCTCCTCTATCTACTGTCAATAACTCCCTATTATGAATCCTCTCTATATCAACGCCCTCATCGGTGGAGCCATCATCGGACTCTCGGCACTTCTTTTTGCATGAGGACTCGGACGGGTGATGGGTGTATCTGGTATCGTGAAGTGAGTGCTTGGTAAGCTCGCTAAAAGTGAATACTGGAGATACTACTTCCTCGTGGGCCTCATGTGAGGCGTCGCACTCTATAGCTATATCGTACCTGGCTATCACATAAGCAATACGAACCACTCATACCTCATCGCCATCATCGCAGGGATACTCGTATGAGTGGGTACCAGCATGGCCAATGGGTGCACGAGCGGGCACGCTGTCTGCGGTATCGGTCGTCTTTCTGTCCGTTCTATCGTGGCCACTCTCGTCTTTGTCACGAGTGGTATGATCACTGTTTTTATTACTCATTTTCTTGTCTAGTATACTATGTCCAGAACTATCAATCTCATCTCTCTCATCTCGGGTGTGCTTTTCGGCTTTGCTCTCACACTCTCGGATATGACCTCGCCTGATCGAGTCCGAGGATTTCTCGATATCATCCACGACTGGGATCCGACACTCCTTTTTGTGATGATCGGAGCCATCACGGTATCTGCAATCGGGCATTTTTTCATCTCCAAAAAAGAAACTCCACACTTCGCAGACCAGTGGCATTTCCCATGGAATAAAAAAGGAATCATCGACTCTAATCTTATCATCGGATCAGCACTATTCGGTATCGGATGGGGAATCGGCGGACTCTGTCCAGGTCCTGCGATCGGGAGTATTGTATTCCTCGATCCCTATATCCTCGTATTCGTAGTCTCGATGCTCGCGAGTATGTTCGTCTACCAGATATTCACAACCAAATAATATGTATACAGAGATATCCTCAAAAAAGCTCGAAACTCTGATCAAAAATAAGGCCGATATCGAGCTCATCGATGTCCGTGAGAAAAAAGAATGGGATCAGATCCGTATCCCAGGAGCCAAGCTCATCCCCCTTTCATCGATCGAGTTCCGCACTTGAGATATCGACTTCTCGAAACCGGTTTATATTTTTTGTCGGACAGGAGGCCGCAGTGGACGAGTCTGTCAGTGGCTCGAGTGACAGGGCAAATCAGCTACCAATATAGCAGGTAGTATAGTAGCACTCTATCGAGACCAGTCAGATATCATCGAGATTACCGATAAATTTAGCCCCAGTTATTTTAACTAGATTCTTATGGATTTTCCTCTCATATTTCGTCAGCTCTTCGATGCGGAGAGCTCTACATACACCTATATCGTCGGTGATACTACGAGTAGACAAGCTATCATCATCGACCCAGTGCATGATCAGATCGATCGTGATATACGACTCCTCAGCGAACTCTGACTCACGCTTGTCTCTATCCTCGATACGCATATCCATGCGGATCATATCACGGGATCAGGACTCCTCAGGGAGCAGACAGGAGCGAGGATACTCATGTGAATGTGAGCTCGGATCGCCAAACCCGATACACTACTCGCAGATGGAGAAATTATAAGAATCGGCAATATAGAGATCCAATCCATCTCGACACCAGGACATACGGATGGTTGCACGAGTTTTATTATCTGAGATAACCTATTCACAGGAGATACACTCCTCATCCGTAAGACGGGACGGACAGATTTCCAATGAGGATCAGCAGAGCAACTCTACTATTCCATCAAAAATAAAATCTATACCCTTCCTGATAGTACAAAAATATATCCAGGACACGACTACACCGGACAGCTGATGAGTACAGTAGGCGAAGAGAAGCGATACAATACACGTATACGGAGCAATACCGCGCTCGAAGAATTCATAGAGACTATGCAAAGCGTAAAGCTCGACTATCCGAGATATATCGATATAGCACTCCCTGCTAATATACAACTCGGTCTCGATCAGATCCAAAAATAAACCAAAAACTATGGGTAAATAGAAAAAATAGTGTGCTACTTTTGGTTTCTAAAAGTAATCCAAAGTGCTATAAATGCACCTAATCTTCTTGGACTCAATCACTTGTGTTCTTTGATTCATTCTTCAGCAAATACTCAAAAATATCACTCTAGCTGGTTGCTTGATCTCGCAATATCTGGATTATTCAAATGATGAAATTGGAACATATCAGGGAGAGCATTGTTGATGTGTGCAATAGCTTTTTTGAGCTTTGTGTGTGTATATCTCCATCAACCACTTGGTTTGATGGTTTTTTCGTTTATGTAGTCTTGGTATCGTATCTTCCACTCTTCCCAGAGTCTTGGAAAGATATATGGATCAGAAAGAGTGCCGTATGTCATCAACCGCTTTAGATTTCTTCCAGCCTTACTTTTTGGATGATCTGAGATATAGTTCTTGATCTGTCTCTGGATATGTACGAGGCATCGTTGTAAAACAGCCTCTGGATATATTTCTTTGAATGCTGCAGCTATACCTGCTCATCCATCTGCTGTACATGAGCGGATCTCCGTATAGTCCATATGATCTCTCAAAAATCTGAGATCATCCACAATATATTCTTTCTTCTCCCCATCTCGTATACTGAACCAGATAACCTTCTTTATGGTATATCCATAGTAGACGAGCAGTATCCTCTTATGTCAGTATTTATCTTTCGGTAACCAGTATCCATTGATCATGATGTGGTGTATACCCGGATATATCTCACTCACACAGGTAATATTGTTCTGATCAAGACGAGATTGAATATAGAGTTGTACTCTATATTCAATGAGCTTCTTTTGTTTTGCAAGTTGCCTGGATGAATATCCTTCATCAATATATTGTTCGAATATATCTGTAGTACGAGGGAGGTATTTTTGTTTTCTCTTTTTCCGAGTTACAAAACAAAAGAGGCATTTTTTACACTTCAACTTCTGACTTCAGCTTTGATTTTTTCCATTTTTCTTTAACTCAACAGAACCACATTGAGGACATTTTTTTTATCATAATATTCGAGGATAATAAATAATGAACTTTTATCCTATTCTTTTGGCTCTACAGAGTAAAAAATAGTGTGCAAACAGCACACTATTTTTTCTATTTATCCTATGCAAGTTAGTTTACTATACATAAAAAAGACTCTCGAAAGAGTCTTTTGCAGAGCTTATCGTATCCACCCACCCACGATATCTTCAAGTGTCTTCATGAGAGCTTCAGGATCATGGCGGACATAGTCACCTGCAGTATTGACGAGATCTCGTTCGATGATTTTATACGTCTTTCCCGTGAAGAGTGAGGGATCTTTGATCTTGAGGGATTTTTTGTTCTCTTCGGCTTTATATCTTGCCATGATATCATCAGAGATCACTCCGTCATTCACGATCACATAATCGAGCTTTCCTGGATCGATATATCGCTCGATTGTATCGACGAAGTCGATGACTTCCATATTCGTCGTCTCACCTCTTTTGGTCATCGCATTGCAGATATAGATGATTTTCGCAGAGGTCTCATCGAGTGCTTCTCGCATCCCAAGAGAGAGGAGATTCGGGACGATACTCGTATAGAGATCTCCAGGGCCGATGATGATGTGGTCCGCATTTTGTATTGCTTTACTCGCACTTGGATTTAAGTTTCATTTTTCTCATACGAGCCATGCTTCTACGATATTCTGGTCGATATTGTGTGATCGCTCACCAGGATTTTTCTCTGAGACATCGATATTTTTCTCACCTATGACGACGGTACCATCCTCAAAGCGAACTCCAAGATGGATATCTTCGAGTGTCACTGGTATCACGCGACCCCGTACATCGAACATCTCACTCATCACTTCTATACCTTTTTCAAAATCTCATCCACAGATATCGACGAGTGCCGTCAAGAGGATATTGCCGATTTTATTGGATCCGATGACTCACTCTTCTCATGCGAAGCTATATTCGAAAAGTTTACGTACCATATCAGTATTTTTCGCGAGAGCTGCTATCGCTCGGCGCATATCCCCAGGCGGGAGGATACCATATTTATCTCGTATAGCTCATGTCGTCCCACCATTATCTGCCACAGATATGATCGCAGAAATATTGAAGTCAGGATTTCGCTTGAGTCCATAGAGGACATTGAATGTACCAGCTCATCCACCTATGGTGACAATATTGATCATGAAATCGAAGTAAGGGAATATCCTTTTTAAGAAAGGAACTTATAGGCAATCTGACGGACGCATTATATACAAATTCGTATACTTTCAAGAGTATATAAAACAATCATTGAAATGGAGAATATAAAAATACTCCATATTTCAGGAGTATTTTTATATCGAACGCATTTATTAGTATGAATTACTCAAAACATTATCGACGAGTCCTATATAGTCATCTCCTGCTCAGCTTGCAGAGGAGTTTACACTAGCACGGAGTCATTGGAGACGAGAGAGTGTATAGGTATCTATAAGTTTTGCTTTTGTTGTTTTATTCGGAAGAGATTGGATACGCCTTATAGAGCTATCGATAAATGTAAGAGCGTCACTCGTGGACATATCAGCTACACGAGATCTTGTACGAGCAATAATAGTGTCGATACGTTTACGAGATGCAGCATCTAGAGCTTCTTCTATGGGAGTAGTAGGGCTTCCTTCTACTATGACGACATTGACTGAGTCGTCACATCCGATAGTGAGACTATTGCGAGAAGTAGATCTACATGGTGGGATAATAGGCTGTTCCAAGGGTACCATGACACCCGTACCTACTACAGGAGGTTTCGTGACGGGGAGCTTTGGATTTATGGTATTTATAGGATTGATCTCAGTGGCATCATCTGTAGGACAGTAATATACCATAGAGCTAGTCGAACCTATCTTAGATCTGTAAGAAGTACAGATAGGTGTTGGAGGAGATACACAAGGACTAAAAGTTCCAGAAGCCATCATACATAAAGGAGGTTCTATGATGCCACCACCGCGAGCAAATTTCACTTTCACTTTTACGAATGATTGAGCAAGTTGCTTGTTCGTCGCATCTTCTATAAGAGAGAATGTAAGAAGATTATTCCCCTCGACGACTATACGTGACTTATATGTATTTGAGGTTGGAGAATTCTCAGTTGACCATTCTCAGTACTGATTGAGAGGCATCATGATAAAGAAGTCACTGGTATTCGTACTTACTTTTATAGTGAGTCCCTGGCGCACTGAGGTGATATCTCATTTCATGCTGAGAAGAGACGTAGGAGATTTGGTAATTTCTACGTATCAATTACCAGGATTCGTTCATCAGATATTTACAATATTTATTGTAGGGTTTCCAAATGGTTTTACGGGGTTTATCGGATTGACGGGGTTTAATTCGGTAGGACATTGATCGGGAAGCCATGCGCAGCTTTTTGTATCGCGAGGCATGGTTGAGCCATCTTCACACATTCGAGCTTCCATGGTACAATAAATAGGATCAGTTCATCCATTTGTACTACATATTTTTCCAGCCCAAGTCGTTCCAGCAATACACTTCGCACTTGCTATTGCGCGAGCGACAATAGTAGTTCACTCAAGAAGAGTAAGGGTATTACTCTCGCCATAAGTTATGTAATTTGCTGCATCTCACCGAGCGTTTGCTCATACAGTATATATAGAAGTAGTACTTCCAGGAAGCACAGTATAGTTATTTGGATTGAGGAGGTTTGAAGTTGTAATTCCTCGAGTCAGATTTCATACGCTATATGTTTTTCATTTGGGAGCTCTTACATAGAGAATCGAAGCACATTTGTTTTGTCCTGCAGGTATATAGCAGTTATTTGCTTCGAAATTTATAGGACTCGATATAGGAGGATATATCATAGGATTGGTATAGCTCACTTTCGTAGCAGCGATCGCTCATCGGCTATCTTTCACATAGAGAGCATATTCCCCGACGATAGAGGTGCTGACAGTACTAAGGTAATAGAGAGATCCGCTCTCTTCCTTCCATCCTAAGTTTGTACATGCTGTTGGTTCAGTATTCTTCGTTCCGAGTTGCCAACAACTCTTTGATCCCATTCATCCACTTATCTTACAAGAGATACGTTCTCAAACATTGTATGCTGATTTTGAACATGAGATGGCAAGAGGCTCTGCTACTTCTCCTCCACATTGACCTGGAAGCCATCCGCAGTTCGGATCTCGTGGCATGATAGATCCATCTTCACAGAGTTTGACGACATCAGTACAAGCGATACCTCAGTCAGAGCTACACATTTGTCCATTCCAGATTGTACCTTTGACACATGCGGCAGTAGCAACAGCTTTTGCAAGCTCAGTAGCCCCTTCTTTTAGCTGAAGGTCATTGGTTCCAAATTTTAAGTAGTTTGCAGCATCACCAGTTACATGCGTAGTCACTGTGTAGAGAGGGGTAGTACTACCGATGACAGTTATGTAAGTTCTTGGATTGAGGAGGTTCGATGTTGTGAGTCATCGTGTAGAGTTTGTGACATCGAAGTACTTTCCAGGGGTAGCCCTGACAAATATAGAAGAGGCACAAGTACTTTTATTTGCCTGTATGATACAGTTATTTGCCTGGAAGTCAGTATACGGAGTAGTCGTAGGTGGCGGAGTAGTAGTATCAGGGGCTATAGTGAAGCTATCAGAGACACTTACCTGCCCTCATGCACCTATAGCAGTAAATTCACACTCATATGTTCCAGACCAGCCTTCTTTTGTCAGAGCTTCCCATGTACTCGTGTAGAGAGATTGATTTGGGTTGATGGGTACACGCTTATTCGCTACTGGACCATTTCCGGTGCAGTAATAAGAGAGATTTGTTGCATTTGTCTTTACAGTCAGATTCATACTTTGACCTTTCGCGAGATATTTTGGAGTCCGAAAAAGTTCGAGGATTGGCTTTGCTGTGACGAGAGGGAGGATATTCGGACTTCTGAGTGTAATACGTATTCGTGAGCCATATAGACTACCTCCAGGAGAAATTCCTATACTCGGAGGAGGAGTACTCGAGAGTATATAAGTGTATGCTCCAGGAAGCACTATTGTACTGAAGGCAGGATCTGTAGAAGATAAGGACCACTCTCCTCATATAGAAGATATACCAGCAGAGAGTGTGAACGGGCTTCATTCTCTAGAGAGATAAACCATAGATCCAGCTTTCCCTCTTCCTTTCAGTATTACAGAGCTTCATTGTTCGATAATAATCTCTCATCAGTTATATTGATCTGTCGTACTTCAAATAGTCACCTGAGCAAGTGTCGGTGCAGATACGCATTTTAGAGAAAGCCACTGACAAGTAAGCGAGTCTCTTTCCATAGGAGTTCCATCAGCACAAACGGGTATAGTTCCAGGATTATTACAAGTTGTTGACTGAGATTCAGTACAGAATTGCCCATTCCATGTTGATCCACTCGCACACATTGCTGTCACTGCAGTTTTTGCTAGAGCTATGCTAGATTCACCTTCATAGAGAGCAAGATCATTCACTCAGTTTGTTGCATAATTTGCTACTGCTCAAGCAGGATGAGTAGAAACTGTGTATGCTAGATTTATGCTGCCAGGAATATTTGTGTAATTATTTGGATTGAGGAGGTTCGAAGTAGTAATACCTCGAGTAAAATTTCGTACGCTATAGAATTTCCCTGCAGGAGCAGTCACAAAAAGTGTAGAGGGGCATACGCTTGCTCATACAGGGATCGTACAATTACTTGCCTGGAAGCTTATAGGGGTAGAGGGTACAGTAGAAGAAGAATTTATAGCGTAAATAAGGAGATCTTTCGTTGACTCAATAGATGTTTCGCAACTTATTGTGATAGTCGATATCTTCCCATAGAGAGTATCTCATATCTGAGATGCCACTCAGTATGCAGGTATACTCATAGTAAAACTTGGAAGATCAATTTTATTTACGATTTTTCAATTATTAGAGAAGATGATACCACGGTCTGTTTTATAGCTTGGACTTACTACACATTGAGCTTTCGAAGAAGAAAGTGTTACATTCAGTATAGAGGTTGTAGTCGGTATTGTGATATTTTTGATTACTTGCTCAGGAAGATAGTAGTTTTTAGATATATTAGAGTAGAGACTATCTGTAAATACGGTATCTCAATTTCCTGACTTGAGGGTGATTCTACTGACAATTGTCGGAGGAAGTGGATCTATCGGATTCAGACCACCACATTGATCGGGAAGCCACTCACATGTATTCATATTACGAGGCATCACTACGTTAGTTGGACAAAGACGAGTCTCCATAGTACAGACTATAGGACTTACTATTCCTGGAGTAGAACATATTTTTCCATTCCATATAGTGCCGCTTGCACACTTGGCTGATGTGATAGCACGAGCTATAAGTCTTGTCCCTTCAAAAAGATTGAGATTATTGCTATCACCATATGAGATGTAGTTCGCAGCATCGCCTGTGATATTAGTCCCTACCGTATAAGTAGAGTTCGTACTTCCAGGTATAGTTGTGTAGTTATTAGGTGTGAGGAGATTTTGAGTTGTCAGTCCACGATTGAGGTTTGTGACATTGAATGCCCTTCCCGCATAAGTAGTCACATAGAGGGTCGATGGACACATATTTCTTCCAGCAGGGATCATACAGTTGTTTGCTTGGAAGTCGACATAGGAAGTATCGGCCATCGTCAGTGCCCAAACTTGAGATCCGACAAGAGAGAGTACGAGAGACCCAAGAAGCACATAGATGCTCATCCTGAGAGAAGAGAAGGACATAAAGAGAATGATTAGAAAAATAATTCTCTACTAGTATAACTTCTTCACTCAAACCATCAACTTATTTTGTCTTGCGATACAATAAGAATATTTTCTTATATAGTATACAAATCTTATACATCCTTTAGTACTCCTAGTATGTCTCTTTGCTGATAATCTCTCATAAAATGGATCTTTCTTATCAAGAAGAAATAATGAGGCTATTTTTCACGAGTATTATATGAATTATATACTCATTTTATGAGGATAATATTGCATTTCTCTCGAAAACATATAGAGTAATATTGATCCTTATTCTTTATTTTTACACTATGTCACCAGGATTTATCATCTGACTTCTCGTGTTTCTTGCGTTTCTTGTTCCTACATTCATCCGAAAGATCAGTCAGGGTGAAGTCGGACTTCGTGAATTCCTCGGAAAGTATACAGATACTGTCGGTCCAGGTATTATATTTCTCGTACCAGGGATACACTCACTTCGAAAGGTCGATATCCGTGAGCAAGTCGTGACTGTTCCAGAGCAGCAGATCATCACGCGTGATAATGTCGGTATGGCAGTAGATGGGGTAATCTATGTCCAGATCATCGATCCATATCAGGCGACATATGATATCAATAATGTCTTTATGGCAGTCGTGAATCTTGCTCAGACAAATCTCCGAAGCGTACTCGGTACGATGAGTCTCGATGAGACACTCTCGAATCGTGAAGCGATCAATATCCGCCTCCTTGAATCTCTCGATCGTGAAACAGGGAAGTGGGGTATCAAGGTACTGCGTGTCGAGATTAAGCGTCTCGATCCACCCGATGATATCCAAAATGCCATGAGTAAGCAGATGAAGGCAGAGCGTGAGAAACGTGCCCAAATTCTAGAGGCAGAGGGATATAAAGTTGCACTTATCACGAAATCTGAGTGAGATAAGCAATCGCAGATCCTCCGAGCAGAAGGACAAAAAGAATCACAAATTCTCGAAGCACAATGACAAGCAAATGCTATCGTCGCCGTCGCTGAAGCGAAAGCACGATCTCTCGAACTCGAATCCAATGCTGCAGCAGAATTCTTCAAGTGAGCAGCCGTGACGAAAGAGCAACTGCGAGTGATCGAATGAGCTCTCGGACAAAATACAAAATATATCCTTGATAGCGATATACTCGCAGGAGTATCGAAGATCTTCGGAGGAGCAAAATAATCTCTAATTCATTATTTATGTCTGATATACTTCTTTTTTGGATGGGGCTTGTCGTAGGATTTATCATCGTGGAGTTCTTCACAGCCACATTCTATGGATTTGCTCTTTCTCTTGCGGCGGCAATTGCGTGACTCTATGTATATTTTTCTGGGGATATCGATTTTGAGATACTCCATGCAGTCTTATTCGTCGTCGCAAGCGCTATATTTGCCTATTTTCTCCCGAAGGTTCTCGTATCGGGTCGTCCTGATATGCCTCAGTGAGGAGATCGATATATCTGAGAGAAGAGGGTGGCTAAAAAATCATGAGGAGATCTCAAGATCTCACTTGACTGAGTAGAATACCTCGTCGTATCTTCTGACGAGATAGTATCATGAGATACAGTCGAAATACTCTGACATAAAGGTGCTTCTATGAAAGTGAAGAAAGTAAGTAGTAAAAAGTAAAATAATTTCATTAATTTAACATATGTATAATAGATTTATGTCTAAAGTAGCAGTTATCCTTCTCGCTCTTTCCATTCCATTCCTTCTTTGAGCAAAAGAGGAATTTATTCTAAGAAAAGATTTAAAGAATGGTTTCACTTTCGAACAGTGAAATACTTGATGATTTATTTCTTATCGGAATGAAAAAATCTATAATTTAAACTTTGAAGATCAAAGTATTGTCACACAAGAAGACATCGAATCGCCTTATAATCATTATTTTAATAATACTTCCCCACGATGTCCTCTTTATGATGATGAAAAATTAGATAATCGTTGGCAACAATGGATGATGCTTACATCCGAACAGAAAACAAGATGTATCAGTGAGAGTCATTATAACGATATAAAAGTAGACAAGATCTCATCATGATCAATTTTTGCAATATATGATCCGTTTATCTTGAAATTATACGATACAGAAACAAAGAAACTATTTTCATCACCATGAGGAATTTATGTAAAAGAAATTAAAAAATGAAAACATGGGATGTATTTTTTAATGTTTGATAACACCTCAGCTTGTTATAATTCCCTGTATTTCCTCCCAAAAGGATCAATTAAGTATAAGCTCCTCTTTTCTAGCTTAGCGTATTGTGATGCGAGTAATGGTCAGTATTACCTACGTATAGAAAAATTCACTCTAGGCATCAACAAAGTAATAGTCACGTATTTAAAGGGAAATGCTGAAGATAGCTTGAAAAAATATTATAAGACTATTTATATAAAATAAAGAGTTCTATGAGAAAAATCGACCAAAGAAAAGTAAACATCCTCAAACTTATCGTGGAAGAGTATATAAAAACAGGGGAGATCACTGGATCGAAATCTCTCCTCTCGAAGCATGACCTTCAAGTATCGAGTGCTACGGTGCGTAATGATATGATGAGTCTCGAAAAAATGTGACTCCTCTTTCAGCCATACAATAGTGCAGGACGTCTTCCGACGACCCGTGGACTGCGTGTATTCGTCGACTATCTCATGGAGACGATGCCAGCAGTATTCCTCGAGGCAGAGATGGACTATAAGGAGCAAGTCGATCATAATCGTATCGATGACACACTCTACGCTCTCGTCTCACGTCTCACGAAGATTACGGGAGAGATCACATTTGCCTCTATACCCTCACTCTGAGCTTCCTACTATCTCGGACTTTCGAGCTATATAGATAAACATAAGTGAGTCATCGGGGAAGAGATGTATCAAGTGATAAAATTCCTCGAAAATAAACATCAATTTCTTGATGTTCTTGCAGGATTAGATATTAGTTCAAAGATCAGTCTTTTTATCGGAGAAGAGAATCTCTTTCCTGAACTTGAGACGTCGACGATGATCGTAAAAAAAATAATCATTAATTGATACGAGGGCTACCTGGGTATTCTTGGTTCGACGAAAATGGATTATGCTTTTAATATAACGGCACTGAGGCAAGTACTATAAAAAGTTCTGCAAAATAAAATATCTGATATACTCTTTTTGTTCTCGAAAGAGAAATACTTCGGAAAAAGTATTAAACCTCCTTTGCAAAATCCCCATCTCACTGGGGATTTTTCTTTCTCATGAACGACGAGAATTATCTCCCACGTCTCACGAAACGCTTTCGGATAATCGAGAACTCGATTATCCCCATAGCCAGCCATAGCCTAGATGCATCCTAGTAAGAAGAGAAAGTATCATATATCTCGAACAATAAAAACTTAAATTCTAATCTGAAACGCAACTTTTTCTCTTTCACCAAAACACTTGGTATGGAGTAGAATAGTTGAGTATTTTTATATATTCTTTTATGACTACTACTGATCTTTCTCAAGCTTGAGATGACTCTATCGTATCTTCCGAAGCTTGGGATCAAGTTTGATCTACAGATGATCACGGAAAAGCTCTCGCAATGGATACAGCTTGAGGTGCAGAAATCGCGCTTCGAGGGGATATCCAGTATATCGAGACAAAAGAGTGATCGAATCTCTCATTCCGATGACTGCTCCAGCCCCTCGGTGTCCCCGAGGATCATGTGAAAGCAATGCTTGCAGACAAGCAATCTTATCCATGACTGAATCTCCACCAAGCACATCCAAAGACTGGTAAAGTCGCAGGATATGGAAAACCGAACGAGTCATCTCCTGAGATCATCCAGAAGAGACTCACTGCCGCTACCCTCAGAGAGGTGATACAAGATGAAGTCGAAATAGCTCGTATAGAAAAAGTAGTAAAAAATGGATGAGAATATCCACTATTCTCGTATCTCAGTCCAAAAGCAATCCATATGTATGCAGACTTCATGAGAAAGTATACGAATAATCCGCGTATCCGAATTCCAAAAGATAATACTGAATCTGAGAGTTTTCGTCACGCTCTCAAGTGAGATTCGAATGGAGATAAACTTAAAAATGCTGGTATTCCTCTTCCGGGCTACTTCAGCGCGAATAATGCCAGGGTCGGGAGCGGGGGTGAGTGGTCGATCTGGGTAGCTTCAGTTGCTTGTAAGAATGGCCTCGATGCTCTCTGACTTCGTCGTGATGATCGTGACTCGAGCGGCTTCTGTTTAACCTTCAATGGTTCGTCTCCTCTGTTCTTTGAGGATATACCTTCTACTTAGTCTCTTTGCCTTCTTTGTCTCTTTTGGTTTTTGTTTCGAGAAATATGATACTCCAACTCTCTCGAGGATGCCAAGATGCACCTCGAGACGGTACGCCTCCTGTTGCGGATTACGAAAGACCTGAATCAGATACATCTGGGAGATTTTGGGAGGATTATTACATAGATGATTGTTATAGGAAGATTTTCATGAGACGATAGATTTGCTTTTCTCAAGCCTTTTCATATACTTATCAAGTCTCACTGGTGTATTTTCTGGTCTGACGATTTTTATCTAAAATACTTTCTTTGCAATTTATGGAACATAAAGAAAAGAAATCCCTCATGGAGAAGTTCGCTACTCATAAGGGTGACACTGGTTCACCAGAAGTCCAAGTTGCTATCCTCACGTCTCGTATCGAGAATCTGAAGTCTCATCTTGAGACACATAAGCAAGATAACCACTCACGTCGTGGTATCGTGATGATGGTAGCAAAACGCCGTAAACTCCTCGACTATCTCAAGCGTAAAGATGAGGCTCGATATAGCGTCGTTATCGAAAAGCTCGATCTTCGTAAATAGTTGTAATTTCTCAAAAAATCTCTAGAATTCTCTTACTTTTTAAGAGAATTTTTTATGGCATTTTTCGAATGATGATATATCTCCTACCTTCTTATCCTCCTATCGGTGATCGTATCACTTATCGTATGGCAGAATAAGCATCTCATGCAGTACGGGATGAATCGTGAATATTATGCACGGTGAAATTATCCGAATTTTCTAAAACAACTGGGACTCTTTCAGTTCATCCATGGCGATATCCTCCATCTCGTGATGAATAGTTATTTTCTCTATAGTGCTGGACCAACTCTCGAAAAGCTTATCTGAGGATCGAATTTTATCATCTTCTTTCTCACGACGACTATCGTCACAGTTTTTGCACTGTATTTCCTCGCTCCGAAATCCAACACTATTGGGATCTCTGGATTCTGTATGGCATTGCTTGCGTATCTTTGGATCGAACTCTACACGAGTGGTGATCCGGCTGCTTCACAGATAGGATTTCTCCTCATTATCAATATCGCTTTTGGATTTTTCCCTGGTATATCATTTGTCTGACATGCAGCAGGGGCTCTCTGGGGTATCACTTTTTGGTATATCACACAAAATATTATCTAATACTTTTTCTATGCCACAGATCCGTTTTCGACTTCCCACTGGGATACCGTTTTATCCGAACCGATATATTTCGCATTGGCTTATTGGTTTTTCTGTATTGATAACTATAAGCTTTTATGCATTGACTTTTATACTTAGTCCAGTTTCTTCAAACCTGGTCGAATACTTTGCACTCCAAAGAATGCCTATTAGACCAGAAACACTCATATATATTCTCAGTCAGATATCGCTATATCAGTTCCTACATGGTGATATCCTTCATCTATTTCTGAATGCTTATTTTCTCTACCAAGCCTGACCAGAAGTCGAAACTCGGATGAAACGTCGAGAATTTCTCCTTTTCTTCTTCGGGAACACCTTCTTCGTCGCGACAGCACTCTGGTTCCTCTCTTCGAGCCCCACTATAGGGATATCAGGTTTCTGTATGGCTCTCCTCTCCTATCTCTATATGAATCTCCAAGCGACACGAAACCCTATGGCGAATCAAGTACTCATCATGCTTCTCATAAATGTCGGACTCGGGTTATTCGGAAATATTAGCTTCGTCGGGCATGCTGCGGGAGCAGTATTCGGGATAATGTGGTGGATATGGAGAAGGAGGTAATTCTATTTTCATGTGAACATACGAGGAGCATTTCATGGCTGCATTGGACCTTTGGGATTGATAGGTTCCTAGGGATTCATAGACTTGGGATTGATGCGGGTATTTCGATCGAGGAGTCCCATATTTACGAGAATAGCATTGGGGGAATCTCATGTTTCCACGAAGGTATCGGGACTTGATTTTCCTCATTTCTGGGCAAAGATTTTCGTCGGAACTCCTTCAGAGTTAAATTCCCCAGTGATACTGCTCCCATCAGGTTTTGTGATAGTTCATACTATAAGGGTTCTGGGTGATCAGGGATCAAATCTTCACATAAGGATCGTTCCATCTCTTTGTGTAACTTTTCACTCAATCGGTATAGGCAAAGGGTTTGAGGGTGTCATTTTCCCTCTTCATTCAAATTTATCTCCAGAAGTTGAACTATATATTCAAGTAAACTCTTTTTTTGCTTTATCCCAATCTCATTGAAGTTTTACTCAACCATAATTCTCATTTACCTGAACAATATTATTTCATTGAGTATTAGTTCCATCGTCAAATCACTGAAGTAATTTCACAACCGCAGTTTTATCTTCTCCCCTCGTTGCAGATTCTCTTTTGCGTATTTCAACGAGCTTATCTTTTTGGGGATTTATATTTGGAGGATTCTTTGCAGGATTTTTTCGGAACTCATAGGCGCTATCGTATGTTTCCTGATTGAACACTCCGTTTGAGTAGAGTTTTTTATCGGGTGTTTCAGGAGTGTAAGAGAAATTTTCGGGCATAGTGAGCAGTTACAAAAAATATACTACCATATATTTTTATTTCGTGCAAATATCCGTTTATCTTATTTTCTCATTTTCGAGACTCCGATAATCGAGAGAAATACCATCCCTATGCCCAATATATTGATCGGAAGGGGGATATCATACATGAAGAGACTCCCGAGTTGTCACTAATATGCGATGATACAGACGAGGATGTCAGCTCCTATACTATAGGCGATGAGGAGTCGAAACCAAGTATTCATCCTCGGTGTCCACTTCACGATACTGGCAGTGAACGTGCATGAAATAGAACTATATATTATATAAGGGTCTAGACTAGCAAACATTATTTCTTATAATGCTTGCGTATGATTAAATTCAGTAAACTTTCTTCTTACAAGATATGAAAAATTTTTTACTATT
>JAYVGV010000001.1:0-15379 GCA_043771825.1 Candidatus Altimarinota bacterium | reverse complement strand
ATACTCTGGAGGATCATCACGTGATGGTGGATCTGGCGGAGGATACCGCGGAGGGTCGAGCTCGGGAGCATCTGGAGGATACCGTGGAAGCTCAGGTGGTGGATCAGGCGGAAGCTACCAGAAGGATGCTCCATCATGAGCATCTGGTGGTGGATATCGCAACTATCGAGATCGTGATGGTGCATCATCACCCGCAAGTGAATAATAAAAAAGAGGCCTATGCCTCTTTTTTAGAGCTTCTTGTCTCAGGTGGAGCTATCGAGATACTTCCGGAGTTCGAAGGAAAATCGCTCTAGTGAGAAGTCCCGTGCTCTTTCTACGCAAGCATCTTTCATGGTGAGGCTCTTCTCTGGAGTCATATCGCGTATAGCGTCCATGAGATTATAGATAGTATAGTCTTTCTTAATGAGGATCCCTGTTTTATTATTGATGATCGTCTCTTTTAGAGCTCACTCGTTCACGCTGATCATGGGTATACCGCATGCCATACTTTCTATGCTGACCATACTGAAGTTCTCATCTTTTGCGAGACTTATAGTAGCGACAGAGCTTGCTATGATTTTTGCTATAAGTATATCACGCGGCTCATGGTAGAAGAAAATATTATTGTATCCGCGTGCCATCTGCATGATACTTGCTTTTTCACTGTCACGAGGATTGTAGAGAACTATGAGGTTTTTCTCAGGCATGTGGATGAATGCATGGACGATCTTCTCGATACACTTTTTTTCTTTGAGGCGAGAAGGTGATATGTAGTAGTCTTTTACCTCTTTTTCTATGAGAGATTCCACATTATTGTGTTCTTGTATGAGAAATGATTCTTTCACTTTTTGAGGATGAAACCTGAGCATATTCACTGGAGGATATATTATAGTGATATCGTTACGTCCTGACCACCGTATGAGCCATTCTTGATTCATACGAGAGTTCGTCATGATCTTTGTCACTTTATGAATCTCATAGAGGTAGAGCTTCTTTCTGAGCCAGAGAGCTATAGCATAGAATTCATGGAAAAAGAATGGAACAGTTTTCATATATTCAGCACGTCCTTCGAAGAGCTCATGTGGAAGGGCGTGGGCATAGTAGAATACGTCAGTGCCAGGTTTGATCCTATGCATAGCGGTGATCGCTTCATTTGAAAGTATGACTCGATCATAATTTTTGGTAATTTTTCTCGAAAAGAAAAACCAAAATTTCATACGTACATATCAGATCCAACCACCATAAACCTTATGGAAAATCTCAATAATCTTTCCGTGATATCCAAGTTCGTACGCTTCATAAGAATTATTTGACCAAATCGCGGTGGCGATATCTCATTCGAGGATATTTGCCATGTTTATATTGACTCGTTCTGTCCCTGACCTATGGATGAAGCTATCATGGAATATGAGAGTCTTTTTTGTTTGCATGGAATTATTGTAGCACATCTCATATCTTTTTGCAAAAATACCTCTTTGAAGGTATTTTTGTGTTGATTTTTCGGTGAGTATTATTTTTTTGGAAGGATTTTATCGAGATTGGGCCTTATCCAAGTGAATGTTGCCGGGCTATTTGGTCTTTTGGCATGCTGAATCACGAGAGGAATATCGAGGATCTTCCCAGCTTTGTCTTGAATTCTTAGTGAGACGGTCATATTCGGTCATTGCTGTCTTATGGCGAGACGCCCATCACCACATATATAGTCACTTCCTATTTTTGCATTGACCGCATGGCATAGTGCTATAGCTCGTGATGTCTGAGCCTCCATCATGGTGGGGGCTTGCTCTATTGCTTGTGCTCATACGACCGTGAGTCCAGTGAGTGAGAGAGATGCGAGAACATGATGGGGTCACATATTTTGCTACGTAAGGATTAATAGGAGTTATTATACGTTATATACTGAATTTGCAAGAGAATATTTGCTCTATCGTATGCTATTTTCCTTTTGAAATCAGAGAATTATCCTTATACTATAAGAAATATTTATCTTTCTTAATGCTCACTTCTATGGCGAAAAAACAAAGAAAACCAATATCCGACTTCCTCATCCCGACGATCATCGATAAAGTAGGATGACAAGAACGAGCATATGATATCTACTCTCGCCTACTCGAAGATCGTATCATATTTCTCTGAGATGCTATAGACTCTATGGTTGCCAATACGGTCATTGCTCAGTTACTATTTCTCGAAAAACAGGATCCGAAGGCTCCGATCACCCTCTATGTGAACTCTCCAGGAGGACATGTGACAGCGGGTCTCGCCATCTATGATACGATGCAGTCAGTGAAGCCTGATATCATCACGGTCGCAGTCGGACTCGCTGCGAGTATGGGATCGATCATCCTCTGTGGTGGTGCCAAGTGAAAGCGCTATGCCCTTCCTCATGCTGAGATCATGATACATCAGCCACTTGGTGGGATGGAGGGTCAGGCCACGGAGATCCGTATAGCAGCAGAGCATATCATCCGTACAGGAGAAGTTCTCTACAAAATTCTTGCGAAGCACTCAGGACAGGATATCGACACTATTCGTCGTGATTGTGATCGTGATAACTTCATGACGGCGGAACAAGCAGTGAAGTATGGACTCATCGATAAGATCGTATAGGGAGGGATTAAGGATTAGTTATTGAAATGTAACTTAAGCATATGATTTCTCGATATAGAAATATTATAGCTTGGTAAAAAATATTTTTGCTCACTGAGAAAATCTATTCCCTAATAATTCATTCCTAATGACTACTGCATCTATCCATAATCTCCTCAATAAATGAGTATCGCGAATTATCGATGGAGACCATCTGCGAGATGCTCTTGCTACAGGTAAAAAACTCAAAATCAAGCTTGGGATCGATCCTTCTGGGACGATCATCCACCTCGGGCATATGGTCCCGATATTGAAGCTGAAACAATTCCAAGAGCTCGGTCATGAGATCATCATCATTATCGGCGATGCGACGGGTATGGTCGGGGATGCTTCTGATAAAGACTCAGAGCGTCCGATGCTTCTGCGAGAGCAGACTCGTGCGAATGGGAAGGTATTCATTGAGAAATTTGCCCGTGTCCTCGATCTCAAGAAAACCAAAATCGTCTACAATAGTGACTGGCTCGATAAGGTGAACTTCGCAGGAGTCGGTGAGCTCGCGAAGCACTTCTCTGTGGCTGAGATGCTCGACCGTGACAACTTCTCGAAGCGGTACAAGTCAGGAGTACGCATATCGCTGCAAGAGTTCCTCTATCCACTCATGCAAGGCTATGACTCTGTTGCACTTGACTGTGATGTCGAACTCTGAGGGACAGAGCAATACTTCAATCTTCTTGCTGGTCGTCGCCTTCAGGAGGCATATGGACAGCGCAAACAAGATATTATCATGTTCGATCTTCTGGTGGGATCTGATGGGAAGAAGATGTCGAAAACCAGTCCGAATACTGTCGCGATCGACGAAGCTCCACAGAGTATGTATCAGAAGCTTATCAATATCTCTGATGACCTCATCGTGAAGTATTTCGAACTCGCGACCGATGCGACGATGGAGGACGTAGCTCTTGTATCAAAACGTCTCGAATGAGGTGAGCATCCGAATATCCTCAAAAAAGAACTCGCACAGCGTATCGTGATGATGTATCATGGGAAGTCGTATGATGAGAGTGATATAGGGAATATTGAAAAATGTAGCCTAAAAGAATTGAGAACTCAAAACCAAGAAAAAGATTTTAGTTTAACTACTTTAGATAGAGATAAGGAGAATATTACTGAATTACTAAAATTATTGAAATTCTGCGCAACTTCCTGAGATGTGCGAAATGCACTCGCAGGAAACTCTATCCGTGTAAATGGAGAAATTATCACTGATGCGAAGTTTCTCGTTACTATTTCTGTCGAAGGTACACTTATCGAGATGGGAAAGAAGAAGGCAAAACGAGTGTTTCTCTAAAATATATCTATGCCCTTCCTCCTCATATACGTCGTCCATCCATCTAAGCCAGAAGCTATCAGGATCACTGCTGACCTCCTGAATGCTCATCTTATCGCTTGTGCGAACTTTTTCCCTACCGAGAGTATGTACTGGTGGGAATGAAGGCTTACTAAAAGCGAAGAGGTCATGACGATCTATAAAACACGGAGTGAAAATTATGAAGCAGTGAAATCGAAAATAGAGTCTTCCCATAAATATGAAGTTCCTTGTATCATCAAGCTTGCGACGGTCGAAGCGAATATCAGTTATGAAGAATGGATTGAGTCAGAGACAAAGATTTAACTATTATTACTTTTTCCTATGCTTCCCTACATCCTCTCCTACATCTCGTGAATCGTGACGCTTCTCATCCTCGATGGTATCATGATCTGGTTTGTGATCCTCCCGACATTTAAGAGGTATATACCGACATATCTCAATACTGATATGAACTTGCCTGCTGCTATCGCATTTTATCTGCTCTATATTCTGGTGCTTCTCATGCTTGTGATCATTCCATGAGTAGAGATGAAATCTTCTTTGATCGACATATTGCAGAAATCTGCACTCTTTGGATTTGGTGCATACATGACCTATGAGCTGACTTCTATGAGTGTGATGAAGTGATGGAGCTGGAATATGGTGGCGATCGATACTCTTTGGTGAACGCTCCTTACAGTGATTATCGGAAGCGTCATGTATTTTGTTATTCATAAATTTCTCTAATGCGAAAGATCGTAATAATAATCTCTATTTTTTTTCTAGTATTTCTCGATCTTGGGTCGAAAATTTTCGTCGAAAATACGATTTTCGGATCATGGAAAGCGATCTGTGTGAATCCTGAACTTAATACTTCTGCTACAAGAGAATATTGCCAAGAGAATACCATAATTCTTTCGGAGTTCTTCACTATCAGACTCTCATATAATGAAGGCATAGCATTCTCTCTTCCTATTGAGTGAATACCTTTGAAAATCATCACGATCTTTATACTTTTGTGGCTTCTATATTTTTATGTTCGAGAAGAGTATCCGAAAGACTCTCGACTTCTCGATACGGCATATGTCGCTATATTTTCTGGAGCGATCTCTCATGCATATGAGCGTATTTTCGTCTGACATGTGGTAGACTTTATCGCGGTTAAATATTTTGCCATTTTGAATGTTGCGGATATACTTATTTCTATATGAGCATTTCTCATCATCTACTCCTATGTCTACTATTACAGAAAACATCGATAATCTTACCACTGAGGAGCTTCTGGGTCCACCGAAATATGATACTGTCGGTCTCTTCATGGTATTTCTGTCAGCCCTTATCACAGGAGTGATCGCATGAGTCATCGTCATGCTGCTCTCATACTTTGCTATAGGGAAGTTTTCTCTTGAGAGTGGTGCATCTCCCCTACTACTCGTATTTATCACTTTTATTGCCCTGACAGTCGGGAATATCCTCTACTATACGCTTATCAGCTATATATTTCCTCATATATATATACGTGGACGTACGACTATATCTCAGATTACTTGGATGTCGACGGCGCTCTACGTCCTCTTCACTCCTGTATATATACTTATGTCAGGCATCTCTACAGAGACACCGACTATATTGATCGCCTTTTCTGCACATGTGATACTCAATAATTTTGCTCTCACTCTCCTTATCGGACTTATATCTCAGTATCGATATGCACTCCTCACATTTTATGCCAGTACTATATCGCTCATCATCACTGCAAGTATCGTCGTTTTTGTTCAGACACAGTTTACTCAGTCGACTTCTTCTCGTGCGTTATTTCTCCTTCTGGGTCTTACCATCCTTACCTATACACTTTCAGGAACGCTCTCTTCTCTTATTTCATGGATATACTATATGACGTATCAATTCTCATGATTTGATCCTATTGGAAATATATATTCCCAGATAGAAAACGATGAACGTGAGATAGAAAAACAAGCTACAGAAAAACTTATTAACTTTCGTAAATAAATACCTATCTTATGCACGCTCTTGTAAGAAAAACCCTCGATACCTACCTTCGTGAGCAGCGGATTATCACACTTTCTGACTTCCCAGCTGAAGCTATCCAGTATACGACCATGAAGGATGCGGTATTCGTGACACTCTACCATGAGTGACGAGTCATAGCATCAAGTGGGCGCATTGCTTGTAAGAAAGAAAATAGTCTTTTCGAATGTATCGATAATACGCTCCTCTGCCTAAAAGATCCGAGATTTGCTCTCGAAATTCAGGATGTCTCAAAGCTTCCTGACATCCATATCCGTACTGATCGTTTCCGTCCAGAGAATCGACGAGTACTGCGTGATATCGCTGAGCTCGATACGAGTCGTGAGTGACTCATGTTGCTCTCGCAAAATCTCTGAGTCCTCTCAGTTATTCTTCCTCATATGGTTCATATCGATACATCTCCAGGGCAATACTTTGCTCTTGCTTGTAAGAAAGCAGATATTGATAGTAGTACTTTGACTCCTTCGGACTATGTCCTGTATGGACTTACGACTGTCAGTGAGAGTGATTTTGGATAGGAGATAGAGGTGATCCATGATAAAATATACTTCAAGATTTGCATAATTTTGATAAATATGATCTAATAGAAAAGATCATATTTTTTTATACAAGTTTGTATGTCATACCAAAATACAAAATTCCGCCTTATGTCTCAGATACTACTCGTACTCTTTCTTACGAATAATATCGCACCAACACTTCAGTTTGCCTTCGCGGATTCTACTCAATTCTATGTAGACGCTACTGGGGGAAGTGACCTGAGTGATGGACTCACTCCGGCTACTGCATGGCAGACAGTCACGAAAGTGAATAGTACTTCTCTCCTTCAGGGTGATACTGTATCATTCATCTGTACGGATACTTGGAATGAAGTATTGACTATTAACAATACAAATGGAGGTATTTGACTGCCAATAACAGTAAATAGTTATGGTACATGATGTGCTATGAATAAGCCAAGCATCGATGCTATAAATATCACTAACTCTTCGAAAATTAATATTGATAGCATGCGACTTGTAATGCCTATAGTATGAAGTTCTATAAATATCAGCTGATCAAACATGATCAATCTCACGAATAACACTATCACCAATGGAAGTGGAATATGCCTGAGTATCATGAATTCCACTGGATCTAGTGTTACGACAAATATCTTCTCAGGATGTGGATACGGCATGAGCGTGAGTGCAAGTGAAGTAAATATTATAGGAAATAGCTTCTCTACTATTTCAGAGGATGCAGTCAATATTATGGGCACTCTTCCAGTGACAGTAAGTCAAAATATTTTCACTAATATAGCTCAAAATGCTGTAATATATGGACAAGATACAGCTGTAACACAAAATGTCATCACGAACAGCTGCAGTACAGGCTGAGGATTCTGTGCTGCTATAAAAAATAATCCAACTCTTTCATGAGCTACCGTCACTTCTACAGTTACACAAAATACGATTTCCTGAGTCGGTTCGGGAATCTCATGAACAGGAAGTTATGGAATACTTTCATATAATGTTGCTGGTACAAATATTAGCTCAAATAGTGTGGTAAATGCAGAAAATGCACTTCGTGTTATTGATGCGCATAATCTAAGTATAACTAGCAATACACTTTTGACTTCTCGAGCACGATCAGTGCTTGTCACACAGGAAAATGCAGGACGTACATATACCAATACTTTTACAGCAAACACTATCCTTCAGAAAAATCCAGACTATCCTTATATAGAGATGAAGGATGAAGTAGCAGGATCCAATCTTGCGGCGAGCTTTCTCACTCCAAGTGGAAATACGCTCTACCCAAACTACAAACCCAATACTTCATATGTACGAAGTGTGAACTTCTGAGAATTCACCAAAGAGTATACCAAAAATACACTAAACCAATTTGATGCGAGTGTGGTCAAATTCGAGTATTTCGCCTATAAACCCTATACAAATACAGGATCATTCGCTACTGCGAATCTTCTGACAAATCCAGACTTTACTACCGATCCATCAGGATGGTCTGTATCCGCTGATACAGGACTCTCTCCGACACTCTCATATAATCCCGTAGGATCATATCTCGGGGGTTCTGCTACGATCATCCCAGCATGAGGTGCTCCAGATCGTATCTGGACGACCAATGACGCTATCCTGAGTATCACCGCAGGACAGACATATCTCGTATCTTGATATGTACGATCATCTTCAGGAAATGTGAATCTCCGAGGATTTCTTCATCAATCAGGAAGCTATGCTAATGTATATTCAGATCGTATTGCAGAGACTTTTGCAAGCTCTACTGGATGACTCTTCTCTTTTTATATCACTGTGAATACGACAGCGAGTGATGCAAACCTGAGCTTCGAGACTTCGAATCAGAGCGTGAACTATGAGATAGATAGTCTGAGTATACGTCGAATGAATGCAGTAGTAAAGAATACGAATGTTAACGAAGTGCTTATATTTTCGAATACAGGATCTGCGCCGTATGATCCAGCTTGTCCAGGAGGGGTTCCATGTTTTGCCTATGTCGATGGAGTCAATGTGCCTATAGGATGGCCGATATCTGTACCAGCATATATGACTCGATTTGTCCTTTGGAATAATAGTCCAAATGTACTCAATACTCCTGCTTGTACTCTCAATATTTCTGCTGGTTCATCACCTACGGGACAGCCAGTTACCGTCGATTGGACGACGACTAACTCGGATTCTCAAATTCTCAACTATGCTACTTATACTGGTTCTGCTAATGAGATAGTATCTGCTTCATGAAGTATCACATTTATCCCACCCTATGATACTGTGACAACTATCTCCCTCAATACAATCAATGATATATGACCAAAGCAATGTAGTCTACAGGTAACAACGACCAATACAGCGCCAAATATTTATCCTACAACTACCACAGGATCGGAAGATTCTCCTCAAATTAATGGAACTCTCAGTGGAGTCGACCTTAATCCTGGTGATTCTATCTTTTTCGAGGCATTCGGAGGAAACATGACTCTTAATGGAACAGTCAATATAGACTCATCTGGAAGTTTTCAGTATTTTCCAAATGCAAATTATTGCTGAACTGATGATTTTAGTTTTCGTGCCGCAGATCAACTCTGAAGCTATGCAGACCCCGTCAATCATACGATCCAAGTAGGTTGCGTAAATGATGTACCAGTAGCAATCAATAATACAGGTAGTGCCATCGCGGGAATACCACTTATGATCAATGTCCTTGCGAATGATACTGATGTAGATACTCCGTATGAGATTCAGATATTCACTATCGTGAGTTTTTCTGCTCCTGCAAATGGTACTCTATTGATCAACTCGAATCAACTTCGATATACGCCAAACTTAGGATTTAGTGGAACAGAAGTATTCTCCTATCGGATGACAGACCAGAGTGGTGCCCTCTCCAATAGTGGCGTAGTCACAGTGAGTGTCACTATAGCCAATACTCCTCCAAATGTGACGGGAACAGGATATACCTTCAATGAAGATACTCTCCTTTCAAGGACTCTTACATGATCTGATAATGAGGGTGATATGCTTACATATACAGCATCAGTGCTTCCTACGAACTGAACTCTCGTTCTTTTTGCAAATGGCTCATTTACATATACTCCAAATTCTAATTATTTTTGAAGTGACTCATTTGATTTTAGGGCAAATGATGGAGCGATTTCCTCTGCTCCAGCGACAGTCTCTCTTACGATCAATTCCGTTGGAGATGCTCCGATAGCAATCAATGATAATTATACTCTCAATCAAGATACGACACTCTATATACCAGTCAGAAGTAATGATAATGATGTTGATTCTACAGTACTCACATTTACAGGTTATATAAATCCCTCAAATGGAGTCATCAGTATCTCGGGAACATGATTTGACTATACTCCAAATACAGGATACATAGGATGAGATAGTTTTAGTTATCAGCTCATTGATGAATTGAATCTCACTTCCAATATAGCTACAGTCACACTCAATGTCACGTCTACAAATACTGCACCGACAGCAAATTCTGGAAGCTTCAGTATAAATGAAGACATAATCCTCTCAGGTGCTCTCACGGGTACTGATCCACAAGGAAGTACGCTTACCTATATTATCGATACTCTACCTGCACAGGGTACACTATCAGTTTCTGGCACATGAGTATTCATTTATACTCCTGCTACGAATTATTTTTGAAGTGACTCATTTGTATTTCATGTTTCTGATGGAATACTCTCCTCATCAGGAGTCATGGTAAATATCATGATCAATAGTGTAAATGATATTCCTGTTGCGAATACTCTCAGCTTTACATCTACAGGAAATAGCATGGCAAGTAGTGGCTATTTCTATACAAGCTTACTTACGGCTTCAGATATTGAGTCAGTAGGACTTTCATTTACTACAGCAACTCTGCCTATAAACGGGCTTCTCACACTTTCGTCTACAGGAGTATTCACCTATCTTCCAGCACTTTGATATATAGGCCCAGATAGCTTCACATTCACGGCTTTTGATTGAAGTGCTACGAGTCCTGCAACAACAGTGAATATCACTATTATTAGCAATGGAGTGATCGTACCTCAAGTGCTTGATCATTTCTCTATCACATCTCCGTCTACAGCATATTCTGGACAAGCTTTCAGTATCACTGTACAAGCAAAAGATAGTTCGAATGTCACGATCCTCTGATATACGGGCTCTATAGTATTCTCCTCTTCTACAGATACGGGCGCTACACTACCTGCATCAGGAAGCCCTATAGCATTTACTCTCCCTGATAGTGGTACCAAGACATTCGTCAATGCAGTCAGCTTCAGTAAGACGGGCACTCTGTCGTTTAGAATTCAAGATACGCTTATGAGCATATCGGGCACGACACTTGTGAGTGTATCAATCACACCACCATCGACTCCATCTTCTGGAGGGTCATGAGGTGGCGGGCAGAGTACTCCGGGTGTGAGCTACAACATCGTGAGTGCTGTGAATTCAGGTGCTCTCACAAATCCCATAGTCAATCCAGTCGTTCCTGTGAAAGATCCTGTGTTTAACTCAGCTCCAGTAGCTTCACTGGAGACAGTATTCGTGATGCAAGATCCAAGTGGACTCCTCGGACAGCTCTTCCTCACAAATCGATATATGGGTTCTTCACCTGTAGTATCTGAAGAAAGTGACTCTTCTGAATCCAATACCCAACAACAAGCAGTAGCAAGTACAATAATCGACTCACTTGATTCTGTCATCCTCGATGAATACGAATGACCTATGATCCTTCGTCAGATTGCTCGACTCTTCATCCAAGAAGCATCTTGGAGTGATGACCCAGTCGCTCTCTATGACTATGGAATAGGAAAAATAGAACTCATACAAGCTCCAAATGATTCTCGTCTCGCAGCAACTCGTGAGTATATACTTCGAATATTTGAACAACAAAAAAGACGATACGAGGAACAAGTATATCGTACGAATTATAGTAGATTCGAAGATACGATGAACAGTGCGAGTGAAGAGATCGAAAATATAGATGTCTAAAAATCTTATTTTCTCTGAAAATGCGTCTTATAATAGGCGCATTTTTTTTGGAGGGGGCATGTCTCGCATTTTGGCTTTCGAGCGATACAGTGATATCTCCCAAAGAGTACAAATGGATGATGGAGAATCCGCTTTTCTTCTACAGAGAATATTCGCTCTATGGCAGCATCTGTCTCATTGGGGATCTTCGTCTTGACTATACCGAGACGATTCATGACTCTATGTATATGGGTGTCGACTCAGACATAAGGCATAGCATAGAGTATGGAGAGTACGACTTTTGCTGTTTTTATACCGATACCAGGAAATGTCTGAATGAGACTCAAGTCATTTGGGAGGATGCCATGGTAGCTCTCTGCGAGTATAGTTCCAGTTTCTTTTATGAAGCGAGATTTATTACGGAAGAAGTTTACATATTTGAGATCATTTTCTATTGTTTCTTGCGATAGATTCATGACATCTTGTGCTTCTCGTACTTTTTCGAAAAATGGAGGAGTTACCTTGTTGACTTGCTTATCGGTCGTCTGAGCTGAGAGTATGACAGCACAAAGAAGCTGAAAATTGGTCTCATAATTAAGCTCGATTCTCTTACCTCAATAAAGATTGTAGATAGTTTGTATGACGGGGCTCCATTTATTTGACTGCATACTCAGGATTTATTTCGGGATAGATAGTCGAGAGATTTTTGGTGCAGAGCTCTTTTTCTTTACAGGAAAATATCTTCCCAGGGATTCGTGCATCTATATAAATATACTTTCCTGCGATGATATCTTGACGGTATGATTTTATATATCTTTTAAGACCCAGGAGCTGTGTACGTAGGTGATTATAGTTTTGGGCTTCTCAAGATTTTCTCGTAAAATCCTGAAGTGTGAAGAGAATACGCACTTTATTTTTGAGAATGATATGGAGTTCATTTTCCCGCTTGAGGTAGACGATATTTTCTATAGAGAGATCTGCCCAAGTTTCCGAGAAGAGATCGATAGTTCTTTTGATTATTTGCGCCTCAGATTCAGAGATAAGCTCACGATAATCGAGTAAGATATCGCTATTCAGGCTCGCATCTATATAGATGAGCTTATATTTTGGGATTTTTTCGAGGTGATCTTTCGGTACGAGGACACCATTTTCGGTCATTCACCACTTCTTATCATAGACGGTAGGTATCGTCATATCGAATATGATAGGATAGCCTGAAAGGAGTATTTTTATATTGTTGGGATAGAGGCGATCTATACGTATGAGGGAGATATTTTTTTGGTATTTCTTGAGTGAATCGGCTACTTCTTTTTCATCGAGGAAAAATATATTTTTGCCATAGATATCCTCGACACTTCTATACGCTATGGATGTATCTATACCCTCATCGAGTCCTTCTATGAGTATTTTCGAAGGACTGATGAGAAAATATGGAGAATATACGACGATATAGATACAAGTACTGATAAGAAATAGTCCTATATATTTCAGATAGTATTCTTGGCTTGATGTGACATCACGGGTTATCTGGATTTTATCTTGGAGAAACCGAGAAAATGGAGAAAGCCTTTCACCGTTCTTTCGAAAAATATTCCACTTTCCTCTCGTAGTTTCTGGGAGACGGTCTCGAAATAGATATTTCTGACTCTTTTCTTTTTGTGTAGACGTACGAAATTTCCGATTTTTATATGCTTTGATGAGATTGCGGATTTTCGCGAGAGAGACCATATTGATTATCGAGAGATTGTATGAGAGAGAGGATATCTGCAGTTGATCTTTGATTTTTTCCTATACGGAGTCGTATATAGGGGATTTTTCGAAGGGAGAAATCTTTGCCTATTCGCTTTCTGATATGCTCGACACAAGGAGCAAGAAAATGAGGAAGATCTTTTTCCTCGAATTGGGAAGATACAGATATATCCGCATATTCATAGTCATCACTGACGGTTGCATCGATGACGCTGATCATGCCGAATGGATGAGGACGGAGTTGTTCGAATGCAAGTATATCTTGTCCTGCATAGTTACGGAGTGCATCAGCAAGGCGTTTTTGGCGAATGTTCATATGGAAAAAATGGTTCTTATTCAGCTATAAGTATAAACAAAAATGAGAAAAAAGAAACTTTTACTCAATACATTTTCTTAAGTCTTCTTTGAGTGCTCATTCGAATGAGAAATCTTGTCCAAAAAGCGTGAACTTGAGTCTCCATGCATGGAGCCATTGACGGGTGAGTCCATATGCTTCTACTGCTTCTTTATTCATTTTCTCGTTTCCGTATTTTGTATCCCCGAGGATCGGATATCCTATCGAAGCGAGATGTACTCGGATTTGGTGTGTACGACCTGTGAGGAGATTTACCTCGAGAAGGGTGTATTTATTAGCGTAATATCACTTATTGATAAATTTCGTTTTAGCTATTTTTGGATTCAGTGGATCTTGTACCGTCATTTTCTTACGATCATAGGGATCTCGTCCGATGAATGACTCAATATATCCTTCTTGATCTTTCATTTTTCCAAGTACGAGAGCGAGATATATCTTTTCTATAGTTCGTTTTGCGATTTTGAGCTGGAGAGCATGCATCGATTTATCATTCTTGGCGATGATTATAAGTCCGCTCGTATCTTTATCGAGGCGGTGTACGATGCCTGGACGTTCGACTCAGTTGATAATTGATGGATTCGTATATTCGCTATTATCACTGCGGACTCAGAGAGTTTTGAAGTGATGTAGGAGGGCATTCACAAGAGTTCACTTTCTTCACCCTTCTCATGGGGTAGGATGAGTATTGATTCCAGCATCTTTATTGATGATCGCGAAATCATCATTCTCGAATACGATATCGAGCGGTATATCTTCTGCTTCGAGAGTCATATCTTCTACTTTCCACTCTATGCGTATGATGTCACCTCGGTATATTTTTTTATTCTTATTAAATGTCGTATCATTGCAAGATATCTTCCCTTCCTCGATCATCTTTTGGATATAGCTACGCGATTTCTCGGGAAAGAGAGTCGATAAATAGGTATCGACTCTTCGAGTTTCTCTGGGGTCTGCGAGGACACAGAAAAGAGAGATGGAATAATTGTTGGAGGAACGCATTGATTATATCGCCTTTCTCTCATATCCACAGATTTCACTTTCTTCGAAGAATCGAGCGATTTCTGCAGTAGCATTTTCTATACTATCTGATGCATGGATGAGATTGTACCTGATAGTGAGAGCGAAGTCAGCACGTACTGTTCCCATATCAGCTTGAGCTGGATCAGTCGCACCACAAAGTTGGCGCATACCACCGATAGCGTTGTCTCATTCTACGATCAGGAATACTACGGGACCCATAGTCATATAAGCGACAATCTCAGGATAGAAAGGCTTGCTCGTAAGGTGTCCATAATGCTCATCGAGTTTTGCTTGAGAGACTTTCGCCATCTTCATAGCGACGATCTTGAGTCCGCGAGCTTCGATGCGAGAGAGTACCTGACCGATAAGGCCACGGTGGATAGTATCAGGTTTGAGTATGATAAGTGAACGCTCTGCCATAGAAAATATAGATAAAAAAATATTAGTAGAAAAAGTATATAGAATTACCTGAAAAAGCAAGTTTTTGCGAAAAATGCTTAAAACCCACTCTGAAGCTCGAGCATCCTATAGTATATTCCTCACTTTGCAACCAGTTCACCATGATCTCACCGTTCGACTACATCACCTCACTCGATCACGATGATGTCATCAGCACGTTTCACCGTCTGGAGCCTATGTGCTACGATGATGACGGTACGCCCGACGAAGAGCTCATCGAGTGCTACGGTGATCTTCTCTTCAGAGAAAGAATCGAGTGCCGAAGTTGGCTCATCGAGAAGGATTATTTCTGGATTCTTGAGAAATATTTTCGCTATGGCAAGGCGT